>JAPLUL010000028.1:0-40147 GCA_026397635.1 Verrucomicrobiota bacterium | reverse complement strand
CCAGCGCGAGCAGCGGCGCATCCTCGGGGGCCAGGATCCCGACGATGCCCATCGGCTCGGTGACAGTGAAGTTGAAGTGCGGCGAGGCGACGGGGTTCACGTTGCCGAGCACCTGCTCGTATTTGTCCGCCCAGCCCGCGTAATGCACCACGCGCTCAATCGCCGCCGCGACTTCGCGCGAGGCCTCCGCCTTCGAAACGCCGCTCAAGGTGATGCTGTCCGCCAGTTCGACGCCCCGCGCCTCCATCATCTCCGCCAGCCGATACAGAATCTGCCCGCGATTGAAGGCCGACCGCTTCGCCCACCCCGGCCCCGCCTTCGCCGCGGCCTCCACGGCATTGCGCAGGTCCTTTCGCGTGCATTGCGGGATGTTGGCAAAAAACGCCCCCGTCGCATCCAGCAGCTCCGCCACGCGTCCGCTCTCACTGCGAATGAAAGCACCGCCGACGTAGCATTTGGGGGTCTTTGTAACGTGGAGGCGGGTCATGGTAGGGGGGATGGAAAATGACGAATGAGTAAGCACGAATGACGAAAGAATGACAAAGGTCGAATCAATCTCGTTTGGTTAGCTGCACTTCAGAATGGCAAAGGAATGGGGGCAAGGGAATAAAGAACCCATGACTGGGGCTGGATTCATTCCTTTGCCCCCATTCCCTTGCCAATAAACCGCCTCACCTAACGACGTTGAAGGTCGAATGACGAACCAGTCCACACTCTCGTGCTCGCAGCACGGTTTCGACATTCGGCATTGGGGCTTCTTTCGTCATTCGGATTGACTCATTGGATTCGTTTCACTCAGGCCTGCGGGGTTGCCTTCGGCTGTCTGTCTAGCTACGCTCGGCTGTCATTCAGCACAGCGACCTACCGTCGATCTTTTTGCGCGAATTTGAAAACGCATGTCGCGATCTTCCAGACAAAGACCAAGGGACTGCCGCTCCGTCTCCCGCCCTGTCGGGAGCTTTCTCTGGGCTGCAAAAGCCCCCTTCCGACTTGGCGGCAACCCACTTTTGCATGCAAAAGCCCCTTCCTGACATGTCGGCGGCACCCTTTTGCACGAAAACGCCCTCTTTCGACGGTTTGGGGGCTTTTCGCACGGTGCAGGCATCTCCGTTGATCGTGAATGGTCGATCGTTGATGGCTTGGTCAACAACCGTTGGCTTACGGCTTAGCGCTTCGACCGGCAGATTATGCCGTCCTCACGCGCAAAACATCCAGTATCAGGCTATCAATTAACAAGCCTAAACAAGTCAATGCATCGTTTAGTATGAGTTAAGCATATTACTCGAACGAATATGGTTTTATATTGACTCGATGAGCGCGAATCCTTAGACTGCGCTTCGAATTTGGCAGAATGCTCATCCACCTGATTCCGGCACCTGCCACGCTCGCTTCACATCCAGCCCACCGCACGCTATGCCCTTCCGCCAACTGCCCGCCTCCGATCCCACGCGCACCCAGGCCCTCCAGGGAGCGCTGAAGAAATCCACCAGCACCACCGGGGCCGCCCACCTCATCAGCGCCGCCACCACCACCGCGCTGGCGGCCCTTCAGCCGAAGTGGGAAAAAGAAATCGCCGAGCGGGCAGATGCCTCTGGGCAGCAGTCCGCCAGCACGCTGGCCCTCACCGCTGCCGCGGACAAGCTGCGCCTGCTCGTCAGCCACTTCATCCAGGTTTATCAGATGAGCATCGCCCGGGGAGACAGCGCCGCCGCAGGCCGCGCCGTGTATGAACTCAGCGTCAATGAGGAGACCGTCCCGAACCTCGATGCCGAGGCCGCGCTGCTGCTGTGGGCGGACCGCATCGTGAAGGGGGATCCCCGCCGCGTCACTCAGTTCGGCGAGGTCTCCATGGCCATGCCCGCCGCCTCTGCCGTGGCCGCCGCCCTCCAGGCCTACAACGACAAGCTCGCCGCCCAGACCGACGCGAAAGACCAGCTCGAAGCCGAGCAGGCCGACGTCATCGCCCTGCGCTCCGAGGCGGACCAAGTCATCCGGGATGTGTGGGACGAGGTCGAATTCGCCCTCCGCCAGCTCGAGCCGCCCACCCTGCGCCGCCGCGCCCGCGAATGGGGCGTCGTCTATGCCCAGCGCCCCGGCGAGCCCGACGAAGGCCCTGGCGAAACGCCCCCGCCCGCCCCCACACCGCCTGCCCCCGCGCCACCCGTGGCCTAAGCCGCTGTTGTTTGACATGTTCGCACACCAACAACTGAACACCCATGGAACTAGAAATAACTTGGCGTAGAGCCGCTCGCATCTGGCTCTCTTACCCGTGGCGCAACCTCATCGCGATCATCGTCGCCATGCTAGACGCCGTTTACCTGACCCCGTTGACGCCTTGAACCACCGAAGTCACACCGCCATCATGAAGTCTAACACTCAACGGACAGGGTTATCATGGTCTGAAGCCGCTATGAGAACGGTTGTTGAACGATTGAATAAAAAATCTCGATCATGAGCGATCACTGGATCATCCTTCTGGATCAATCGAGTTCGATGGAGGCGCCGTTCTCATCGAACTATAAGTTCTCGGGACACACTGAAAGCGGAGACTATCGAACCAAACTCGAAGCCGCAAAAGACCGACTCATCAAGGAGGTTTGTGGACTCACGAATAGTACCGTTTCTGTAGTCGCCTTTTCAGACGACGCCGAAGTGGTATGCACTGCGGACTGCGTTGATTATCAGAAAATCGCTAGAAGCCTCGATCAATTCCCAGGGCGTGGTGGTGGCACGGAACTCGCACTGGCACTGACATTGGCTCACAAGACATATCGTACGTCAGCGCCATCTGGTTTTACTAGCATCTTGGTGATATCAGACGGCCTTGCTGACGAATTCGCGGCAGAACATGCCGCGAAACAGTGTGCGGCTTCTAGAATCCCTATCTCGACGATTTTGATCGATCCAACGGAGGAGGGTGAGCGTCTGGCGCGGAAGATCTCCATCGGCGGCAAAGTGTCTGGGGTTACCTCGGAACAGCAGTTCTCCGAGGCGATGGATTCAGCTAGGTCTGAACATGCGATGGCAAGTAAACGTGCCGAAGCTGCACAAGACAATGTTCCGACCGCAATTCTTGGAATCGTTGCAGGTGTCGCCGCAATCGTTGGGGCGGGCGTGGCGATCACAGGGATTTTTACTCAGGTCATTGCGAGTCCCACCATTGCCCTGCCAATTTCTGTCTCCGCGTCCTGTGTGCTAGCAGCAGCAGTGATGACGTGGATCGCGACGTCCAAGGTTCAGAGTCCTCATGGGCTTTATTTGTCGAGTAGCGCGCCCCAGCCACATTTTCCAAAAGTACCTAGGTTTGAGCGACGAACTCGGTTTGTGGCAATAATGACAGCGATCGGCGCAATCGTTGGAGCCGTATTTCTCCTCACTTTGGCTTGGGCTAACCACCACAGCAGAGAAGACGACGGGGGAAATGACGCCAAGCTGCCGATGTGTGACTGAATCTGCGGCCTTCCCTTTTCACATCAGGTGAGGACGCGCCGTAGCCTGTGGGCGTTTGGGTGGTGTGGAGGCGGGTCATGGAACGGAGATGGAAAATGACGAATGAGTAATCACGAATGACGAAATAAGGACGAGCCAAGCGAGACAGACAGACGAAGAGATTTGATGGGTATTGAGACCTCATACCTCATGTTTCCATCCATTGACATCACCGGCAGTATCGAATAGGCAACCGCGTGATCAGAGCCGTGATCGATACCAATGTCCTCATTGCCGCCCTTCGTTCGTCTTCGGGAGCCAGTCACCAGATCATTCTGGCGGCAGACCGGGGTGATTTTCAAATGGCTCTGTCTGTCCCGCTACTCGCCGAGTATGATGATGTTTCATCGAGACCGACGACGGGGATCAAAATTCCGACTTCCGCATTGGATGCGATCATCCGCCGGATCGCCCAGATGGCGTACAAACAGCAGATTTACTATCTCTGGCGACCGCTCCTGCCAGACCCCAAGGACGACATGGTGCTGGAGGTGGCCATTGCCTCGGGTGCCACTCACATTGTCACCTTCAACCGCAAAGACCTTCGCTTAGCCTCCCAGTTCGGCATCACCGTTCTGACTCCTGCAGCCTTCATCCGACTACTACCATGAGCAGCCTCAGCCTCAGATTACCCGATTCCATCCACCGCCACCTCAAGCGTGCGGCGGATGTGGATGGCATTTCCATCAATCAGTTCATCAGTCTGGCCGTGGCGGAGAAGCTGTCGGCCCTGCAGACCTATGACATCATCGCCGAGCGGGCCAAGGGAGCATCACGAGAGAGCTTTCTTCAAGCGATGGCATTGGTTCCCAAGGGGCCCATCGTCGAGGGCGACGAACCCCGATGAAGCCAACCAAGGCTAACTCTCGGCAAAGCGGCCTCAAGCCATCTTGAGATAATCAAGCAGCCCCTGCTTCCCGCCTTCTCTGCCAAACCCGCTCTCCTTGAAGCCTCCAAACGGGCTGGAGGGATCAAATTTGTGATACGTGTTGGCCCAGACGACGCCGGCTTTGAGGAGCGTGCTCATTTTGAGGATGCGGCTGCCTTTGTCGGTCCAGACACCGGTGCTGAGGCCGTAGGGGGTGTTGTTGGCTTTTTCGACGGCTTCTTCGAGCGTGCGGAAGGTGAGGATGCTCAGAACGGGGCCAAAAATCTCCTCGCGGGCGATGCGGTGGCTCATGCTGACGTTCGCGAAGATCGTGGGACGGAAGAAGAAGCCCTTCGCGGGCAGTTTACAGCCGTTGTCGTGCTTCTCCGCGCCTTCCTCGACGCCGCTTTTGACGAGGTCGGTGATCTTGGCGAGCTGCTCGGCGCTGTTGATGGCTCCGAGGTCGGTGTTCTTGTCCATCGGGTCGCCCACACGCAGCGTGGCGATACGGCGCTGCAGTTTGGCGAGCACTTCATCGGCGATGCTTTCCTGCACGAGCAGGCGCGAGCCTGCGCAGCAGACGTGGCCTTGATTGAAGAAGATGCCGTTCACGATGCCCTCGACGGCCTGGTCGAGCGGGGCGTCGTCAAAGACGATGTTCGCGGCCTTGACGCCGAGTTCGAGCGTGAGCTTCTTTTCGGTGCCCGCGAGGCTGCGCAGGATGATCTTGCCCACCTCCGTGCTGCCGGTGAAGGCCACTTTCGAGGTGAGCGGATGATTGATGACCGCCGCGCCGGTTTCAGCGGCTCCGCTGACGATGTTCACGACGCCATTCGGCAGTCCGGCATCCTGGCAGATCTCGCCAAATTTCAACGCCGTGATGCTGGTGGTCTCCGCAGGCTTCAAGACGACGCAATTACCCGCTGCTAGCGCCGGGGCGATCTTCCAGGCGAGCATGAGCAGCGGAAAATTCCACGGGATGACCTGCCCCACGACGCCATGCGGTGCGAGTTGGCGTCCTGGCGATAAAAACTCCAGTTTGTCCGCCCATCCGGCGTGATAAAAGAAATGCGCGGCGGCCATCGGCACATCGAAGTCGCGCGATTCCTTGATCGGCTTCCCGCCATCCATCGTCTCGGAGACGGCGAACTCCCGCGCATGATCCTGCAACAGCCGCGCGATGCGGTAGAGATACTTCCCGCGTTCTTTGCCGGGCATCTTGCCCCACACACTCGTGAAGGCTTTTTGGGCGGCCTTGCAAGCCGCATCCACATCCTTCGCATCTGCCAGCGCAATGTCGGCGATCTTCGTTTCATTCGCCGGATTGATGGTGGCGAAATATCTGCCCTCCTTCGGTGCCACGAAGGAACCGTTGATGAATAAATCGTAGCGCTTCTTCAGCTTTGGATCGGCCGTCTCTGGCGCGGGATCAAACTCCCACAGATCGCCAAACACGAGTTCGCGGGCGGGATTTGGGCGTGCGGGGGCTTTTTTGGCAGCGGCGGGCATGACGGACGAATGGTGAGAGATGGATGTGCTGAGCCGATCAGCCTAGGATCGCTTTCAACTGCGCTGATACACCTGCGAACGCTTCATCACTCAGAGCTGGCGTTGCCGCCGCGGCCATGGGCAGCCCCACCTCTGGCAGGGTGATCCAGGAGCGGCAGCCGCCGTAGCTTTTGGCATACGGGAAGTGCCAGCGCTGCGGGAGCTTGTAGGCGCGGACGAGAGCGACGTGCAGGCAGCTTTCGTCATCATAAATGAAGCGCTCTTTGACGACGTCTTCATGCCAGATGTGCAGCGGGGCCAGTGCGGCGACTTTGTCCCAATCGGTGACCTTCCACACCTGCTCGAGGGTGGCGCAGCCGTCGATGTCCACGGTCTGGCGCTCTTCTTCCGGCGGAAACGCCCGTTGCGTGTTCTCGGGCGTCCAGCTCAGGTCCGCGGCCTGATTGTGGAACCAGGTTGGAAACAGGAAAAACTCGCGATGCTTCCATTGAAAGCCGCCGCGGCCCTCGTGGATGCCGCCTTTGCGCAAGATGAGGCTCAGCTTGCCATTCGTCAGCGCATCGCAGACAAACGACCATTCTTTGAATCCGGTGGGAACGGTGAGGTTTTGCATGGTGGTTGATGATGCTTAGAGGCAGCAGGTTGGATGAATTCGAATGGCAGTGGAATGGGGGCAGTGGAATTCCGCCATCCGACAGCCCTCATTCTGCTGCCATAGATGAAACGTCAAATCACACCTCACGATTTGTCAGATCACGACCAGCGGTTCTAGGGCGCGTTTTTTATGCTTCGCGGCCTCCACGTCGGCCGCTGCCCCGCTGCCTACCGCCGCACAAACAACACTCAATAAGGCTTCCACTGGCCGCAGTGCTACTCTTGGCCGCCACGATGTATCACTTGCTCGGCATTCACTCCGAAACCATGATCAAAGACGTGATCGGGCGCGACGTGCCGATCAGCTACGGCAAGGTCATCCACGACATCATTGCATGAAGACACTCCTGCTCATTTTTCTCCTCGCCACGCCCGCCTGGGCTGATTTGTCCACGCATGCCTTTTTCAAGCACTTCGTCGGCACATGGAAGGCGGCTGGTGAGTTGAAAGGCGAAAATGACAAACGCGTCACCCTCACGGAGGAGTGGACGGGCAAGGCAGATGGCGAGAACACATTCCTCATCGAGGGCACACGCACGATGAACGGTGACACGCAGCCGTTTAAGTGGACGATGACTCACAACACCGGCACGGACATGTTTGAGGCGATCCTCAGTGGTCCTGACGCCGCCCAAACGATCCGTTTTGAAGGCAATGTCTCGGAAGTGAACCTGACGCTAGAGCTGAAGGCCGTCACCGGCAACGGGCAGAGCAGCATTACCGTGCTCGATAGCTTCCAAGGCGAGCAGAAAGAGGTGATCGAAAGCAAAGTGCTCTTCACTGGCGACGCAGGCCAGATAACGCTGGAAGGAACGATCAAACACGAGAAGCAAAAAACGCCGTGATCAGTTATTGGGAGCTTGTGAAGCGCATCTGGCGTGCGCCAGGAAATCGTGGGCGGCGGCTGAAGGTGCTGCTGCGCAGTGTGCTGTGGCTGGTGAACAAGAAGACGCTGCGTAGGCCCTGGACGCTGCGGGTGTTTGCTGATCTGAAGCTGCGCTGTTATCCGGACAGCATCATCGCGCTGCATGTGGTGCAGCGCGGCGAGTTTCATGACTGGGACACAGCGCAATTCATCACGGGTTTTTTGCGTGAGGGCGACACGTTCGTCGATGTGGGGGCGAACATCGGCCTGTACACGTTGCCAGCGGCGAAAAAGGCCCGCGTGGTGGCCGTGGAGCCGAGTTTGCGGAACGGGCAGCGGTTGGAGGAAAACTTGCGGATCAACGGCATCACGAGCGTGCGTGTCGAAGCGTGTGCGTTGGGTGAAAAAGCGGGCGAAATGGCCTTCTGCGACGCGGATGCGCTCGCGCATCTCGAACGGGATGGAACGGGCCCGAAGGTGCCGGTGCGTACCTTGGATTCGATCTTACCGGAGGGTGAAGTTTCGCTGCTGAAGGTGGATGTGGAGGGTTTTGAGCTGTCCGTGTTTCAAGGCGCGGAAGTTGCGATGCAGGCCGGAAGGCTGCCCGTGATCCTCTTCGAGATGAATCACTCGCATGAACGCTATGGCGTCACGGCAGCGGAGATTTTTGATTTTTTGCACTCACAGGGCTATCAAATCGCCCGCTATGAGCATGATGCGCGTCAACTGGTCACGCATGGCCTCGAAGGCGATGTGTTGGCGTTCACGCCACGTGGCGAGCGACTCATCCATGAACGACTTTTGACATGAACATCACCAACTGGGACCAGGCTTATCAGGAAAACTTCACGCCATGGGACAAGGGCCAGCCCTCGCCACCGCTGGTGGAGTGGTTGGCGCGCAACAAGCTCGAAGGGCGTGTGCTGGTGCCGGGATGCGGCGTGGGGCATGATGTGGCGCACCTCGTTGCGCTTGGCATCGATGCGTATGGTCTCGACATCGCGCCGACGGCGGTCGCGCGTGCGAAGGAACGCTACCCTCAGTTGGCGGAGCGATTGATGCTGGCGGATCTTTTTGAGCACCGGGGCGAGTTTGACGCCATCGTTGAGCACACCTGCCTCTGCGCCTTGCCGCCGGAGTGGCGGCAGAGGTATCGGGACGCGGTGGCAAAACTGCTGAAGCCGGGCGCGCTGCTGATCGGCACCTGGTTCGTGAATCCCGAGATGGACCCAGGTGAGAGCGGTCCGCCGTTTGGCATCTCGCCTGAGGAGTTGACCGCGCTTTTTGCGGAGCAGTTTGAGGTGGTCGAGAGCTACACGCCGGAAGCCGCCTATCCGGGCCGGGAAGGTCGGGAATTGCTGCGCGTGCTGCGGCTCAGCGTTTGACGCCGCCGCTCTGCGGATCCGGTGACATGAGCTGAAAGCGCTCGGTGACAAAGTTGGGCGGCACGAGGTTTGTCACGGTGCTGGCGATGATGTCTTCAATGCCGGAGGCGAAGCGCGTGGGGCGGCCATAATAAATCATCGCGCCAGCTGCTTCATACCCGCCCTCTTCCCACACACGCTGGGAGGGGATGTAGCAGGGCACGTCATTGGTGTAACCGTTCACCCAAGTGCGGGCGGGGTCGAACTCGCGTTTGAAGCGTAGGCTGTAATCCACCACGACCTCGCCGGGCAGATTGATGGTGAGCAGATCATCGCTGTAATGCCACACCTGCACCAGGTAGGGCAGGGCGGGCGGGATTTTTTCACCGCGCTCGAGCATTTCGAGATGCTTCTTCGCATGGTGGGCGGTGTGTTTGTTTTTGTCAGCCGCCTTGGCCTGCCATTGCTCTTGGGTCGGAAGCTTATCGTAGGGGAGCATGACCTCGCGGGTAGCGCAGTTAAGGGGGCCGTTCAGCGGGCGCATGGGCTTGTTGATGACGCGCACGATTTCCTTCGCTAGCTGAACCCCATGATCCATGGCGAAGCGCAGTTCGCGTCTGGGGTAGGGATTCTGGTCCGCACCGCAGCCGATGGCGACGAGGCAAACGCTGTCTGGGAAACGCATCTCCATTTCGGCATGCGCCATGCCCGCCCAGTCGCCATGAATCTCGTCGATGCCGAGCGTGGTGCAGTGGCAGGCGTAGCTCACATGGGTGGCGATGAGCTTTTTGCCATCGGCGGAGCGCACCCGCAGCACGGGCAGGGCTCGATCGCTGGGGCCGCTGAAGTTTTGCGCATTTTGAAAGCCGGTCTCGGTCTTCAGGCGGCGGTTGTGGGCGAAATAGACTTTTCCGCCGCCCCAGTCGAGCTGTGCAGGCTGCATCTGGCCCAAGGCATCGCTGACGGTTTTCACTATCTTATCGGTCAACGTTTCGGTGTAGCGATCCACACGCTCCTGCTGATCCGCAGGCAAGTCCGCACCAAACATGAATGGCAGCACCCCCTTGAGCATGGGGGCGCAGTGCGTGTGGGTGGAATGCAGCGCGAAACGCTCGTCCTGCACGGTCTTGCCTGCGGCGGCAAGGCGTTTGAGCACCTCCGTGCGCACGGCTGCCGGAACTCCGCAGTTGTCCACAGTGATGATCACCGCCGGGGCGTCGTCCTGCCACCGAAGCGCTAGCGCGTTGGCGTGGATGCGTGTCGCCACCTTGTTGCATTCCTCAGTGCGGCTGCCGTAGCCATTGAGACGGACCGGATGATCCGGAGTGATGTCAATTTGGGCTGCTCCAGCCTTCCAAGCTGCGCTATTCTGAGCTGGTAGTAGAGCTGGGAGGACCAGCGAGAAGATCGCCGGCAGTAGTTTCTTGAACATTTTTCGATCATGCACAAAAAAACTCCCGCCTGGCAAGGCTGGAGTTTAGTTGAGCCGAGATGTGGCGTTTAGCGCTACGCGTTGGCGTTCGTCCAGTCGATCGCTGCACGGCAGATCTCCCAGAAACTGCCTGGTTCCATGCTAGCTCCGCCGACGAGTGCACCGTCCACGTCAGGCTGGCTGATGAGTTCGGCCATATTGCCGGGTTTCACGCTGCCACCGTACTGGATGCGGATTTTCACGGCCACATCGGCTCCAAACATGTCGCCGAGAACTTTGCGGATGAAAGCATGAGCGTCCTGTGCCTGCTGGGCGCTGGCGGTGCGGCCGGTGCCGATGGCCCAGACCGGCTCATAGGCGATCACGATGTCCGTGATACGGCGTGGGCCGACTTCGGCCAAGGATTCGCGGAGCTGGCTTTCGAGGACTTGCTCGATCTGGCCGCTGTCGCGTTCTTCGAGCGTTTCGCCGATGCAAAGGATCGGGTGGAGGCGGGCTTCCAAGGCGGCGAGCACCTTGGCATTCACGATGGCGTTCGTCTCGCCGTAAAGGCTGCGGCGCTCGCTGTGACCGAGGATGACGTGCTTGCAGCCGCATTCTTTGACCATGCGGGCGCTGATCTCACCGGTGAAGGCACCGGCAGGCGCTGCGCTCATGTTTTGCGCGGCGAGCTCGACGCTCTGCTCGCGGGCGTTTTGCAGCGCGGTCATCGAGCGTTCTAGGCTCACGAACGGCGGCGAAACGACGATCTGGATGGGGCACTTGTCCGGCACGAGGCGGGCAAAGGAACGGATGAAATCATCGGACTCCTGAGGAGTCATGTGCATTTTCCAATTGGCGGCGATGATGGGCTTGCGGAAGTGAGCGATGGGCATGGTTTTTGAAAGGTCGAATGTTGGAATGGCGAATCACTTGTCCTTCAGACAAGCGACGCCTGGGAGGATTTTGCCTTCGAGGAGTTCGAGGGAGGCGCCGCCGCCGGTGGAGATGAAGGTCATCTTGTCGCCGAGATTGGCTTTTTTGACGGCTTTCACGCTGTCGCCGCCGCCGATGATGTTTTTGGCGCCGGCATTGGCCGCCATGGCCTCGGCGATGTCGAAGGTGCCTTTGGAGGCATCCTTGATCTCGAACACGCCCATCGGGCCGTTCCAGATGACGGTCTTCGCCTTGGAAATTTCTTCACTGAAGAGTTTCACAGACTCAGGGCCGATATCGACACCTTCCCAGCCGTCTGGGATGCTTTCGTTCACGCCGGTGAATTTGATGTTGCCGAACTTCTTCGCATCGAAATCGAAGGCGTCGGTGATCATCGCATCGACGGGGATGAGGATCTTCACGCCGCGCTCCTTGGCTTTGTCGAGCGCGGCCTGGGCGATGGGCTCCCACTCGGGTTTGTAGAGGCTTTTGCCGATGGAGATGCCCTGCACGAGCTTCCGGAAGGTGTAGGCCATGCCGCCGCCGATGATGATCGTGTTGGCTTTTTCGAGCAGGCGATTGATGACGCCGATTTTGTCGCTGACCTTCGCACCGCCGAGGATGACGACGAACGGGCGATCCGGGTTTTCGAGCTCGTCATTCAGCCAAGTGAGCTCTTTTTCCATCAGCAGACCGGAAACGGCCGGGAGGTAATCCGCGATGCCCGCCGTGGAGCTGTGCGCGCGATGCGCAGAACCAAACGCGTCATTCACAAAGACCTCCGCGAGGTCGGCCATGCCTTTTGCGAGCGTGGCGTCGTTTTTCTCTTCACCAGCGTGGAAACGGGTGTTTTCGAGCAAAAGCACGTCGCCATTGCCGAGTGCGAGCGCCTTGGCCTGCGCTTCATCGCCGACGCAATCACTCGCAAACGCCACCGGCTTGCCGATGAGTTCGCTGAGGGCCGGCGCGACGGGAGCGAGGCTTTGTTTCGGATCACGCTGGCCTTTCGGGCGGCCCAGGTGGCTGGCCAAAATGATGCGGGCACCCTTTTCGATCAGAAACTTGATCGTCGGCAGCGTTTCCTGGATGCGAGTGGCGTCCGTGATGACCATTTGGCCGTCTTTTTCATCGAGGGGGACGTTGAAATCTACGCGTACGAAGACGCGTTTTCCGGCAAGGTCGAGGTCACGAATGGTCTGCTTGGGCATGGTGTTTTCGGGGTAAAGGGGCGCTATCCATCGCAAGTTTCGGGCCATGCGCAAGGGCGCAATCAGCGTCGATCATGCCTCACTTCACACTCACGCAGACCATGTCGCCTGCCGCATTTCGTGCGTAAATCCGCCCATTCGCCAAAACCGGCACCGACCAGCAGCGACCACTCAAAATGCTCGTGCGGGAGATCGGCTCAAACTTCGCCGGATCGGCCTTGGCGATGATCAATTCGCCTTTGGCGCTCAGAACGATCAGTTTGCCGTCCGCAGCCATCAGCGAGCAAAAGCCTACCTCGGCCGCATTCCACTTTTCGGTGCCGGTGGCGAAGTCGATGCACTTAAACGTGTTGGGTTTGTCGTAGTCGCCGTCGCTGCCGTAAAGATGACCGTCGATGAGCACGCAGGAGTTGAACTGGTTTTTCATCACGCGACTGCGCCAGACCTCGGCAGGCTCTGCGGAGGCCAGATCGAGCACTGCGCAGCCTTTGTTGTAACCAGAGGAGATGAAGAGCTTCGTGCCACTGAGGATGGGATCGGCCGCATTCACGCCGTAGCTCGTGTTCCAGGTGTGCTCCCACAAAACCGTGCCGTTGCTCGGATCGACGCCCTTGTAGGCGCGCCGCGTGCTCAGCACGACCTGCTCTTTGCCATTCACCGTGATCAAATGCGGCGTCGAATAGCCCGCCGTGTCTGCCTCAGACTTCCACACGAGCTTGCCGGTCGCCTTTTCAAACGCCGCGCCGTTCTGGCCGATGTTCAGGATCAAATTCGCGCCATGAATCAGCACCGAGCCCGAGAAACCCCACTCCGGAATCTCCGCACTCGTTTCTTGGAGGAAATTCTTCTGCCATACCACCTTGCCCGTCGCCGCCTCGTAGCAAATCAGGTCGCCCCAGCGGCTCACATGCCACGCCTTGTTTCCCTCGATCACCGGACCGGCCGAGGTGCCGCCTTCATAATATTTGTCGCCCAACTCGGCCTTGTAGCTGTGCTTCCAGACTGGCTTCCCCGTGGCCGCATCGAAGCAAAACACCGTGTCATGGCCATCCGCATGCCCCGAAGTGAAAACCCGCCCATCCGCCACGGTGCACGAAGCAAAGCCGAGGCCAATTTGAGCCTTCCAAAGCTCCTTCACCTCTGTCCCAGCCAGTTGTTCCGACGAAATGCCCGTCTTGTCCGGCCCGCGCCACACCGGCCAATCGGCGGCTTGAGTGAAGGTGACCAAGGAGGCGAGGAGCAGGAATGTGGTTTTCATGGGGGGGTTAGATCAGTTTCATTAAAACGCTCGGAAGCGGCAGCGTGAAGACCATTTTTTCTTCACTCACGGGATGGATGAAGCGCAGCTCGCTGGAGTGCAGGCCGAGGCGTTTGGCGGGATCGGTCACGGCTCCGTAGGGCTTGTCTCCGACGATGGGGTGGCCCATGTCGGAGAGGTGGACGCGGATTTGATGGCGGCGTCCGGTTTCGAGCTTCAATTCGACGAGCGTCGTATTGTGGCTGCGTTTGAGCACCTTGAAATGGGTGATGGCCTCGCGGGTGTCGTCACCGGGTGGGACGCTGCGGACGCGCAGGGAGAATTCCTCGTTCACATGGCAGCGCAGGGTGCCTGAATCGCGCTTCACGATGCCTTCGACGACGGCGAGGTAGGTTTTGTCAAACTTATGCCAGTTCTGTTGAAGCACGCGTTTCACGGGCTGCGTTTTGGCAAAGACGATGAGGCCGGAGGTGTCGCGGTCGAGACGGTGGACGATCCAGACGCGGTTGCGGGCGTCGGTGGCACGGACGTGGTCGGTGAGTGCGGCGTAGGCGGTGCGGCCGTTGCCGGAGTCGAGAGCGACGGTGAGCCAGCCTGCGCCCTTATCGAGTACGATGATGGACTCGTCCTCGTGCACGATGTTTAAACCGGAGGGCAGCGGTGAAGCGGCTTTCCGTGCCACGCGCTCAACTTTGATGGTTACTTTGTCACCGGGCTTGAGCGCGTGATCGTGACGGGTGATGGCGCGGTCATTGACGCGGACGCTGCCGAATTTGAGGCATTGCTTGATGCGGGTGCGCTTCATGTCCGGCCAATTTTCGAAAAGAAAGGGCAGGAGGGGGGCGGCTTCGGTGACGGTGCGCTGAGTAGGCATGGGCTGTCCATGCCACGGGAAGAACTTGCTGGCTAAGGAAAAGCGGAGTGGCACGTTCTCTGCGGTCTCCCAACGCGCCTCATGATCCTGCTTCGCCTCTCGCTTCCCCTGTTGTTCCTGTCTTCCGCTCTGGCGGTGGATTTCAAAAAAGACATCCAGCCGATCCTGGAAAAGAACTGCTACGAATGCCACAGCGAGAAGGCCGGCAAGCGCAAAGGTGGCTTTGTGTTTGATGAGCTGGACACCTTCAAGCTCGACATCGCCGACAACGATGTGGCGCAGATCCGCCCAGGCAAACCGGGGGAAAGTCACTTTTTGGAAGTCATCGCCAACCCCGACCATGAGCGGCACATGCCGCCGAAAGACCAGCTTTCGAACGGGGACATCAAAAAAATCACGGATTGGATCACCGATGGGGCCAGTTTTGAGAAAAGCGACGGCACGAAGCCGATGGTGGCCGCTACACCGAAAAAAGACCTCCCACCGATCATGAGCTGGACGAATCTGGAAGGTAAAACGATCCGCGCTGGCTTTGTGCGTCTGGAGGGAGAGAACGTGGTGCTGCGCATGCCCGCGAACGGTGCCGAAGTGCCCTATCCGTTGGCGAAATTGAGCCCTGAAAGTGTGAAGCAGGCGCAGGAATCAGGCGCGCCTTGAAGTCGTAGAGTTGGCTGGAAGTCGAATCCCGAGGGACGTTCGGCTTCGATTGCCAATCGAAGCTACATTTCCGCCAGAGCAGCGCTGACAGCGGCCTCCAGTGGGCGTGAGCCCTGGCCGCCGAGGCGTTCATCGAGGGCTTCGAGGCGCTGGATCAGATCAGCGACGTGTTTGCGCGGGTACATGCCGCCGGCTTCGGCGCAGAAGTGTGTGCGGCAGCCGAAGGGGCGGTGCTGGTAGATGGTGCAGCGTCCATCGCGCCCCAAAAGCGGACAGGCACCATCAGGATGGGGTTTGAGGGCTTTGCGGCCGCTGCGGCGCACGCCGTCGGCGGCATGGAGCGCCTCGCCTCGGGTCAGCAGGGGGGTATGGCCTGCGATGCGGAAGTGGCAGCAGCCTGTGCGCATCTCGCACTGGCGGGGCAGGGGGCGGCGCTCCAGTTCGGCGTAGATGGCCTCGATCTCGGCACGATGCGCGGTCGGTTTCGGGTTTTTCATGCTGTGTGGAGTCAGCATGGACGTGCTGGCATTGGTGGCACGCGATTTTTACAAAGTGGCATTTGAGATTTGAGATTTTGCATTCCGCCCTCATCGTACCGGCCCTTTAGCCCTCGCACCAACCTGTTGTGGTCGGCGTTTGGGTCCAACCCTCCACTCCTAGAGACCCTGAAGCACGCATGAGTCTGCCCGAAATTGCCGGACATGAATTGCAAGACCTGGTCGGCAGCGGGCGGTGCGGCGCGGTTTACCGGGCGGTCTCCACCCACGGCAAGGCCTGCGCGGTGAAGGTCTTCAGCTCGATGGCGATCAACCGCAAGGCGCTGGCCGCAGCCTTCCGTGCCATGCAGCAGATGCCGCACCATCGCGGTGTGCTGCCGGTGGAGGACTTCAGTTTTGACAGGACGCCGTATTACTGCGTCATGCCGCTGGTTGGGGTGATGACGAAGGACAGCCACGGCCGCCGCCTGTGGCAGACGCCCACGCTGGAGTCTGTCTGCGGCGGATTGACTCCGGAGCAGGCTTGGCGGCATATTTACGAGGTGGCAGACGCTCTTGCCTGGCTGCACAAGCACGGACTGCCGCATGGCAATCTGCGCCCCAGCAATGTGCTGTTGGAGGATGATGCGGAATCCTCGATCCGCCTCACTGACATCGCACAGGGCTGGGTGGGCGGCATTCACCACCTGGAGCTGACGGATCACTTTGTGCATCTCTGCCCAGAGCAGGCGGAGAATCCGGACGGCGTCTTCACCGGCTACGGCCCCTCGTGGGATGTTTACAGCTTTGGCGTCCTGGCTTTCCGACTGCTCAACGGCCACCTTCCGCGTGGTGCGGAAATGTGGGACAGCGAGGTCGAGCGCGCCAATCAGGCCGCCGCTGCTGGCCTCGCGGTGCAGATCAACAGCCATGCGCTGCTCGCCGCCGTCAAAGCTCAGCCAAAGATCGTTTGGCCGAAGTCCGCACAGTCGAAATGGGAGGAGCGGCGCCGCAACATCATCGAGCGCGCCCTGGACCTGAACCCCGCTGCACGCTGGGCGGACATGCGCGAGATCGTGCGCGAGTTCGAGGTGCTGGAAAGCGACTATTTGCTTGATGAGGCCCGCGAGCAGATCGTCCAAGAGCGCCAGAAGCAGGCCAAGAAGGTGCTCACGCTTCAGATCACCGCTATCTCACTTCTGACGGTCTTTGTGCTGTGCTTCATTTATACCTTTGTGACCCTACGACGGGCGCAGAAAGCAGAGACGACCATCGCCAGCATCCACGCCAGTTACAAGGTCGAGATCGACGCGTCCAAGGATCACATTGCCACGCTGACCAGCGAGCGGGATGTCTCGCGCAACGCCAAGGCTGTGGTGGACCAAAATTTGCAGAACTCGCAAAACACCGTCGATCAGTTTCTCACGCAGCTTCTGCAGACACCGGCGGGGAATGAGATGGAAGCCGGTTTTTCGCGTGATCAACTCACGGACGCGCTGGCCTACTGCATGCGTGGCTTGTCTGCGCTGGAGGAGACTCCCGCGCTTGGCGCCGAAAGGCTGCGCTCGTATGGAAACATCGGCCAGCTTCATCTGAAGCTGCGAGACGTGCCCAAGGCCGTGGAATACCTCACCAAGGCGCGTGAGCAGGCCGCTGAATTGATCGCCAAAGGCTCCGCTGAACCGGCGCAGCTCGCTCTCTACCAGCAATGGCTGGGCCGCTACAGCCTGCTGCTTTCCGAGATTCGCGGACGTGAGGGACGGCATGCGGACTCGCTCTCGCTGCTCAAGGAAGCCACGGTGAATCTCGACCAAGGACTGGCAGCGGAGCCCAAGAACCGCCTCGCCCGCAACGAATGCGCCCGTGCTTGGCTGGAATACGGCCTCCGCACCCTGCGCAACGGTGAAATGGCCGACTCCGACCAGGCGCTCGCCCGCGTGCCGGTCATCCTCGATCCGAAGCTCGTCGGGCAGGAACTTATCAATGACGAAAAATTCATCCTCGCCCGCGCCAAATACGCCAAGGGCATCAGCCAGCGCGAGGCGGGCAAGATCGAGGAGGCGCTCAACACGCTCATCGACTCGGTGAAAGACATGGGCGAACTCGTGCTCGGCAGCAGTCCGCGCAACCAGGAGCAGGCCTTGCTGCTTTCCGAGGCTTACACCGAGCTGGCGGAGCTCATCGGACGCCATTTCAGCGGTGCGGATGCCAAAGAAGCGCACAATCAAGCCCTGCCCATCCTGCTTGAGCTGAATCGCCTCCTGCCTGAATGGGGAGAGGTCAAATACCTGCTCGCTCGCAACTACGGCGCTCTCGCCTCCCTCGCCCGGGATGCGGGCAATCCGTCCGAGGCCGCCAAGAAAAAGCAGGATGCCATCGAGTTTGTAAACGAGATCCTCTCCAATGATGCGACCAACGCCCGCTACGCCTTCCTGCTGGCCAAGTTGCGGGGTGAATATGCCGAGCTAATGGCCGACAGCGGGAAGACTGCCGCCGCCATCCCCATCGCCCAGCAGGCCGTGGCAGCGCTGGAGGCGCTCATCCAGGCGCAGCCGTCTTCGGATAAGCTCACGCCGGAGCGCCGCCTGTGGGAGGGGCAACTCGCGCAGCTTTACGGGGCCCTGGGGCACACCAGTGAGAGCGATGGCAAAAAAACCGAGGCCAAGGCTGCCTTTGCCAAAGCCGTCGCCATCTGGGAAAAGCTCGCCGTCGCCATGGCCGGCGACGAGGCCGTGCAGGCTGGTCTGACCTGGAGCCAAAGCCGCCTCGCCAAGATCAAATGAGCCTAGTAGAGAAACAGCAGTCTCTCATCGACGACCTGAACTTCATTGACGACCTTCACGAGCGTCTGAACGCTGTCGTTTCCCGCGCCAGTACGATGAAACTGGCCGAGGAGCATCAAATCGATGCCAATCTCGTTCCCGGCTGCGTCTCCCGCGTCTGGTTGCATGGAGAGATTGTCGAAGGCCGCACGCACTTTGCCTGTGATGCCGAATCCCCCATGGTCAAAGGCCTCGCCGCTTTGCTGTGCGAGGTTTACACCGATTCCGATCCCGCCGAAGCCGCCGCCATCGAGCCAAAAATCTGGGAAGCTTGCGGTTTTACCAAAATGCTCTCTCCGACGCGCCTGAACGGCCTCGTGAACATGCGGAAGCGCATTCGCGAGATGGCACATTTATGGTCGTGATACAGGCTGCCAGCCTGTGGTGTTGTGCGGTACGCCTCCAGAACAGGCTGGCAGCCTGTATCACTCTCTTGCCAAGCCGCATGCAACGCTGAAAATCCCCTCATGCTCCGCCTCCAAAACTTCCACAGCTCCGAAATTGAGCCGCACCTCGACGCGCTCGGTGCCTTGCGCATCAGCGTCTTTCGCGAGTATCCCTACCTTTATGATGGCAGTTTGGAGTATGAGCGCGACTACCTGCGGGTTTATCTGCGTTCCAAAGGCAGCCTCGTCGTGCTGGCCTTCGATGACGACCGCGTCGTCGGTGCCACCACCTGTTTACCGATGCTGGATGAGGGCCCGGAGTTCCAGGCGGCGTTTGTGAAGGCTGGTTACGATCTCTCAACGATCTGCTATTTTGGCGAATCCATCCTGCTGCCGCAGTATCGCGGTCAGGGCATCGGCAAAGCGTTCTTCACTCGACGTGAGGCGCACGTTCAGGCTCTAGGGCTGAAACTGAGCACTTTCTGCGCCGTGGATCGTCCGGACGACCATCCCTTGCGCCCCCCCGGCCACCGCCCGCTCGACGACTTCTGGCGCAGCCAGGGCTACACGAAGCACCCCGAGCTTCAGGCCACGTTTGAGTGGAAGGAGATCGGTGAGGAGATCGAATCCCCGAAGACGCTGACATTTTGGACCAGGGAGCACGCCGTCTAGGCTGAGACACGAGCGGGGCGCACACGGCGCTTCCGAGCCACAGCAGACTTCGCCGCCCTGCCTGTCAAGTTGCAGGCAGGCCCCATTTCCCTGAACCTAGCAGTGGATGGTTGAGGGTTGATGGCCTGATACTGAATGTTTTGCGTATGAGGGCGGCATTGCCTGGCGGGCGAAGCGCTAAGCCTTGCGCCAACGGTGGTTGATCAGGCCATCAACGATCAACCATGCACGATCAACGGAGATGCCTGCTGCGGGTAAAAGGCCCCCCAACCACCGAAAGACGGCTTTTTCGTGCCAAAGAGCGCCGCCGACACGCCGGGAAGGGTCTTTTGCATGCCAAAGGGTGCCGCGGGGATGGCGGGAGGGGGCTTTGGCCGGGCGGGGAGAGGGCACGGGATGCGGGGTTGGGGCGGTGACTGCTGGCTCAATGACGGCTGCTCGCCTACCTTCGGCTTGCGCTCTTCCGAGGGATGGAACTCACTCAATCCAGGGGGCGTTCGACTCGTGGCTAGCTTCTCCGATCTCTCCGGGATCAGCGGGCAGCCATCCTTGAGCCGGTGCGCCGTCGCCTGGGGCTAGACAATCGGATCAGGGCAAACGTCGCGACGCTGACATTTGAGGCAGTGGTCGCCGAGGAAGTAGGCGTCGAGGAACTCCATTAGTGAACGGATGGTGGTCCGGTCTTCAGTGACGATGCCGGCCTCGAAGTTGCGGCGATGGTCGCTCTTGGCCCCCAGCCCCGCACCCGTGAGGTTGGCGGAGCCGATGTAGGCGATGCGTTCGTCGGCGATGACGCATTTCATGTGCATGCGCGGGCAGAGGATGCGGGTGAAGAGATCGCTGCCGATGAGCTCCGGGAAGCGGTCGAAGTCCTGGCGGAAGCGCGGCCCGGGTTCTTTGGCATGTACGAGTCTGACCTCGACCCCCTCACGGATCAGGCCGGCGAGCACCTCCAGGAATGGCACGAATTTTTTCCGCCCGCCTTCGACATGCAGATCCTTGAGGTCTGCCGTCACGAGCCAGAGCAGCCGCTTAGCTGAAGGCACAATCTCACGCAGCACCGCTGTGTAAGTGTCATGGTTCAGGACGAGTTTCACGGTCGAAGTCATGGCTCTTGCCTTATTCAAACGGGTGTCCGCAGGCATCGTGCTGAGGTGGAATGTCAGGGGGCGGCGAAGGGGATGTTGGTGAGGAAAGCATGATGCAACCAAGGCTACACGAAGCATCCCAACTTGCAGGCCACGTTTGTGTGGAAGGAGATCGGTGAAGTGGCTGAATCTTCGAAGACGCTGGCGTTTTGTACGAAGGCGTGGGCTTGAGCGCTGCCAGCGGTGCCTCGAATCAGGGCGTCATGAGCCTGACTGCATTTGGGTGCAGTTTGAGCCAAGCTTCAGCGGCCTGGGGCTGGATGAGCTTCCAGTCTTGATAGTGCAGGGTGAGGGAGCGCTGAAGACGGGCCTGGTTTTGCATGGTCAGGATCTCACTGAGCATGTCGGCGGGTTTGGAGGAGATCAAAACATCGGCCAACTGCTCAATGCCGATGTCTTTTTCGATGCCGGGTTTCTGCTGCTTCAACCAGGCGGAGAAGGCTTCCAGATCCTGGCCGCACCAGGCGGAGAAAACGGAGGCGAGGGCGATGTGGCGTTCGGTTTCATCGTTCAGATCGAGCGCGGAGAGCAGCGCCTCCTGGGGATACTCCGAGGCCCACTTGCTGAAGACTGCGGAAAAGGCCACTTCACGGGAGGAGCCCTTCAAGTAGGTGACGGCCCATTCAAAAGCGATGCGGGGACTGTACTCAGCCCACTCCAACACCATGGCCTGGCGGCTCTCTTGCGCGACTGTGGCGCTGACGTTGATGTCCAGCCAAGCCGAGGCAGCCGCCGGGTCATGCTGGCCCCAGCGGGCGGCTACACGCGGCATCAGCCATAAGGTTTCGGGGTGCGTGATGATCCATTCTGCCGCGGTTTTGGGGAAGTAGTCAGCCCATTTGAACATGGCTTTGGAGAGGATGAAGTCGCGCAGCTTCCCGGCAGCCAGCGCCAGGCTCCACTCGACCGCATCCTGGCCGTAGGCGTCTGCCCAAGTATCCATGACTTCGCTGAGGCTGAAGAGCTGATCGACTTCGGATGAATAGGCGAGCGCCCAGCCTGCCGCTTTGCGCGGTGCGGTGCTGGCCCACACCTTGCCGATGCGGGCGATGGCGGTGCGGCGGTAGATGCCGGAGAGGTTTTCCAGGGTCCAGGCGGCCGCTTCATTCGGAGCCACGCTGGCCCAGCCGGCGAGAACGGCAGAGTAGGCCAGAGCCCGGCGTTCACCGCCGGGGATTTGCTGGCAGGCCTCGAGCGCTTTGAGAGGCTGCTTTTCGGCCCAGTGCCGCAGCACTGGGACACCGAAAGTCTGCTGGTCGAGGGCAGGGGGGAAATCATTCAGGAACATTTGCATGCCACGCTCGGGATTTGTTTTTCCCATTTCGATGCCGAGGGCGGTGAGCCGTTCCTGGCGTTGGTCGATGCTTTGGATTTTGAGGATGCTGGCCAGCCGGGCGGAGGGCGATTCTTCGGAGACCGGAGTGTGGGTCTTCTCCGCTCCTGGGAGGAGGACGGACTTGGGTTCAGGAGATTCTAGGGGGACCGGCGTGTCAGCTTTGCGGACTTCCGCCGTCGGGGCGGGGGCTGCCTGGCCCAAGCTGTGGTGGGCCGTCAGCGCGGAGAGGAGCACCCAGCCAGCGCGGTTGATGGCGGCACTACGGGCCAGGAGACGATCAAAAGTGGCAGAATGATTTAGGTTCATGAGATCCTGATTGGGAAAGGATGTTTGATTTTCATGCCTCGAATCAGGGCGTCATGAGCTTTGCCGCTTTTGGGTGCTGTTTCAGCCAAGCTTCAGCGGCTTGGGGCTCGGTGAGCTTCCAGTCTTGGAAGTGCTGCGTGAGTTTGCTCTTCACACGGGCCTGGTCTTGCATGGTCAGGATCTCGTTCAGCGCGCTGGCGGGATTGGAGACGATCAAAACATCGGCCAACTGCTCAAGCCCGATGTCTTTTTCGATGCCAGGCGTCTGCTGTTTCACCCACGCGGTGAAGGTTTCCAGATTCAGTTCGCACCAGCCATCGAAGACGGAGGCGAGCGCGTTGTGGCGTTCGCTTTCATCGGTCAGCTCGAGGGCGGCCAGCCGAGCCTCCTGGGGATACTCGGAGGCCCATAGGCTGAACATCGCGAGGAAAATGATTTCGCGTGTGGCTCCTTTCAGAGTCGTGGCGGCCCATTCGAAGGCTACGCGGGGGTTGTACTCAGCCCACTCCAGAACCATGGCCTGACGACTCTCCTGCGCGACGGCTGCGCTGACGTTCTTCTCCAACCAAGCCGAGGCAGCCGCCGGGTCATGCTGGCCCCAGCGGGCAGCTACTCGCGGCAGTAGCCAGAGATCCTCGGGGTGGGAGACGAGCCATTCGGCGGCGATTTTGGGGAAGTAGTCGGCCCAGGTGAACATGGCTTTGGAGCGGGCGAAGTCGCGCAGCTTCCCGGCGGGTAGTTGCATGGCCCATTCTGCCGCATCCTGAGCGGAGGTGTCTGCCCAGGAGGCCAGAACCTCGCTGAGGCTGAACAACAGATCGATCTCGGCAGTGTTCGTGAGCGTCCAGTTGGCTGCTTTGCGCGGTTCGGTACAAGCCCACACCTTGCCGATGCGGGTGATGGCTGTCCGGCGGTAGATGCCAGAAAGATTTTCGAGTGTCCAGGCAGCCGCCTCACTCGGCGTTACGGCGGCCCAGCCGGCGAGAGTGGCGGAGTAGGCCATCGCCCGGCGTTCTCCCTCGGGGATCAACAGGCAGGCTTCGAGCGCTTGGAGAGGTTGCTTTTGAGCCCATTGACGCATCATGGGGAGACAAAAGGACTGCCGGTCGTGCTGGGTCTGGAACTCCGTCAGCACCATTTGCATGGCGCGCTGAGGATCGGTTTTGCCCATTTCAATGCCCAAGACGGTCAGCAGTTCCTGGCGGTAGTCGTTGTTTTTGATTTGGCGGATCAAATCGAGCCGGGCCAAGGGAGATTCCGCGAGCACTGGAGCGGTGATTTTCGCCGGTCCAAGCAGGAGGACGACTGTGGGCTCTTGGAATTCCATGGTGACCGATGTTTCTGCTTTGGAGGCTACCAACACCGGCTCGGGAGCTGCCTGGCCCAGAGCATTGTGCGTCATCAGGGTGGTGAGCAGCACCCAACCAGCGCTGCATTGAGCGGCGGCGTGGATAAGGCGGGGATAAAGGGTGGTTAAGTGTTTTAGGTTCATGAGATCCTGCCTGGTAACGGAGGTTTTTGCATGGTTATGGGACGCCTGAGGGCACTACAGCGCAGCATGACGCTGAAACTTGGCGCGGACTATGGGGTATAACCCGCATCTCAGTCGCAGGTCAGAGGACGATTCATGACTGCGGCGGGCGCTCCTCTCGGGGATGCGGATTGAACCGACGCATGCTGCCATCCTAATCCTCCGCGTTTCTTGGCGGGGTGGGGGACTAGGTGCAGCCGTCAGGGGTCAATTGGATGACGGCCAAGAGTGTGATCAAGCACCTCTCATGGATACGCGTGTCTGGTACGAAGCTGCTGATAAACTCTGCCCAGCAAAGCCAGATTGCCTGCCAGTGCACGGTACGTTTTGTGCTGTGCGGTCAGGAGGCTGCCGGCACCCAAATCCGCCTGGGTGACGACATCGGACTGACTGATCACCCCCCTGTTGCCCACGACATCCAGAAAAGTGGGGACCACGATCACGTTGGTTTGATCCGCCAGAAAGAGCTCCGCAAAATTGCCGCCCAGTTTGGTAACCGCCATACCTCCGCCTCTGTTGCTACCCCGTAAAGCGGTGGTCCCCTTCCAATAGACTCCGACTCCGGGCTTGGAGCGCTGGAAGACCAGTGCGCGCGTCACGATCAGCCCCACACTTTTGGCGCAGACCACATGCCCGCTCTCATGAATGGAGGCGAACTCCAACGTCCCTACGCGTGCGTTCAGCGTGGTGAGGCTTGTACTCGCCGGTTCATGGCTCGATGCCGACGGAATCCCAATCAGCAGAGACAGGAACATGGGTAACTTCATGATGGCTAAGTCATTTAGCTTCATGAGGTCATACCCAAGAGAGGATGGCTTTTTTCTGGTTCATGGGGTGCGCGGGAAACCACCTGAGGTCACCGCTAGGGTGAAGCCGAAAATTGCTGCTGGCCATGGGGTATAACCCGACTCTCGGTTTTTCAATCGACTGATAAGCTGTGCTTGGCTTTCGCTGATCCAAAGCACCATCGAGCAGTTCCCGGTGATTCGGCGCAGTCTGAGCGCTGACCCGAGTCAGTGGGGTCATGTCTGTGCAGGATTTTCTCCTCCCCAAGTTTTTTGGCCGCTTCACCCGCGACTTCCTTCAAGGTCGTCTTCGGCGATTCGGGTGGCGGGGGGCGGGTAGAGATGGTTATTCCGAAACGCGGCCATGCCCACGGCGATGAGCGCGATCACAAGTCGAATGGCGGCTAGGCGGTTGCTCATGATTGAGCACGGTTCTGAGCTTCAACTCCGCTGCGCTACTTCAAATGCCGGTCCAGCTCATACTTCCCGAGCGCCAAGGCACCGAGGAGACCGGAGCGTGCTCCCAAACCGGGTGCGACGATGAAATCGTCGAGGTTGCGGCCGAGTTCGGGGACGCGGAGGTAATGGTTGTTGAGCTTGTGAAGCTGACCGCGGATGAGGGGCAGAATGTGCTCCTGGCTCATGACGCCGCCGCCGAGGATGATGCGCTTCGGGCAGAGCGTGAGGGTGAGATTCATCAAGGCGTGGGCCATGACATCAGCCACTTCTTCCCAGGCGGGATGCCCGGCGGGGAGGGCGTCTGCTTTGACACCCCAGCGGGAGGCGAGGGCGGTGCCGCTGACGTAGCCTTCGACACAGCTTTTGTGAAATGGGCAATGGCAGGCCTGCTGAATGGCGGCGGAGTTTTGTGGCGGTGGCACCAGGAGGTGGCCGATCTCGGGATGGAGCAGGCCGTGCAGGAGCTGTCCGTTGATGAGCACTCCGCCACCCACGCCGGTGCCGACGGTGATGTAGATGAGCGGATCGGTGTTTTGACCCGCGCCCCAGAGGAATTCAGCCAGCACGGCAGCGTTGACATCCGTGTCCCAGGCGATGGGGACGTGGTAACGATCCTGCAGCTTGGGCACGATGTTGGTGAACTGCCAGCCAGGCTTCGGAGTGGAGGTGATGTAGCCGTAGGTCTCGCTCTCTTGGTCGAGGTCGATGGGGCCGAAGGAACCGATGCCAATGGCGGCAAAGGGGCCGTGCTTGGATTTGGCCGTGGAAAGGTAGCGCGTGACGGCGGCCAGGGTCTCTTCGGGCGTGGTGGTGGGGATGCGGACGACGTCCCGCACGTCATGCGGCCCGGTGCCGACGGCGCAGACGAATTTCGTGCCGCCGGCCTCAATGGCGGCGATGAGCGGCAGTTCCTCGCTCATGACTGCGGGCGGACGGCGGCGGAGTCACGGATGCCGAGGCTGGCGTAGATCTCGCGCGTGGCGTGGGATTTGTTCAGCGTGTAGAAATGGATGCCGTCCACGCCGTGGTCGAGCAGGTCATGGCACTGCTCGGTGGCGTAGTGGATGCCAACCTTCTGCACGGCGTCCTCATCATTGCCGCAGCGCTGGATGGCGCGGAGCAGCTTGGCTGGGTAACGCGCACCTGCGGCCAATTCGGCCATGCGGCGCATGCCAGAGGCGCTGGTAATGGGCATGATGCCAGCGATGATGGGGATCTTGATGCCAGCAAGCTGGCAACGCTCGCGGAAGTCGAAGAAGTCGTGGTTGTCGAAGAACAACTGCGTGCAGATGTAGTCCGCGCCTGCATCGACCTTGGCCTTGAGGTGGTCCATTTCCAAAACGCGGTTCGGCGTGGTGGGATGGCCCTCAGGGAAACCGGCCACGCCGATGCCAAAGCCGCGCTTGTCTGGATGCGCACCGCTGTCGTTGAACTTCTTGATGAAGGCCACGAGATCAGCGGCGTGCTGGAAGGCATCCTTCGCACGATCATAGCCAGCAAGGTTCTTGGGCGGATCTCCGCCGAGGGCGAGGATGTTGCTCACACCGGCCTTGGCGTAGCGCTCCAGGATGGAGGCGATGTCGGACTCGCTGTGGCAGACGCAGGTAAGGTGCGGGATGGGATCGAGCGAGGTGGTGGTCTTGATGCGAACGACCAGGTCATGCGTGAGTTCACGCGTGGAGCCTCCCGCGCCGTAAGTGACGCTGACAAACGAGGGCTTGAAGGCCTCCAGCTCGCCGATGGTCTGATACAACGCCTCAAAGGCTTCA
The DNA here is from genome assembly GCA_026397635.1 of Verrucomicrobiota bacterium. Classification (GTDB taxonomy): domain Bacteria; phylum Verrucomicrobiota; class Verrucomicrobiia; order Verrucomicrobiales; family Verrucomicrobiaceae; genus Prosthecobacter. Next base: position 13,364 of record JAPLUL010000028.1, on the reverse strand, counting down.
GCGGTCTTCGGCGGGAAGAACTCGAAGGAGAGTGTGGGGCGCTGGGCTTGGAGGATGTCGGCGATGTGCATGCGGGAAATCGGATTTTGGAACCACTGATGGGACACTAATGAACTCTAATATTCTGATCCGGGCATTAGTGAAGATGAGTGATGATTAGTGGTTAAAAAATGGCAGTTCATGCAATGTGCTCGCCTTTGAGCACGTCATCGAGCGTCTGGCGCTCGCGTACCACGGTGGCTTTTTCGTCCTCGACGAGGATTTCAGCGGGCATCGGACGGGTGTTGTAATTCGAGGCCATGGTGAAGCCATAGGCACCGGCGCTGAGCACGGCGAGGTAGTCGCCTTCGTTGACCAGCGGGAGTTCGCGGTTTTGCGCCAGGAAGTCGCCGGATTCGCAGATGGGGCCGACGACATCGACTTTTTCGACCTTGTCGTTCGCGGGCTGCTTGAGCGGCACGATCTGATGCCAGCCTTCGTAAAGCGTCGGGCGGATGAGGTCGTTCATACCGGCATCGACGATTTTGAAGATCTTGGCAGAGCCGCGCTTTTCGTAGAGCACCTTGGTGAGCAGCACACCGGCGTTGCCAACCATGAAACGGCCGGGTTCGCACAAAATCCGCAGCCCGAGCGGCGCGAGATGTGGCACCACGGCGTCGGCGTAGGCTTGTACGGTGAGCGGATGCGTTTCCGCATTCTCCTGCCACCACGCCGAGTCACCGGAGTCGAGGCTCTGGCGGTAATTGATGCCAATGCCGCCGCCGATGCTGAAGAACTCGATGCCGTAGCTCTTTTTCACCTGCGTCACCAGCGGGATGACCTTCTGCACGGCTTCGAGGAACGGGTCCACATTGGTGAGCTGGGAGCCGATGTGCATTTGCAGGCCCTTGATGAAGAGATTCGGGCAGTCAGCTGCCACGCGGGCATACACATCGAGAATCTGGTCGAAGTCGATGCCGAACTTGTTCTCGCTCTTGCCAGTGGTGATCTTGGCGTGCGTCTTCGCATCGACATTAGGGTTCACACGCACGGCCACGGGAGCTGTGAGGCCGAGTTCTCCGGCGACTTTGTTGATGTAATGCAGCTCGGCCTCGGACTCGTCGTTGAAGCAGTAAATGCCCTGCTTGAGGGCGTATACGATTTCATAGCGGGTCTTGCGCACACCGGCGAAGGTGCATTTGGCGGGATCCCCCCCGGCTTTGATGACACGGTACAATTCACCGGCGGAGACGATGTCGAAACCGCCGCCGAGCTTGGCGATGGTGCTTAGCACGGCGAGGTTCGAGTTTGCCTTCACCGCGTAGCAGATGAGGTGATCCAGTCCGCTCAGCGCCGCATCAAGGCGGGTGAAGTGGCCCGAGATCGTGCCCTTGGAGTAAACATAGAGCGGTGTGCCGTATTTTTCGGCGAGGGACTGAAGCGGGACGTTTTCGGCGAATAACTCGCCCTGATGGTAGCGGAAGCTGTGCATAAGCGGGGCGCGTAGATAGGCGGGATTCACGCCCGCGCAACATCACGCGTTCTCACTTCGCCGTGACTCCACCAAGTTTTTCCCGGCGGAAAGCATCTCCACGAGCCACAGCCGCACTGCTTTGAGGCCGCGCAGCAGGGTGCCATCCACGATTTCCTGGCAGCCAAAGCGCTGAGCGATGACCTCCTCCAGCCTGCGATAGCGTGGCAGCAGAATGAGGCTGCTGCGGACTGGTGCGTCTCTCTCAGCACGATGTGCCAGTGAGGGATTCAGCAGGCCTTTGCGCAGTACCATCTCCGACGGTGGGGTCACAATGCGGCGCTCCGGCAGCACCAGCCAGGGGCGGTAGCTGAGCGCCGGGCGGCCTTCAGGATCGCACTGCCATTTGACCAGGGTGCGCACCGGCACGCCTTCCATACGGCGGGCGAGAAAGCCCCGCACGCCGCTTTCCAGATCGGCGGTCGTGGCCCGTTTGTTCAGCAGAAAATCGCCGCCCATCAGCATGCCGAACAGGCTGAGCCGGAACGACCAGCCGGCCAGCAGCAGACCGATGAGAATCAGCACCAGCGAGACAACCGCTCCGGCATAGGGATGCACGATCGTGCTGCCTGCGACTAATCCGATGAGGCCGAGCTTGGCGAGCTTCAGCCCGGCATCGACGATGCCGAAGGGGGAAAGCGCGATGAGCACATTGAGCGTGTGCGAGCTGAGCCAGACCACCACAAAGGCAACCATGGCGACCGGAATGGAAACCCAGGGCGTATGCACGCCGAAGTCGATGAATCCCGCCAGCGGCATGACAGCAAGGCCAGAGCCGGTCAGGTCCACGGCAGTCTGCGGCGCTTTTTCCTGAGTCTGGGCGATGGCCAGCGCGACGAGCGGCACGAAGCCGACGCTGGCCACGAGGGCGCTGAGCTTGTCCTCAAACAATTCGGCAAAATCGAGCGGCTTCTTGACCAGCGGCGGGGCGGCAGCACCGAGAAAGTCCTTCAGCAAACAGACGGCGATCAAGGCCATCCCCGTGCCCCAGACCCACGGGTTGCAGTACCACGGCAGCCGATGCCTCAGTTGCGATTCCGTTTGATAGTAAGTCCAAGCTCCCATGGCGCTGACGCCTAGCAGTGGGCTGATGGCGACTCCGGTGATCTCGGAAATCCCCTCGGACAAGCTGACGCCTGGCAGCAGCATGGAAGGTCTCACGTTTACGGGGGCAGCTTCCTCTGCGCTGCCGGTGGAGGCTTGAAGAGACGCGCTGCCGGTGAAAAAGAGCATCAAGGCAAGCAGGCGGAGAAAGTACGGGGCGTTCATGGCGGGCCATGATGTCCGCAATCACCGCCAGATGGCGAGCACAAAAGCCCGGCTACTTTGTCAGCACCTGGGTGATCGCCTCGGCCACTTTCCGCGCCAGATGCTCGCTCCCGGCTTCGGTGTAATGCAGATCCTTCGGCTTGTGAAGTTCTTCGAAGCGGGGCGTCATCCAGCCATTGAGATCATTGAGGGTCACGCCGTTTGCAGTCATCACCTTGGCGGCGATGCCGTTGTATTCGGGAACCTGGCCGAACTTGCGTTGTGGATTGAGCTCACCCTCGGGGATGGGGGTGGTGCTGGCCCAGATGAGTTTCGCGCCCGTGGTCTTCAGCGTGGCGACGAGGCTGCGCAGATTGGCCTCGTAGTCGGCAGCTTCGACCTGACGTTTGCCATCAGGCATGAACTTGAGGTCGTGGATGCCCCAATTGAAGTGGATCACGTCCCATTTTCCGTCTCCGAGCCACTTCTTGAGGTTCGCGATGCCGTTCTTCGTCGGTCCGCCGTTGGCGGGGATGCGGTGGACGTTGGCCTTGCCCTCCAGCAGCTTCCGCGTCGGCAGGGTATAGCCAATGGAAATGGAATCGCCGATCAGGAGCACTCGCGGCAGACCAGCGACATCCTGAATTGGGTCCATGGTAGGATTGGGAGCGCGTTTGGCCTTGGCCGGGGCGGCAGGCTGCTGGGCAGGTGCTGACAGAAGGCTGGAGAGCAAAAAAACGAGGCTCAGGGCAGGGAGGTGGCGGCGCATGACTTCTATTCACTGTTTGAACCGACCAGACCTTTCAATTTATGAAAATTATGAACCAGGCATTGATTTGGGCTGTTATTTCCATAAAATAAGCATTTTTTAATAAGTTTAGATCTCTTCTTCAGGCCGTGAAAACTCTTCGAGTTCCGTTTTTACTCCTCTTTGTCGGCCTCGGCACGGCGGGAGCGGACGTGATCACGGATTGGAACGCCCTGCTGCGCCAGACCTTTGCCGCTGAGGGTAGCAGCGCGAATCCGCCGAGCAATTCACGGACCATGGGCATGCTCGGCGGGGCGATGTTTGACGCGGTGAACTCCATCAACCGCAATTATTCATCTTACCTGGGCTATTTTGATCCCACAACTTCAGGCAGCTTCACAGACGTGACTGCCGCGGCAGCTACGGCGGCTTACAACACGCTGACCTCGATTTACGCGGATCTTTATGGCTCGGGGAACTCCTACCAGGCGGGTTTTGACAATCTCTACAACAGTCAGATGACCGCCATCCAGGCCAATGAGAGCAGGACACGTGGGATCGAGGTGGGCCTAGCGGCTTCCCAGGCGATGATCAACGCCCGCCTCAATGATGGCAAAGACGCGGTTTCTAGCTACACGCCCCAGCCCTTTGGCACCGTGGGGCGGTGGCAGTCGGGCACCAATCCCGGAGCCTGGGGCAGTGGCAGCGGTTCGTTTCTGAAGCCGCAGTGGAGCGAGATGACCCCCTTTGCGATGACTTCCGCCAGCCAATTCCGGCCCACTGGGCCGAACGGTTACTCGCCCGACAATTACGCGGCCTGGGTGCAAAGCGGTGCGTACGAAAGCGAGTTCAATCTGGTCAAGTCCATCGGCGGCACCACCAGCACAGTGCGCACGGCGGATCAGACAGCCATCGCCTACTTTTGGGTGGATGGTCCCGGCACCGCCTCGCCCCCCGGTCACTGGAATCGCATCGCCCAGAGCGTATCCGCCGCCACCGGGCTCAATGTGGAGGAGAACGCGCGTCTTTTCGCCCTGCTGAACATCGCCCACGCGGACACCGGCATCGCCTCCTGGGAGGCCAAGGTTTATTTCGACTCCTGGCGGCCGATGCTGGCCATCAAGACTGCTGCTACCGACGGCAACCCCAACACCCTTGAAGAGGCCGCCTGGACGCCGCTGATTGCAACGCCGTCCTTTGGGGCCTACACCAGCGGCCACAGTGCCTTCAGCATGGCCGCTGCCACCATCCTCGCCGAGTTCTTCGGAACAGATGACATTGCCTTCACCACGGACTCCGAATCTCCGCTCCTCCCGCTCGGCTACATCCGCAGCTACAGCAGTTTCAGTGAGGCCGCGGAGGAGGCTGGCATGAGCCGCATTTACGGCGGAATCCACTGGATGAGCGACAACCTAGATGGTGCGGTGCTCGGTGCTAGCGTCGCCAGCAACACCTTCAGCAACCTGCTCCAACCCGTGCCTGAACCCGGCAGCGCCTTGCTGCAGGTGTTAGGCCTCGGCTTTGACCAACGTCGACGGCCGTGAGCAGGGAAGGGGATCATCCTGATCCCCTCGGCAGTGGAAACGAGGGATCAGGCTGATCCCTCTTCGATTCAGATGACTTCCACGCTCACCTGGGCGCTCGTGTCCATCGTGCCGATGACCTTGGCGTTCTCGCCGCAGGCCAGCGCCTTGTCCACGTCGCCAGGGGCGACGATGGCGACCCAGCCGAGGCCCATGTTGAAGGTGTCGATGGCATCTTTCGGGTCTGCGTGACGCAGGACTTTCTGCACCACGTCGTTTTGCCAGAATGGAATGCGCAGATTCGCGCCGAGGCCGCGCTTGAGGAAGATGCGACCGAGATTTTCCGGCAGACCGCCACCGGTGATGTGCGCCATGGCCTTGGGCTTGATGCCAGCGGCTTTGAGGGCCTTCGTCTGCTCATGGTAGAGCAGCGTCGGCAGCAGCAGCGTACGCATTTCGTCTTCGCTGAACTGAAGATTTTCCTTCTCGATGATGCGGCGCACGAGGCTGAAGCCGTTCGCGTGAAATCCAGCGCTGGGCCAGCCGATGAGCACGTCTCCGGCAGCGACAGTGCCGGGATCGAGCATGTCTTCCTTTTCACACGCACCGATGGCGAAGCCACTGAGCTCCACCATCCCCTCGGGCACCATGCCGGGCATTTCGGCCGTCTCACCGCCCGCGAGGATGCAGTTGCAGGCTTCCAGATACTCCGTCATGCCAGCGATGATGCGGGTGATCTGCCGCTTGTCGATCTTCGGGATGCCGACGTAGTCGAGGAACATGATCGGATCAGCCCCTGTGGTAAGCACGTCGTTCACGTTCATCGCCACCAGGTCTTTGCCAGCGGCTTCGAGCTGGTCGTGCTTGAGCAGCAGCTCGATCTTCGTGCCCACGCCGTCGCAGCCGGTGAGGATCATGGGGTGCTTGTAGCCACTCAGGTCGTAGGCAGCGGCAAAGAGGCCAAAGGGATTCGCCAGCTTCCGCTTCTGCTGCGTGCGCTTCACTAAAACCCCGATGTCATCGACCAGCGACGCTGCTTCGTGAATATCGACGCCGGCTTCTTTGTAAGTGTGTGCGGAGGGGCTGCTCATGGTAAAAAGGTGGCCCGCTGACTAGCCCGAAAGCACGGGCGGCTCAAACGGAAACTCATTTCAGCAGACTCGTGAGGCAGGCCGTCAGCCTATGCGGCGTGCCTGTTTGGCATGGAACAGCGCCGGAACTTGGGCATTCGAGGCCCCATGAAGCCAATCCTACGCATCCTTGGCGGCTGCAATGGCGCAGGAAAGACCACGCTAGCTCGCGAGCTGCTGCCGCGCCTCGGCTTGATGCGCTTTCTCAATGCCGATGCGCCGAAAGCCTTGGGAAGGCTTGAGACAGACTGATCAAAGATCAGCCCAAAGGGCGGCGGACTGGAATGTCCGCCGTCAAATCGCACACGGCCTCTCACCGCTTGATCCCACGCTCAGCAGCAAGACCTACATCGTCATCGGCTCTGGAGCGCAGGCCGTCGGTCGTGTGGCGCTGCGAGTGAAGCTGGGCGGCCATCATGTGCCAGAAAACGATGTCTTGCGCCGCTTCGACCGCAGCCGCAGGCATTTCATCGCCGATTGCCTGCCGCTTGCCGATGAATGGTGGCTGTGGGACAATCAATCTGTATCGGTCAACGAGTGAAACTTGAGACTCACCTCTTCTCAAACACCGGTTTCCCACCCTTCATCACCGCCGTGATGTGATCGCCGTCTTTGAAGCCGCCTTCGAGGACCGCCAAGCTCAGCGGATCGAGGAGGTGCTTTTGGATGGCGCGTTTGAGGGGTCTCGCACCGAAGACGGGATCGAAGCCGGCGTCGGCGAGGTAGCGGGTGGTGTCGTCGGGGACGGTGAGGTGGATGTTTTGCTTGGCGAGGCGGTCGATGACGCGTTGGAGCTGGATTTTGACGATTTGGTCGAGTTGCGCGGCGTCGAGGCGGTCGAAGATGACGATCTCGTCGATGCGGTTGAGGAACTCGGGGCGGAAGAACTGCTTTAGGCTGTCGCGCACCAAGGCATCGCGCTGTTCGGGATTGCTGACATCCTGAATGGCGCTGCTGCCGATGTTGCTGGTCATGATGAGGACCGTGTTCTTGAAATCGACCGTGCGGCCCTGGCCGTCGGTGATGCGGCCGTCGTCGAGTACTTGGAGCAGCGTGTTGAAGACATCCGGGTGCGCTTTTTCGACCTCGTCGAACAACACGACGCTATAAGGCCGACGGCGCACGGCCTCACTGAGCTGGCCGCCTTCCTCATAACCGACGTAGCCGGGAGGCGCTCCGATGAGGCGGCTGACGCTGTGCTTCTCCATGTATTCGCTCATGTCGATGCGCGTCATGGCGCTGTCATCGTCGAAGAGGAACTCGGCGAGCGCTTTGCAAAGCTCCGTCTTACCGACACCGGTGGGGCCGAGGAAGAGGAAGCTACCAATGGGGCGATTCTCATCCTGAATGCCCGCACGCGCACGGCGCACGGCATTGCTGACGGCGGTGATGGCGTCTTTCTGACCGATGACTCGCTTGGCGAGGCGTTCCTCCATTTTGACGAGCTTCGAGCGCTCGCCTTCTTGCAGGCGTGAGACGGGAATGCCGGTCCAGTTGGCCACGACGCGGGCGATGTCTTCTTCGGTGACCTCTTCGCGCAGCAAGGTGTGCGCAGCGCGAGGTTCTTTGTTCTCGGTGGACGACGCGGCGAGCTTCTTTTCGAGATCGGGGATGAGTCCGTATTGAATCTCACCCGCACGACCGAAGTCGCCACGGCGCTGCGCCTGCTCCTGCTCGGTGCGGAGGCGTTCGAGTTCCTCCTTCATTTTGCGACCGACCTGCACGGATTCCTTTTCCTTCATCCATTGGGCCTTGAGTGCCGAGGAGCTTTCTTTGAGGTCAGCGATCTCTTTATCCAGCTTTTCAATGCGAGCTTTGGAGGCCGCGTCCTTCTCTTTTTTCAAAGCCTGACGCTCCATCTCGCCCATCATGACTTGGCGCTCGATGACGTCGATTTCGGTCGGCATGGAGTCGAGCTCGATCTTGATGCGGCTGGCAGCCTCATCGACGAGATCGATGGCTTTGTCCGGCAGGAAGCGGTCGGTGATGTAGCGATTGCTCAGCGTGGCGGCGGCAATGATGGCGTTGTCTTGAATACGCACGCCGTGGTGGACCTCGTAGCGTTCTTTGAGGCCACGCAGGATGGCGATGGTATCCTCCACGCTCGGTTCGCCGACCTTCACCGGTTGGAAGCGGCGCTCCAACGCGGGGTCCTTCTCGATGTGCTTGCGATACTCGTCCAGCGTGGTCGCGCCGATGCAGCGCAACTCACCACGTGCGAGCTGCGGCTTCAAAAGATTGCCCGCATCCATCGCTCCCTCGCCTTTGCCCGCGCCGACGATGGTGTGCAACTCGTCGATGAAGAGAATGATCTCGCCATCGCTCGAAGTGACCTCTTTGAGGAAAGCTTTGAGCCGCTCTTCGAACTCGCCCCGGAACTTCGCCCCGGCCATCATGCCGCCGAGGTCCATGCTGATGAGCTTCTTCCCTTTGAGAGAATCCGGCACGTCACCGGCGACGATGCGTCGCGCAAGACCTTCCGCGATGGCCGTCTTGCCCACGCCCGGCTCGCCGATGAGCACGGGATTGTTCTTCGTGCGGCGACTGAGCACCTGCATCACGCGGCGGATTTCCTCATCGCGACCGATCACGGGATCGATCTTCCCAGCCTTCGCACGCGCGGTCAAATCGGTCCCGTATTTCTCCAAGGTCTGATATTTGCCCTCGGGGTCCTGATCGACCACGCGCTGGCTACCACGCACGGCGGTGAGCGCCTTTGAAACGGTGTCGTAGGTCAGCCCGGCCTGCTTCAGCACGTCGGAGAGCTCCGACTTCGTCTTGAACAGCGCCAGGATGATGTGCTCGACGCTCAGGTACTCATCCTTGAGCTTCTTCTGCTCGTCCTCGGCCTTCGTCATGAGTTCGCGTAGCTCATTGGACAGATGCAGGCCACTGGTGCCGCCGCTGACCTTCGGTTGACGCTCCAGCAAACTTGAAACTTGAGACTTTAGACTTGAAGCCGCAGATGGATTCACGGCGGCCTTTTCAAACAGCGGCGTGGCGATGCCGCCCTCCTGCTCAAGCAAGGCGAGGAGAAGATGCGCGGGCTTCAACTCCTGATGCCCAAGCCTTGTGGCGATGGATTGCGAGGCATTGAAGGCTTCCTGAAGTTTGACGGTGAATTTTTCGGGGGACATGGTTGGTCGGTGGTTGATTGTGGTCCGTTGTTCCGCTCAAAGCATGCCACAGGCAAGACATGGGCCGCTACGCTTGATTTGCGTAGCCTGGGGCGTGATTTGAAGCCATTTCCAGTCTCGCGGTGAAGTGGCACGGTGGCACAGATGTGCTGCTACACTGAGCATTTGCGTCACTTGCTTCCCGGTATCTCCGTGCTTGCCCCGCTGCCGATGGTTTCATCTTCGTTGAGGTGCAGGTCGTAGCCAGCGACCTCCACCTCGCCATGCCGCACTTTCTTCTTCGCCATGGCGACGGAGATCCATTGAAACTCGGCGCTATTGTCGAGCAAGACCTTGAGCACCATCGTCAGAGGCACGGCCAAGAACATGCCTAGCGGCCCCCACAGCCAGCCCCAGAAGATGACGGAGAGAATCACGACGAGGGGAGAGATGCCAAAGCGGTTTCCGAGTAGGGTGGGCTGCACGAAGTTATCGAGGCAGAAATTGATGCCGCCGTAGCCGATGGCGACGAAGATGGCCGTCGAGGTGCCGTGCTGCACCAGCGCCTCCACGATGGCGGGCAGCGATGCCGCCGTGCTGCCCACCGCCGGGATGTAATTCATCAGGAAAGCCAGCAGCGCCCACAGCAGTGGGTAGTGCAGGTCAAAAAACCAGCACCAAAAGCCCGCCAGCAGCCCGGTCAGGGCGCTGATGAGTGTTTTCACGCCGAGGAATTTCTGGATGTCGCTCGCGCTACGCAGCAGGCCGCTCAGGTCCGGGCCGCCGGAGAGATGCACCGCGTGCAGACGGCTCTGTGTGCCGTGCGTCTCCATCAGGATGAACATCATCACGATGAGCATCATGATGAAACTGGCCACCATCGTGGCAAGTGTGCCGAAAGTGGAGCCGACGATGCCAGTGAGGTTGGTCATCACGTCCTGCTGGGTGGCATAGCCGATGATCGTGTTCCAGTCGAAGACGCCCGTCACGGTGGCCTTGGCACCTTCGACGCCGTTGGTTTCCAGCCAAGCCGCTGCGTCATTGAGGTAGCGCTCCAGCCCCCGTAAATAGCGCGGCAGGTCTGCCCAGAAGCTGATCAGCAGCCGCACGCCTACGGTAATGAGCCCCGCCAGCAGGCCCAGATTCACCAGCATCGTGATGCCCAGCGCCAAGCCAGCAGGCACTCGGTGCCGCCGCAGCCAGCGCACCAGTGGATAGCTCAGCACCGCGAGGAAAAACGCGTACACAATTGGCACGAGCACCCCGGCGGCGACTTTCATGCCAGTGAGCACGATAAAAAGGCAAGCCACTGTCATCACAGCCTGTGAACCTTTGCGGCCCCAGTCCACCGTCTGATCATGCTCCTGTAACATCGACATGTTCCGTCATGCCGCAAAATACCTGCTGGCTCAAGATTTTTCCATGAAGTATAAGGCTGCCATGATTCCCACGCTCCTACGTCTTGTGTCTGCCGGGCAAATCTTTGCATACGGCGGCACGCGTGGTCGCCAGGGCTGTGCGGTCAATCCGCGTGTGATCATGGCGTTGTTGATCATTGGCGGCTCGCTCATTTATCACTGGCTCGGCACCACTTCGTATCAAAACGAGTTCACCGGTCGCACCCAGACGCTCGCGCTGGCCTCGCATGAAGAGGAGATCGCCCTTGGCTTGCAGTCCGCGCCGGAGATGATCCGCGAAATGGGCGGTCTTTCCCGCGATCCTGCCGGGCGTTCCTTGGTGGAGAAAGTGGGCACACGTTTGATTGCTTCCACTGCGGCCCAGCAGACGCCGTATCAGTTCAAATTTCATCTCCTCTCCGATGCGCGGACGGTGAACGCCTTCGCACTGCCCGGCGGCCAGATTTTCATCACCGAGGCCTTGTTTCGGCGCTTCAAGTCGGAAGATCAGCTCGCCGGGGTGCTCGGTCATGAGATGGGGCACGTCGTGGGCCGGCATTCCAACGAGCAGATGGCAAATTCTCGGCTTTGGAGCGGCTTGGCGCAGGGCTTGGGTATTCTGCTCTCAGATGGCAGCAATAACACCGGCGCATACGTCGCTAACATGGTCGCGCAGTGGCGGGTGATGAAGTTCAGCCGTGATGACGAGCTCGAATCCGACGCGCTCGGCCTGCGTTTCATGATGCAGGCCGGTTACAACCCCGAAGCGCTCATCGGCGTGATGGAAATCCTCGCCGAGGCCAGTGGTGGTTCCGGCGGCTCAGATTTTATGAGCTCTCACCCCAGCCCAGACAACCGCATTGAGAAAATTCGCGAGGTGATCACCCGCGAGCGTGGTGGGCGCTGAAAAGAAGGGGGAGCATCCTGATCCCCCGCTTGATGAGGGATCAGGATGATCCCTCTCCTAGGGTGACATCCCCAGCGGCCGGTTCTCGGTGCCTTTGACCTTCATCAAGGCATCTCCTAGCTCTTTCCGCATCGGCTCGGCCAGCTTTTGCAAGCGCTCGACGATCTCCGGCTGCTCCTTCGCCACATCGTGCGTTTCACCCGGATCATCCTTCAAGTGGTAGAGCGCCAGCCCGGTTTTCTCCACGCGATAGCCATGCCGTGACGCGATGCCCTCGATGCCGCTTTGCGTGATCGACTTCGGCTTCATCAGGCCAAACTTCGCCGGTTTGCCATCGCGGCCCGGCTCGCCATCCACGCTGATGTAAGGATGCGGAAAATGCAGCTTCCACTCACCGCTGCGGATCGCCTGCAACTCGCTGCCGCCGTAAAAATACAGCGCCTCATGCGGCGACTTCGCATTCGGGCGGCCTTCGAGCAGGTCCAGCATGTTGTGGCCGTCGATCTTGCGTTCCGGCGGCTTCGCACCGGTCAAACCGGCCACGGTGGGCAGCAGGTCGATTTCCATCACCGGTTCATCGCAAACCTGGCCCGTAGGCACACGGCCCGGCCAGCGGGCGATGAAGGGCACGCGCACGCCGCCTTCAAAGGTCGTTAGCTTGCCCTCACGCAACGGTTTCGCGCTGCCCGCGTGATTGCCATAGCTGAGGAAGGGGCCGTTGTCCGAAAAGAAGACCACCAGCGTATCGCGCTCGATGCCGCAACGCTTGATCGCGTCGAGAATCTGCCCCACGGACCAGTCGAGCTCCTCCACGACATCTCCATACAACCCGGCGGCGGATTTGCCGCGAAACGCGTCGGAGGCAAAGATCGGCACATGCGGCATGACGTGCGGCAGGTAGAGGAAGAACGGCCGGCCTTTGTGGCGTTCGATGAAGCTCGTCGCCCGCTCGGTGAAGCGCCGTGTGAACTGGCTTTGATCAGGATCGGTCTCAGTGACCTTCAGGCCATCGTAAAAGGGCAGGGGAGGCATTTCCTTCGCCAGCGAGGGGTGAAACTTCGTGTTGTCGTTCGAATACGGGATGCCGAGGAATTCATCAAAGCCATGCCGCAGCGGATTGAACAGCGGGTAAGTGCCCAGATGCCATTTGCCGTATGCGCCGGTGGTATAGCCGACCGTCTGGCACATCTCCGGCAGGAGCAATTCGTCAGGATGAATGCCCTCCTTGCTCGTGTGATTCAAAGCGCCCTGCATGCCGACACGATTCGCATAGCAGCCCGTCATCAACGCCGCGCGTGAGGCGCTGCACACGGCCTGTGCCACATAAAAGCTCGTGAACTTCATCCCCTCCGCCGCCATGCGGTCAATGTTCGGCGTTTTGATTTTGTCAGCGCCAAAGCAGCCGAGGTCAGCATAGCCAAGGTCATCAGCCAGAATGATCACGACATTCGGCAGACGCGGTTCGGCGGCGGAAAGAGCAAGTGTGACGAAAAAGAGGGCAAACAGGAGGCGCATCAAGGCATCGTGGCAAAGTGAGGGCGTGCTGGCGAGAAAGTTTTGCGCCGAAATACCGCCGTGCTTGCCACGACAGGGGTTTCCTGACACAAATCCTCCAATGATCTGGCGTGTGGCGGCAGTTTTGGTGGTGCTTTTCTGGGCAGTGATGTCCGGGCTGCTGGTGCGTGATGTTTATTTCCCTGAGGCCTCCCGTTTCGCCGCTGTGCCGCCACGCGTGGTCATGGACCTGTTTCTGCGGCAGTCGGAGGTCTTTGGCAGCACGCTGCA
>JAPLUL010000008.1:0-17290 GCA_026397635.1 Verrucomicrobiota bacterium | reverse complement strand
GCCTCTCGGTGTCCTGATCAACAACGCGGGCTTTCATGAAGACGCGCTGCTGGCCAACATGGCGCAGGATCAGTGGTCGCGCGTTCTGGATGCCAACCTGAACGCCGTTTTCCACGGCTGCCAGGCGGTTCTGCCTGGAATGATGCGGGAGCGGAAAGGCCGCATCGTGAATATCTCCTCACTGAGTGCCATTTCCTCGCCGGCGGGACAAACCAACTACTCCGCAGCCAAGGCCGGAGTGATCGGCCTGACACAGAGTCTGGCCAAGGAATCAGCCCGGATGGGCATCACCGTGAATGCGGTTTTGCCAGGATATATCGAGGGGGGGCTGCCGACCGACTGGACGCCTGAGCACCTCAAAGCGCTCAAAATGCAGCTCCCGATGCGCCGTTTTGCGAAACCTGCGGAAGTGGCGGCGGCGGTTTTCTTTCTTGCCAGCCCAGAGGCGAGCTATATCACTGGCACTGCCCTCAAAATCGACGGCGGCATGCTTTGAGCTGTCCCCGCCGCCTCCCACCACGTACCTCCCAGCATGCCCACCCGCCAGCGCCTCAAGGAACTCATGATCAGCGAGCTGATGCTCGACATGACCGCAGAAGACATCGGCGATGACACTCCCCTCTTTGGCCCCGCAGGCATCGGACTGGACTCGGTGGACGCGCTCCAACTCGTGGTGATGATCGAGAAGCACTTCGGCTTCAAAATGGCCGACCAGGAGCAGGCGAAACGCATGCTGCAAAGTGTGAACACGATCGCCGAGGCCGTGGACCAGCAAGCGGCGGTCTGATTCCCCTGCCCCAGCGTTTTGAAGCGGCTGCTCTCCATCTCCCTGCGTCTGGTCATCAGCGGAGTGGTGCTGTTTCTGCTGTTCCGCGAACATGATCTGATCAGCGAGATCGCGCCGCGCTTTCGGACGCTCTTGGTAAACTGGCCGTGGGCGGTGGCCGGCATCGCGTTTGCGTTTCTCTCTCTGCTGCTGATGGCCGTGCGTTGGCACATCCTGCTGCGTGGTTTTGCGCCCACGCTGGCCTTTGGCCTAGTGCTGAGGGTGGAAATCGTCAGCGCGTTTTTTAACATCAGCTCCCTCGGCGTGGTGGGCGGGGACGCTTACAAGATCATGTCCCTGTCACGTCGGCTGCCGGGCCAGACCATGCCGGTCAGCGTCTCGCTGGTGCTGGATCATCTGGCTGGGCTGGTGGCGGTGGCGCTGCTGTTTGCGGCCTGCATCGCGGCGAAAGCGGCAGACTGGCCGGATTTTGGGCCGGATGCGCGGATGCTCGTGAGCGGCTATGGCCTGTATGTCGGGGGAGCCGTGGCGGGTCTGGCGCTTTCCTGGGTTTCTTTCAAGCCGAGCCTGCTGGAATGGGGGCGGCGCACCTTTCCACGCACGTTTGGGCACCCCAAGTTCGCCAGCACGCTGGCGCAGATGACTCAGGTGCATGACGTCTTTGCCACGCTGTGGCAGCGGGCGCTCTCCGCCACGTTCGTCGCCCTTTTTCTGCATGTGGCCTTCTTTATGAGTTTTTACTGCGGCCTGCGCGCGGTGGGCGGCACGGCACCCGTGCTGGATGTGCTGACGGCCATGCCCATCGTCGATGCGGCGGCGGCGCTGCCGATCTCGGTCTCAGGTCTCGGCGTGCGTGAGCGCACTTTCGAGGCGCTGCTGGCGGGCATCGCCGGGGTGCCAGACGCGGTGGGCATCGCCGCTTCGTTGGCGGGCTGGTTGTTTAACTTGTTCTGGGGTCTGGTCGGTGGAGTGCTTTTCCTCCTCGCTCGCCATGCCGGGGCATCAAAACTGAAGGTCCAGGCAGCATGAGCGGTCCCCGCATCGCCATTTCTCTCGGCGCGTCCTTCATGGGCTATGCCACGCATGCGGGCTTCATGGCCCGGCTGCACGCGCTGGGGGTGCGACCGGTTGCGGTGGCTGGATCATCCGCTGGGGCGATCACCGCGGGTTTGTATGCCGCTGGGTTGGAAACAGAAGTGATCCGCCGGGCCGTGATCAGCCCGCGTCTTTACCTCGCCTTTGCCAGCCGCACGCGATGGGTCTGGCATCAGTTCGTGGCAGTGTTTCGCTGCCTGCATCCAGGCTTTTTTAATCCCGCCGGTGCCATCAGCTACTTTGAGTCGTTCGTCGGCCAGCGTGGCATCGAATCGCTCATCCAGCCGCGCCTCATGATCGCGATAAGCGATCTTTTGAAGCACGAGACGCTGTTTGCCACGCAGGGACCGCTCGCTCGCGCGATGGCGGTGAGCTGCTGCGTGCCGGTGCTGTTTTCGCCCATGGAATTCGATGGACGCCTCTGCACGGACGGAGGTATCGCGCACGAGACGCCGGTGGACCCGTGGCTCACCGATGACGGCATCGACCACATCGTCCTGCACCGCATCACCCCGCCCTCGGGCAAGCCACCGCTGCTGCTGCCGGGCAAGCTGCTCAGCACCATCACCGCCTCGCATGAACTCATGGGCCGCCAGATCCTGGCCGACCGCATGACACTGGCGCGCATGCATGGCAAAAAAATCAGCCTCGCCACCACCACGCATCCGCGTCCATCACCGCTGTTTCCGGGCCGTTTGAAAAGCGGCTACGCGCAGGGAGAGGCCACGGCGCAGCAGCTCTACGACGAGGTGCTCAAGAGGCTGCTTTGATCTCCAACGAGTTCTTGGCCGCCAAAGCGGTTTTTCCTGACGCTTGCTTTCCAAAGTCCAAAGCCGAAAATGGCAGCATGAGTTCTCTCGTTGCTGAAAAATTGCCTCCATCCAAGGTCTGCGCCATTCGTGCAGGGAAACGGCTGCAAATCAACGAAGCAGGACGAACCATCGCTTTTGTCGAGCCAAACGACAAAAATGCTTCCATGCCCAAACGGGCTCGCACTCGTCTCACGGCCCAGGAGTGGATTTCCACCGTCGGTAGTCGGCTGCCCGCCCGTCCGGACCTTAACTCCGCTAATATTGTCCGTCAGGCACGGGATGCCGAATAAGCCCTGCCATGCGCTTTTGGGATACCAGCGGGCTTCTCGCACTCGTGCTGAAAGACGGCCATTATCGCAAAGCTTGCAAGTGGCTCACAGACGACACGGAGCCTCACATCACATCCTCCATTGTGGCCTTTGAGGCAGAAAACCGGCTTTGGGCGCTGCACTTGTCCGGCACCCTTGATGGCGACGACTATTTACAGAGGCTAACCGCATTACGCCTTCTGCTTTCCTCCAAATTAATCGTGGTGCGAAACCTGCGAGATACGCGTTCCATCACTGCTGAGTCGAGGCGGCTTGTCACCGTGATCTCCCCCATGGTTCCTCATGGCACACTGGATGTCTTGCATGTCGCTACGGCTCATATCCTGAAAGCGCGGGTGTTTCATACCTTCGACCGAAATCAGCGATCTCTTGCCAACGCATCCGGCCTGGTGGCACCTTGATCCTCACATCGCCCGCAGCATCGCCAGGGCCTCGACGAGCTGTTTGTGGCCTTCTTTGGCGGTGAGGCGCGGAAACTTGCCCTGGATCATCACCAGCTTGCCGTTGCGGGTGAGCATGAGCTTCCGCTCCTTGATTTCGACATCGCTGATGCCGTTGTGCGCGGCGGCGAGGCGGATGGAAGCGCAGGCGATCAAATTGGTGACCGCGTGCGGAAGTTTTTCTCCAAACTGGTCGCGCCATTGCTCTTCGAGCTCGTCGAGCTCCTTGCGCGTCATGATCTCACCGAGCTGACGATAGGCGGTGATGCGCGTTTTCGCGTCCTCAATGAAGGTGGCGGGCAAAAACGCGGGCGTGGCGCCTTTCGCGGCCTGGAGCATCATCGCCTCGCTCATGACGAGGAAATCAGCACGCAGCCCGACCTCGACCGGACGTGCGATGCGCCGTCCCTGCATCCGCGCGACGCTTTGTTTGAGCATCTGGCAGTACAAATCGAAGCCAATGGCGGCGATGTGGCCACTCTGCTCCGTGCCGAGCAAATTGCCCGCACCGCGGATTTCGAGGTCACGCAGGGCGATCTTGAAGCCGCTGCCGAGACCGGCGTATTGCTTGATGGCGTTCACGCGCTTGCGGGCGTCGCCAGCGGTGACGGCATCCCGCGGCAGCATCAGATACGCATGCGCCTGCACGCCGCCGCGACCCACACGACCCCGGAGCTGATACAGATCCGCCAGACCGAAGCGATCCGCGCGGTCGATGATGATGGTGTTCGCGTTCGGAATATCCACGCCGCTTTCGATGATCGTCGTGCAGACGAGTACGTCCGCACCGCCGTCCACAAAGGTGTGCATCACGTCCTCCAGCACCTCGCTGTCCATTTGACCATGACCGATGATGACCCGGGCCTTCGGACACAGATCGCGGATGCGCTGCGCGACTTTCTCGATGGTCATGACGCGGTTGTGCAGGAAGAAAACCTGCCCACCGCGTTCGATCTCAGAATCGACGGCCTGCTTGATCACCCGTTCATCGTAGGGGCAGATTTGCGTCATTACCGCCTGCTTGTTCGGCGGCGGGGTCTCGATGGTGCTCATGTCGCGCATGCCCATGAGCGCGAGGTAAAGCGTGCGCGGGATCGGCGTGGCGCTGAGTGTGAGTACATCGACGAGGCGGAAGAGGTCTTTGAAGCGCTCCTTGTGCTTCACGCCGAAACGCTGCTCCTCGTCGATCACGGCGAGGCCGAGGTTTTTGAAGCGCACATCTTTGGAAATCACGCGATGCGTTCCCACGACAATATCGACCGTGCCCTCGCTGATGCCCTTGATGATCTCGCGCTCACGGTTCTTCGACGTGAGCCGGCAGAGCATCTCCACCTTGACAGGGAACTCGCTCATGCGCTGGCGGATGTTTTCCCAGTGCTGACGGGCCAGAACGGTCGTGGGCACCAAAATGGCCACCTGGCGGCCACCCATCACTGCTTTGAACGCGGCGCGAATCGCGACCTCCGTTTTGCCAAAGCCCACATCAGCGCACAGGAGGCGATCCATCGGCTTTTCGGCCTCCATGTCGCGTTTAATCTCCTCCGCGCTGCGGAGCTGGTCAGGCGTTTCGCGATACAAGAACGATTCCTCAAACTCGATCTGCCATTTCGTATCCGGCGCGTGCGAGTAAGCCTTCAACGTCTGCCGTTCCGCCGCCACGCTGAGCATGCGCACGGCAAACTCCTCGACGCTCTTTTCGGCGGTTTTGCGGGTCTTTTGCCAGCGGTTCTCGCTCAGCTTGCTCAGAGACGGCGCTTTGCCACCGACGCCGACATAACGACTCACCATGTGGACGTGCGCCAGCGGCACAAAGAGCTTCGCGCTGTCCGCGTAGTGCAACACGAGCACTTCCTCCTTTTTGCCGCCTTCCCGTGTCTCAATGCCCGCGAAGCGACCGATGCCGTGCTCACTGTGAACGACAAGATCGCCCTCCCGCAGCTCGCTGAGCACATCGCGCGCTTTGCGCAGCACCTCGGCCTCGTCGAGCTTCGACCCGCGCACGCGGCGGATCTGCTGATGACGGCCAAAAATCTCTGCGCCGGTCAAAACCGCCAGTTTCGCCGCCGGAACCGTGAATCCGCGATACAGCAGGCCCAGCTTCGTCTCCACCGACGACGGCAGCTTACTCTGCAACTCTGCGAAGCGCTCCCGCTCCGCTTCGTTATGAAAGAAGATGACCGTGCGCCATCCTTGCGTGTGCCATTCCGTGATCTGGCGGGCAAAAAACTCACGCCTTGCCTCATGCAGCACGAAATCCGACGCATCGAAGACCCCGAGCGGATTCTCATGAATCGCGGCAGCGAAGTCCTCCAACCCCTCCACCTCTGCTGCGCCGCTGAGGATGCGGGCGTGGACGGATGCTTGCCCTTTGCTTCCCACCGATTCAGACAACCCGCAGATTTCAGGCTCAATCGGTGGGTTCTCTGAGTCTGTGGGCAAACCTTCAATCTGGATGATGCAATCATCCTTCCGCAGATGATCGCGGACGAGTCCGGTTTCATCAGAACCGTCGTTCATGCGCAGGATCACGCCTGCGCTGTCGAGTCGGCGAATCGACGACTGATTGTGTAGATCAAAGGCGCGGATGGATTCCAGCTCGTCATCGAAAAACTCCAGGCGCAGCGGATCCTCCGCCTGCCAGGAGAAAAAGTCCACGATGCCACCGCGACGAGCGAACTGACCGCGCTCCGTGACCACCGGCACGCGCTCGTAACCCGCCTCACTGAGTTCTTTGAGCAACCCTTCAACATCGAGCTTCTCGCCGACCTTGAGCATGCGTTTCTGATCGGTGATCTCCGCGAGATCCGGCGCTAGCTCGACCAGACTGTCCGCGCAGAGCACCATGACGGGCGAATCGCCCTCCAGCATGCGGCTAAGCACCGCCGTGCGTTCCGCCAGCAGCTCAGGATCTGCCAGCGCTCCATCCATGAGCTGGCCCAGACGCGGAAAATACAGCGCCGGGCATTGCCACACGCCCAGCTCGGCGTGCACATGGTCCTGAGTCTTGACATCCGGGCAGAGCAGCCACACGCGGCGCTTCGCCTTCTCCGTACGGCGCACCAGCAGCGCCGCCGCGAAGCCATGATCCAGAATCGTGCGCGTCTTGAATTCCTTTTTCGACAACACCAGATCGACAAGCCCGAGTGCATCCCCCCGCGCACGGGTGGTGGGCGGTTGGCTCAGGCGGCTGGCAGCTCGTTTGGCGGAGTGCAAAATGGAGTGGGCAAATGGCCGCAAGGGCCTGCTTTGGCAAGGTTGAAGAAACGAGCGCCGAGGCCGTTTAGATTCCCTGCATGAAGCCGACCATCGTCTCCCGCCGTCGATTTTTCCACCAATGCTCCGCCGCAGGTGCCGCGCTGGGTTTCCCGACGATCATTCCGTCCTCCGCGCTCGGCAAGGATGGCGCAGTGGCACCGTCCAATCGGACCACGCTAGCACTGATCGGCTGCGGCGGACGCGGGACGGATGTGGTGAAGAATTTTCTCCAGGACGAGCGCGTGCAGGTCATCGCCGTGTGCGATGTGGAGCGCGAATCAGACCGCTACAACAAGGGCATCATCAAAAAAGCCGGGACATTGGGCCGAGAACCTGCCAAGCGGCTGGTGGACACGACCTACGGCACCCAAGGCTGCGCCACGCATGAAGATTTCCGCGAGGTACTGGCTCGGAGTGATGTGGATGCCGTGCAGATCGCCACGCCGGATCACTGGCATGCCTTGCAGGCCGTCGCCGCAGCTCGGGCGAAGAAACACATCTACTGCGAGAAGCCGCTGAGCCTCACCATCGCCCAGGGTCGCTTCATGAGCGATGTCGTGCGGCAGAGCGGCGTCGTGTGGCAGACGGGCAGCCAGCAGCGCAGCGACATTCACTTCCGCATGGCCTGCGAATACGTCCGCAACGGCAAGCTCGGCAAGCTGAAGCAAATCCGCGTCGGCTTGGCCAGCGACAACCGCGACAACAACGGCCACGCTTCACAAACCGAGCCCGCACTCGTGCCGGAGGGGCTGAATTATGAAATGTGGCTCGGTCCCGCGCCCGAAGCGCCGTTTTGCCCGGCGCGGCTACACTCGAACTGGCGCTGGTTCTACGATTACTCCGGCGGCAACATCACCGACTTCGGCGCACACCATCTCGACATCGTGCAATGGGCACTCGGCCAGGATGAAAGTGGCCCAGTGGAGTTTTTCGACCTCAAGGCCGAGTGGCCCGCTCCCGGCAGTCTCTACAACACCGCGCCCAAGTTCTCCTTCGCCTACCGCTATGCCGACGGCACCACCGTACGCGTCATGGACAAGCAGGACTTCGGTGCCGGCATCTCGTTTGAAGGCGAAGATGGCACGGTACTTTGCAATCGCGGCAAACTTCAAATCACGCCCGACTCCCTGCGCAAACCACTCGGTGAAGGCGCTGTGCGTCTTTACGAGAGCAAGGATCACTTCCGCAATTTCATCGACGCCATCCGCGAGGGCGTGAAACCCGCCGCACCCATCGAGTACGCGCACCGCAGCATCACCATCGCGCATCTCGCGAACATCGGCCTGCGTCTGCATCGCGACAAACTCCGCTGGGACCCGGCCAAGGAGCAGATCATGGATGACGCCGAAGCTGCAGCCATGCAAACACGGTCGATGCGCGGACCGTGGCAGTTGGCGTGATCAGCGTTCGACCGGCTGCGCCGGGCGCGATTCCTCCAGGTGGTCAGTCGGCGCGGGCCGTTCTTCCTCACGGCTGCGTTTTTTGTCCTCGGGTTCGTCTGCGGATGATGCTCTGCGGCCAGCCGCCGCATCAAACGGTGCTGTCAGGATGCTGCCGGCTGTTTCACCGGCACGGTGATGAGAGAGCAGCCAGCAGAGGCGAGGCGCAGGATCGCGAGAGAAGCGCACCGTTTCATGGGGCTGGATGTAGCTGCATTTGGCGAAGTTGTCATCCGAACCCATCATCGCACCGGCTGGGGCGGGTAGGGATACCAGCGGCCCTGATACCATTGGCCTTGCGGCTGCTGAGGCGGATAGGGATAGGCCTGGGGCTGCTGCGAATACTGCGGCGCATACTGCTGCTGCGGATACCCCTGCTGCTGCGGATAGTACTGCGCCGGATAAGGCTGCTGCTGCTGAGGGTAACCTTGCGGCGGATAATACGGCTGCGGAGGTGGCTGCGGGTGGCTACCCATGGCCTGCACGCCTGCTTTGGCGACTCCACCCGTGGCTTTGACCGTGGCCCCCGCCACCGTGCCCGCCGCGCCGAGCGGCACCGTGATCAGCGAGCAACTGGCAAGAAAGCAACAGAACAGGATGGAGGCGAGGAGGCAACGCATGGGGCGGCCAATAGCCGTGATCGAACGCTTTGTCATCCAAACTGGCGCCAGAACATCACGATGGAGATGATGAGGCCAATCGCCGTGATGACATGCCGCACACGCCTCGGCTCGATGCGTTGCGAGTAGTGGGCCCCCAAATAATAGCCGATCAGTGCACCGGTTGTCAGTGCCAACACCTGCGGCCAGTTCACCATGCCCGAGGCGATGAACCACACGGCCGCCACGACATTGATGAGGCTGCCGAGCAGGTTTTTCAGCGCGTTCATCTCGTGGATGTGGGTCATGCCCATGAAGCCAAACGACGCCAGCATCAGGATGCCGATCCCCGCGCCGAAAAACGCGCCGTAGATGGCTACGGGTAGTTGCAACGCCAGCGAGAACCACAACGTCTTCACTTTCGCCTCCGACGGTCCTTTGCGCAGGAAGCCCTGAATGAAAAACAGCACCGTCGCGAACAACACGAGGAACGGAATGAGCTTCGAGAACTGGTCATCACTCGTTTGCGTCAGCAGCCAGCTTCCGATGCCCGCACCGACGAGGCAGATCGGGATGAAGCGCCACATCAGTTCGCGAATCGCCTTCAAGTGAGCCCGAAAGCTCACGATGCTGCCTGCTGTGCCGATCACGAGCCCCACGGTGCTCGTCGCGTTCGCCAGCACCGGCGGCGTGCCAAACATGAGCAGTACCGGGAATGTCACCAGCGTCCCGCCACCTGCCACCGCATTCACCGCCCCCGCCGTGCATCCAGCGGCGATGAGGGAGAGGAGTTCGAGGAGCGTCATGCATCGTTCCTAGAGTAGCCTTGTTGCTGCGCAACAAGGTTCTGGCCAGTTGCACAGCAACTGGCCAACTTTGGCTACCTCGCCTTCGGATTGCGCATGTAATAGAGGTGTCCGTCCTCGGCACCGCCGACGAAGTCAGGCACACCATCGGCATTGAAATCGACGGTGGTGGGGCTCACGTCGTGGCCTTCGATGTTCGCGTCGGAAAGCAAGCCCATGTCGGTGAAGAACCATTGGCCGTTGGCGGTGCTTTCCTGGCGGAGGAAGTTGGCGTTGGCGGAGTTGAGCAGGATGTCGAGCAGGCCGTCCTGATCCCAGTCCATGATGCAAAGCTTGCGACGGCCGCTCTTGCCGGCGATGCCGGCGTTGAGGCGAAGCGGCTCACCGGGTGTCATGGCGACAGGTGTCTTCACTTTGAGGTGTTCGAGGGCTTTATCGAGCAAGCCGGGCTTCACTGCGTCTTTGGAGGCGCAGATGGCACGCTGCGGATGTTTGAGGACGAGCTGATCGCCCTGCTTCGCACGCTCGAAGAAGGCGAGGTAACCTTCCTGATCGAGCATGACGAGGTCGGTGAGGCCGTCCTTGTTCCAATCGACTCCGACCGGTGTGGTGCGCCATTGCGTGAGCAGCGCTTTGCCTTCGGGACGCAGCCAGCCGTAAGCAAGATGAGGCTGTGAGCCGTTCCATTCGACTTCGAGGGGCTGGGCGGCGGCGAGTTGCGGTTTTTGGCGTGTGCCGATGTTCTTATACCAAACGACTTTTCCGAGGATGGAATTGAGCAGCAGGTCCGGCAGGCCGTCTTGATCCCAATCGGCCACGGTTTGCGTGGTGTAGCCCCATTTGGCTTCGCAGGGGCCTTGGATGCTGCCATTCGGTCCGGCCATCGGTCGGATGATTTTGCCCGCAGCGGTGAGTTTGACCGGCGCGGCCCATTTCGGCTGCTCCACACCTTTGCCGCTCAGATTTTCAATGAAGGCGACATAACCAGCGGTGTTGCCGCAGATGAGATCGGTGTCGCCATCGCCATCCCAGTCGAAACCGACGGGCGTGACCAAGGCACCGAATTTCACCTGATCGGCCTCCTGCTGTAAGTAGCGCGGTTCGGCATAGACGGGCGCTTTGGCGTCGAATTTGCCGGTGTTCTCAATGAAGGCCACGCGGCCATCTTCATCGCCACAGATGAGGTCGAGGTCGCCGTCCTTGTCCCAGTCGATGGCGGTGGGCGTGATCATTTCGAGGTCCATCGTGAGATAGCGGCCCGTTTCGGCTTTGAGGCGCACGCCGAGCGCATACTTCGGCTTGGTGCGGCTGCCGGTGTTTTGGAAATACGTGAAACCGTCGAGGAATTCGCCGCAGAGCAGGTCGAGGTCGCCGTCGTTGTCGAAGTCGCCAAAATTCGGCGATGGCCAGCCAAAGGTCTCCACAGGTCGGTCGGTGGCGTTGATCTTCTTCGGCTTGTCATACTTCGGCGCTTCGTTGGTGCCGGTGTTGCTCAGCAGATACACGTAGCCGCGCAGCGGGCCATTCATCCAGCGACCATCGGCGGTGTAGGCGTTGTCCCAGCCGTATTCGGTCCAGTCGCCGACACCGACGATGAGGTCGTGTTTGCCGTCGCCGTCGAAATCGACCATGCGCCACATGTTGGCGCGGACTTTGTTCATGTGGATGTTGGAGGGTGGACCGAGCTTCACCTGCTGCTCGATGCCGGTTTTGAGGAAATCGGGATGCGCATGGCCCGGCGAGAGCACGACCGGTTTTCCGTCGAGATAGCTGACCTGCACGTTTTGAGCGCCTTTGCTGATGCGTTTGGCCGGTTTGAAAACGGGCATCTTATTCTGTGCGGTGTCGCCGCTGGCGTTTTCGAAGAAGTAGATGCCGTTGTAGGGCTTGTCCGGGCAGTTCACCACGAGATCGAGGTCGCCATCGTCATCGAAATCCATCGGCAGTGGCCAAGCCCATAGACCGACCCCAAGATCGACGACGAGGCCGGAATGGTTGTACTTGAGCGGCGCGAGCGTGGACTCGGCGGCGAAGGTGGAGCCGCAAACAAACGCAAAGAGGCAGAGAGAACGAAAATTCATGGTCGGGATGGGAAGGGGCATGCTAGGCGAGACGAACGTCGCCGCACAAGGAAACATGCAGGCCAAGTTCGCGCATGGCGGCACCAATGTCGCCGTGCAGCGCCCCATTCATCACAAACACACGGCTCCACACCATGTGCCCCGGTTTGCTGACGCCTTTCAACGTGCCGCCGAGACGGAAGATGTCCGTCTTCCTCCGCTCACGGCATGCTGACGCTTGCCGCTACGATCCACATCACCCCAGCGCAGATCATGCAATGTCTAGCTGCGGGCCCTAGGCTCACGAAAAACTCACGGCATTGACGCCCGAATGCTGGGCCCATCCAACCATTTCGGCGGGATCATGATCTGGCGCGGCACCGCAGGCACACCATGCTCATGCTGAGATAGCTGCGTGACGACCAAATCGACTGCGCCAGCGGCCAAATGATCGCGTTGCTGATAAATGCCGGCGAAACCGGTCATTTTCGGCGTCCAGTCATGCACGACGAAGCCGATGTCTTTGGGAACGCGGAGGCCGAGGCGCTTCAGCCAGCCGGGCACGTGCGTGTCGAAGGTGATCAGCGCGTCCGGTCGATGCTCGCGCATCCATTTGGAGAAGGCGTCGAAACCCTGGCTGATGTCATTGCTCGGAAACAGCAGCAGCGGCACGCGATCCGACTCCGGCAGGCCGTGCTGCCAGTGAAACAAGCCGCCGCTGTAGCCAAACTGCGAGCGATTCACGATCCACTTCGTCACTGCGACGCCGATACGTTGGTAGCCGCGTGCCGCAAGATGCTCGGCGGCCATGTGAATGCCCAGCGTCATGTTTCCGGCGCACATGTGCAGCGCGGGCTTGCTCATGGCATTCCCAAAGGTCACCGCGGCGAACGGCGAGTAGTCGAGCCTGCTGCATGGCAACTGCATGCTCTGCGGCGACACGATCACACCCTCGATGCCACGAGCGTGCAGGATCTTTTGCAGCTTCTTCGGCGTGAGGCCGTCTTTGCCCAAATAAAACTCCTCCACCGCATAACCATGCCCTTGCGCACGACGTCGAATGTCCTCGATAGGCACATATTGATACGAAGGGCTAAGCAAACCGTCCTGCGGCACGTGCTCACGAATCACCGCAATCACCGCCCGCAGCCGCTTTTCTTTCTTGCCCCGCACCACCTGCATCATGCGCATCAAATGCGGGTCCGGTTGGTAATCGAGCCGCCTCGCCTCCTTCAAAACGAGCTCCCGCTTCTCCGCTGCCACCTTCGGCGCACCACGCAACACCCGGGAGACCGTCATGATCGACACGCCCGTTGCACGGGCAATGTCTTTGAGCGTGGGCGGGGAGGCGTTTGGCATGGTGTTAGCATAACACGCCACGGCGGCATTCAAGCCGCGAAAAACACTCCGCGAAGGCGTTTTCAACAAATCATGTCTCTTCGATCTCTCTCCTGCTTTCTCGCGATCTCGTGCAGCACCTTCGTCCATGCCGAGGATGTGCCCACCTTTGCTGGGCCCACGCCGGACACCTTGCGCACGATTTCCATCCCGACCGTGGCCATCTCTGCCGATGCCGCTCGGCATGTCGTCATCGCCCGTGGCACGGAAAAAGAGTATCAGGGCCATTGCGACACGGTGCTGATGGCGGATGGCCGGACGATGTTCACCGCATGGTGCATGAATCACGCGGGACACCTCGGTCCGCTCGCTCGCAGCGATGATGGCGGCCTCACCTGGACTTCGCCTTTGCCGACGCCGCCGGACTGGCAACTCGTGAAAAAGACCACGCCAGTGCTCCACCGCCTCACCGATCCGCAGGGCGTTGAGCGCCTCTTCATTTTCGGTGGCTGTGACTTCCCCGGCAATCTGCGCAGCGCCTTTTCCACGGACCTTGGCAAAACGTGGTCGCCGATGAAGCAACTCGGCCTCGTCGGCGAAGTCGCCCCGAAGAGCATCCTGTCCTTTGATGGCGGCAAACGGCTCATCATGTGGTCCGACCGCCGTGATCCAACGAACGCCAAGGATCTGCATCCCGTCGTTTGGCAGAGCGAATCGCGCGATGGCGGTCTCACTTGGAACAAAGATCGCGTCATTCTCGTCGTCCCCGGCCAGTGGGCGCAGCCGAGCGTGACGCGGTCCGATGACGGCAAACAGCTCGTCATGCTCCTGCGCGAAAACACGCGCCAGCATCACTCGCTCTACTCGATCAGCACCGACGACGCACGCACCTGGAGCGAGCCCAAAGAACTTCCTGCCGCGCTCACCGGGGATCGCCATGTCATCAAACACGCTCCCGATGGCCGCCTCGTCATCGCCTTCCGTGACATGGCAAAAACGAGCGCCACCTACGGGCACTACGTCGCGTGGGTCGGCACCTTGGATGACATCGTGAACCGCCGCGGAGGCCAATATCGCATCAAACTACTGCACAACACCAAGCGCAGCCCCACTGACAAGCCCGGCACCGGCAACACCGACTGCGGCTACTCCGATCTCGAACTCCTCGGCGACGGCACCCTCATCGCTACCACCTACATCCACTATGCTGCCGGTCCGGAAAAGAGCAGCGTCGTCAGCACCCGCTTCAAGCTCAGCGAGACGGATGCCTTGGCAAAGCAGCGCTAGGCATCGACCAGCAGCCTTCTGCCCGACCCGAGATATCCATCGCCCACGCAAATCAGGCCATCAAATTGACAACATCCCTTATGCCGTCAAAATGTTGGCATGACCCGAACTCAGATCCAATTACCGGACGACGTCTTCGCCAAGGCCAAGAAGCTTTGTGAAGCCCGCGAAATCTCGCTCGCCGAGCTGGCTCGTCGCGGCATCGAATACATCCTCAGCGTCTATGCCCAGGAGCCAGGAAAGGCGGATGAATGGCAATTGCCGAAACCCCGCAACCTCGGCTGGAAAGGCCTGAGCCATGCCGGAGTCAAGGAACAGGCCCAACTCACCACTGCTGAGTTGATGCACACCACCCAATCCAAGGCCAAGTGACCATGCTTTCGATGGACACCAATATCCTGCTCTATGCCTACAACGAGGCATCACCGTGGCATGACGCGGCCTATGCTTGGATGTCGTCCATTCAACAGAACGAAGACGTGGCCATCTCCGAGTTCATCCTCGCCGAGTTCTATGGCCTCCTGCGGAATCCTGCCGTCCTGAAGCATCCACTCACCGCCGAGGAAGCCGTCGAGGTCATCCAGACCTACCGCAATCACCCTCGCTGGCGCTTGATCGGCTTCCCCACCGAAAGCCGCCCACTCCACGACAACCTTTGGAAAAAAGCCACCGCCAAAACCTTCGCCTTCCGCCGCCTCTACGACACCCGCAGTGCCCTCTCCATGCTTGCCCAAGGCGTCACCGATTTCGCCACCGTGAACGTGAAGGACTTTGAAGGCGTTGGGTTTCGGAAGGTTTGGAGTCCGCTTTAGTCACTTCAGCCATCATGAACACCGTAGCCAAAGGAGACAGTCTTGAAACGGAAGTATTCCAGCTTCTCCAGAGACTCATTGATGATGGCGACTTCTATGCGCAGAAAGAGCTGTGTGGCTCAGGAAGAAGCCACGCTACTATTCACACATCCATTTAAGGGAGATCGAGTTTGATCTTGGGATCGAAATCTGGATGCCTAACGCATCGCAAGCCTCACCGATTTGCCCGATTGAGTGCAAAAACTACGCCCAATCAGTTCCAGGGAACGACATCGCCGAGTTTACCTTCAATTTTCAGGCAGTAGGAGCGCACAAAGGAATTGTGGTAAGTCGCCGTGCAGTTCAAAGAGGCGCATTGAATATAGCAAAGAGCAAAGGACTCGGGTTGATCCGATACTTTGGAAACGACAACCACAAGTGGATACTCCACAGATCGACGGCTACCAATGTAGTGTCGGCTAAAGCTGATGATCGCATCGTGTTGGCGAAAATGATTTCTGATGAAGCATGTCATCCTCCTGTGATCGATGCAGTGTGCGAAACAGTGAATGGCGTGACAACATCACTGTGGGAGTTTTTTGACAACCTTCTCGATAACCCTAGCTCCCCCGAATGCCTTCGGGTTCAGAGTCCGATTAAGCAATTCGGAGGCGTGGTGCCTTATATTGAAGCCGATAAAATTGAGAATCTGGCAATTAGTGCAGCAGCGCTTGATGGTGGGGCACTAACGCCCATTGATCTTGATCTGCTCTGTTCGGGAGAGCCAGCGCAGCGGCCTCAGGATTCAGCGATTTACCTCCAAGAATTTGCCGAATGTGCTCCCGAGCGTGCTCGGAAGATTCCGTTTTAATGAAAACACTATTGAGCTTTTTGATGCTCATGTACATAGCACAGAGCAAATGCGGTTCACTCTTGCCCATGAACTTGGTCATCATTTTCTTCGTCATGGTCAGTTCTTGGCACTCGACATATGTGACGACGATGATGTCGAGGATCGAATCCAGCCTTTGATTAACCTCACCGACATTTCGCGTCTCGAATGGCAAGCGAATCACTTTGCCTCCTGCTTGTTGATGGCAAAGCGCCCATTTTTGCGCCGGTTCAAGCAGCTTCTAGATGAGTTCAATATCAAGGAAAAGGGTTACGGGGTGTTGTACGTCGACACTCAACCATGCAACCAAGCGTCTTTTGGGGCAATCTGCTCTGATTTGGCGCGGACCTTCCACGTTTCATTTAGTGCAGTAAACGTCAGGTTAAAGAAACTGGGGCTTCTAAATGACCAAAGGGCACTGTCCTCTTCCACAAGCACATAGGCGGAAGCTTGGATGGCATGGCCTTATGTTAACATATCACAGCGAATCCACCCATCTGCGCTGAATACGTTCCATTGTGGGCGTTTAGAGTGCTCCACTTCCATGATGAAATCCATTCTTTCCCTTTTCGCCCTGATGGTGCCGCTGGTGTCGGCTCAAAGCCTCCTCCCCGCCAACTGGGACCCCACGCTCGCGGGCGACATCGTCATGCAACGGCTCATCCGCGTCTCGGCACCGCAGGTGAAAGGGGCGCATGATGCGGAGTTCGTCTGTGTCGGCGAGCGAGCCTACATCGTCGAGCATGACAACGACGTGTCGCCCGGCCACGGAGCGGGCGCGGCGATGTATTGTGTGCTCTCGGTGGTGAACTTGAAGACGCTCAATGTGAAAAAGACGCACCTGCTGGCCAAAGCGGGCCAGGCATTCGCCAACGTCACGTTGCCACAGGCGCAGGCTTTCGTGCCGCGCATCGTCCGCAAGGACGAGCACACGCTGCGCACCTACTTTTGCAGCCAACCGGCCAAAGAACAGGCCGTGACGTGGTATCGCGACTTTGACCTGCGCACGCAGACCTTTGAGGACAGCATCCACAAAGCCAAACTCAAGACGGCGGCAGGCACCTTCGACATGGAGCCACGTCATTTTCATGCCGATGCAGCCGCCCAGGGCTTCAAACGGCCCGCCGTGAACCACGGCCTCTACATCTTCGATTCGTTCAAGGAGTTCGATGGCCGGCGCTACGTCGCGCTCAACAACTTCCCCGGCAAACAAAATGCCCTCGCCGTGCTGCATGATGACTTCACCACCTTCGAAGTCATCGGCCACTACAACGAGCCACAGTCGCAGCAGCTCAGCGAATCCGCCGTGAACCGCCTGCCCGACGGCACCTGGATGGCCATCGTGCGCAACGACGCGGGC
>JAPLUL010000135.1:0-46817 GCA_026397635.1 Verrucomicrobiota bacterium | reverse complement strand
GAGCTTTGAAATCACTGCTGTAACGTTTTCGGAGGGTTGTTTTCATGCTGCTTATTCCCTTATCCCCTGGTCCAACATTTTAGCGCACCTCAAAAAGGCTTTCGCGAGCATGGCGGATTCCGATTTCTCGTAAACTGGGGGGCTTTGAGAAGCGACCAGCTCATCTCGACGGAGCGAGATGGCTACCGTGCTGACGCATTATTCGACCGCCCCAGATCGTTTTCAAATACGGCCTACCTCCCCGGCGGCTGAAACACCTGCAAGGCGTTAATCGAGGCCGGGGCACATGCGAGTGATGGTGACGTATTTGCAACAGCGCGGGGATCGCTGCCGCCAGCAAGCCGCATGAAGCCATGTCTCGCCAATTGAACGAGATCATCGTGAGGGAGAAGAAGCGCTCCACGGAAAGATCTTCAGGTAAGGGACGGCGCGAGTGAGGCTCTCTAATTCGGAAGCGAGCGATCTAGCACTCCGCTATCCTGCGACATCTTTTTCCGCATCGCGAGAATACCGCAGATCGCAGTAGAATATCTGAACGCAATATACGGTATCACCTGGGTGGAAACTATTTTCTCCCCTCCGCAGGTCAATCTGGCATGCGAAGGGGGAATCTGCGGTTGAATACGAGGCGGGGCTGCGCTTCTGTGGCTAGTCTCACCCTCAAAAAATCCACTTTTCTCATGAACTACGACCTCATTGTCATCGGCGGCGGGCCTGCGGGCTACGTCGGAGCCATCCGCGCAGCGCAACTCGGCAAAAAAGTGGCCTGTGTCGAAAACGATCGTGCCGGGGGCACCTGCCTGAACTGGGGCTGCATTCCAACGAAGGCGCTGCTCAAAAACGCCGAGCTTTATCACACGATCACCCACCGTGCCGAGGAGTTCGGCCTGAAAATCGGCAGCGTCGAGTATGACTGGTCCAAAGTCATCGGCCGCAGCCGTGGCGTGAGCGACAAGCTCAACAAAGGCATCGAATTCCTCTTCAAGAAGAACAAGATCGACTACCTCCGTGGCACCGCCAGCATCCCTGCCGCAGGCAAGGTCGAAGTCACCGCTGCGGACGGCAAAACGGAGACCCACGAAGCCGCAAACATCCTCATCGCCACCGGCGCGAAGACGCGTGACATGCCCGGCTTCCCCTTCAACGGCACCACTGTCATCGGTAGCAAAGAAGCCATGACCATGGCCACGCAGCCGAAGAGCATCATCGTCATCGGTGCCGGTGCCATCGGCATTGAGTTCGCCTATTTCTTCAACGCCTACGGCACTAAAGTCACCGTCGTTGAAATGCTGCCAGACATCCTTCCCGTGGAGGACACCGAAGTCAGCAAGACACTGGAAAAGAGCCTCACCAAGGCCGGTATCCGCATCCTGACCAACACCAAGGTCACCGGCACCTCCGAGGACGGCAAAGGCGTCAAAATCACCGTCGAAGGCGCGGCCAATGAAACGCTGGAGGCCGACGTCTGCCTCGTCGCCATCGGCGTGAAGCCCGTGCTGCCCGGCGGCATCGAGATCAAGCTCACCGACCGCGGCTGGCTGCAAACCGACGACCGTTATCAAACCTCCGTCAAAGGCATCTACGGTGCCGGCGACATCATCGGGCCGCCTTGGCTTGCCCACGTCGCCAGCTACGAGGCCGTGCAGGCTGTGGAAGGCATGTTCACCAAGCACAAGCCCAAGAAAGTCGGCGTCTTCCCTGGCTGCACCTACTGCCACCCGCAGGTGGCCAGCATCGGCCTCACCGAGCGTGCGGCGAAGGAAAAGGGCCTCAAGTTCAAGGTCGGCAAGTTCCCCTACGTCGCCAGCGGCAAGGCCCTCGCCGCCGCCGAGCCCGAAGGCTTCGTCAAAATTCTTTATGGCGAACCCCACGGTGAAATCATCGGTGCCCACATCATCGGCAGCGAAAGCACCGAGATGATCGCCGAGATCGGCCTCGCCATGAACCTCGAAGCCACCTGGGACGAAATCGAAGCCACCATCCACGCCCATCCGACGCTCAGCGAGATGATCAAAGAGGCCACGGAAGTCGCCAAGGGGCATCCGATTCATGTGTGAGTCAGGAGATCGTCTTTAGCGATGAAAACCCCGTTGATCACCTTCCTGATCGCGGGGTTTTTACTTGTACTCGCATCATGCAGCGATTTTTTGGATCGAAAGCCGACGAATGAAGAGATCGTGGGAAAGTGGGAAGTCACATGGATCGCGCCGAGCGTGGCAGGTTGGGTCGTTTTGCCAACCCTGGGCTGCATAACGGAACCCCGTTGGGCTTCACTCTTCGCGAGTCCCATCTCACGCCCGCCACATCCACCGCTCAGACTTTCAAATCATCAAACCGCACCGCATTCCCAGGCCATAGCATGCGTTGTTCGCTGACGGGACGATGACACGATCTTTTCTATAGCTGCCACCCAGCCACGCAAAGAGCACACGAGCCAGTCGCCGAAGAAGCAGACGCGGTCGGGGGCCGAAGGTGTCGATGACATCCATCAGGTTTACCCAGCGAACAAGCTCTGGGACTGGAGGCATTGGCCGATGAAGTTTGCCTGAAAACTGGCGCGATTCTGCGGCTTGTGCTCGAATAGCGCCATGCCGTCGGAATCTACAGTCCGCCAAAGCCGCCGCCGCACCGTGGCGGAAATGATGCCACACGAGATTCCGTGGAGCTGGCGGGCCTTGGCGATTTTGGTTCTAGCCATCGTGGGCATCGTTGTGACCGACGAATCGGCCGTGATGCACCGCCGACCGACCGAACTCGCGGAGCCTGCCCGCATCGACCTCAACTTTAGCTCGCAAGAACTGCTCGAATCCCTCCCGAGCATTGGTCCGGCGCTGGCCCAGGCCATCATTGCAGCCCGGCCCTTTGCCTCCGCCGAAGAGCTCACCCGCGTGCGCGGTGTCGGCCTCAAGCTTCTCGAAAAACTGCGTCCTCTTATCCAAGCTGCCCCAGGCCGTCGAACAGCGGACACACGCTGACGGTGCACCGCTTTCCCGCCAACTACACCTCGGTCTGCCGTGCGAAAAATGGTAAGATGATCAAAGAGCTGTGAGCATCCTCAAAGCGAAAGGCTCCAGGGCCAAGCTAGATCTTAAATGGCAACTTCCGCGTCCTCGTCACCAGCATCGGCGAGGGACTTGATGATCATTCCTGCCGCGACGGTGTTGTTGGTCTGCTCATCGACGAGCACGAAGCTGCCTGTGGTGCGGTTTTTGGAATAGGGGTCGAAGAAGATCGGCGACGCACAGCGGATGCGGATGCAGCCGATGTCGTTGAGATGGAATTCCTTGCTCTCGACGGTCTTTTCCAGCGTACTGATGTTCACCTTGTAGAGCACGTCGGTGACGATGGCACGCACGTCATTCGTGGTGTGGCGCAGATGGAAACGACCGCGCGGCTTGAGGGTCTTCTTGTCGGCGAACCAGCAAATCATGGCGTCGAACTCCTGGCTCGTTTGCGCAGGCTCATGGGCCTTCACGATCATGCCGCCGCGGCTGGTGTCGATTTCATCGGCTACGGTGATGCTGTAGCTGAGCTGGGGGATCGCCTCAGGTTGCGGGCCTTCATAGGTGTGAATACCGGTGATCTTCGACTTCATCGCTGAAGGGTACACGAGCACGTCATCGCCTACGCGGAAGGTGCCGCTGGCCATGCGGCCGGCGAAGCCGCGATAGTCGTGAAGATTGCCGAGTTTGGCATCGGTGCGGTCAGAAATGGGGCGAATGACCCACTGCACGGCAAAGCGTGCTTCATCGGCGGCGGTTTCGCTATGGACCTGCACGGTTTCGAGATGCTGAAGAAGCGAGGGGCCGGTGTACCACGGGGTGCTGTCGGATTTATCGACCACGTTGTCGCCATTGAGCGCACTCATGGGAATTGGCGTGACCTGCGGGAGATTGTCGAGGCCTTTGGCGAAGGCTTGGAAGTCACCAACGATCTTGTCATAGACAGCTTGGTCGAAATTGACGAGGTCCATCTTGTTCACAGCAAGAACGATGTGTCCGATGCGCAGCAGTGATGCGAGATAGGTGTGGCGCATGGTCTGCTCGATCACGCCGAGACGTGCGTCGATCAAAATGATCGCCAGATCGGCCGTGGAGGCACCGGTGACCATGTTACGCGTGTATTGAATGTGCCCCGGTGTGTCGGCGATGATGAACTTGCGCTTCGGCGTGGCGAAATAACGATAGGCGACATCAATCGTGATGCCCTGCTCACGCTCGGCGCGCAGGCCATCGGTGAGTAGCGCCAGATTCACATGCGCGTCGCCACGACGCTTGGAGGATTCTTCGACGGCGAGAAGCTGGTCTTCGAAGATTGACTTCGAGTCATACAGCAAACGGCCGATGAGCGTGCTTTTGCCATCATCGACAGAGCCGGCGGTTGTGAAGCGAAGAAGGGATGATTCGGTGGGGTTGACGAGGAGGTCCATGAAAGAGGTTCGAAAGCGAAAGAATTAGAGTTGGGGCAGCTCATCGCCGGGCAGAGGCGCGGCATTTAGGGCGCGGATTTCATCAAAAGCGGCTCTCACGCGCTCAGGAGTGAGCCTGGAGGCCGTCTCATACTGCATGGCTTCAAACTTTTCCATGGCCTCGATCTCCTGGATCTCGGCGGTTGCCACGTTGGCCACAACATCCTCCGCGGATTTGCCATGCCGGCGTGCAAAAGCTGTCAGCTTGCTGAAGATGGTGTCATCGAGCTGGATGGTGAGTGTATTCATGGCAGTCCTCCGATGAGTTTGATGAAATCGCCGGGCGTGATGGCGGTGATGCCAAAACTAATGGCTGGGCGAAGGTCTTTGATGTTGTGGGTAATGATATACTCGACCTGTCCGGCAACTGCCACCTCCAAGACATGCGCATCGCCGGGGTCGGGCAACTGTGTGCGCCAGCGATAGTGGACTCTCTGTAATCTGGCGTTGGCCAGCACTAGATCACAAATGGTGTCGCGTGTGGCCTGCGAGACTGTTGCAGGAATGACAGAGGAACGATGGGCCAAATCTTGGTATTCGGTCCACAATGTCGGTGACAGGACTGGCGTGAATTTTGGATTTGGTAGAGCTTGAATCAACGCAAACGAAGCGCCTGCTGCTGAGCAGAGGGCGCTTACAAGCACATTGGTATCAAGGACGACAAACATGGCGGTTTGGGTTTAGAAATACCCTTCCTTCTTGCGGTCCTCCATGGCGGTTTCGCTGCGTTTGTCGTCGGCGCGGGTGCCGCGTTCGGTTTGACGCGCGGCAGCGACTTCGGCGACGATTTCGTCGATGGTGCTGGCGGTGGATTCGACGGCACCGGTGCAGGTAGCGTCGCCGACGGTGCGAAAGCGGATGGTCATTTCTTTGACCTTGGACTTTTCTTCATCGAGCAGCGGGATGATGCCGGTGCTGGCGTCGAGGAGCTGGCCGTGGCGCTCGATGATCTTGCGTTGGTGGCTGAAGTAAAGGCTGGGAAGCGGGATGTTTTCCTGGCGGATGTATTGCCAGATGTCCATCTCAGTCCAGTTGCTAAGCGGGAAGACGCGGAAGTGCTCACCGAAGTGTTTGCGGCCGTTGAAGATGTTCCAGAGCTCGGGGCGCTGGTTTTTCGGGTCCCACTGGCCGAATTCATCGCGATGGCTGAAGAAGCGCTCCTTCGCGCGTGCTTTTTCCTCATCGCGACGACCGCCGCCGAGGCAGGCATCGTATTGATGCTCTTCGATGGTGTCGAGCAGCGTGACGGTTTGCAGCTTGTTGCGGCTGGCATTGTGGCCTTTTTCTTCCTGCACGCGGCCGTCGTCGATGGACTTCTGCACGAGGCCAACGGTCAAAGTCGCGCCGATCTCCTGCACAAACCAGTCACGGTATTCCATGGCCTCAGGGAAGTTGTGGCCGGTATCGACGTGCAGCAGCGGGAAGGGCAGCTTCGATGGATAGAAGGCTTTGCGAGCCAACCAAGCCATGACGATGGAGTCTTTGCCACCGGAGAAGAGAAGCGCGGGTTTTTGAAACTGCGCGGCGGTTTCGCGCAGGATGTAGATGGCCTCGGATTCGAGGAATTGGAGATGCGTGATGGCTGACATGATGAATCAGATGATGGCGAGGAATTTGAGGAGATTGCGCGTGCTGAGTGCGACGACGAGGACGCCGACGAGAATCATGAACGGCTTGTGCGGGATGTGTTTGGCGGCCCAGGCGCCGAACGGCGCGGCGATCATGCCACCGAGGGCGAGACCAAGGATAATGCTCCAATGCGTGAGGCCGATGGTGAGGAAGAATGTGATCGACGCGGCCAGTGTGACGAAGAACTCGACGGCGTTCACACTACCGACGGTGATGCGAACATTGTTGCCACGCACGATGAGGTTGGAGGCGACAATGGGGCCCCAACCGCCACCGCCCATGGCATCAACGAGCGCGCCGAAGAAACCGAGTGGCGCGAGATGTGTGGTCACATTGCGTGGGGGCACTCGGACGAAGGCTTTGGCGATTATCACGGCTCCCATGATGATCAGGTAGCCGGAAACCCAGGGTTTGAGCACATCGCCGATGGAGGAGAGCAAATACGCGCCGATGATGGCACCAATGACCGCTGGAACGAGCAGGCGGCGAAACAGAAAGCGGTCCACATTGCCAAAGGCGTGATGCGAAATCGCTGAAGCGCCCGTGGTGAAGCACTCCGCCGCATGCACCGTGGCGCTCGTAGCCGCTGGCGGCACACCGAAGGCCATGAGCAGCGACGAAGCGCTGACGCCATAGGCCATGCCGAGCGCTCCGTCGATCAATTGAGCGACGAAGCCGGCGGCGATGTAGAGCAGGAAGTCGGGCGGCAGATCCATGGGCGCTTAAGCTTTGTCGGTGACGAGCTTGGCGTGGAGGCCGCATTCGTGTTTTTCGTCGCCCTTGGCCGGATCGTAGTAGGTGCGCTCGTTCGGCAGATCGTGTTCGAGCAGGTAGGCGTCCATCTCCACGGGCGTCCAGTCGAGGATAGGGTTTACTTTGAGGCAGTTGAACTTGGCATCCCACATGAAGGGCTGCAGCGTGGCAGCACGCTGAGGGTTCTGCTCTTTGCGCAGGGCGGTGATCCAGACTTTGGGGGCGAGTTCACGCATGCCACGCTCGAAAGGCTCCAGCTTCATGATGCGGCTGAAGGATTCCACGCGCTCGACCTCGTCTGGCATCGGGACTTGACCTCCATTGAGTGCCAACCAGTGAGCGGCAGTCATGAGAGGCAGATAGGGCTTCAAGTTCAGATTCAGGCGTGCACGGCTCTTTTCGGCGAAGCGATAGGTTTCAGGGAGGTTGGTGCCATGATCGACCCACAGGATGGGAATGCCCGCTTCCTGCTCCGTGGCGAGGCGCAAAATGACGGCCTCATACGGGCGGAAGTTCGTGGTGACGATGGCCTGGCCGTCGGCATGTGCGAGGGCGATCTGAATGATCTCCTGGGGCGATTTGCCTCGGGCTTCGTCATTGAGGGCAGCGATCTGTGAGGGATTCATGGTGGGAGGGCGATTTATTCACCTGATTCTCGATGTGTAAAGTAGGAAATAGAAATCAGAGCACGAAAAAGGGCGCGGAGTAGATCCGCACCCTTCGAAAGTTAGCTGTACTTCAGATTAAGCCTGAAGAGCGGCTGCTGGTTGGATGTTCACGCGGCGTCCATCCTTATCGAAGCGGACATTGCCGTCCACGAGGGCGAAGATGGTGTGATCGCGGCCGATGCCAACATTCAGACCGGGAACCCACTTGGTGCCACGTTGGCGTAGGATGATGTTGCCTGCGATGACGGCTTCGCCACCGAATTTCTTGACGCCGAGACGCTTGCTCTGGCTGTCGCGACCGTTTTTGACGGAACCTTGTCCTTTTTTATGGGCCATAAGAGTGGAGGAGTGAGGGGATTAGGCGTTGATGGCAGTGATCTGCACGAGGGTCAGCGGCTGGCGGTGACCACGGGTTTTGTGGAAGCCCTTGCGCTTGCGGAACTTGAAGGTGGTGACCTTGTCAGCCTTGTGCTGCTTGAGCACCTTGGCGGAAACGGAGGCTCCGGCGACGGTAGGAGCTCCCACCTGGATGCTGCTGCCTTCACCGGCGACGAGCACTTGGTCGAATGTGGCGGTTTCGCCTTCGGCGGATTCGAGCTTCTCCACGTCGAGCTTGTCGCCCACGGAGACTTTGTACTGTTTGCCGCCTGTTTTGATGATTGCGTATGCCATAGCCTTGAAAAGATAGAAGTTTCCTCGCTGCCTGGGACGAGGGGCGCGGAGATTTCCACAGGTGCCATGGTTCGGCAAGGGAAAACTTGATGAGAAAAGCAGCCAACGGGGCCACCAAGGCTGTGAACCAGGGCGAATGCCCTGCATACCCGCCCAATCAAGTTGCAAGCATGACTAAATCCAGGCTCGACAGGTGGCGGGGGAGGGATGTATTATTCGGTCATGTCCACGCTGTTCCAGGAAACCGTCTTCCTGACCAATTTGTATGCCACTCCGGCGGATTGGCAGCGCGACTTGTTTTATTCCGTGGTGCGTGCCGGGCATCTGCGTGCGGGCTTTGAGCATCGCATCGAGCGGGAAACCTATCCTGGTCACGAGTTGATTTTTTGCCTCAGGGGACGCGGCTGGGTGCAGGTGGGCGGAAAACGTCACGAAGTCAGTGCTGGCTCGCTGGTGTGGGTGAACTGCCACCACCCGCATCTCTACGGCGCACACAACCGTGATCCGTGGGAGCTCTACTGGATGCGCTTGGAGGGCCGTTCGCTCGATCGCATCGCCGAACTGCTCCAGGTGCGCTCGCAGCCAGTGCTGGAGGGCATCAATGAAAAATCCGTGATGCAGGAGTTCGAAAACGCCTTTCAGCACATGATCGGCACTCGTCCGAGCGATGCAGCGCTCGCCAGCGCCTCCGTCGCCGCCTTGATCGGCCTCGCCTTTCATGTGCGTTTGTCCGAACCGGGCCTGGTGCAGCCCGAGTTTCCCACCGCGGTGTCCAAGGCGCTCGAACGCATGCGCCTTTATTTTCATCTGCCGATGCGCGTGTCCGAGCTCGCCAACCTCAGCGGCATGAGCGAGAGCCATTTCAGCCGCCAGTTCAAGGCCGCCATCGGCACCAGCCCCATCGACTGGCTGCGCCGCGAGCGCATCAATCAGGCGAAGCGCCGCCTCATTGAGTCCGACGATCCCGTGAAGGAAATCGCCCGCCAGGTCGGCTACCACGACCAATTCTTCTTCTCGAAGGACTTCAAGAAGATGACCAAGCTCACGCCCACGCAGTTCCGTGAGCAGGAAAAACAGCCATGAGTGGCTGTGTCAGCGATTTGCGGATTTGAAATTCCAAATTGCCAAATCTCCGCCACTGTCGCGGCCCCATGAGCACGACCACGACTCCCCAAGCACTCCTCGGCATGAAGCCGGAGGAGATCAGCGCCGTGTTCACAGAGCTCGGCCAGCCAGCGTTTCGTGCGAAACAGCTCGTGGAGTGGGTGTTTGCCAAACGAGTCGCCAGTTTCGATGAGATGAGCAATTTGCCCAAGGCGACGCGTGAGGCGCTCGCCACGCGACTGGTGACACGCTCGATGAGCATCGCGAAGGTCACCGGCTCGGCGGACACGACGCGAAAATTCCTGCTCAAGCTCCAGGACGGCCGTTTTGTCGAAACGGTGCTCATCCCGGCCAATCCCGCACTGTATGGCGGCAATTCGGACCGCCGCACGCTGTGTGTCTCGAGCCAAGTCGGCTGTGCCTACGACTGCAAATTCTGCGCCAGCGGCCTGGCTGGCTTCACGCGCAATCTGACCGCCGCAGAGATCGTCGAGCAGATCGTGCAGGTCGAGGCGCATGCGGGCGAACGCGTGGATAATCTCGTCTTCATGGGCATGGGCGAACCGCTGGCAAATTTTTCCAACGTCACCAAGGCCATCGAAATCCTCAATGCCGAGTGGGGCATCGGCATCGGGGCGCGGCACATGACCGTCAGCACGAGTGGTTTGGCGCCGCAGATCAAAAAACTCGCCGATTTCCCACTGCAAATCCGTCTCGCCATCTCACTGCACGGCGCGACCGACGAGGTGCGCGAGAAAATCATGCCTGTGAACCGCAAGCACAACCTCGCCGAACTCTTCGAGGCGCTCG
The DNA here is from genome assembly GCA_026397635.1 of Verrucomicrobiota bacterium. Lineage (GTDB taxonomy): Bacteria > Verrucomicrobiota > Verrucomicrobiia > Verrucomicrobiales > Verrucomicrobiaceae > Prosthecobacter. Next base: position 36,713 of record JAPLUL010000135.1, on the reverse strand, counting down.
ACTACTGGAACCAAAAGCGGAAGCAGTTCCTCACCTTCGAGTTCATCCTCATCGCCGATGTGAATGACTCCCAACAGCAGGCGCATGCACTGGCCAAACGCGCCCGTGCTGCGAACGCCAAGGTCAATCTCATCCCCTACAACACCGTCGATGGCCTGGAGTGGGAGCGCCCCAGCGAGGCCAGCCAGGATGCATTTCTATCCGTGCTCACCAACGCGGGCGTGACCGCCACGCTGCGCCGTGAAAAAGGCCATGACATCGCCGCGGCCTGCGGTCAGCTTCGGTTGAAGCAGGAAACCGAACTCGGCATCATCGAGTCGCCGATTCCCACGAAGCGGATCACGATTGGTGCGGGTGCGCTCGATTAACGCCGTCTCGCCGCCGGCTTGAGCTTCCGAGCCTTGATGGCGCGTTTCACGGGCCGTTTGAGCTTCGGAGTGGCGACGACAACGGGAGCCGGTGATGTCTCAGGCTGGGCTTCACGCAGCAGGCGCAGTTCTTTTTCGACCTCGGCGAGACGTTTGGAGGTGGCCTCGAGTTTGCGCATCATCAGGCGTGCCACGAATTCATACAGCGAAGCGTGGAAATCTGGGTCTTCCTCGCGCGGGTGGATGTCCTGCAGGAATTTCTGGTCCACCGCGAGGCACACGGCCTTGGTGGAGGCGATGACCGAGGCGAGGCGCTTGTCCTGGTTCACCAGCGCCAGTTCACCGAACACCTCGCCGATGCGGGTGATGGCAGCGACTTTTTTGCCACCGACGCGCACCTCCAGCTCACCGCTGAGCAGGACGTAGATGCGGGAGTCGATGCTGCCCTCTTTGATGATGCAGTCTCCGGGTTCGCACTGGAGCAGGCTGCTGGAGTTTAAAACGTCGTCGAGGTGATCGTCGCTGAAACTCGCCAGCGCGGGGACTGCGCGCAGGGGCGAGGGGTTCTGCCGCTCGTCATGGATGTAGGCAAATTCTTTCATGAAATTCGCCGTGATTGTGGCAGTGGCGAGGACATGCCGACAAGACAAATTTGGGAATTCTCACGGTTTGGGCGCAGCTTGGACCGCCGCGTCATAAGCGGGCCAAAAACTGGCTGGCGGCTGCAAATCCTTGGCCCCGTCGTCGAAACGCGTGCCGATCTCCTGCAAGGGCAACGTTTTCGCCACCTCAATGCCCGCCGTGATGTTCGCCGGCGTGAAGACGAGCCGCGTGAGCTGCATGCCTTTGAGCGGTGACAGATCCGTCACGGGAGTCTCGGCGATGTGCAGCCGCTGCAAGGCGGTGCCGGTCAATGGGGAGAGGTCTTTCACCTTCGTGCGGTGCAGCGTCACACTGACCAATGGCACCGTTTTGAGCGCACTGATGTTCTCCACCGGGCAGTCGGTGAGCCAGAGCATCGAAATCGGGCAGTTGGCGATGCCGGAGATGTCACCGATGGGGCAGCCGACCGCGTTCAGCTCTGTGAGCGGCATGTTTTCCAGCGCACCGAGGTTTTCCACCGGGGTGCGGCTCAAATACAGCTTCTGCAGCGGCATGCCGCGAATGGGCGAGAGGTCGCGCACCTTGGTGTCCTCCAGATACAGCTCCACGAGTTTCTTGCCCTGCATCGGGCGCAGGTCGGTGATGGGTGTCTCGCTCAAGTCGAGCGCCAGCGGCTCGATGTGCTGCAAAAACTTCACATTGTCGATCTTCGCGCCGCGCAGGCTCAGTGCGACGATCTTGCCACTCTCGATGTTGAACTGGCCGTCGCCTGTGTAGCCCGGATTGTGATACTTGATCTCCGTGTGCAGCATCTCCTGCGTCCAATAAACCGCCTTCGGCTCCGGCTTGGCGGGTGTGGGCGCGGCGGCGGGTTTTTCAACGGCCACTGGCTTCGGTGCATCGGCAGGTTTGGGGGCTTCTTTTCCGCACTGGGTCAAGGCAAGCGCGGAAAGGAGCGAAAGGAGGAGAAGGGTCGGCTTCATGCCAAGGGCTTCACGGATTCTGCGGCTGGATGCAAGTCTGAAGTGGCAAGGTTCACTCCACCACCATCTCGCCCTTCATGACGAGCCAGTGGCCGGGGAAGGTGCAGATGTAGGGGTATTTGCCTTGGGCGGTGGGCGCGGTGAAGCGGAGGGTCTCGCTATCGCCTTGGTTGAGCATTTTGGTCTTGTGCAGGATCTTCGGGGAGTCGGGGATGAAGCCTTTGGCGAAGCCGTCGGGCGTTTTGGCCATTTCGTTGCCGGCCAGGCCGACTTCGTCCGCCGCGCCGGGCTGGACGATGAGGAGATTGTGCGGGGTGACGTCGGGATTTTCGAAAACGAGCTTCACGGGGGCTCCGGGGGCGACTTTGAACTCGCGCAGGTCGTAGAGCAGGCGCTCGGGGATGGTCTTGATGGCGATGGTTTGCAGGCCGGGCTGGTTGTCGAAGGGGTTCGGCGGCTCGGGCTTCTTCTTTTTCGCCATCAGCGCGGGTTTGGTGGGCTCGCTGTCTTTGAGGAATTTTGTAAGCTCGGGATGCTTCTGCATGAAGGCGGTGTTGCCCTTCCAAAGCGGCTGCAGCGTATGGCTGTCGAGCGAGGTGCGCAGCGCGTAGGTGAGGTAAGGGTCCATCGGGTGCTTCAGGAGGTCGAGCGCGGCCTCCAAGGCCTCCGCCGTGCCGATGTAACTCGCCGCAATGGCCGCTTCGAGGCGGACGAGGCCGCTGGGGTCGTTGGTGGCGAGTTGCAAAGCTGAACGCGCTGAAGAATCCACCTTCACCATTTGAAATTGAGGTGCCCAGCGAAGATGTCGAATTGCAGCGGCGCGAACTTTTGGGTCTTCATCACATAAGGCGAAAGCAACCAGACCAAATTTCAAACCTATAGCATCTTCCATGCGGAGAAGAGAGGCATTCCGCCACGCACCGATGCTGTTGAGCACCCAATCCAATTCGACCTTCTGAAGGCTTTCTCCTGAGTTTTTTCCAGGAAAAGGTAGCTTGGTGGCCTTGATCGCTGAGACGAGTTCTTCAGGTTTCCTCTCCCTCAACTCCACCTTCGCGCGATACCTTGTGCGGTAGTTTTCGCTCTTCAGCAGGTCGAGCAACTCGGGGATGCTCGCTCCGGCGATTTTTGGGGCTTCTTCGAGCTTTTGATCCTTCGCGGTGATGCGCCAGATGCGGCCGCTCTTTTTGTCGCGGCGGGTGTCGCGGAGGGAGTATTGGGCGTGGCCTTTGACGGGGTTGTACCAGTCGGCGATGTACATCGCGCCGTCGGGGCCTTGCTGGATGTCCACGGGGATGAAGCTCAAATTCGTGCTCTGAAAGACGATGCCGACTTTCTTTTCCTCGAAGTGCGTGTCGTGCTCCACCCACTCGTGCAGCTCGACTTCGTTGGTGGGCTTGTAGCGCACGCGCATGAAGTGTTTTTTGTCGCGCAGCTCCTTTGGCCAGTGGCTGCTGGTGAGGAATTCCTGGCCGCAGGTGCCGCTGTAGGCGGGGAAGTAGTTCCCGGCGGGGATGTGGATGTCGGGATAGGGCGCATTGAGCGCGTGCACGGCGCTGGCGAAGACGGGATGGCTGCCGACGTGGAAGCCCCAGTCGTCGAAGGTGATGCCCCAGGGGTTCGTGCTCATGTAGCTGCCAAAGCCGAGCAGCCTGCCGGTGGCGGGCGTGTAGCGGAAGAAGCTGCTCTCGCGGGCGCGGACGGGGCCGTAGGGCGTCTCGACCTGGCTGTGATGGAAGATGCTCTCGCGGAAGATGAGATCGCCCTCGGGGCTCCAGACGAAGTCGTGCAGCGCGTGGTGACTGTCCTCGGTGCCGAAGCCGGTGAGGAGTTTTTCGCGGTGGTCGGCCTTGCCGTCGCCATCGGTGTCTTTGAGGAAGGTCAGATTTGGCTGGTCGGAGACGAAGACGCCGCCGTTGCCGAACTCGAAGCTGAGCGGGATGGCGAGTTTGTCGGCCCACACGCTACATTTGTCCGCGCGGTGGTCGCCATTGGTGTCTTCGAGGATGAGGATCTTGTCCTGCGGGGCCTCGCCGGGCAAAATTTGAGGATAAGTGATGCTCGTGCTGACCCACAGGCGGCCTTTGCCATCAAACCGAATGGCGATGGGCTTCACGAAGAGCTCCGGAAAGTCTTCCTCGGAGGCGAAGAGGCTGACTTCGAAGCGCGGGTCGATTTTGAAGGCCTTCAGTTCCTCGGCGGGAGAGACCCATTCGTTGATGGGGCGGTCTCCGGTGATGATGGGGAGGGGTTCGAGCGCGGCATCCAAAATAGCCATCTCGCTCCGCGAGATGAGCTTGAGGCGATCTTTGTCCGCTGAATCTGCATTCGGGGATTTGCCCTCGTTTGGCTGCGCTATGCTCCTCTCGCGGAGCGAGAGGGCTACTTTCCAGATGGCGCTGTCGCGGTTCTCGACCATCTGGAGGAGCTTTTTCAACTCGCCGGGGAAGTTCACGACGCCGTAGGGCTCCATGCGGCCGCCTTTGATGTAGAAGTAGTTCAGCGGGCGGTAGTGCTGGAAGAATTTGTCCTCCTTTTCGACGACGACGGCGCGGACGGCTTCGTTGAGCTTCGGTGGTGTCTCTTGGGTGAGTTGGTTGTAGAGGCGCTCGGCGAAGGCGGCATAGCCTGCGGTGTTGAGATGCACACCGTTGGTGGTTTGGGCGGGTTCTTGGTTGGTGAAGACATCCGCGAAGGCCACGTTTTCGACGGCGGCGACTTTCTTCATCGCAGCGGAGTAGAGTTTGATCTGGGCATTGAGATGCTCGTGGGGCTTTTCGGCGGCGGTGGGGCTCACGAGGACGATTTTCGGCTCGGAGGTGCCGTTGTAGCGGTGGGACTTGAGTTCGATGAGGCAGGCCTTGAGGAGTGTCTCGAACTCGGCGAGGCCCTTTTCGCCTTTGAAGCTCTCGTTGAAGCCGAAGGCGGCGAGGATGACATCGGCTTGGTGCTCGGTCAGGTGCTGGTTGAGGTCGCCAAAGCCATCGGGGCGCGGGCGGAGGGCCACTTCATCGGCGGACCAGCTCAGATTGCGGAAGACGAGCTTCTCCTTGGCAAAGCGCTGGTGCATGAGCGCCTCGAACTGGCCGTCGTCGCGCATGCGATCGAAGAGCGAGTTCCCGATGAGGGCGATGCGCGTGCCCGGTTTCAACTCCAGCGGAAGCTGGGCAAGGGCGGGAACGGCAAGCAGGAGAGTGAGAAAGAGAAGTTTCATGAAACAGAGCGTCTCACACGGGCGGGGAGAGTTTCATGTTTCAAGTTTCGAGTGGAGGCGTCTTGAAACTTGGCACTCACCGATGGCTTTTGTTGAGCGTCCATGAAGGCTGTCTATAGTTCAGCGGTTGTTTTCTTTCCCACCATGCCGATCTACGAGTTCTACTGCCCCGATAACAACAAGCTGTATTCATTCCTGGCACGCACGCTGGCCTACCGCGAAAAGGTGCCGACCTGCCCAGATGGCGAAGGTTTGAAAATGGAGAAGCGTGTTTCGCGCTTCGCCGTCATCGGCAAGGCGAAGGAGGAAACGGCAGATGATCCCTTCGCGGGCATGGATGAAACGAAGATGGAAAGCTTCATGGCGGACATGGAGCGCGAGATGGGCGGTATGGACGAGGAAAACCCCGATCCGCGGCAGCTCGGCCACTTCATGCGCAAGATGACGGACATGATGGGCGACAAAACGCCGCCGGAACTGCGTGAAATGGTGCGCCGCCTCGAATCCGGCGAAGACCCAGAGAAGCTGGAGGAGGAATTCGGTGGCATGGACGAAGGCGAAGCGGGTGACGCGCTGTTCACGCAGATGCTCAAACGCGCCAAAGCAGGCCGCAAAGAGCCGGTGCGTGATCCGAAGCTCTATGAGATGCGGGATTTTGTGAAGGAGTGAGCCAGAACCGGTTTACCGACCGCTCACCGACACCGCGCCCATCGCGGGCACCATGATTTCATCGCCGGGTTTGAGTGTGGTGCTGGCGTTGAGGCGGTTGATTTCACGGATGCGGTCCGGGGTGGTGCTGAACTGACCGGCGATGCTCTCGATGGTGTCCGAACGATCCACGCGATAGGCCAGGATGCCGCGATGGGACTCTTCGGTGCTGGTGGTGGGCTTGGATGGAGCCGCAGGAGCTAGCGTGGGTGCTGGGGCTAGCTCCGTGGCAGGCGCTGGCGCTGGCTCGGAGATGCCAAAGCCGGGCAGAGGAACCGTGTCGCTCGATTCACGCGCAGGCGGCGAGGAACGAGTGGAGGATGCCACACTGCTGCTACGACCAGGGATTTTCAGCCGCTGTCCCAAGAAGATCTTGTTCACATCCTTGATGCCGTTCGCGCTAGCGAGCGTGCTGGTGCTCATTTTGTGCTTGATGGCGATGGCCTTGAGGCTGTCTCCTTTCTTCACGGTGTAATAGGCGGAGGAACTGGCACTGGTTGATGAACTGCCAGGGGTCGAAGGCCGGTAACTCACCGACGTGGTCGGTGAGCTAAGACGATGAGGGGAAGGAATGAGCAGCGTCTGGCCGACGCGGACCTCGTCCTCCGTCATGCGGTTGAGCTGCTGAATCTCGCCCACGCTGATGCGATGCGTGGAGGCGATGCGGAAGAGCGTGTCGCCGGGCCGGGCCACATACGTCGTGTGAGCAGCGAGGTCGGTGCCTCCGTCGTAGCGGGTGCCAGAGCTTTTGCCCCCTCGTTTGATGCTGCTCACATCGCGCTCCAGTTCACCAAGTCGGAGGTTTTGCACCTTGTCGCTGTCGCGGAGCTTTGCCACTTGGCTGCTCAGGTCGCCGGAGGTGCCATAGACTTTCGGCGGCGGCGGTGGGCCTGCGGTGGATTTTTTTGAAGAGGAGGACGACTTGGTGCTCGGCTTCGTGGCCGTGGACTTGGAGGTCGAAGTCCGGGGCGCAGTGCCATAACCCGGAGGTGGTGGATAGGTGTAGCCGGCAGGGGGTGGATAAGTGCCAGGGTAGTTGGGATAGGTCGCCGGATTCTGCACCGCAGCGGCCGACTGGCGCGTGCTCTTCGTGGAGGTCTGTTTCGGTGCCCCTGTCGTAGGGTAGCCAGGAGGTGGCGGTGCCGTGTAGGTGTAGGTAACCTGGGCCGAGAGCGGCAGAACCATCCCCCCAATCGCGACGAGGGAACTCAGCACACGGGAGGCGGAGGCAGGCTTCTTCATATGGCTATTGTAGAAAATTCGATTGTTAATTCAAACAAATATTTTATATGAGTGAATATATTTTTGAAATTTCGCCATTTCATCATCCTGTCCGCCCAAACCATTGTCGCTTTCGCGGCCTTGGGCGGCAGTGCCGCCTCCCTCGTCTGGCTGGAGCGCCAAAACGCTGCCCTTACGGTCCCCGCCCTGCCGCGCTGGGATGAAACCGCACCGCTCATCATCGTGGACGCCGGACACGGTGGTCACGACGGCGGGGCCGTGGCCAACGATATCATTGAAAAAAATCTCGCGCTCGACCTCGCCCGCAAGGTGAAGCGTGAACTCGAAGCCGCCGGCCTGCGCGTCCGCACCACCCGCAATTCGGACATTTTCCTGCCGCTCGAAGACCGTGCCGCCCTCGCTGGCAAACATCAGGCCGCCGCCTTTGTCAGCGTGCATCTCAACACCGACGGCGCAGGCAGCGACGCTGAGGGCATCGAGACCTACTTTGCCGACTCGGCACCGCTTTCTGCCCGCCAGTTCGCATCCAAACCCGTGAACAGCGCCGATTTCGCCGCCGCCGTGCAGCGCATGGTCTGCACGGCGACAAAGGCGCAAAATCGCGGCACCAAGGCCCGCAGCTACGCCGTCGTCGCCCAGGCACCCTGCCCCGCCGTGCTGGTGGAATGCGGCTTCATCACCAGCGACAGCGAAGCCACGAAGCTGAAACGCGAGGCCTACCGCGATCAGGTCGCTCAAGGCATCGCCAAGGGTGTGACGCTCTTTTTGCAGGCGCAGCCAGCGCGGCGCGGAATCATCGCCACGGCGGTGAAGTGAAATTGCGCGGGACAAACCGCCGCTCCCCGGCGTAAATCCACGCGCCTTGCCTGCTTCTCCCAACAACACCGTTTCGCCGATACGCCGTGCGCTTTACGCGCTCGTGCTGCTCGCACTTGCCTCGGCGGTGTTTTACGCGCTGTTTTCCAGCGTGGCCTACAAGTGGAACTGGGATGGCGTGTGGCTTTACCGTCAGCAGTTCGGCTACGGCTGGCTCACCACCATGGGCCTCTCGCTCATCGCCATGATCGTCAGCGTCGCGCTCGGCTTTCTGCTCATGCTGGGAAGACGTTCGCCCTGGGAACCGGTGCGCATTTGCTGCGGCGGTGTGGTGGAGTTGGTGCGCGGCTCGCCGCTGCTCGTGCAGTTGCTCATCGGTCATTACATCATCGCCAACGCCCTGCGCATCGACCAGCCCGTCTTCACCGGCATCATCCTGCTTGGCTGCTTTGAAGGCGCGTATCTGGCCGAGATCTTCCGTGGTGCGGTGGAAAGCATCAGCGCCTCGCAGCTCGAAACCGCACGCGCCGTCGGCTTCGACAAAGTTCAAACCTACCGCTTCGTCATCATCCCGCAGGCCTTGCGCCGTGCCTTGCCCGGAACGACCGGCCAGCTTGTTTCCTTGATCAAAGATTCCTCGCTGCTTTCCGTCATCGGCATCGAGGAACTCGTGCAGAAGGTGAAAATCATGAACGCGGCCACCTACAAACCGCTGGAGGGCTTCCTGCCCCTCGCAGTGGCCTATTTGATCGTCACACTGCCGCTGTCCTACCTCGCACGGCGTCTGGAGAGGAGGTTTGCGTATGAAACTTGAAACGCAGGCCGTGACGAAGCGCTACGGCGCTCACGCCGCGCTCGATGGCGCGTCATTCAGCACGGGTGATGAAGCACGTGTCGTCGCGCTGCTCGGTCCTAGCGGCGGCGGCAAATCCACGTTGCTTCGTGTGCTCGGCAGTCTGCTCGTGCCGGATGAAGGGAGCGTCAGCATCGACGCACGCACGCTGCCGCATGATGCGTCTGGTGCTTTGATCGAGCGGCGGGCTAACGGCTTCGTTTTCCAGGGCTACAATCTCTTCCCACACCTCACCGCGCTACAAAACATCACGCTGCCGCTTTGCGAGGTGCATGGCCTGTCCGAAGCGCAGGCCACACAGCGTGCGCTGGAGTTGCTGCATCGCCTTGGACTCGAAGGTCACGAGCACAAACGGCCCAGCCAGCTCTCCGGCGGCCAGCAGCAGCGGGCCGCCATCGCCCGCGCTCTCGCGCCGAAGCCGCGCTTGCTCCTGCTCGATGAACCCACCTCCGCGCTTGATCCCGTCATGACCGGCGAGGTGCTCGATGTCATCCGCGAACTCGCAGAGGCAGACCAGAGCATCATCCTCGCCACCCACGAGATCAGCTTTGCCAAAAAAGTCGCCGACTGGGTGGTCTTCCTTGCTGCGGGTAAGGTTCAGGAGTCGTCCTCGGCCTCAGATTTCTTCACGCAGCCGCAAACCGAACTCGCACAGCAGTATCTTGAAGGTTTGTCGAAGTATCGGTGAGGCGAAGCCAGGTAGCCTTCTCCCTCCTTCGAGAGCAGCCTAAAGCTTACGCCTGTCTCACCCACATTCGAATGTTGAGAGCGTTGTATGTCGGCGGCAGCGCTTGGCTCATCTTGCGGAGCAAGATGGCTACTTTGCTGTCGCCTCTAAGCACACGCTTCGATAAGACGCTGCCATCAGATCGAGGCGGAAGTGTGTTTTGATACGCTCCAGCGCCGCCAAGCGCATGCATGAGCGAATTTCGTCATCCTCCAGCCACCTTATCAAAGCAGCTGCCATGGCTGCAACATCACGCGGTGGCGTTAGAATGCCAGCCACGAGAAGGCGTTTATGAACTGGGAAGAAGTCAGAAAGAGCTGCCAGCAGTCAATCTCCCGCGTAAAAGAATTCGTGCCGAAAAAAAGGACCGCCAACACCAGCCAACTGCATCCGCGCTTGGCTGCGTGGGTGCGCCAGGCGTTTCGCGGCAGGCTCACGGAAGCGCAGGAGCTCACGCTGCCGCACATCCTGGCAGGAAGGTCGGTTTTACTGTCCTCACCGACGGGCAGCGGGAAGACGCTGGCCGGTTTCCTTGGCGTGCTGGATCATCTGACGCGGGAGCATGAGGCTGGAACGCTCAAGGATGGCATTCATGCGGTGTACGTCTCGCCGCTGCGGGCGCTGACCTATGACATCGAAAAAAACCTGCGTGCGCCGCTGGAGGGCGCGGGTTTAAGCGAGGTGGTTCGTGTCGGGATGCGCACGGGTGATACGACCGCCTCAGAGCGGGCAAAACTGCGGCGCAAACCGCCGCACATTCTACTGACCACGCCGGAGAGCTTAGCGATCATGCTGCCGCAGAAGGCGTTTGCAGAAGCGCTGGGGCACTGCCGCTTTGTGATTGTGGATGAATTGCACGCGCTGGCAGAAAACAAGCGCGGGGCGCATCTCGCGGTGTCGTTGGAACGGCTGGAGTGTGGCGCAGGTTTGCCGTCCGAAAGTGGGTGCGAGGTGAAAACTCGTCCGGCGTTGGTGCGCATTGGTTTATCAGCCACGGCAGCACCGCTGGAGCTGCTGGCGCGTTTTCTCACGGGGTCACGAGCCTGCGAGATCGTGCAGGCGACGAAGGCGCGCACACGCAGGGTGGAGGTGCTCTCGCCGCTGCGGCGTGATCCCTATCCGCCGGCAGGTTACACGGCGCAGCGGGTGCTGGAGGACATCGCAGGCATTGTGATGCGGCAACGGAGCGTGATCGTGTTTTGCAACACACGCAGCGGCACGGAGAGCATCGCGATTCGTTTGAAGGAGGCGCTGCCAAAGCTGGCAGGGAAAATCGAGGCGCATCATGCCTCTCTGGACCGTGATGTGCGGCTGGAGGTGGAAGACCGACTGAAACGTGGCGAACTGCGGGCCGTGGTGTGCAGCACAAGTTTGGAGCTGGGCATCGACATCGGCAGTGTGGACTGCGTGGTGATGATCTCGACACCGAAGGGCATCAGCCGCGCCTTGCAGCGCATCGGGCGCAGCGGGCACTCCATCGACCAGGAGAGCCACGGCATTCTAGTGGCCACCAACGTAAACGACCTCATGGAATGCGTCGTGTGCGCGGAAATGACGCGGGAGGCGCGGCTCGACCCGGTGCGGGTCATGGAACGTCCGCTGGATGTGCTGGCGCAGCACCTCGTCGGCCTGGCAATGGAGGCGCGATACACGCCAGTCGCATGCTTTGAGGTGATCCGGCGGGCGTTTCCATTTCAGGACCTCACACGCGGGGAATTTGACCGCGTGCAGAACTACCTCGAAGGCGGCGGTCGATCGCTGGAGAGGCAGTATCGCGAGACCTTTGGCAAGATCGTGCTGCGAGACGGTCTTTTGGTCACACCAACGCCGAAGGTCGAGCGCGAATACTTGGCGAATGTGGGCGTCATCCACACCGAGGGCATGGTGAGCGTCATCCTCGGCAGACGGCGGCTGGGGCAGATCGAGGAGTCGTTTTTGAAGCGGCTGAACCAAGGCGATATCTTTGTGCTGGCCGGACGCACGGTGAGACTGGTCGAAACGGGCGTGATGGAAGTGAAGGTGGAAGATGCGGTGGGAAAAATGCCCACCGTTCCGGCCTGGAACGCCAACAAGATGCCGCTGTCTTCTGGCCTGGCTCAGGAAGTGGCGGCGCTGCGCACGGAACTGGCCGCGAGACTCGACGCGGAGGACGATGACACGATGTGCGACTGGCTGGTGGAGCGCTTTGTGATCTCCACCACGAACGCGGCGGCGATGGTGAGGCACTGCCGCAATCAGTTGCAGGTCTCGGTGATCCCGACGGAGCGGGTGATGCTCATCGAGCGCTTCCATGAGCAGAAGGAGGGTGCTCCCGATGACGAAGGACTGCTGCACTTCTTTTTTCACTCCCTGATCGGACGCGCAGCGAATGACGCGCTGTCTCGCATCATCGCGCAACGTTTGAAACAAGCCGTGGGCGGCAACGCGCTCGTGACCATCGATGATTACGGCTTTCTGCTGACCTTGAAGCCGTTTCAGGAGCTGGAGGCCGAGGCATGGCGCGAGTTATTCGTGCCAGAGGGAGCGGAGCGCGATCTCGCGGACGTGTTGAAGGATTCGGACCTGGTGAAGTGGCAGTTTCGTGGTGTGGCGCAGACGGGATTGATGGTCCCCCGGAACCGTCCCGGTCAGGAACGACGCATCAAGCAACTGCGCTGGAGCGCGGAGATTTTGTTCCAAGTGCTCGCCAAGCACGAGCCGGATCATCCCATGCTGACGCAGGCCCGGCGTGAGGCGACGCACACGTTTCTCGACCTGCCACGAGCGCTGGTGTTTTTGGAGCGTGCGCAGGAGCTGGACTGGCAGTTGCGCGAGGTGCCGGTGGTGTCGCCGTTTTCCTTTGGCATTTTCGCCAGCAAGATCAAAGAGGGCCTGATGCTCGAAGACCCCGAGGAGGCTATCGAGCGGCTGTGGCGCGAGTTTGAGAGGAAGACGAAGCCGTAGCCTCAGTTGTTGAGCGCGGAGGACGGCTCGCTGGCTTCAGGAGACTCGCCGCCGGTTTGAATGTGATCGACGAGGCGTTTTACACCGTCACGGGCGAAGTCGCTCGGCGGGTGCATGCGCTTGGCTTTGAGATACCAGCTGAGGGCGGAGCCGATCTGCTGTTTTTCCTCGTGCTGGCGGCCGTTTTCGATGGCGGTGACGAACTCACTGGCCTTCACACCGAGGTCGGCGCGGAGTTTGCTGAGCACGGGGTCATCCGGGTACTGCTTGGATTCTTTTTCGACTTTTTCCCAGGCGGCGGGGGGGCTGCTGGAGGCGATTTCCTTGGCACCACCGATGATGAGCTCCAGACGGCCCATATCCTTGAGGACTTTTTCGAGCTGCGCTTTGCGGGCGAGGTCGTCGGCCACGGAGGCGATGAAGGTGGCCTGATTTTCGAAGATCTGGCGGTAGTTGCGTTGGCTGAGGAGGCGGTCAAACTCCATGAGAGCCTGGGCGCGCATGTCGCTGCCTTTGACGAGATCTCCGCTGAAACCGGCGAGGTCGGGATTGGTGGGCCAAATCTCCGTAGCGGCCTTCATCTCGGCCTCCAGGGTCTTGGTGTCCTTGTTGGCCATGGCCATGCGGGCCTTGCTGATGTGCAGAGAACTGACGGCGCGGGCGGTCTGGATGGCGGCGAGGGGCTTGGCGTATTCGAAGTCGTCCGAGAGGCTACGGAGGTCAGTGACGACCTGCTCGGCGCTGGCGTAGTCCCTCATTTCCATGAAGGAGAGGAGCTTGTTCTTTTTGCGGACGAAATCGAGCACCTTGGTCTTCTCACTCATCGGCAGGCGGCGGACGCGTGGGAGGTATTCACCGACGCCGAAGGCTTCAAGCAGGCGGTTGCCAGCGCTGTCCACATCCCGCCGGGCGACGAGGTTTTCAAAGGACACGAGGGATTCATCAACGCTGCGGATGGCTTCAAGGGAGAGGCCGTCGATCATGCTGATGGTGGGTGGCACGCCGAAGCTGCTGGCGAGCATTTTTTGCACATCGCTGTCCTTGTCGAGCTGGAGGATGCTCTCGCCGTCCTTGAAGAGGTTCGGATAGAAGCGGCAAGCGATGACGGCGTGCTCAAAACGGCGCTGGAGGAACATCTGGATGATGAGCGCCTGGAAAGCAGTCTTGCTGGTGATCTCGGAAAGACCGGCGGCGGTTTCGTTGAGCTTCATGCGGGCCTCGATCTCGGCGATGCCTTTGATGTAACCGCTGGTGCGGCCGACCAAGGCGCTGTTGGTCTGCCGGTTTTCATTGGCCTGCTGCGCGTTCTGGCCTTTGGCGGGCGGAGGCGTGGATAGCGGCTGGGTGTTGTTGGCTAGGTCTGCGTTCCATTCGAGCGTCTTGCGGCGTTCGAGCATGGCCTTGTTGGCGAGGCCGAGGTTCTGCTGTTTTTTCTGGGCGAGCCAGACATCCCAGATGGCATTGGCGATGGCGTTGCAAAGGCCGCCGTCGATTTTGTAGGTGCCAGCTTCTGGCAGGAGGGCAAACGCCTTCATCGGCTCCGGACCGGGCTTGTTGGTGGGCGCGAGGAACTGCATCATCTGCGCGATGAGATCTCGGTAGGCCTGGTCTTCCGCACCATTGGCCTCCGGGGTGGTCAGGTAGGTCTCAAAGCGGGAGCGCATGACGCGGTTGTTCGTCACATTCCAGAGTTTGCCGTTGAAGGAGACATTCTCGCTGCCGGGATCGCCCATCGGCATGTTGCCCAGCGCGGTGGCCGTATCCGTTTGGCGGTCAGAGGCGGAGCCGGGGACGACGTTGTAGTTATTGTTCGAGTTGGTTGTCTGCGGGGAGGCAGGCTGGCCGCCTCCGGCCATTCCTGGCAGCACCTGGGCATGAACCAACGCCGACGGACAGGCTGTGGCAAGGAGGGCGAGGCAGACAACACGTTTCATAGGTGGGCACGGTTAGACTTTGAGCAGTTCGAGCATTTCGAGCACGCCATTTTCCTGGACGCGCACCTTGATGACATAGCGCTGTCCGCGCTGGATGTTCGCGCCGGTGTAGTCTGGCGGCACCCAAACGGGGACGTACGAGCTGCCGGAGCCGTCGCTGACCTGCACGCTGAAGAGGCGACCGTCTGTGCCACGCCATTTATCCAGGCGGTCATCAACGATGCCTTCAACCTTGTAGATGTTCCCGCTCAGTGCGGTGGCGTTTTCGAGAAACTCGCCTGTTTCAAGATCGGTGACACCGGTCATGGGATCGGTGGCGCGGTTCATGAGTGCGAAACCACCGCCGCCAATGACGGCGAGGATGGCGATCAATCCCAGCCAGTGGGCGGGGCGTACTCCGGATTGGGCGCGTCTTGGCATCGGGATAAAGATTCAGGTTTGAACGGACGGTCAAAAAGTCGGCGTTAATCGCTGGCTGTCCAATCCAAGATAGAGCAACCTGCCGGAGTGAGTGATTTTGGTAAAACGAGTTTCCGTAGCTACCTTCAAGGTACTCCCGGCGCTGGCTGCGCGGGTGGTTGCATGATTCATTTGGTGCTGCTGGGAGTTATGGGGCTGGCGGCAGTGATCTGGGCCATCAAGAACCGGGCCTGGGAGTTGGAGGTGACGGTGGAGATGCCTGCGCCGAAGGAACCGGCGCCCCAGCCGGACGTGGAAGAATAAGCCGCCCGCAGGCAGGGCGTTACTTGGTTTTTTCCTCGCTAGGCTCTTCGATGTCAAAAAACTTGCCCGCGACACCCCAGGCCATGTCCGCACGAGGCAGGCTGAGCGTGCCTGCGATGCCGTGTTTCTGCTGCAGGTGGCTGCGGAACTCGGCCTCGTTGGGATTGGTGAGGGCGAGGACAACGACCAGAGCGCTCAAAAGAAAAACCATGAGTCTCAGGGTGGTGTTGCGTTCGGCTTGGGAGAAGAAGGGGCGGCTGGGGCGGCTTTTTCAACCTCGCCCGCACGTTTCCACTGAAACGAACCGGACATGGCACCGGGAATCTCGATCCATTCGCCCGTGTTCGCCTGCTGTGCGCGCAGACGCCACTGCTCGGATTCGATCTCGTGCAGCGGGCGGTTAGATTCCTTCGCTTTCTGGCGCATGAGCAGCATGCGATCCTCGTTTTCAGCGGCCACGGCCTTTTTCATCTGCGGCCCCCAGTCACCGGCGGGCACCTCGCGGATTTGCAGCAGGCCGCGATGGTCCTCGGCGACGAGTTGATTGTTTTTGAGCACCTGAATTTCCGCCATGCGATTCCGCATGCGCACCGTGGCCTCGCTGGCTCCTTTGGCCGCTTCTTTGTCCAGCGGCTCGTCGCCACGAAACTGATAAATATCGAGCCGCATGTTCAAGTTCACCTCCAGTGGCTTGGGCGTGGTGAGCGGGATCTCGGGGAGTGTTTTGCAGGCGGTCAAAGCTAGGCACAGGACCCAGCAGATCGTGAAATGACGAATAACGAATGATGATGGCAGAATGAGCGCCCACAGATGCTTCTGGCGGTTCGTCATTCGGCCTTCGTCATTCGTCGTTGCTGAGCGCATTGCGGGGTTCCTCTTTCCAGCGGTGGTCATAGACGTTGATGTCGAGCTTGCGCGCTCCATGCGGCCCGGTGAACCGCAGATGTCCGCGGCCCTCACGTCCGTAAAAGCGTGCTTTGCCATCGATGCTGTCATACTCGAAGTCACGCAGCGTTTCCAGTCCGATGCGGGTGATTTGATCCGCGATGTCTCCTTTCATCACCGGCGGCAGTTCCGAGATCATGTCGTTGAGCGCCTGGATGCTGAACTTGCCACGGGTGCGGTTTTTGAACTCGCCGTCGGCCTGGTACAGCTCCGTCTTGTTGCCGGTGGCCACGAGCTTGCCCTCGGCAGCACCTTCCAGCAGCAGGTAGCCGGGAAACAGCGCCCGCGTCACCGACCCGAGATTCACATCCGCGCCCGAAACCCAGCCATCCCAGGTGAAGACCTCGTCGAGGTAAATGTCGAAGGCACCGTTCACATAACCGCCGTAGGCCTCGCCACCGAATGAGCCGTAGATGCCGTTCACGTCGTAGGTGACGCTGAGGTGGGCTTTTTCGATGTGCAGTTCCTTCCAGCGCAGTTGCCGCACGGTGAAGGTTTCCGTCAGGTTGTTGTCCCGGTCCTTGAGTGGCAGGTTGAACCGCACCTGGCCCTTCATGCCGAGAAACTGGATCTTCAGATCCGCCAGCGTGTAATCATCTGCTGGGATGTCGAACACCGCGTCGAGCTGGCCGCTTTCCAGCTTGGAGGTGAAGCTGAAGGGGAAGGGCTTGCTGAATCCTTTGAGCGGCACGCCTTTGGGTGCCAGCAGCAGGTGGCCCTCCGTCACGGCCAGTGTATCCACACGCCAACCAGGAGCGGCTGGCGGCGGTGGTAGCTGCGGCCCCACGGTGGCATCCGGCTTCGGTGACTCTCCCTTCATGAATCTCCGGTAGCTCTCCACATACCAAAACAAATCCTCGCCCACGAAGAGCAAGGGGGAGATGATCTCCACACGGTCGATGCGGCGGTGCAGCAGCCCGTCCAGGGTATAGGACACTTCGATCACATCCATTTCTGCCACGGTGCGCAGCGGCTCATGCGGGGAGGGAATGCGTAGCCGCGTCAGCACGATGCGTTGCGGCTCCACATTCTCCGCCAGGCCATCGAGATCGAGCGGCGTCTCGTTGGCACTGAAGGTCACGTCAAAACGCACCGGCGGCAGGCCAGGGGCGATGCTCATGAGTGTGACGCCGAGTTTTTCGACCTCAATTTTTTTCGCCGTCCAGCGTTCGGCGGTCACCTCCATCTTTTTCTCCACCACCGCCGAAGGGCCGCTGAACAAGGTCATGAGCGCGTCTCCGACCTCGATCTGGCCTCCCGCCAGTTTGAGCGACTCCACACGCCGCGTGCGCCACATCTCTGGCAGGCTGGCCACTGCCTCCATGCTCTCCAGGCTCAGCACCGGCAGGTTGGCCCGCTTGGGAATGCGCACACTGAGTCCAGCGACGCGGAAGTGCTGCATCGCCTGCTCTGTGCTCACTTCAAACCGGGTGCAAGCCTCCACGCGCTCTGCCAGTTGCATCGCTAGGCTCATCGAACCCTCTTGAACGCTGAGATGATCAAACTGCAACCGCTTCCACACGGGCGCGTCAGCCGGGCTCTGGGGCGGCTTCACCGGCTCAGACGCGATCTTGTCAAACCAAGGTCCGTTTTCCGGGGTGAGTTCAAGGTGAGGCTTCGTCATCACCAGCGACTCCACCTGCCAGGCTTCGAGCAGCTTGTCTGGCACCACCTCCGCTTTGAACGCCTTCAGTTGGAAGAAAGGCGGTTGTTGCAGGCTGTTTTCTTTTCTTCCCCAGCGCATGGACAAGTCCTTGATCTCCAACTGCTGCTTCGCGGCTGATTTCACCCCGCTGGGGGTGATCTCCAGCGCCGCAAGCCGCGTGTTCCAGCCAAAACCGCCGACCACCGGGCTGAGCTCCGTCGCAGACAGTGCCGCCGTGCCATCCTTCACCTCCAGCGCGTCCACGCGCACTTTCCAGTCCGCCTTCGAGGTGGATTCTCCCTTCGGCAGCAGCAAGGCTTCCAGCTTCGGCGTCCAGTGGACCTGTGGCTTCACCAGCAGGCCGTTTTGCACATGCCAAAGGCCGGTGGAGTCCTGCGACACCTTCAAATCGACCTGGTCAGCCGTCACCGCGCCTGCGTCGTCCGCCCATTGCAGGCGCAGATTTTTCAAGCGCAGATCATGCGTGCCGCCGGCAGTCAATCCAGCGCTCGAAAGGCTGAGATCACGCCCTTCCCACTCCCACTGCATGCCACCAGTGAGCGGCAGCAGTTTAGCGGCCAGCGCGGGGCTGATCTCCCTCAGCCAAGCCAGATCGATGCTGCCTCCGCGCAGCGATCCCTGCTTCAGATAGAGATGATCCTCGCGCATCACCATTTCCAGATGCGCGTAGTTGAACACCGGCTTGCCTCCCCACTCCGCCCGCCGCAAGTCGGTGACAATCGTTTGAAACGAGGGCGAGTTCGGGCCGCCGATTTCAAGCGCCTCGACCTTCTGCGTCACGAACAGGCTGAACAGCGGCTTCCATGCGGCATCACGCACCACCACCTTGGCCTCCGCGAGATCCACGAACTCCAGCCGCCAGCGGCGTGACGTGCCTGCCGCTGCCACTCCTGGCGGAGAGGGCGCGGGTTGGAGCCACGCCAGCGGCACATCCACGGTGGCGCCCTCCACTTTAAAACCGCCAAGATTGCCTGCGCTCAACTCGCGCCAGCTCGGTCGCCATTGCAAATGACTCACGCGGGCGACGTGCTGCGCCATGGGGACGTGCAGCGTGCTCACCTCCCGCACATGCAGCGCTCCGTCCTCCCACTCCAGCGCGGTGATCTGCACCCGCACATCGCCACCGAGCCGCAGCAGCACCGCGTTGACGAGCAGCACGCGTTCTTTCCAGGCCCAGCAGCCGAAGCCAGTCGCCAGCACGAGGGCGATGGCCGTGAGATCAAACAACCAGCGCCACCAGCGGCGGCGTTTGGGTGATGGAGCATCCGGTTTCACGATGGGGCAAAAAAGGCGAAGAAGATGAATGACAAAACCAGAATGGCGAATGCCGAATCAAAGCAGGATTCCGAACGCCGGATGATTCGCCACGCCTTTTGAGGCTCACTTCGTCATTTCTTCCCCGTGATCAGCCGTGCCCCCTGATCCCGCGTGAAATACGACCAGACCCAGATCAGGAAGACCGAGAGGCGATTGCGGAAGTCCATCAAGAACACGAGGTGGATGAACACCCACGCCAGCCAGGCCAGCGTGCCACTGAACTTCGCGAAGTTCACGTCCGCCACCGCCCGGTGCCGCCCGATCGTGGCCATGCTGCCACGATTCCAGTAGGCGAAGGGTTTCAACGGCTTCCCCTCGATCTGCGCCAGAATGTTGCGCGCCGTATGCGCCCCCTGCTGCAAAGCCACGGGCGAGACGCCCGGCAGCGGTTTGTTGTCCTTGCCGAGACTCAGCGCGGTGTCCCCGATGACGTAAATGCACGGCGCGTCTGGCAAATTCAGCGCCTCCGTGATCTGGATGCGCCCGGCGCGGTCAAAGGTGCCCGGCAGCGACTTCACCAGTGGCGACGCGGCATTCCCCGCAGCCCAGATCACCGTGCGTGCATGGATGAAGCTGTCTTTCGTGCGCACCCCCTCCGCGTTGATGTCCTGCACGCTCACGCCGAGTTGCACCGTCACTTTGAGATGTCGGAGCTGCTCCTCTGCCTTGCGCGAAAGCTCCGCGTCAAACACCGGCAGCACGCGATCCGCCGCATCGAGCAAAATGATCCGCGCCTCACGCGGGTCGATGTGCCTGAAGTCGCGCAGCATCGTCTCACGGGCGATTTCTGCGATGGCTCCGGCCATTTCCACGCCCGTCGGGCCTGCGCCGACGATGACGAAGGTCATCAGCCGCTCGCGCTCCACCGGATCACTCGTCACCTCGGCTTTTTCAAACGCCAGCAGCAGTCGGCGGCGGATGTCGAGCGCGTCTTCGAGTGTCTTCAGTCCCGGCGCGAACTGCTCCCACTCCGGGTGGCCGAAATAACTGTGCCGCGCCCCCGTGGCGACGATGAGATAGTCAAACGGCACGCTGCGCTCTCCCGCGAGCACGAGCTTGTTTTCCAGATCAAATCCGCTCACGTCCGCCATCAGCACCTCGATGTTTTTGTATTGGCGCAAAATGCCGCGCACCGGCTGCACGATGTTCGCGGGGGAGAGTCCGGCGGTGGCCACCTGGTAAAGCAGCGGCTGGAACAGGTGATGATTCGTGCGGTCCAGCACGGTGACCTGCACCGGCTGGTCTCCCAGAGCCTTCGCCACCGCCAGTCCGGCGAAGCCTGCGCCGATGATCACTACACGAGGTTGGCTGGAAAGGGCAGTGCTCATGGAGGTCATCGTATGCACGATTACGACCAGCAGACACAATCCGGCTGCAATCTCCTCACCAATCGCGACGTTGAACGCGGCCAGCCATGATCCGCCAACTTCTTCTCAGCCTCCTCTGCGTCATCAGCGTTCACGCCGAACTCGCGGGCAAACGTCCGAACATCATCTTCCTGCTCACCGACGACCAGGGCTACGGCGATCTCTCCTCCCACGGCAATCCCATTCTCAAAACGCCGAACCTCGACCGCCTCAACGCCGAGGGCGTTCGCTTTGAGGACTTCTGTGTGAGTCCCACCTGTGCGCCCACACGTTCCGCACTGCTCACCGGCCGCCATGAATTTAAAAACGGCATCACCCACACCATCCTCGAACGCGAACGCCTCACACCGAAGGCCACCACGCTGGCGCAGGTGCTCAAGAGCGCGGGCTACACCACCGGCATCTTCGGCAAATGGCACCTCGGCGACGAACCGGAATACTGGCCCAGCGCCCGTGGCTTTGACGAGATGTTCATCCACGGCGCCGGGGGCATTGGTCAAACCTATCCAGGCAGTTGCGGTGACGCGCCGGGAAACAAGTACTTCAACCCCGCCATCCTGCACAACGGCACGTTCGAGAAGACCCAGGGCTACTGCACCGACGTCTTCTTTGCCCAGGCGAAAAAGTGGATCGAAAGCGTGAAGGGCAAGCAGCCCTTCTACTGCCACATCGCCACCAACGCCCCGCACGGCCCCTACATCGCCCGGCCCGAGGACAAGGCGCTGTACGACGGCAAGGTCGAGGGCGATGACGCCGCCAGCTTCTTCGGCATGCTGCACAACATTGATCAAAATCTCGGCCTCCTGCTCGCGAAGTTGAAGGAATGGGGCATCGAGAACGACACGCTCGTCATCTTCATCAACGACAACGGCGGCACCGCCGGGGTGAAAACCTACAACGCAGGCCTGCGTGCCCAAAAAGGCACGCCCTGGATGGGCGGCATCAAGGCCAGCAGCCTGTGGCGCTGGCCCGGCACGCTCTCCCCTGCCCCGGTGACCAAACTCACCGCCCACATCGACTTCTTCCCCACGCTGGCCGAACTCGCCGGGGCCAAGCTCACGAACGAGGTCAAAGCCCAGGTCGAAGGCCGCAGCCTTGTTTCCTTGCTCGAAAATCCGAACGCCGAATGGGCCGACCGCCAGCTCTTCACCCACGTCGGCCGCTGGCCGAAGGACGCCGATCCGCAGAAATACCAGTTCACCAACTGCAGCGTCCGCACCGCCCGCTGGCACCTCGTCAGCGAAGCGCGTGGCGGCAATCCAAATGCCAAAGCCAGGGCCAAAAACAAGGCCAAGGCCGCCGCCGCGCCAAAACAAACTCCGGGCATCGTCAACGCCGGTCCTGAAGCCGTCGCCCAGCCCCAATGGCAGCTCTTCGATCTCCAAACCGACCCCGGCGAGCAAACCGACCTCGCCGCCGCCAATCCCGACGTCGTGAAACAACTCGCCACCGCCTACGACCAGTGGTGGGACAGCGTCCAGCCCCTGCTTGTGAACGAGAAGACCCCGCTTGCCGCCGAGAACCCGTTCAAAACGCTGTACCTCAAGCAGTTTGGGGAAAAGTAAGCAGCTATCAGTCTCACGCGTCGGTGGCACCACTCCGGTGCTATTGAACAATGGATTTGTACTCCTATGGGCGTGCAAACCCACATTGTTGTTACCCAGCAACGAAATAGGAGTGTCACTCGACACCCATGGTCGCTCCAGTCCGTACTATTCGAACAAATCCGTGGATATAAATCTGCTGACAAACCTCGAGATCTGTGAATGATATTTTTGCCCAAATCAACACGCCTATCATGACGCCATCAGAACAGCAATCCATGATATTCCGCTGCCGACCTTCACCGAAGGTCATGCTCATTTGCGGGCTTTTTTTCGCTGCTTGCGCCGCCGTGATTGGCCAAAAGGCATCCACGAACACGAAGGGACTGATACTGAATGGGTTCATTGAGTTTAGTCCCTCAGGTGCCTCGACCTTCTATTGGGTTCTTACAGCATTATCTATTCTTTTCGTCTTGGTGGCTGGGTGGATGATTGTCACCACATTGGTTCATGGAGTGCCAGACGTTGCCTTGACCAACGAAGCCATTTCATTTCCGGTCGGATTCCCAATCAAGCGACCATTTAGATTGCCCTACGCTGAGATCACCGGTTTGAGCCAGAGCGAGGTGAGCGGACAGCGAATCCTCACGCTTCACACAGCCGCGAAGAAGCATCACATAGCACTAAACTGGCTTGGATCGAAGGACGCAGAGGTTGCTTTAACTCGTGAGTTGGCTCAGCAACTTTCCAGAGATAGCGCTGGTTCAGAGACATGACCTCGCCGACCATAGGCCAACCAAGGAATACTTTCAACCGTTAGCCCACCAACTGGACTACACACCATGAAAGCCAACACCATTCGTATCGCAGTCTTTTTGCTGCTGAGTTCCTTTGCCTCATCGAAGGATGTTACCATCGACGGCGGCTCAGTCGTTTTTAGCATTCCAGGAGAATTCTCCGATCTCTCGCAAGAAGAAATCAACGCAAAGTATCCCTCAGTTAACGCGCCCAAGCAGGTAGTTGGCACAGAAGGCAGATCGACGACTATCGCCTATCAACTCCAAGAGCAATCTGTCAAACTATCTGACCTGCCGGATGTACAGGAAGCGTTCACGAAGGTATTCGACCGCATAATTCCAGGGATCGAATGGAAACAGAATGCTCTCATAGATTTGGCTGGCCAGAAGTGGCTTCTGATGGAGATGACCTCACGAGCGATAGACCAAGATATTCACAACATTGTTCTGATTACTTCGCACAAGGGCAAGATGCTCATGTTCAATTTTAACTCCACGAAGAATGAATTTCCAAAGAAGGAGTCTATTCTCCGAGACAGCATCAACACAATCACTCTGAAACCATGAAAGCGCTTAAACTCCAAGGGTGAGCAATGGCGTTGCTGTACAAAGGGAGGAGCTCGTGTTGTCGTAACAAAGTGCATCGCAGTTTGAATATCACCCACTCCTTTCATGCTCTGCGCCACCCCTCCCGTGCCAGAGCTTAATCGTTAGCCGCTGCTCGCCCATGCGCACTCGACCGCTAGACAAACAAGAGTATAAGCATCTGCTGAGAGCCTTCGGCACTCCTAAAGTAAGACGCCCGTTTTGGGACTTCATCCGCATTTCGGCTTTTATCTCCATCCCGGCTTTCCTCCTGCTCTTTACCGTCTCGATCCTAGCCGAGAAGCGGACTGCCCAGGATGCGTTTCGCCGAGGCTTCCCGGTCTTGTTCTTTGGGCCCGCGTTTCTTCTTATCCAGAGAGTCGCCCCCGGACGCAGTCGCGCCTCAAACCCGTTCGCGCACGCACACGCAGACATGAAAGCCGGCATCTGCCAGATTCGCGAGTTTAGCATCCGCCGCGCTTGGCCGCTTATCGACCAAGGCAATGACGACGACCCCGACTATCTCGCCGAGACCCACACCGGGAAATATATCGCCGTTTCAGGTCACTACCTCAGAAGCCAACTTCCCTTTCGTCGCCGACTTGAGATCCACGAACTACCCAAATCCAGAACGACCGTTTCCGTTACGTTTTCCGGAGACGAGGTGCCACTAGATTTGACAGTCATCAGGACCGATTGCGTGTGGCGCAACGATGATCTTCCTTGGGAGCGACCAATCGCGGCGAAGCGCCTTCCCGAAAAAGCGCAGAAGGTAATTCTTCTGTCAGCACCCCTCAGTGACAACACCCACAACGGCTAACCATTCGCTGCACCGAATGGCGACCCCACCGCGCAGCCTGGCAATACTGGCACCACGGAGGGGCAGCCATCGGTGAGCTAAATCGTTCGGCAAAATATGATTACACTTCGATGGATCTTAGTTTGGAAGTTGGCCCTTATTGCCATCCTCCTCGGTTTATTCGCCATGATAGGAATTTTACTGCCATTCCTTCATGAGGCTTCCGGCACGTATGACTCAGAAATGGCGTTAACCCCATTTTTTGCCATCATGTTTCTGAATGTCCCCGCTGGTCTCTTAACTGCCCTATCTTTTTACATCTCTCCCGATCGTAAAGCTCAACTGTTAAAAATCACCTTGGCGATAGTTGCAGGTCCTCCTGTGATTATTATTGGAGCTATCGCATGCCGGATCGTTTTCGAATTAGTTATGTTGCCCTTCAAATAGACATGAAAACTATGAGTTATTGATCCGCACTGCTCGCTGGTAATAATAATTAACAAACTACTAGAGCCTGTTATTAACTTTAAAAAGTGCTGTACACCGGTGAGGGTCGAAGCAATAAGCTTGGGATGGAACCCGCGACCACCAAGCCAAGAACCGCCTACACCAGTGACGTCAGCGATGCAGAATGGGATTTTTGCTGCCCCTATCTGGTGCTGAGGGTGCAGATGCCTGGCAGATAGTACATGCCAACCTCCTGTGGCGGAGCTTGGGTCGTTAGATCCATCCCATCGAAAACCTTCCGTTTGACGCCCTTTAATCAATGGAACACCCTTTGCCATGACGGTTTCTGATTTATCCCCGGATGCTCTGGCGCGGCTGGAAGCGAAGTTGGTCGCGGACTTAGAGATGGTGCGCAAGGTGCGAGCACTGCTGGAGGAGCACCTGCCCATGCTGGCAACCACTCCGGCAGCGATGAATGTGAGGGCGGCTGCCATGCCAGCTTCTGGTACGTCGATGCAGACTCCTGCCCCGGCGGAGAAGCGGAAGCCGTATGAGGAGATCCTCCTGGAGTGCCTGGTGCAAATGCCAGAGGGTGGTTTCGCCCCGCAGGACTTCAAACGGGCGGTGTACAAGGTGACGCGGAACTTCCCGGATGGCAGCACGGTGAAGACCTTTCTCAACCGCATGATCCGGCAGGGAAAGGTGGTCATTGCCGAAGCACGGACGGGCCGGAACGGCAGCCTCTACCGCTGCACCCTTCCCCGCCCCGCTCCGGCAGAAACCCCGCCCGCCAGCGCCGATTCCTCCGCCGTTTCCGCCGAATCTACGCCCGCCTAAACGGAATAAGGGCCTCGAATGTGCCATTTACAGACGCTTTAGCTCCTTTTCCGATTGGGATGAGCTGTTTTGTGGACTAAGCTCTCCAATAATGAGGCGCGGTAAGCCAATTATCGGTCTCGATAATCAGATAATCGCTCCCCTGAATCCGTTTAGGAGGCAGCTTCGTCCGTTAATCGGGCAGCGAAATCAGATTAATGGGCCGAGTAAACCGATTATCTTGGAGGGTAAACGGATCAGTGGAGGCAGGAAACGGAAAAAGGCGGCCGGTAATTGGCAGAGTGAAGAGACTAATTGGAGGATTGAGGCCATTAAATGGAAGGAGGAGGCCGATAAATGGCTCATCGGGTGGCTCCAACCTCCCCATCCTCCAAGGAGTGCGAAACTCCTGTCGCATGCGTGAGATCTGTCGTGTGGTCGGTGTCTTGAGCCAGTGGGAGCAGAAGCCCGCGCCTCCCTTCGAGCCAAGCCATCGGCCCGAAGGAATCCAGGTGAGACTCTGTTGGCTCACTTGTTGAGCACCAGCTTCAAAGCGCCGTCGCGAACTTCCATGGACTGGATGCCGGCGAGGAATTTTTGCAGCGCGGGATCGGTTTCGACGTTTTCGGCCACGAGATCGACGCCCTTGATGTCGCCGATCCAACTGTTTGGCAGCGAGATGCCGCCGAGGCTCAGGTCATCGAGTTTCAGCGAGAGTTTGTGCTCCGGCGTGAGGCTGGTGCCGAAGGTGAAGCGCACGCGGATTTTTTGATTCGGAAAGATCGGGAAGTCTTCTGGGGCGGTGAAGATCAAGGCGGCGGACACGTGGCCGTCGCCGAACTTCACCTGGACGGACTCGCCGAGCTGCTGCTGAGCGAGGTAGGCGTTCACTTCACGCTCAGAAATGAGCAGGGTACGGTTGGCCTCGTCGGCAGGAATGGCGGCGGGATTGCCGAGGACTTGCAGTTTGTTGTCAAACTCCGCTTTCTCAGTCGCCGTGAGGCTCACGGGCTGGATGGGCGAAGGATAGAACGTGTGCTTGACCCAAAGCGCCCCAGTGGCGGCAGCGATGCCCGCGCAGCCGAGAATGACGGCAAGGGTGATGAAGACGACTTTTTTGGTGGAGCGTGCGCGTGGAGCGGCAGGAGCGACGGTGTCAGTGATGTTTGGCATGGCAGGGGCGTTGGATGAGTTCGCGGCGATTGTATTCATCCTGCCGTTCCTTCGCCATCTACAGGTTGCTTGGCAGATTGTAAGGCTCCGGCCTTGGTGAGGCAGCGGCTTACGCATGAAATCGAAAACTGAATCTAGGAGTTCTTGTTTCTCCCGCAGATTCATGGAGGCCAGCAGATTTACTTCATACATAATCCGTGGGCCTCTCTGAATCTGCGGGAGATCATCTGCCTGCTGCCTTGTGACCGATGGTGGATTTTTGGTGCGTAAGCCCTGTTGGTGAGGCAGCGACTCACAGGAACGTCCTTGAACCCTGGCGGTTTGACGCGAGTATGCCCGCTCATGCCCCGGCACGCTCCCGACGATTTTAGTTTTCTGCCCACCGTTGATTCGGTGGATGAAGAGAATGCGATCGAAGAGGAGGTGTGGAGTGCCCGACCGCCGCAGGTCGAGCCAGCGCCTGAGCCAGAGGCTCGTCATGACGAGATGGAGACCTTTCATGCCGAAGAACCTGCGCATGAAGACCCGCCCACGATCACTGTGCCGGCGCAGATTTTTGTCCAAGCCCCGGCAGCACCCCAAAAACACTGCGCTGCTGAGGCAGATGACGCCCATGACGCAGGACAAAGCGGTCGCGCGATGTGGGAGGCGTTTGCTGCTGAGCAGGGCCTTGAAGCGCCCACCATCGTCACACCGAAGGCGCGACTTGCCACCGTGCCGGAGCCCCGGCAGGAGATCGAGCCGGCCATCCCACGCCGCGCCGAACCGCGGGCGACTCCTGCGCTTTCATTTGGCAGGAGAGCGGATGCAATCCCCACCGTTCCCTTGGCTCCCACGCCGCTGAGCACGGTGGAAATGCCACAAAAAGCGGAAACCCCGAGGCCGCAGGCGAAAAAAGAACCCGACGAATCCAAGGCTCCGACAGAGGTCGCCGCTGATCCCGAGGCACCGCCTGCGGACAACTCCGGCGTGATCATGGACGCCAAAAAACGGGCGCTGATCATGACGATCGGCGTCCACATCGCAGTGGCGCTCATTTTGCTCCTCATGCATGTGCCGATGCTGGACTTCACACCGCCGGAGATCGTGGCGACGAGCGCGGTGGAGGAATTGGAGAACGAATCGTGGAAAAAAGTCACCACCGCCGCGCCACAGACCAGCCCGATGGCCGCGTCAATCTCCCCGCTGCTTTCCACAGGCATCAGCGACATCGCGATGCCGGAGGTCGATTTCTCCGCCAGCGCGAGCGAGCTCAACGTCGGGTCGTCGTTTGGATCTTTCGGCGCGGGGGTGACTTCTGGAGGGGCGGGCGGGAAGATTTCGTTCCTGGGCAACACAGCCACGGCAAAGCATGTGGTGTTTGTGGTGGATGTCTCCGGCTCCATGTCAGCGGTCGTCAGCGGCAGCAGCCTGACGCGCTTTGATCTGCTGAAACGTGAGCTGGCCAAGAGCATCGGCCAGATGGCGGCTGGCACGGCCTACCAGATCCTCTATTTCTCGGACTTTGCTTGGCCGCATGACGTGGTGGACAGCAACGACATGCGTGCGCTGAACAACTATGAGTGGAAGATCTCCCCGACGAACCGCAACATCAGCATTCCTCGTTACAGCTATCTAGCGGCAAACCCCGCCAATATCAGCAAGAGCAAAAAGATCATCGCCGAGTCGAACAATCCCGGCGGCACGAACTGGGGCAGCGGCCTGCTCATGGCCCTCAAAGGCAGCCCGAAGCCTGAGGTGATCTTTTTCATGACCGATGGCTTGCGCACGGACGAGCAGGGCTGGATCGACATCGTCACGCAGGAAAACAACCGTGGCAAACGTGCCATCATCCACACCACGGTGCTGGGCACGCCAGACGCGGCGCGTGAGATGGCCGACCTGGCCCGTCGTAACGGCGGAAAGTTCACCGCCGTCATGGGCGATGGCAAAATTCTCAAGGAGCAGGATCTGCTGCGCTAAGCTCACGCAACGCCGCTGCCACCTCGTCCACTGGTAGGCCGACGACATTGGTAAATGAGCCCTCCATCCGCTCCAGCAGCATCTCGGTGTGCTCCTGAATGCCGTAGGCACCTGCTTTGTCTAGGGGGTTGAGTTTGGAGTGATAGTCCAGAATCAAAGCGTCACTGAGCGTCTTGAACATGACCTGCGTGATGACGTGCAGCTCGCGCTCGATCCTGCCATCTCGGGCGAAAGCCACTCCAGTGCAGACCTCGTGAGCGCGACCCGACAGCCGCCGCACCATCGTCAGAGCCTCCTGCAGGTCCGCCGGCTTGCCTAGCGGCTCCCCATCGACGTAAACCAGCGTGTCCGCGCCAATCACCAGAGCACCGGGCTTTAGCAGGCTGACCACGAGCGCCTTCTTGCGGGCATTTTCCACGGTGAGCTGCTCAGGAGTCAGCGTGGCATCGTGCGCCTCCTCGACCTGTGGCACGACGATCTCAAAATCAAAACCTGCCTCGCGTAGCAGGTCCACCCGGCGCGGAGAAGCGGAGGCAAGAATCAGCGGCCTCGGACTCACGCGTCTTTCCCCAGGATTCCCGCCACTTCGTCCGCGCGGATGACCGCGTCACGGTGGTCGGTCGTGCGATAGCGATAATAGCCGGTTTTCTCCTGGTACTGCGGCTCACCGGAGCACATCACCTCGCGCCCGTTCTTCAGCTTGATTTTGTGCAGCGCGGTGGAGGCTAGCAGCCCGGGCATCGCACAAGAGGCAAGTGTCAGAACGGGCAGGATTAGCAGAGGTAAAAGCAGGGCTTTCATGCAGCAGGCGTGGTTTAAACGGCACTTTCGAAAATCGCGAGGAAATCACCCTCCAGACGCCCTTCGGCCCACCTTCGGACGCCTTGGTCACGGGCAAGTTGAGCGGTCGTCGCGTCTATTTCCTGCCCCGCCATGGCAAAGGGCACCGCATCCTGCCCACCGAACTGAACCACCGCGCCAATCTGTGGGCGCTGCGCAGCCTGAACGTCCGCTGGATCATCGCCGTCACCGCCGTGGGCAGCCTGCAGGAGCACTATCATCCGCGAGACATCGTGCTGCCAGACCAGTTCTTCGACCGCACCAGCCGCCGCGACCAGCACACCTTCTTCGGGCGCGGCATCGTCGCCCATGTGGCCTTTGGCGACCCGCTCTCAGACCAGCTCCGCGCCCTGCTGCATGACGCCATCATTGCCCAGGGCCGTCGCGTTCACAACGGTGGCACCTACGTCTGCATGGACGGCCCCGCCTTCTCCACCCGGGCGGAATCCAATGCGCACCGCCAGCTCGGCTTCGATGTCATCGGTATGACCAACCTGCCCGAGGCCAAACTCGCCCGCGAGGCCGAGATCGCGCTCGCCACGCTGGCCTTGGTCACTGACTACGACTGCTGGAAGATCGAGGAAGAAGCCGTCACTGCGGAATCCGTCGTCGGCCACCTGCATGCCAACGTCGCCGCCGCCAAGGCCATCCTTGCCCAGGTCATCCCACAAATTCCGACCGAGCCCAACTGGCCGGAGCATCGCTCCCTCGACACTGCCCTCATGACTGACCGCAAACTGTGGCCGGAACAGACGGTGGAGGATTTGCTGCCGCTGTTGCAGCGGTTTGTATGAGGCCAATCAATCCTCCATCAGCATCACCGCCAAGCGGCGCATGAACTGGCGGTCATGCAGGTGCCCAAGACGTTCGTGCGCCTCGTCCAGATTGCGCAAGATGCGCAGCAGCGTGGCCTCGGTCGTGGCGGGTTCACGGATGAGATCTTCCATCCCCGGATTCGCGGCAGGGTGATGCTTCGCCACATCGGCTGCCAGCATGAAGCGGCCGCGGTTGAAGCAATCGACCAGCCACGTCTGTTCGCGGTGCGTCACACGGGAGAGGAAGTGGCCGGGGAAATTGCAGCCCTCGATTTCGATGCCAAAACGATGGCCCAGCAGCCGATAGAGACAGCACAGGCTGATGGGATTGCCCAAGCCGGCATCCAACACCCAGAACAGGTTGCTATTCGCGGGCGAGTAATAATCCTTGCTGTTGCCTTTGAAGCGCGTGTTGCCGTCCTGCGGCGCGAACAGCCACTGCGCCAGCTCATGCGCATCCATGCGGCCTTTTTCGGCAAAAGCCTCCTCTGCCAGCGCGTCGAGGCGTTTCGTGAGATCGGCGGACTGGGTCTTCCAGCCATTTAGAAAGGCCGAAAGCTGGCTTAGGCCCTCCTCAAGCTGCGCGTCTGCCCCTTCCAGCCAGCGCCAACGCATCCAGGTCTCTTCCAACTCGGCGCAGCGCGCCGGTTCCAGCAGTTGGGCCACGAGCCGCTCCTCATCGGCAGACAGAGGCGTCTCCAGCGCCTCGATATGCTGTGGCAGTTCCCTGCGCATCACCGTTAGCTCCTGCCGCACCGCCTGACGAACGACTTCCGATTCGTCGTCCAGCAGCTTGATGAGGTGATTTAGGTGCGGCAGCGCAGACATGTCATGGTGTTAGCACGTCCGCGCCATCAGATGCAATGCCGAAATGTCATTGGGACGTTTCTGCCTTTGCGTCAAAGGCCATCAAACTTCCCGGAGGACCTGCCAATGCCACGGCACACAGCCTTCCAAGCTTGCTTCAAATTGATGCAAGAAAGGTTGAGGCCGGGTTTCATCCTTCAGCGAATCCAGATGCCTTTCCCCGTTCCACCTTTTGGCGTTGTCTTGGGGTATTCGGGGTTGAGTTTGAGTTCGATGACCTGCACGACTTGCTCGATGGCTAAGTCGGTCTGCGAATCGCGGGTGCGGACGCCGGTGATGCTGACATTGCGCACGATGCAATCGAGGTCGGGGGAGAAGATTTCGGTCCAGCGGGCGGGGTCGGTGCCGGGTGCGCCTGTGTAGGTCATCGACTTCGGACCGAGTTCGATGAGGTGATAACTGGCGGGTGGCGGGAAAAGCAGCTTCACATCGCGGATGGTGAGTCCGTCGGTATTGGCGTGGACTTGGATGCTGCCGGGGCGGTTGAAGGTGAGGTTTTCAAAGACGATGTTCTTCAGTGTGCCGATGCCGAGGCTGAAGTCGTTGTCGCGGCCGACTTCGAGATTGGGCTGGTCGTAGAGTTTGAAGTCGCGGATGTCGGTGATGTCGCGCAGCGTGATGTCGTGGATGGGACAGTCGAGCGTGGTGCCGTCGCTGAAGCGCTTCACACCGGGGAGCAGGCGGATGGCATCGGTGCTGCGTTTGCCTTCAGGAGCACCGGTGATGTGCTCGATGATGAGATGATGGATGGGGCCAAAGCTCGCGCTGTATTGCTGCCAATCCCAAGCGGTGAGGGAAACAGGATCGTCATGGGAATCGCCGCTGACATTGCGGATGACGCCATCGCTCGCGGGGCCATCGACATGCACACCATCGCGTCCGTGACGGTCGAGGGTGAGGCCATCGACGGTGAAATCACGAATGTTGCCGAGGTGAATGGCAAAGGGCTTACTCTGGCGCACGGTGACATTGCGCACGCTCACCTTGCGGACGTTGTGGAGGAGGATGACGCCGTGGGTGCCGGGCACGGGCTTGAGCTTCGAGGAATAACCGCGTTGGTTGCCGTGGTTGTCTTTGGCACCGTTCGCCAGGGTGGTCCAGATGCCGCCTTCGATGGTGATGTCGGAGTCCGGCAGCGTGTCTTCGGGCACGGGTTTGTCCGCAAAGCCGACGATGTTTTCGTTGCGCACCATGCAGGTGTTCGTGCCCGGTTTGAGGCGAATCTCGGCCTTCGCATCGGCCGTGAGCTTTTGGCCGGATTTCATCACCAACGGAGCATCGAGGTAGTAGGGCTTTTCACGGGCCGGAATGTGCAACTGACCATCCGCATCGAGATCGGCTTGGAAAGCCGCCGTCCATACCTCGGCGGTGACTTCGATGGTTTGAAGCTGTCCGTCCTTGTCGGACCATGTTTCGGTCCACGTCCCGGTGGGGACTTGCTCGGCTTGCAGGGCTGTCAGCGGCGCGAGCAGCCAAAGGGTCAAGAGCGCGAGGATGAGTTTCATGGGGTGGTCTTTCCGAAGGTTTTTACTTCCTGATGCAGGGTCGGGGGTTGGCGACGTCTTGCGCGGTGACGAAGGGACTGAAGGCGGGGGCGTAAGTGTCATTTCAAAGCACAGTGCTTCTCAGCCTCCGTCGGAAGGCAAGCCACCCATCTCATCACGCCAGCAGTTGCTTCACCACATGCCCGTGCACATCGGTCAGGCGGCGATCGACGCCGTTGGTGCGGACAGTGAGCTTTTCGTGGTCGATGCCGAGCAGGTGCAGGATGGTGGCGTGCATGTCGTAGCCAGTGGTGATGTCATTCGCGGCCTGGTAGCCGATGTCGTCGCTGATGCCATGGGTGATCCCGCTTTTGACGCCTGCACCCCAGAGCCAACTCACGAAGCTGCCGCAATTGTGATCGCGACCAAGCGAACCTTGGGAGAAGGGCGTGCGGCCAAACTCGGTAGTCCACACGACGAGGGTGTCCTCAGCGAGACCGCGTTGACGGAGATCGCGCAGCAGCGCGGCGATGGGTTGGTCGATGCTGCGGGCCATGGGTGGAAGCTGCGTGGGGATGTTGCCGTGGTTGTCCCAGTTGTTCACCGCGCCCTCGGGGCCGCTCCACACCTGAACGAAGCGCACGCCGCGCTCGATGAGGCGCGTGGCGAGCAAGCAGCGCTTGGCAAAGTCAGCGGTGGGCTTGTCCGGGCTATCGAGTCCGTAGGTTTTACGGGCGGACTCAGGTTCGCGCATCACGTCAAAGGCCTCGGGGGCGCTGAGCTGCATCTTCGCGGCGAGTTCATAACCAGAAACGCGGGCAGCGAGCCGTGAGTCGCCGGGATGTTGCGCGACGTGGGCGCGGTTCATTTGATTGAGGAGCGCGAGACCCTCGGCATCGGCACAGCGGGTGGCATAGGCGAACTGGTCGGAAGCAAAGAGATCAGGAATAGGCTGCGGCGCGTCGGTTTTGATGACGGTGCCCTGATGCACGGCGGGCAGGAAGCCGGCGGTGAAGCAGCCGCGGCCGTTGTAGGGCAGGCCGCGGGCATCCGGCAGCACGATGAAGCCGGGCAGATTGTCGCTGAGGCTGCCGAGCGCATACGAGATCCATGCGCCCATGCAGGGAAAGCCGGGCAGCAGGAAGCCGTTGTTCATGAGGTAGGCGTTCTGGCCATGGACATTCGAGCGCCCGGTCATCGCCTGGAGGAAGGCCATCTCATCCACGAGCTTTGCCTGCTCGGGAAAGAGGCTGCTCACCCACTTGCCGCACTGCCCGTGCTGCTTGAACTCGAAGGGGCTCTTCATCAGTGCACCCTGCATGCTCGTCGCTCCCTCGATCTTGGTTTTGGAGCCGAGCTTCTGGCCGTCGAGCTTCGTGAGCGCGGGTTTGTAGTCCCAGGTGTCCATGGGACTCACGCCGCCGTTCATGAAGAGCTGGATCACGCGCTTCACCTTCGCACGATGATGGATGCCGCCGTTCAGCTCCGGCTTCGAAAAGCCGGAACCCGCCGCATCGCGTGCGAGCAGTTGCGAAAGCGCGACACCTGCGAATCCGCTGCTGAGGCTGGAGAGAAAATCACGGCGCAGGATGGGATGCGGGTTCATGAAGCTGAAGGCAAAGAAATCTCGGATAACGTGACGTGTTATCAGATGGGGTTAACGAGTATGCACGAAAGCGCGGAGTTCTTTGCCCTCGGGCGTCCATTCGTGGACGGTGCCGGACCAGTCGCCGACGAGGGCATTCTGTGTGCTGGTGAAGGCGACGCGGAAGGCGGCGGTGTCGAAGTTTTTGAGGAGGGAGATTTGTTTGCCGGTTTCGTCCCAGAGGCGGGCCGTGGCGTCGTGGCCGCCGGTGAGGAGGCGGCCTTCGCGGTTGTAGGCGATGCTGAGGACGCCGCCTTCGTGCGCAGGCCATTTGGCGACGAGACGGGCGGTGGCGGGGTCGTAGAGCAAAGCCTGGCCGTCGCCACACGCGACGGCGAGGGAGCGGGCGTCACTGCGCCAGGCGAGTTGATTGACGGCGTCGCTGGAGCCGGCGAGGAGGCGCGGATTTTTGCCGGTCGTTGCTTCGGTGATGAAGATGCCACCGGAACGGTCGGCGCTGGCGAGGTGTTTGCCATCGGGAGAAAATTCGAGGCTGGTGATGAAGTCGGCGTGCTTCTTCATCGACCAGACAAGAGCGCCATCGGCGACGCGATAGATGCGCACGAGCTTCTCGGGTCCGGCGGTGGCGACGAGGCTCTGGTCGGGGCTGAGGTCGGCGGCGAGGACGACATCAAAGTCATCGCCGACGGTGATGAGGAGTTTACCGGTCTTGAGTTCGATCAACTGCACTTTGCCGGAAGCGGTGGGGCGTCCGCCACCGATGAGGAGCACCTGGCCGTTGCGGCTAAAGCGCAGCACGCGCACTTCGCCTTCGGCAAAAGGCAGTGAGCCGATGCGGTGACCGTCGGTGAGGTCGTGAAGGACGGTTTCGTGATGTCCGCCGACGGCGACGACGGGTGCCCAGGGATTCGCGGCGAGGGCCATGACGGGCAGGGCGCGGACGAGCTTCGGCGCATTCACCAGCAGCGGCAGGCTACGGATGAAATCGGGCGGGGTCTTCGGTGCTCCAAGCGTGGCGGCATCGACGGTGAGCTGCACCACGGCGCGGGGTTCGCGGGCCTTGCCAGTGGCGTTGGGTTTGAGCCCGCCTTCAATCCACGTCTTGAACGCCGCGAGGATGTGCGGAGCCAATTTGTCCTGCTCAGGCGGCATCGGTTCCTCATCGCCGATACGCGCGATGGCGCGGAAGAGCGGGCTGTTCTCCGCAAGCCCGGCGACAACGGACGGACCCGCCGAGCCGCCTTTCTCCAGCTTCTCCATCGTGGTGACATCGAGCCCGCCACGCGTCTTGCCCGGCCGGTGGCAATTCGCGCAATGCTCGCGCAGCAGCGGCAGGATGTGGTCTTCAAAATTGCGCGGTTCATCGGCGTGCAGGAATCCAGCACTTAGCGAGGCGAAGAGGGTGAAGCGAAGGACGAAGCTCATGCGCGGTTCAGATACGGGGATTCACTCACACAAGCTCCAGCCCCTTCATCGTGCCCTTCCCCGTGCTGAATTCCTCGGCCTCGAGGCCGAGGCGTTGGAGCATGGAGACGAAGAGATTCGGGAGCGGATAGTTGTTCGTTTTGTCGTAGGCGAGGTGCTGGCCGTGTTTGAACCCGCCACCGGCGAGGAGCACGGGGAGGTTCACGTTGCTGTGCGAGTTCGCGCTGCCCATGGGGGTGCCATAGAGGACCATGGTGCGGTCGAGCAGGGTATCGCCGTCTTCCTTCGCGGCGGCGAGGCTGGTGAGAAAGTTGTTCAGCGCACCGAACTGGGCTTCCTCGTGGTTGCGGAGTTCCTGGACGGTTTCGGGGCGGTTGCCGTGGTGGGTGATGTTGTGGATGACGGTAGTGTCGATGAAGAGGGTGACGAACCGCGTGGAATCGGTCTCCATTGCGAGATTGACGACATCGAGCGTGAGCTGGGTGCGGCGGACGAACTCGCGGGCGTCGTCGATGTCGGTGGGCGGCTGCGTTTTGACCACGGGCTTGGGCTTGTATTCCCAGGCTTCGGAACTGTGCAGACGCTGCTCCAACTCGCGCACGGAGGTGTAGTATTGCTCCATGCGCTGCTGGTCGGATTTGGAAAGGCTACGGTTGAGCCGCTTGGTCTGGCCGCCAACGAAGTCGAGCAGGCTGCGGCCCTGGCGCAGGGCCTCGACGTTGGCGGCGACTTCCTCGGGCTTGCCCTGTACGAAGAGCTTTTCGAAGAGTTTGCGCGGGCTTTTGTCCGGCGGGATGGGCGCGCCGCTGCGGGTGTAGCTGAGCGTGGGGCCGCCTTCATTCGACATGGCGAGGGTGAGCGAGGGGAAGCGCGTTTCGTTGCCGAGTTGCTCGGCGGCGACCTGGTCGAGCGACACGCCATTGCGGAAGCCGCCACGCTCGGGATGCGGAGTCGCAGTGAGGAAACATTTCTCGGCGGCGTGCGCGCCAGTGACGCCGGGATGGCTGGTGCCTGAGAAGATGGTCATCTGCCCGCGATGAGCGGCGAGCTTTTCCAGATAAGGTGTGAGAGCGTAGTCGCTTCCGCTTTTCTCGGGGAAGAAAAACTGCGGCATGATGCCCATGTTCGTCTCGATGGCGACCAT
>JAPLUL010000051.1:0-15748 GCA_026397635.1 Verrucomicrobiota bacterium | reverse complement strand
ACCATACTCTCACTCCATCGCTGAACCTGCGCGGAGCCAACGAGGCGCTCGCGTTCTACCAAAAGGCTTTCAATGCGGTGGAACGCTTCCGCATGCCAAATGGCAATGGCGGGGTGATGCACGGTGAATTCCAGATCGGTGACTCCATCATCATGTTCTGCGATGAGGACGCCGACTGGGGTGCGCTGAGCCCACAGGCGGTCGGTGGCTGCCCGTTTAGCCTGAATCTTTATGTGCCGGATTGTGATGCCTTGACCGACCAAGCCGTCTCCGCAGGCGCAGTCGTTGAGCGTCCGCCGACGACCTATCCCTGGGGAGAACGCAGTGCGATGATCAAAGACCCCTTTGGCTTTCGCTGGGCGATCTGCACTCATGTCGAGGACGTGACTCCTGAGGAAGTCCAGCAACGCATGGCACGTTGGAATCCCGAAACGGGCGAGTGGTGATGGGGTGGCGAAATCGCGTGGAGTGAGTCATTCGCTGGCAGTCTTCAGCGAAGCCACGGAGTGGGCGTTTCGTCTTCGAGGCCGGGGACCTCGGCGTGGATGTGGCCGTGCTCGTGATGGGCATCCACGGCGGCCTCGATTTGCCAGCGGGGGAAGGGATCGGGAAGGTTCTCCCATTCGCCGGGGCCAGCGTCGAACTCCTCATCAGTGAGCAGGCAGGCATCGAGCTTCTCGGTGAGTGTGGCGACATCGAGGCCGATGCCGATGAAGACAAGCTCCTGGCGGCGGTCGCCGTAGGGCTCCACGAAGTTGTCGAGGATCTGGCGGCGATCCTCGATGCGCTGCGGCCAGCCGGACTTCGAGGCGCTGATCCACCAAAAGCCTGCGCAGCGATGCGTGGCGAGACCGCCCGCCTGGCTCCAGATGCCCGCCAGCCCCATGCGCGTGGCGAGCCAGAAGTAGCCTTTGCTGCGGATGATGCCGGGCCATTCCTCATGCAGGAAGTCCCAGAAGCGCTGCGGGTGAAAGGGTTTTCGCGATTTGTAGGCCATGCTGGAGATGCCGTATTCCTCCGTCTCCGGCGTGTGCTCGCCACGCATCTCCTTCAGCCAGCCGGGGGCGCGTGAGGCCTCCTCAAAGCTGAAGCGTCCGGTATCGAGCACCTCGCCGAGAGGCACGCGTCCCATCTCCGACTCCACAATGCGGGCGCGTGGATTGAGCTTGGTGAGTGCCTCCCGCAGCAGAGTGCGCTCGGCCTCGCTGATGAGGTCCACTTTGTTCAGCACGATGACATCGCAGAACTCGATCTGATCGATGAGAAGGTCCGTCACTGTGCGTGTGTCCTGCTCGCCGAGAGATTGACCGCGCTTTTGCAGCGAATCGGCCTCGTTGTAGTCGTGGAGGAAGTTTTTGGCATCCACCACGGTGACCATGGTATCCAGCCGGGCGATCTCGCTGAGGCTCTTTCCGTCTTCGCCTTCAAACGTGAAGGTCTCGGCCACAGGCAGCGGCTCGCTGATGCCGGTGGACTCGATGAGCAGGTAATCGAACCGGCCTTCTTTGGCCAGTCGGTTGACC
Source organism: Verrucomicrobiota bacterium (assembly GCA_026397635.1). Lineage (GTDB taxonomy): Bacteria > Verrucomicrobiota > Verrucomicrobiia > Verrucomicrobiales > Verrucomicrobiaceae > Prosthecobacter. Next base: position 14,225 of record JAPLUL010000051.1, on the reverse strand, counting down.
TCAATGAGCAAATCCTCGCGCAAGGTGCAGCAGATGCAGCCATTGCTCATCTCGATCATTTTTTCCTCGGTGCGCGAGAGATTGGCACCGCCATTGGCGACCAGCGAGGCGTCGATGTTCACCTCGCTCATGTCATTGACGATGACGGCCACGCGGCGGCCTTCGCGATTGTTGAGGACATGATTGAGCAGCGTGGTTTTGCCAGCGCCAAGGAAGCCGGAGAGAACGGTGACGGGAAGACGGGACATGGGAAGAGAGAATGACGAATGATGAAGGGTGAATGACGAAGGCTTGGATCAGGCGAGGGCTTCGCGGGAGGCTTGTTCATACCAGGCGATGACTTGGCGGCAGTGTGGCTCGCCGTAGGCCTTCACGAAGTCGCTTGTCGCAGGGATGGAGCTGTCTTTCAGCGCCGCGATGCGTTCCTGGCAGTAGGCGCGAGTCAGCGCCGTGCCGCAGCGCTGCGTGATGAGGTAGCAAAACTCCGCATAGGAGGTGGGAAAGCCGGAGGAGGTGTTCATGACGTGGTGGGGTGATTCAATGATGGCAGGCTCCGCCACCCGGACCGCAACAGCCGCCGCCATCCAGCGGCGCGACGGCGAGGCTCCGCACGCCGCCGAGATAAAAACTAGCCTGCGGCACTCGGCGCACCGGGTGCCCGGTCTCGGGATCATGCGTCAGCGCTGCATCGCGCATGCTCTGCTTCAGCTCAAAACGCCGCACCGGGAGTTCCGGCGTCGGCGGTAGGGTTTCGTAAAGGTAGGTGGGCATGGGGGCATGTTGAGCCTCTTTGGTTGTAATGCAAGTATGTTGCAGTAAAAGAGTCGCCGACATGATCCTCAATGACCTCCAAATCACCGAACTCGCCCGCCTTGGCATGATCCTTCCTTTTGAGCCGCAGCTCGTGCGCCAGGTCAAAGGCGGGCCGCAAGTGCTCTCCTATGGCCTGAGCAGTTTTGGTTACGATCTGCGGCTTTCATCACGCGAGTTCAAAGTCTTCCGACACATCCCCGGCACCGTCGTGGACCCAAAACGCTTCCAGCCGCGCAATCTCGAAAAAGTGCCGCTCGAAAGCGATGAGCAGGGTCGCTACTTTATCCTGCCGGCGAACAGTTACGGCCTCGGTGTGGCCGTGGAAAAGCTCAGCCTGCCAGCGGATGTCACCGCCATCTGTGTCGGCAAGAGCACCTACGCCCGCTGCGGCATCATCGCGAATGTCACCCCGGCCGAGGCAGGCTGGAGCGGCCATCTCACCCTCGAATTTTCCAACTCCTCCGCCGCCGACTGCCGCATCTACGCCGACGAAGGCATCGTGCAGATGCTCTTCTTCCGCGGTGAGCCCTGCGCCACGTCGTATCGCAAACGCACCGGCAAATATCAGGGCCAAAAGCAGCGCATCACACTGCCGAAGGTGTGAGGGGGCAGCTGCCTTGACTTCTCCGGTCATCCTCGGAACCTCCTGCCATGAACGAAACTGAATCCACGTCAAAATCCGAACGCGGCAACCCAAGACTCCAGCGTTTGGTGCTGCGGGTGATCTCTGCGGTTTCATTCATTGCACTACCAGCGATCTTTGCGCCGCAGATGGCTGTGGAAAAGTTTTCGGTGCTGCTGGGTTTCGGTAAGCCACCCCATTTACCTCTGCTCATCTACATGACTTCGGGAGCCTCTTGCGTCTATCTGGCGCAGGCGGTTCTGCTTTGGCTCATGTCAGGCGATGTGGTGCGATACCGACCGCTCATCGTCTTTTGCGGATGGGCCTTACTGGCCTTCAGCCCGCTGTTCCTTTGGATCGACACTCAGGCTGGAATGCCGTCATTTCAAGTCGCCGCAGACTCCTTGAGCTGCCTTGTCGGTGGAGCCGCCCTGCTGGCGGCTTGCTATTTTGGCGGCCAGACGAGCATTTCAAAAGCCCCCCAAGCCTGACATTTACAAAATGCCGTCGCCGATCCGGCCTTGGTATTGGCCCGCACGAGGACAGTCCGACCGCACGGGACCCTTCGCCTGGATTGTCCAATGCGTCATCGCGGCCTCGTGGTGGTCTGATCCGTATGCTTTCGACATCTATGAAGAGCAGCACATCCGCGCGTTCGTGAACTGCTGCGAGTTCGACAATCGCCAGGAAGTGCCAAGCCAGTTTGTGTATCATCACATTACAACGTGCTCGACTACGGCGTGCCAACCGATGCGCAGATCGAGCGCTTTGTGTACCTGATGGATCAGCACCACGCCGCTCGCGAAGCTATGGTCGTGCACTGTGTCCTGGCTGCGGAAGGACAGGGCAGTGAATCGTCGCCTAGTGCGCCAAGGCTGGGTTCATTTCCGCCAAAATCGATCCCGTGCAATGGATTCGGGCTAGCAGAAAGTGTTGCCTGGAAACCCGTGAACAGACGGACTGCGCCAAGCGGTGGATGCACAAGCAGTTCACAAAACTCTCAGTCTCCGGGCTTTTTCCAAAGTGAAGGCATTCGAGCAAAGCATCATGCCTCGACACATCTATTGCAAACTGTTTGCATTCGATCAAAGCGCGGCTAACTGCCTTCATGCCCCAAACCACAGCCAAACTCCCCGTCACTGTCCTTTCCGGCTTCCTCGGCGCTGGAAAGACCACGCTGCTCAACCACATCCTGCGCAATCGCGAGGGCCGCAAAGTCGCCGTGATCGTGAATGACATGAGCGAGGTCAATGTGGACGCCCAGCTCGTGAAAAGCGGCGATGCCAAACTCTCCCGCACTGAGGAAAAAATGGTCGAGATGAGCAACGGCTGCATCTGCTGCACGCTGCGTGAGGATTTGATGCAGGAAGTCGCCACGCTGGCCAAAGAAGGCCGCTTTGACTCCATCCTCATCGAATCCACCGGCGTCTCCGAGCCCATGCCCGTCGCCGAGACTTTCACCTTCACCGATGACTCCGGCCGCAGCCTGAACGACCTCGCGCAGCTCGACACCATGGTCACCGTCGTCGATGCGCGGAACTTCCTCGACGACTACCACAGCACCGATGACCTCCAGCACCGCGAAATGGGCGTCACCGGCGAAGACGCCCGCAGCATCGCGAATCTGCTCACCGATCAAATCGAGTTCGCCAACGTCATCCTCATCAACAAGACCGACGCCGTCAGCGCCGAGGAGCTCGACGAGATCCAGGGCATCGTCCGCGCTTTGAACCCGAAGGCGAAGGTCCACCTCACCCAACGCAGCGAGGTGCCGCTCAATGTCGTGCTCGACACCGGCCTCTACGCCATGGCCGAGGCCGAGCAGTCCACAGGCTGGCTCGACAGCCTCGGCGGCCACACGCCAGAGACCGAGGAGTATGGCATCAGCAACTTCGTGTATCGGGCTCGGCGTCCGTTTCATCCGCAGCGCCTTCAACAATTGCTCAATAGTAACTGGGAGGGCGTGATCCGCGCCAAGGGCATGTTTTGGCTGGCCACCCGCATGGAGATCGCCGGTTATGTTTCACAAGCGGGTGTACTTCGAGATACGCGAGCTTTTGGATTCTTCTGGAGCGCCGTGGGCGAGTCCGAATGGCCGCAGGACGAGCAAAGTCAGGCCGAAATCCGGCACCACATCGACGGCCCTTACGGCGACCGCCGCACCGAACTCGTCATCATCGGCCGTGGCATGGACAAAGCCGCTCTCAATGCGCAATTCGACGCCGCGCTGCTCACCGACGCCGAGTTTGAAAAAGGCCCGAACGCCTGGATGCAGCTGCCTGATCCCTTCCCGCAATGGCTGCCAAATGAGCCTCAGGCATCCTGAGCACGCCTTGCGCTGTGCGTTTTCATCCACCGCTTCGCACACTCGCTTTGCTCGCGGGTTTCCAAGCAGCACTGCCGCCGAGCACGAATCCACTGCACCGGATCAGCCTTCGCCGGGATAAAACCCGCTTTCGCACACCACGCGACGATGAGCTGCCCCGTCCGGCCACAACCCGCCACACAGTGCACCACCACCGCTTCACGAGCGGCGTGGTGCTTGTCCATCAAGCTCACAAAATGCTCGATCTGGGCATCCGTCGGCACGCCATAGTCCGGCACGTTAATGTGGTGATACACAAACTGCTCCGGCACATCGCGACGGTTGTCGAACTCGCAGCAGTTCACGACCGCCCGGATGTTTTGCTCCTCGTAGATGTCGAAAACATACGGATCAGGCCACCACGACGCCGCGATGACACCCTCCACAATCCAGGTGAAGGGTTCGGTGCGTTCGGGTTGTCCTCGTTCAGGCCAATACCAGGGGCGGATTGATTGCGGCATGCGTTTTCCTGCACCCACCGCGACGTGATTTCAAGGCACAGCTCCTTTAGCAAATCGAGTCTTTGACTCAGGTTCCACAGAACGTCTGATACGACTCCGAGCCAGAAGGCTCGCTGAACTCGGGCCAATCCTGGGCGTGATCGTTGGGTTCAGCCAGCACCTTCAACAGGCGATGCATTGGATTCAGCTCCCCCTGCTCCCTCGTTGTCATCAATCATGTAACGAACGAATCCAATGCCCCCTCAAGGTTCATCACTTAACGGAAATGCACGCCCTCTCTGAGGAAGATCGAGGCGTCACTTTTCCTCACGGCACCTGGACCCTCAGACGCATGAAGTAGCGCTGGCTTGCGAGGGCACTGTCAGGCATGCCGACGTCAATGAGCACACGACCTGCGGCAGGAGCGCCGCTGCTGATATAAGGTGAACCACCACCGAGCCACACCCAGCTACCGTTGCCAACCTTGCGAGCGAGCGTGCTCCAGGTGCCGGTGAGCGTGCTGTTGCCCTCAATCAGGTAGATGACATCGGATGGTGCGGGGGAGGGTAGATTCGATCGCAGAGTAAGGGCACCGCTGCTCATCAGCGGACTGATGTTCGCGAGATTGGTCGAGTTTGGCAGGAGGCCGAGTGCGTACTCAAGGCTGTTGCTGAGGCCGTCGCCATCGGGATCGGCTGTGACAAGCGCATTGGCACCACCGCCGGGAAACTGAGTGTTCTGCCAGTAGGCGAAACCAATGAGCGCTGAAGCAGTCACGTCACTCTGCCAGATATGCCCGTTGTCTCCGACGGTGATGAAGGTATTGGCAAAGAACGTGGCGCCCTTGCGTGTCGTCACACCCGAGGGAGCCGCATATTGCGTCCAATTTACGCCGTCGAGTGAGAGCACATCGACATGGGCATCCGCAGCGGATTGGTCAACACCAGCGGCTAAGTACACGCCATTGCCATACGCGAGGCCTCGCACTCGTTCGGTCGGGGTAGTTCGTGTCGTGGTAAAGGTCTGTCCATTGTCCGTGGAAGTGCGCAGTTTGGAAAACCAGCCGCTGGCCACGAAGCGGTCGTTTAGCCAGGCGATCTTGCGCAGATCCTGCCAGGTGGCGACACCGCTGCCAGCCGAGTCATCGGCCCAGGTCAGACCATCGGCAGAGGTGAAGACTTTCGGGGTGCCGCTGCCGCTGGAGTAACCAGTCATCACAAAAGTGCTGCTGCCAAAAGCGATGCCGTCCAGGTTGGAGGTGCCAAAGCCGGTGATGGAGCTCCAGGCGGAACCATTCGTGGAGCGCATAACGATACCGTCATCGCCACAGGCCACTAAAACCCCGCCGGGTGTGACGGCGACACTCCAAAGCCCGGTGTTGGCCGTACTTCCCAGCAAACGACGAGTCCAGGTGGTGCCATTGGGCGAGGTGTAAATGATGCCGACCCATCCGCTGATCGTGAAATTGTAGTCTTGACCCACGACGACGAACTGTGTGCCATCCCAAACCACACCATAAAAAGTAATGTTATTGGCAAACTCGGCAATCGTCCGCGCGGTCCAAGTCTGACCATCCGCAGAGGTGCGAATGACGCCGTTGTCACCCACGGCAACGAGCGTGCTGCCATTGTGGGCGACGGCCTCCAGTGCATCAGTCGTGCCGCTAGTGCGCTGGGTGAAGGCACGCGCGGGATCACTGATATTGATGCTGCCATTCAGCGTACTAATGCCTCCGCGTTCGTCGCTTACCCGCAGGGTGTAATGGTAAGTGCCGCCAAAAGTGAAGGTGACAGAAATCGCCGGCCCATCGAGCACTGGGAGCGTGTTACCAAAATCCCAAGCATAGTTCAGCGCACCACCATCGGCATCGGTGGCGCTCGCAGCAAAGGTGATGGGTGCGCGTGCGCTGCCAGTGGAGGGAGCGGTGGTCAGACTCGGCACGGGTGCCGCATTGCTGGGGTAGAGGCTATTCGTGCGGCGGGAAATGTTCGTATCCTGCATGGTGATGAATTTGCCATGCCCGTAGCTAATGGCGTCAGCTTCACCGACAGCAGTGTTTCCGCCATTCTCCGTCGTACGGCTCCAAACGGTGCCGTTGGTGGAAACGAGCAGCGCAGACGGAGTGCCACTTTCATCCATCGCCTCGGCGGTGCAGAGCAATGTCCCGTCCTCTGCTCTGGCGATGTGGTAGGTGCTCCAGCGCGTCGTCCCAGGCAGGCCGACGGCGCTCCAGGTCAGACCGTTGTCCGTGCTGCGCTCGATGCCACCATACCAGCCTGTGAGGTAAACCGCGTCCCCTAGGGTGAAGATGGAGTCGATGTCATAGCTTCGCGTGCTGCGCTGCGTCCACGCCACCGCATCTGGTGAGGTCCAGACGGTCTCCTCACCAGTGCCCGCCGCGTTACGCTCGATGGCGATCCATTGCGCACCACTCCACGTCAGCAGGCGAAAATCCGGTATCGCAGGCACATTGGCCGCCAACGTCCAAGTTTGACCGTCGATGCTGCTAAGCACGATGCCATCATCTGCCACTGCGACGAACCTCCCATTGCCATGTGCCACCTCACGAATCTGTGGCAGTCCCGTGGGAAAGCTGGCCGTGTACCAGAGACGACCGTCCGGCGACCAGGCCAACTGCGCCCCACCACCAGTCGCCAGCCCCCCCATGACGAAGACATCATTGCCGAAGGCCAGCTTGCCTGAATTGTCGAAATTCGTGGGCTGTCCAACGCTGCTCCAGGTGGTGCCATCCCAACTCAAATAAACATCTCCAAAGTATTCGGAAGCCACAAAACGACCTTCCCCATAAACCACGTCATCCATGTAAGTGCTACCAGGCGCAGAGGTGGTCCATGTATCGATGGGATCGGTCACGGTCACCGTTTTCGAGACAGTCACCGTGCCGCCTTTCATATCACTGACCGTCGCACTGAGATTGTACGTGCCGCCGACCGTCCAATTCATCGTGATTGAGTTCGCATTCGCCTGCACGCTGCCATCTGCACTGTTCCAGAAGTAGGCCAGCGTGTCATTGTCGGCATCATTGCCAGTGACGGAAAAGGTGGCGCTGCTGCGTGCGGCCAGTGAGCTGGGGCCGCTGATGGCAGAACTGGTCGGTGCCGCATTGCCAGCGAAGGCCCCCAGGTTCACTCGCACATCCAGATAGGCATCCGCTCCGGCACCGCCGGTGGCCAGCGGCGTGATGTGCGCATTTGCCGCTCCATCACTGAACGTGCGGCCGATGGCGATGCCTGCGTCCGTCTTGTCGCCACTGGTGGCTGGCGTTGTGTCCAGCAGCCAGCAGCGTGTCTGCCCTGCTCGTTGCCAGTTCAAATAAGCCCCCTGTGCCAACACCGGCACGCCAGGATAAAGCGCGCGGTAGTTCAGCCAATAGTACTCCTCGCTTCCCGGCGTGGCGACTTTGGTCACACGCACGCCGCGGTAAGCGCCCGTGGTGTAGCGATCATCCACCCGATAGATGCGGTAGGTGCCGGATCCCAGCGCTGTGGCATCAGCCCACTGTGTCGGCGTGAGCCAGTCCAGTTTCGCCTTGGCCTGCGCATGAAAATGCGCCTCCGGCAGGTCTCCACCGCCCATGACGTCATAAGTGTCACCATACTCCACCGTGGCACCCGTGCCACTGACGCTGCCATCACTCGTTTGCCAGAAACTCGCATGACCGATGCCGTAATTGTGTCCGAACTCATGCACATACGTGTCCACACTGTTCGTGCCCTGCATCCAGAGATTCGCTACCCCGGCCAGACCCGCGTAAGTCACCCCGCCACTGATCATCCCGATGCTCGGAAAAATCACCCCAACGATGTCATAGTTGCCCAGACCATTGTCACCGCTGCCACTGTTATGTACCGGGCCGATGTCGAGGCCCGCATCCGGCCCGTTACGAGTATTGCGGAAGGTGTTGCGCGCATCACGCAGCAGTTCGGTGTTCAGACCGCTGCCACCATTGACATAAAAGGCACTCGTCTGCGGCATACGGTACACATTCGCACTCACCGTGCCAGTGATGAAGGTCTTGTTGTAAGACATCGTGCGGATGTGCTCCGACGACTCCGCCAGCGCCATTGCCGTTGCCGCCTGGCTGCCGAATCCTCCTGTGTTGTCGGAAAAGTCGATGCGGATGATGAAGACCTTCTTCTCAGTCTCCGTCCATGCGCTAGCCTGCTCCTGCGCAGCCACAGAAGCCCCCTCAAGATCAAACCCACTGCCTTCAGCGCCATCCGCCGGCACCGGCTGAAAGGCAAAAATACGCTCCGAAGCCGCCATGGGTCCAGGCTTCGTGTCCAGTCTGCGCAGCGCCTCATCCATCCGCGTCAGTTCCGTGACATCCCCAAACGCAAACAACTCTCCACCCGCCACAGCGAGCACCTTGGGGTCAGAAAGTGCCTTGCCGGTGGCAAAACTCCGCTCCAGCCCCCCAGCATGCGCCGGAAACTGCTCAGCGTCCTGTGCCGACACCGGCTGAAACACCCCATCTCCCACCGCCGCCACACCATCCAGCACCACACCTTGAAGCGGAATGGACTTCTTCCCCGTGATCTCCGCCCTGCTGCCAAACAGGATTGCCTCCACATGCGAGCCATCTTTAAAATGCAGTTCCACCACCGCCTCGCGACCATCAGGTGATACTCCTCCGCAAATCGGCAAATAAACCATCTCCACCCGTTCATTGAACGGCCGCTCCACCCAAGGCCGCATCTCCGGCGGCAGTGCCGCATACTCTGAAAAGCTCACCGCCTCCGCCAACGCCTGCCTGGGGGCCTCACGCACCAGTCGGCTCATCCGCTCCCGCCGCGACTTCGCCAGGGTGATGCCAGCTTGCAGCTCTCGCGGCTCCACCACCGCCTCCGTCTTGCTCAACCACGCCTTCCAAGCCGTCTGATCGATCTGCGGAATCGCCGCCCTCACTTGCTTCGCCTCCGCTTGCTCAATCGACCCCGTCACCTCACTTTCCGGCCTCAGCCCAAACCAAAGAGCCACCAACAACAGTAAAGGCAGGCCAAGAGACCAGAGACGACGTTTCATAATTCAAAAAAAGAGTGGCAGGAACGCGTTGCCAATCAGCAACACGCCCAGCGTTAACACCGCTGCAAACGTCCGCAATACATCCAGCTACCTTCGCATTAAAAAGTTCGTTCAGGTTCCACAGAACGTCTGATACGACTCCAAGCCAGAAGGCTCGCTGAACTCAGGCCAATCCTGCGCGTGATCAAAAGGCGCGGTCAGCACCGTCAGCAAACGTTGCAGCGGATTGAGATCGCCATGCTCCGAGGCCGCTGCCAGCGCCTCCTCGACCTTGTGGTTGCGGGGGATGAAGGCCGGATTGCTGCGGCGCATCAGATCGGTCACTTCGCTGGCGGACTGCGCCTGCCGTTTGAGCCGCTCGGACCAGCGCTGATGCCATTCCATCGGCTCCTGGCGACCATTCGCCAGATCACGGAAGGTATTCGTGAAATCCGACTTCGTTTCCTGCATCCAATCAAGCAGCGATTGAATCAACCCCTTGTCCTCGCTCTCCTCATTGAAGAGTCCCAGCTTCGCCCGCATCCCCGTGAGCCAATGATGCTGAAAACGCTCTTCAAAACGCGAGATCAGGCCGTTCGCGATCTCGATGGCCTCTTTTTCATCCTCGCGAAACAAGGGCAGCATCGCCTCGGCCAGACGCGCCAGATTCCACTGCGCGATGTGCGGTTGGTTGCCATAGGCATAACGACCGTTGCGATCAATCGAGCTGAAGACCGTGGCCGGATCATAAGCGTCCATGAAAGCACAGGGGCCATAGTCGATGGTCTCGCCGCTAAGCGCCATGTTATCCGTGTTCATCACGCCATGAATGAAGCCGACGCACATCCACTTCGCGATCAGTGCCGCCTGCCGCTCCATCACGGCCTCAAACCATGCCGAGTGACCGCCTTCCACCTCCGGGTAATGCCGCTGCCGTGTGTAGTCCGCCAGCGCTTGCAGGTCCACCTGCTCCCCACGCGCCGCCGCATACTCAAAAGTGCCCACGCGGATGTGGCTGGCCGCCACGCGCGTCAGCACCGCGCCAGGCAGTCCACCGTCCTGCCGCCAGACTTTTTCACCCGTGGTCACCACCGCTAGGCTCCGCGTCGTCGGAATGCCCAGCGCCTGCATCGCCTCGCTGATGATGTATTCCCGCAGCATCGGCCCCAACGCCGCACGACCATCGCCACGACGAGAAAACGGCGTCGGCCCCGGTCCTTTGAGCTGGATATCAAACCGTGCGCCGCTCGGCGTGATCTGCTCACCGAGCAAAATGGCGCGACCGTCTCCCAGCATCGTAAAATGCGCGTATTGATGCCCCGCATAAGCCTGCGCCAACGGTTCAGCTCCGGCCGGCAGTGTATTCCCCGCAAAGATGGCCGCATCAGTCAGTTCGTCCGCGTTCAAGCCCAGGACCTCGGCCAAGGGGCGATTCAGCAGCACGATCTTTGGTTCAGGCACTGGCGTCGGGTCAATGCGAACATGAAACGCCGTCGGCAGGCGTGCATAGGAGTGATCCAACCGCCAGCCGGCCGGTGAATGGAGTGGGTGAGGTGAATGGGGCATGCGAACGACGTTGTAGCGCAGAATTCCCATTTCGCGAAGCCGACGAACTCAGCAGCCGCGTTTCCTGCCAGAAAAAAGCAACGATACTCCCCGTCATCAGGTTTTGTGTAATTTCGGCAGCAATGGCAAGGGAATAGGGTGGCAAAGGAATGGTCCATTCCATTGTCACCTCATTCCTTTGCCAATCTTCAGAATGTATGAATCTGGACCAGGTGACGTGCGGTAAATTCATGAAGAATTCGTCCTCATTTGCGGGTATTCGCGGCCATTCCCGTTGAGACCTAAAGGCATGAGCGATTTTTCAACGCGAATGCTCGCCAATGAGCGTGAGTATCCGCGAATTGGAGTTTTTGGAGGAGAAGTGCTGAATAGTTTTTTCTCCAGCCCTTGGCCAAACGATCATCCCGTGCAAAATGCCGCCGAATGGCCACCAAACGCCCCCAAAAAGCCACCCGCGCCGAGCTTGAACTGAAGCAACTCATCGCCGCAGAAGCCCCCGCCGACCTGCGGCAGATCCAGGCCGTTCTTGGCAAAGTGCAGATCGCCATCGCCGACTACCTGAAATCTGGCGCACCGCTCAAGATCACGCTCAATCCCGTCGAAATCCTCAGCGCCATCGAAGCCGCCATCCGCGAGGCCGAGGGCCACCCCAGCCCCTGGCCGGATGGTGCCGACGCCCGCACCTTCTTCATCCACGGCCTCTACGACGACCTCATCCAGCAGCCCAGCAACATCTTCGAAACCAAGCGCTTCCCCGACGGCACCGATCGCTACCTCCCCATCAGCCCCGGCTCAAAGTCGCCACGCTGCATCCCATCGTGGCTGATTTAGCGCGGCAGGTCGGCGGCGCGAATGTCGAGGTCATCGAAATCCTCAAACCCGGTGGTGACATCCACCACTTCGAACCAGCGCCGAAGGACATCGCCGCGATGCGTGGGGCCAGACTGCTGCTCGCCTCCGGCAAGGGACTCGAAACCTACCTCGACAAACTGCGTGACAGCCTCGGTGCGGACGTCAAGCTCGTCGAAGTCGGCGAAAAAGTCCCCTCCATCCCCTATGCCTGCAATCACGACCACGGTGATGGCGAACACCATCACGGCGAATTCGACCCGCACTGGTGGCACAGCGCCGAAAACATGAAACGGGCCGCCCGCGTCATGTCAGACGAACTCAGCACCGCCGATCCCGCGAACGCCGCTGCTTACGAAGCCGGTGCCAAGGCCGCCAGCAAGCGCTTCAGCGAACTCAAGGTCTGGGCGCAGAAGGAAATCGCCAAAATCTCCCGTGCAGACCGCAAACTCGTCACCGCACACTCGGCCTTCGGCTATTTCTGCAAAGAGTTCGGCTTTGAGCCCATCTCCCTCCTCGGCATCGGTCGCAGTGATGATGCGGACTCCAAACATGTCGCCGAAACCATCGCCGAAATCCGCGAGCATGGCATCAAGGCCGTCTTCCCTGAAGATCAGGCCAATCCCAAAGTCCTCGCCGAGATCGCCCGCAGCACCGGCATAAAAATTGGTGATCCCCTCATCGCCGACGGCACCGCCAAGAACGCTCACACCTTTGAAACGATGCTCGCGCACAACGTTCGCGCCCTCGTCGCCGCTTTGGGCGAAACGAAATAGGCCATGCGTGGATTCCCGCCCATTCAGATCTTCCTGCTCTGCCTCGCGTTCGTCGCGCTGGCGGTGCCGCTGAGCCATCTCACCGGGAACACCAGCCACGCCAAGGTCGTCAATGTCGCCGTCAAAGAAACACCAAGCGTGAAAGCGCAGCTGCGTCTGCGTTTTGCGCACCCACCAACCACGCTCAGCCTCAAACTGGCCGACAAAGAGCTGATCGCCTCTGCTGATGCTTCTCCGCTCGAAGTGGATGCCGTGCTACCTTCCACCCAAGACGGAGTGGATGTCTTCCTGAGTGCCACCTGGCCGGAAAACACACCCGACACCGCCCTCACACTCGAAATCGAACCCGACGGCCTCGAAGCACGCAGCGAGACACGCTGGTCCTCCGCGGGCAGTCTTGATGAAGTCATCACCTTCTCCTGGAAATGAGCGCCACAGCCACGCATGACCAAACCAAGGAGCACGTCTGCTGGGGCGGCGGTTGTGAGCACACGCAGCATCACCGCCTCGAAGTCGTCGATCTCAGCGTGCAGTATCAGGAGGTGCGGGCGCTCGAAAAAATCAACTTCGCCACCGAATGTGGCCGCAGCATGGCCCTCATCGGCCCGAATGGTGCCGGAAAGAGCACACTGCTCAAATCGCTCGCCGGACTCATCCCTGGGGACACCGGCAAGATCCTCTGGCGTGGCAAACCGCTCACCCGCAGCAGCCACGAAATCGCTTACCTGCCGCAGCGTGGCGACATCGACTGGAACTTCCCCATCACCGTGCGCGGCCTCGTCGAAATGGGCCGCTACCCAAATCTCGGCTGGTGGCGGCAGTACTCGCGCCATGATGCCGAGATCGTCGAGCGCGCCCTCACCAGCATGGAATTGCGCGATCTCCAGGACCGCCAGATCAGCGCCCTCTCCGGCGGCCAGCAGCAACGTGCCTTCATCGCCCGTGCGCTCGCTCAAGAAGCCCATGTCTTGCTGCTCGACGAGCCCTTCACCGGCCTCGACAAGCCAGCGCAGGAGAATTTGAGCCGCCTTTTCAAAGAACTCACCGCCGAAGGCCGCCTGCTCATCGCCAGCCATCACGATCTGCAAACCGTCACCGGCAACTTCGACGACGTCCTGCTCATCCGCCGCCACCAGATCGCCTTCGGCCCCGTCGCGGACGCCTTCACGCCTGCCAACGTGTCCCGCGCCTACGACAACCCGGATCAAGCATCCAACAACTAGCATCCAGTCACCCGATGCCCACGATCACCGATTTCTTAGCTGAACCCATCGCCAAACGCGCGTTGCTTGCGTGTTTGATGATCGGTTTTTCCAACGGCTTCGTCAGCGCCTTCGTCGTGCTGCGGAAATCCGCGCTTAAAATCGGCACCATCTCGCATTCCTTGCTACCAGGCCTCGCCGTGGCCGTTTTGATCGCCGGACTCTCGCAATGGAGCGCTCTCTTCGGGGCGATCTTTGCGGCGCTCATCGTCGGGCTTGGGTCCATCTTCCTTTCCCGCACCTCCCGGCTCGATCAAGACACCGCCATGGGCGTGCTGTACACCACCGCCTTCGCCGCTGGCCTGCTCATCCTCAAAAACCTCGATGTGCGCCAAAAACTCGATGAATGGCTCTTCGGCAGCATCATCGGCATGGCCGACTCCGACCTGTGGATCGCCTTTGGCATCAGCGCCATCGCCGTCCTCACCCTCACCACGTTGCAGCGTCCGCTGCTCATCTACCTCTTCGAACCCAACATCGCCGCCAGCCTCGGCGTGCCTGTGCGTC
>JAPLUL010000127.1:0-14634 GCA_026397635.1 Verrucomicrobiota bacterium | reverse complement strand
CAGATGACCACGGTGAACCTGTGTGAAAGCTGCTCGAAGGCCAAGGGAGTCACCGAGGAGACCGGATTCGGCCTTGCAGAGGCGTTTCTGACGCCCTCTCTGCGCTCTGAGGATTCCATGGAGGTCGTGTGCAATGCCTGCGGCTTCACCGCCTCCCAGCTCAAGAAAATCGGCCGCATGGGTTGCCCGGAATGCTACCACTCCTTCCGTGAAGGGCTGGACGGCCTGCTACGCAACATGCACAAAGGCACGCGGCATGTCGGCAAGCGTCCCGCCAGCGTCGGTGGCAACGCGCCTCAGCTTCTCCCGCGTCAGCCTACCTCCGTGGTTCGCGGGGAAACCTCGACTCCACCACCACCGCCCCTGCCTGTTCCCGTGCCAGCCCAGCCTTCGGATGTCTCCAAACTGCGTGCAGATCTTGATCTGGCAGTGAAGGAGGAGCGTTATGAAGATGCCGCGAAACTGAAGGCCGAGATCGAGCGGCTGCAGCCCAAGGCTCCCTCCAAATGATGCGTTTTGCCACATTGATTAAAAATCCCGCCGACTGGATGAAAGGCGCGGGGCCGCATTCCGAGATCGTCATGACCTCGCGTGTGCGTCTGGCGCGCAATCTGCGCGGCTTTCCGTTTCCTGGTTTCAGCCAGGAGCGCCAGCGCGTGGACCTCCTCGAACAGGTGCGCCCCGTGGTCGAGCAACTGCCGGAGATGCGCGACGGCTACAGCGAGGACTACACCGACCTGAGCAAGATCCGCAAACAAGTGCTCGTGGAGCGCCATCTCGTCAGCCGTGAGCATGCGGCGCGCTCTTCTGGCTGCGCGGTCGTGGTGGATCGTAAGCAGAGCATTTCCATCATGATCAATGAGGAGGATCACTTCCGCATTCAGGGTATCCGCCCCGGTTTGAACCTCCACAGCGCCTATGAACTCGTGGACCGCGTGGACACCGAGCTGGAAAGCGGTCTGCCTTTCGCCTTTGACCCGAAACTCGGTTACCTGACCGCCTGCCCGACGAATCTTGGCACTGGCATGCGTGCCTCAGTGATGCTGCATCTGCCAGCGCTCGTTTTGACTGAGCAGATCAATCCCGTCATCAAGGCCGTCGGCAAGATCGGCTTGGCAGTGCGCGGCCTCTACGGTGAAGGCACGGAGGCTCTGGGTAATCTCTTCCAGATCTCCAACCAGCACACGCTGGGCGAGGCGGAGCCGGAGATCATCGCGCAGATCGAAAAAGTCATCGAAGGCGTCGTGCGCTCCGAGCAGAATGCCCGTGCCAAGCTCAAAGAAGACCACCGCACCATGCTGCAGGATCAAGTGGGCCGCGCCTACGCTATCTTGCGTTACGCGCACGTCCTGTCCTCCAAAGAGGCATTGAACCTGCTTTCCATGCTCCGCCTCGGAGCAGATCTCGATCTCGTGGGTGACTGTGACCGCAGTCTCATCGACATGATGCTTTTGGAAATTCAGCCTGCGCATTTGCAGCTCAATGCAGCGCGTGAATTGTCCCCCGACGAGCGTGATAGCATGCGTGCCGAAATCACCCGCGCACGGTTGCAATCCATCAACGGTCCAGGTAGCTTTCCTACATCACAATCAACCCCAGGAGGCCCGCCCTCCGCCCCCAATGATGAATAATTTCACCCCACGCGCCCAACAGGTTCTGGCCCTCGCCCGCAAGGAGGCCGATCGCTTCAATCACAACTACGTCGGCACCGAGCATCTGCTCCTCGGCCTCATCAAGCTCGGCCAGGGCGTCGCCGTCAATGTGCTGACCAAACTCGGTCTCGATCTCGAAACCGTGCGCATGCAGGTCGAGCAGCAGGTCGGCTCCGGCCCGGAGACCAAGATGGTCGGCAACATCCCATACACACCACGCGTGAAGAAGGTGCTCGCCCTAGCCTCGAAAGAAGCCAAGGCGCTCAATCACAGCTACGTCGGCACCGAGCACATCCTGCTCGGACTGCTGCGTGAGGGCGAAGGCGTCGCCGCCCAGGTGCTGCGTAACCTTGAAGTGAATCTCGACAAGGCCCGCAGTGAAATTTTGAAGGAACTCGACCCCAACTTCACCTCCCAGAGCGAGGAAGAAGACGAGGACAGCGAACCCGTCAGCCCCAGCGGCAACACGCCATCGAGCGACAAGAAGAAAAACGAGAAGACTCCTGCCCTCAAAGCCTTTGGCCGCGATCTCACCGAACTCGCACAGAAGGGCGAGATGGACCCCGTCATCGGTCGTGCCGAAGAAATTGCCCGCGTGATCCAGATCCTTTGCCGCCGCACCAAGAACAATCCCGTGCTCATCGGTGAGGCCGGTGTTGGCAAGACCGCCATCGTCGAAGGACTCGCTCAGGAAATCTCAGCGGGCAACGTGCCTGAGATTTTGCGCGACAAGCGCGTCATCACTCTCGACCTCGCCTTGATGGTCGCTGGCACGAAATATCGCGGTCAGTTCGAGGAGCGCATCAAGGCGGTCATGGATGAAATTCGCCGCACGAAGAACGTCATTCTGTTCATCGACGAGCTGCACACCATCGTCGGTGCTGGCGGCGCGGAAGGCGCGATGGATGCCAGCAACATCATCAAGCCCGCGCTCAGCCGTGGTGAGCTGCAATGCGTCGGTGCCACCACGCTGAACGAGTATCGCAAATACATCGAGAAGGACTCGGCGCTCGAACGCCGCTTCCAGAGTGTGAAAATCGAGGAACCCTCGGTCGAGGACGCCATCAAGATTCTCTTTGGCCTGCGTGGCAAATACGAGTTGCACCACAAGGCCAAGTACAGCGAGGAAGCGCTCAAATCTGCCGTGAACCTCAGTTCACGCTATCTGCCAGCCCGTTTCCTGCCAGACAAGGCCATCGACATCATGGACGAGGCCGGTTCGAAGGCCCGTATCGCTGCCATGACCCGCCCGGTCGAGCTGAAGGGCATCGAGGCCGAGATTGAAGAAATCCGCATTGAAAAAGAAGGCTCCATCAAAGAGCAGGACTTCGAAAAAGCCGCGCACCTGCGTGACCGCGAGAAAAACGCCAAGAAGCGTTACGACGACGTGCTGGAGCACTGGCGCGCCAACAGCCACGAGCGTATCGTGGACGTCACTGAGGAGGACATCATGTCCGTCGTCTCGAAATGGACCGGCGTGCCACTTCAGCGCATGGAGACAGCGGAGGCCGAGAAGCTCCTCAAGATGGAATCCGAGCTCAAGAGCAAGGTCATCGGCCAGGACGAGGCGGTTATCGCCATCTCCAAAGCTCTGCGTCGTTCCCGTGCCGATTTGAAGGATCCACGTCGTCCGATCGGCTCCTTCCTCTTCCTCGGCCCCACCGGTGTCGGCAAGACCTTCCTCGCGAAGAATCTCGCCGAGTTCATGTTTGGCACCGCTGAAGCGCTGATCCAGATCGACATGTCCGAATACATGGAGAAGCACACCGCCAGCCGTCTGATTGGTGCGCCTCCCGGCTACGTCGGTTATGAAGAAGGCGGCCAGCTTTCCGAAGCCGTGCGTCGTCGCCCCTATTCGGTCATTCTCTTCGACGAAGTCGAAAAAGCGCATCCAGATGTGATGCACCTGCTCCTTCAGATTCTCGAAGAAGGCCAGGTCACCGACAACTTCGGTCGCAAGATCGACTTCCGTAACACCATCGTCATTCTCACCTCAAACGTCGGTGCGGAGCAGATCAAGCGTCAGACCAGCCTTGGCTTCATGGCCATGCAGCAGGACACCGCCGACAACGCTGGCATCAAGGGCAAGATCAACGAGGCCGCGAAGAAGTTCTTCAAGCCCGAGTTCCTCAACCGCCTGGATGACATTGTGGTGTTCCAGATGCTGGAAAAGACCCAGCTCAACGTCATCGTTGATCTCGAGGTCGCCAAGGTCGTCGCCCGCCTCAAGAAGAAGAACATCCACATCACGCTGGACGACACCGCCCGTGAGTTCCTCATGAAAGAGGGCTTTGATCCGCAGTATGGCGCGCGTCCGATGCGCCGTGCCGTGGAAAAGAACATCGAGGACCCTCTGGCCGAGCACCTGCTCCGTGGCGACGTGCGCGATGGAGACATCGTGAAGGTTTCCTTCGATGAGGAGACCAAGCGTCTCAAGTTCGCCGCCGACCAGCGGAATGAGGTTCCTGTCGAGGTTCCGACCACCAATGCCGCCTAGTTCCGGTGGTGTGTGGCAGTTTCCTACTCCTCATTGAGGAGTGGGAGGGGATTGAGGGGACATTTTCCAAGCAGCTTTCGCGAAACTCATGATCCGCGCCGTCATCCTGCTCGTCATTCTCACCAGCCTCGGCTGGTGGCTGGATCGCGAGCATCAGGCCGGTCGGTTTCAGCGTGTGGACGAGCTGTTTCTCGACTTCCTCGTCGCTAACGCCCGGGATCGTTTTGAAAAGGCCGCGCCATCTGCCGACAAGCCTGTTGTGTTGGTGAAAATGCGTGCGGCTGACAAAACCGAGTACGCAGGCTGGCCGCCACGTCCGCTGGATTGGCAGATGGTGCTGAAAGGATTGCAGCCGTTCGATCCGGCGGTCCTGGTGATTCCTGAAACCCTAATGTGGGGCAGCCCGTCGCCTGAATTTGTGCGTGAGGCGGCAGAGGCATTGATCCCCTTTCCCAGCACGGTGCTGGGTGTCGAGGCGCAACTCGCGTCCAGCGCAGACTCGGCTGCTTTTCTCGGTGGACTCGATGATCAGCTGCCGCGCTTTGAAAAATTCAGCCGTGAGTTCGAGGCCGTGCCAGTGCTGGGTGCTCTGATCGCCGCACCGGATGATCTGTTACGCCGTCAGGCGGAGATTGGCATCAGCTTCGCTCGCAAAGACGATGACCGCACGCTGCTGCCCTACGCCTTGCAAGAAGGCGGTCGCTTGCGCCCTACCGTGCTCGCGCAGGCCGTTTCGCGTGTTTCCAGCACGCCGTATGCGACGCATCGGTTGCTGCTAGGGCCCGGCGCTGGCGCGCATCTGGCGGATGGCGGCTTTGTGCCGCTTTCGCCCGCAGGCGAATTCATCGTGGACGGTCAACAAAGCGTTCCCGAGGTCGATGCGCTCAATCTGATGACCGTGGAGATGGCTGATGCGCTGAGTGCTGCGGACAAACAACATCTCAGCGGCGGTAAAATCATCGTGATCGGCACCGATGACGATGCCACGGGCGGTTTGGCCCGAGTGCATGCCCAGGCGCTCGCTCAAGTGCTCGCCATGCCACGCATTCACCTGCTTCCGTCCTACGTACAGTGGCTCATCTGGGCTGTCACGGCCCTGGCTGGCTTTTGGCTTGTTTTGCGCGTTCCCAAAAAGAAAGCGCTGCTGCGTGGAGCCGCGTTCATCTTCGCCGGACTCGTCATTTGCTTTCTCGCCTTTCAGTCCGCCCTCATCTGGTGTCCGCCGACCCTGCCTGCGGCGTTGCTGACGGCCTCAGCGCTCTTTGCTAGAGTCGCTGGCCGTGTGAAGGGTAAATAGCCCTTGTATGCAGCCCTCAAGCCCCTAGTGTCGGCCTCCCTTTTACCCCACCTGAATGCGTTTTCGTAACCTGACGCGCCAACGCGAGATTGGCGCCAATTCCTACCTCCTCGAAGCCGGGGATCACCGTGTCGTGCTGGATGCTGGCATGCATCCCAAACGCGTCGGCTTCGACGCCTTGCCTGATTTCGGCCCGCTGCCGCACAAGTCGGCCAATGCGGTCATCATCACCCACGCGCACCACGATCACATCGGCTCCATGCCCGTTTTGCAGCGCAAGCAGCCGAACACCCCAGTCCTCATGACCGAGATCACTGGGGAGCTGTCATCCGCCATGCTGCACAACTCCGTCAACGTCATGACGAAGCAGCGTGAGGAGAACAGCATCACCGAGTATCCGCTCTTCACGCACCGCGAGCTCGATGACATCCGCGCCCAGTGGATTTATCGCGACATTGACCGTTCCTTTGAGATTCCCGACACCAACCTGGAAGCCACGCTGTTCGATGCCGGCCACATCCTCGGCTCCACCGGCGTTTTGGTCCGCGAAGGCAGCAACACGCTCTTTTACACCGGCGATGTGAACTTCGAGGCGCAGACCATCTGCCGCGCTGCGGATTTCCCCACCAGCGGTATCGATGTCATGATCGCCGAGACCACACGCGGCGATTATGCCCGCCCGGAGGGTTTTTCCCGCAAGGCTGAAAAAGAACGCCTCGCCGGAGTCATCCGCGACACGCACGAAGCTGGTGGCGCGGTGATGATTCCTGTCTTTGCCCTCGGCAAGACGCAGGAGGTCATGCTCATGCTGCACGAGCTGCATCAGGAAGGCTTGATCCCCGAAATGCCGCTCTACATCGGCGGCCTGAGCACCAAGATCACTGTGCTGTACGATCACTACGCCTCACGCAGCCGCCGCAGCTATCCTGGCTTCCGCCTGTTGGAGGACATGAAGATGCTTGTGCCGCGAAAGAGCAAAAAGCGTCAGGAGATGATCTCCAGCCCACGCACTCTCTATGCGCTCTCCAGCGGCATGATGACCGAGCACACCGTCTCCAACATCTTCGCTCAGAAGTTCCTCGATAACCCGCGCAACACTCTTTGCTTTGTGGGCTACACCGATCCCGAGTCCCCCGGCTACAAGATTCGCAACGCCGCGCCTGGAACCATGATCAAGCTGTCCAAGGATCTACCCGCTGTGGCGCTCAATGCCCGCGTCGAGAGCTTTGACCTCAGCGCCCATGCCTCGCGCGAGCAGATCGCCGAATACATCGAGAAAGTGAAGCCCAAGAAGCTCCTTCTCGTCCATGGCGAAGAACCCGCCCAGATGTGGTTCACCCGCCGTTTCAACGAAACCATCCCCGGCACCGAAATCATCCGCCCCGAGTCGCACCAGCCCATCGACCTCTGGTAAATTCGACATTCGTCGTTCTGGTTTCGTCATTCCCAGCATGCCTCGCCTCATCGCCATCGTTGCCATGTCCGCCAATCGCGTCATCGGACGCGAAGGCAAGCTGCCGTGGCATTACCCGGAAGACTTGAAGTTCTTCAAGCGCACCACGCTCGGCCATCCCATCCTCATGGGCCGCGCCACCTTCGACTCCATCGGTAGGCCGCTTCCGGGCCGTCAAAACATCGTGCTCAGCCGAACGATGGCACCTCGCGAGGGTGTGACCGTCATTCGCGAGGTCTCCGAGCTGACTCAGGTCTGCGGCGAGGCTGAAACCATCTTTGTCATTGGCGGTGCCCGTGTGTTTGAAGAGCTGCTGCCCCATTGCGACGGCCTTTACTTGACCTACATCACGAAAGATTACGAAGGCGATGTGCTTTTGCCGCCCTTCGAGCATCTCTTTACCCTCAAGGAGATCCGTGAGAAGACCGACGACTTGGAGTTTCGGTATTACACCCAATGAGTTCTGTCGCCGTCACAGGGTCAATCCGTTTTGAGGAAAGGCTTCTGGAGGCGATCTGTGAAAACCTGGCAAGTTACCGACGCACCAGGACTGGTTCGGGGTACTCGAAGGTCTTGCCCTCGTAGTTGCGGATCAAAACGCGTTGTTCGTCGCGCAGTAGGACGTAGTCGGGATTGAGCGGCACCTTGCCGCCGCCGCCTGGGGCGTCGATGACGAACTGCGGGATGGCGTAGCCGGTGGTGTGGCCGCGCAGTTGCTCAATGATCTCGATGCCGTCGGCCACGCTGGTGCGCAAATGGGAGGAGCCTTGGATCAAATCGCACTGGTAGAGGTAATACGGCCGCACGCGGCACATGAGGAGCTTGTGGACGAGGCTCTTCATCACCTCGGCATTGTCGTTCACACCGCGCAAAAGCACGCTTTGATTGCCGAGCGGCACGCCGTGGTTGGCGAGCAGCGCCAAACCATCACGCACCTCGGTGGTGAGCTCACGCGGATGATTGGTGTGAATGCTCAGCCAGAGCGGATGATGTTTTTGCAGCATGCGGCACAGCTCCGGCGTGATGCGCTGCGGCAGGAAGATCGGCACGCGGCTGCCGATGCGGATGAACTCGATGTGCTTGATCGCCCGCAGCCGCGTCAGCAGCGCGTCGAGCTTGGCATCGGAGAAGAGTAGGGGATCACCGCCGGAAAGCAGCACGTCACGTACTTCCGTGTGGCGTTCCAGGTAACGTAAGGCAGCCTCAAACTCGGTGTGCAGTTCCTGCTCTCCCACGCCGGAGACGACGCGGCTGCGCGTGCAGTAGCGGCAGTAGCTGGCGCAGCGGTCCGTCACGAGGAACAAAACGCGGTCCGGGTAGCGATGCACCAGGCCCGGCACGGGCATGTGGCTGTCCTCGCCGCAGGGATCGCTCATTTCATCGGGATCTTCCCAGGTTTCCTCAATGCGCGGGATGACCTGCCGGCGGATCGGGCAGCCGGGGTCGGCGGCGTCCATCAGATTGAAATAATGCGGTGTGATCGACATCGCCAGCTTGTTGCCGGAGAGCAGCACGCCTGCTCGTTCTTCCTCGGACAGCGTTAGGTGCTGCTCCAGTTGCTTCAGTGTCGTGACCCGGTTTCTGAGCTGCCAAGCGGCATTGTTCCAGTCGGTGGGGGCGATGTTTTGATCAAACCAATAGCCAGGAGCGTGGGAGCGAAACTCCTTCTCAGGCAGCGTGGGGGTGTCGTGCATGTACTGCGGGTCGGTGAACGGCACTGAGGTTAGGCGCGGGGTGCTCCTGATGTCAAACGTCCCCTGCGGTTGTTTGGGCGCAAGTACCACCTTTGATCCTGAGTCTGGCTCCATCAGGCCCTTCTGGCTTTTTGGCACTACAGCAGCCGCTTGCGCTTGAAGAACCAAATCGGCACGATGGCGGAGAGCACGATGATGAGCATGACCATGACAAATGCCCAGCCCTGGTTCTGTGAGGGCAGACCGACATTCATGCCGTAGATGCTGGCGATGAGCGTGGGCGGCATGAAGAGCACGCTGGCCACGGTGAAGATCTTGATGATCTGGTTCTGCTGGATGTTGATGAGACCCAGGGTCGATTCCAGCAGGAAGGTCATCTCCTGCATCTGCTGTCCGGTGTATTCATCCAGGCTTTTGATGTCGCGCATCACACTGCGGAACTGTGCGGCCAGATCACCACGCATCCAGGTGGCCGCGTTGTTGAGGAAGTATTGCAGCATGCGGCTGAGGCTGAGCAGGCTCTCGCGCAGGTTCGCCACGAGGGCGCTGCGCCGACCGAGCAGCTTTACCACATCACTGAGATCTTTTTCCACGGCGGCGTGCGCCTTGTGCGGGTCAAGGCTGAAAATGTCGCGACAGATTTTCTTCATGTCGCCCTCCACTCCTTGGAGCGCGTCGGCGATGCGGGCCACGATGAGCTCCAGCAGCAGCAGGAAGACGGCGTCGCTGCTGAGCGGCATGCTGCACTGGCGTTTGGCCTGATCCACCAGCACCCGGAAGGCCATGGGGTCCGCGTAGCGCACGGTGGTGAGGCAGTCGGGCGCGATGACGAAGGAAATCGCCGTGCTGTCAGGATCTGGCGTGTCCAGCCCCACAGGAAGCCATGCCGTCATGTAAAGTGCGCCTTTTTCCATGTACAGCCGACTGGACTCCTCGATCTCCTGCATTTCCTCACGCGTGGGAAGCTGGTATTCGAGCCATTTTTCTGCTTCGAGCTCTTCGGCACGGCCTGGATTGAGCAGATCGAGGAAAACCAGATTGTCCGGGAACGGATGCGATTTCTCGTCGTTCCAGTCGATGAGTTGACCTTGCTGGGTGAGGAGTCGAACCATGCTGCGTGAGAGGGGGGGGAATGAAAAACTAGCCGCGCTTGTTCTTCCACGCCAAGAGCAGAGCCGTCAAACGGGCGTTTCAATAACGCGGCGTTTCAGGATCGACCAGATCAGCCCACGCGTCGATGCCACCGCGCATGCTCTGCGCTCGGCTGAAGCCTTGTTCGCGCAGCCAGTTCGCCAAGCGCAGGCTGCGCATGCCATGATGGCAGTAGATGACGAGATGCTCCTGCTTGTTCGTGAAGACCTCTGTCGCCAACTCGCCAAGGCGGGACATTGGCACGAGTTGGGCGTCTGGCAGGCGGCAGACCTGCCACTCGCTTTCCTCACGGCAGTCGATGATGCGGAAGTCTCGCGCTCCTGGGCGGCCTAGCAGATGACTCACATCCGTGGGACTGATCTCGATTGCCGTGTCTGAAAGCATGGGGTGCGATGGTAGGTGAATCAGGGCCGCACCGTGACCGGTGTGCCAATGGCGACATTGTGGTAAAACGTGGCAGCCATATGACCGGGCATACGCACGCAACCGTGGGAGGCTGGGTAGCCGGGCAGGAAGCCCTCGTGCATGCCTATGCCACCGACGAATCGCATGAAGTGGTGCATCTTGGAGCCTTCAAAGCGTGTGCCGGCCGGCGGCTTGTCTTTGGTGACGTCGATGTTCGCCATCACGACCGTCCCGGACGCGTCCACAAAGTCCCCATAGAGGTTGGATTTGTGCCACTGGTCCTTCTGGATGATTTTGAAATTACCGGTCTTGGTCGCGTGTTTTTCATCGCCCGTGGAGAGCGCCGAGACCCCCGCCAGCGTGCCGCCCTTGTAGAAATAGGCCTTTTGATCACTCAGGTCGATGGTGATGCTCGGGCTGCCGCTGAGGCCATCGCCATCCCAGTAGGTCACCTGGTCGGCGTTGTACATGGAGGAATTCGGCAGGCTGGCCGGGTTGAAGGCTTCGAGGTACTGCGTCTGCCCACGCGAGCCTACACTCTGACAGGAGGTCACCAGGGCGATGACGGGAAGAAGGGCGAGTCGGATGATTTTGAAGGTCTCCAGATGGCTCATGCGTGGGATACGGGGGCGCGTTTTTCGCCGCGATGTATCCGCTGCCACGGGCCTTCTGTCCAGCTTCAATCAATGCACGCCCTTGTCCGCCAGGTAGCGCTCCGCTTCCAAGGCGGCGGCGCAGCCTTGGCCAGCAGCGGTGATGGCTTGGCGATAGACGTGATCTGCTACGTCGCCCGCGGCGAAGAGGCCCTCGGTTTTGGTGCGCGTGCCTTCGGTTTGCAGGATGTAACCGCTTTCATCGGTATCGACGAGATCGCCCAGGAAGGCACCGTTTGGCACATGGCCGATGGCGACGAAGACGCACTTCAGTTCCAACTCGCTCTTTTCACCGGTGACGAGGTTTTCCAGCATCACGGCGCGCATCTCGCCTTTTTCATCCGTGAGGTACTCGCAGACAGTGCTGTTCCACACGGGTTTGATCTTCGGATTTGCCAAAGCACGGTCGGCCATGATCTTCGAGGCGCGCAGGGTATCGCGGCGGTGAATCAAATAGACCGTGCTGGCGAATTTGGTGAGGAAACCGGCCTCCTCGCAGGCGCTGTCCCCACCGCCGATGACGCAGACGGGCACGTTGCGGTAGAAGGCACCGTCGCAGGTGGCGCAGCTCGTCAAACCGTGACCGATGAGGGATTTTTCGTTCGGCAAGCCGAGGTGCTTCGGCGAGGCGCCGGTGGCAACGATGACGCTGTAGGCCTCATAAACAGTGCCGCCTTCGGTGTGCACTTCAAAATGGCCTGCGGCGGTCTTTTTCACGCTGCTGACGAGCGAGTACTCGATGCGCGCGCCGAACTTCTCCGCCTGCGTTTGCATGTTCATCATCAATTCCGGTCCCATGATGCCGTTGGGGAAACCGGGGAAGTTTTCGACTTCGGTTGTGGTCGTGAGCTGTCCGCCGGGCATGTTGCCGGAGAGGATCAGGGGCTTCAAATTGGCGCGTCCGGTGTAAATCGCTGCTGTGTAGCCGGCGCAGCCGGTGCCGATGATGATGACGTTTTCCATGGTGGTATCGGGGTCGGGAGAAAAGGGTCGCGGAAGATGGAAAGGCGGGCCGGGGGTGCAAGGAGCGCTTTTTTCAATCGCGTCGTTGGAGTTTCCCGGAGTCTCGTTTATTTCCTGCAAACAACGATGACCGCCCCGACCACGGACGCCAAAACCAGCCGCCGTATGCTTGCGACGCTGTTTTTCTGCACGGCGATGCCGATGGGCATGTGGGGGGTGCCCTTGGCGAATGTTTTCACCGCGTACGGCCGCGGGCACTTGGTGCCGTATGTTTTTGCCACGACCTCCCTGGCCGCGTTCATCTCGCCGCTGTTCGTGGGGGCGCTGGCGGATCAAAAGCACTCCCCGGTGCTCCTGCTGCGCTGGCTGACGGCGGTGACGTCACTGGCGCTGCTCATCACCTGCGGTTCGCTGGCCTGGGGTTGGAGTGATGTCGCCGTGCTGGCCTGCGCCCAAGCTCAGGCGCTCGTGGCCACACCGGTGTGGAGCGTGACGAGTAGCATCGTCTTTTCACAACTGCAGGATGCGAAGCTGCAGTTCGGCCCGCTGCGTGCCTGGGCCACGGCAGGCTGGATGGCGGGCTGCTGGATCGTGAGTTTCGTGCTCAAGGCGGATGCCTCGCTCGTGGGTGGCGTCACTGCGGCGGGTTTGTGGTTGGTGGTGATGACGTTGACGTGGCGGCTGCCGATGATTCCTCCGGGGGAAGTGCTGCAGCATCGCACCTGGCGGCAGATTCTCGGACTGGATGCGCTCGAACTGCTCAAGCACCGCGATCATCGGGTCGTCTTCATCACAGCGGCGCTTTACTGCGTGCCGCTGGCGGCGTTTTACCCCTACACTTCGCGACATCTGCATGATTTGGGTCTGCAAAAAATCTCCGCCTTGATCTCCCTCGGCCAGACCACGGAAATTCTCGTCATGGTGTTGCTGGCGGGTGTTTTGGCCCGGGTGCGGCTGAAGTGGGTCTTCCTCTCTGGCATCGCGATCTGCGTGGTGCGCTATTCCTTCAATGCTCTGGGCACACTGCCATGGCTTCTGGTCGGCACGGTGCTGCACGGCTTCGCCTACACGCTCTACTTCATCACCACTCAGATCTACCTTGAAGAGCGCATTGATCCCAAGTGGCGGTCACGGGCGCAGGCATTGCTGTCCTTACTGATGAGTGGTGTGGGCAATCTCATCGGCTACCTCGGCGGCGGCTGGTGGTTTGCCACCTGCACCCAAAACGGCGTCACTGACTGGCCCCGCTTTTGGTGGGGCGAGACGGCGCTCACAGCAGCGGTGTGCGTGTTTTTTGCTCTCGCGTATCGCGGTCGTGCTCACAAAACGTAAGGCAGGGATGGCGGGAGCCTGCCCGTCTTTATGCGTTACCGCTAGAAGAGGTCAAGGCTGAGGCGGCAGTCGTCCTACGATCACGCCAACCCGGCGCGTGTGAGCAGCGCCATCGCGTCGGGGTCGCGGCCCATGAAGTCATGGAAGAGCTTCGCGGGGTCTTCGGAGTTGCCTTTGCTGAGGATTTTCTCACGAAACTCGCGACCGACGGCGGGATGGAGCACGCCTTCTTGTTGGAAACGCGTGAATGCGTCCGCGTCGAGCACCTCAGCCCATTTGTAGCTGTAGTAGCCTGCGGCATAACCGACCGGACTGCTGAACAGGTGGCCGAAACGACGCGCCATGGTTGGCTGCTCGGTTTTGAGCGGCATGAGGTAGCCGTTGAGGATCTTGCGGGCCAGTTGGTCGAGGTCTGCGCCTTCGGTGGTGGCATGGTTCATGTGCAACTCGAGGTCGAGCTTGCCAAAGGCGAGTTGGCGCATGATGTCGCTGGCGCTGCGGTAGTTCTTTGCGGCCAGCATCTTCTTGAACAGCCTGGCAGGAATCGCCTCGCCAGTTTCATGATGACGGGCGAAGAGGTCCAGGCTCTCACGCTCCCAGCAGAAGTTTTCGAGCAGTTGGGACGGTAGCTCGACAAAGTCCCAGTAAACACTGACGCCGTTGAGCGAGGGGATTTCGACATTCCCGCAAAGTTGATGCAGCAAATGTCCGAACTCATGGAAGACCGTGCAGACCTCGTCATGCGTGAGCAGCGCGGGCTTGCCATCGACGGGCGGCGTCATGTTGCCGCAAATGAGGCCAAGGTGCAGGCGGCGGTCGCGCTCGCCGCTCGGCGGCACGCCCATCTTGAGGTAGTTCATCCAGGCACCGCCGCGTTTCGCGTCACGCGGATGCCAGTCGGCGTAGAACGAGCCGATGTGGACGCCCTTCTCGTTGCGCACCTCGTAGAATTTCACTTCCGGGTGCCAGACTTCAACAGGACCGGCCTTCCCAGGCTGCGCGCTGATGTTTTCAGGCGCGTCTTGGCCCGGCTCGACATAAACGCCCTCGCGTGGAGTGATGCGCAGGTCGAAAACCTTCTCGGCGAGCTGAAACATGCCGCCAAGCACGCGGTCGAGCGGGAAGTAAGGGCGCAGTTCCTCCTCGTCGAAGTCGTACTTCGATTTGCGCTGTTTTTCGCTCCAGAAGGAGACTTCCCATGGCTGAAACAGATCGGTGGCCTGATGTGCGGTGTCGGCGCGGAATTCCTGCAACTCAATGGTCTCGCGCTTGAACGCTTCGTTCACGCGTGAGTAAAGATCCTCAATGAAGCGCAATGCACTGCGACCTGTCTTGGCCATTCGGTGGGCTAGCACATGGTCGGCAAAGTGGGCCTTGCCCATGATCTGCGACTTCTCATGACGTAGGCGGAGGATGTTGAAGACATTGTCCGTGTTGTCATGCTCGCCGCCACGTCCGATGGAGCAGGCCCCTTCCCAGACCTGACGGCGGATGCTCTCGTCTTCGAGGTATTCCATGACCGGGATCATGGAGGGC
>JAPLUL010000147.1:0-35384 GCA_026397635.1 Verrucomicrobiota bacterium | reverse complement strand
TGAATGAAACCGCGTGTGCGCCTGGTTGAGATTGTTGATCTACACGCAGTCCAATGAGTGATTCCGGAAGCTTGCATGTGAGCGCTCCGTCGGGCGTTGCATAAGAGCCGTCAGGCTTGACTCCATTTGTAAGAGCGCAACCGTTGAATAATGAAAGAGCTACTACTGCAAGAAGGCTTCGAGTCATGATTTTGGTGTTCATGGAGTGAGGCATAACAGTGATGATCATTCACAGATCGTGAGGTTTGTCAGCAGCTTTATATCCGACTGTTTGTTGGGAAAAGTACGGGCAGCGGTGCTCATGGGTGTCGTTTTACTCTCCTATGCCGTTGCTGGGCAACAAAAATGTGGCTTTGCAACGGCATAGGAGGGTAAATTCCATGGGTGAATATTCCAAACAATGAGCCGCCCCGGAGGCAGGCGGCAGCATCAAGGATCGAAGCGTTTGTCCCTTCAGGCCACGGAACGTGCTTGTGAGGCACCTGAGGCTTATAGGCATACGGAGCATTGCCCCACCGCACCCCGGCAGGCCCCAGGGAAACGCTGGGACACTCAGGGCGCACGCCCCCTGGAACGGCCTGCCCGCCTGGTTTCCGGGTGCGGCTGGACGAAAAAAAACGCACGGCTAGCCCCTTTCACCGATGTGACCCTACATCACGGCCCGAGTGTTCAGGAGAGACGATGGAAGCCACGGGAAGGCCGCCGCGACTGGGTGCGTAGTTGCTGCATGCCGCTCCGCTCCTTGCTGCTCGTTCTCTTGCTCACCCAAACCGTCCTCGCCCAAACCGGCACGGTTCCGGCTGATCGTCCGCGCTCACGTCCCCCGTCAGCGCTGACGGGCTGGGCGGATTGGGAGAAGGGCGAGGAACTTCTCAAACGCATCCAGGTGCCGCCGGCGCCGGTGCTTTCGGCGGAGGACGAGGCGAAGACCTTCAAGCTGGCACCGGGGTATCGGGCGGAGCTGGTGGCGTGTGAGCCGATGGTGCAGTGCCCGATCTTCTTTGAGTTCGATCCCGAGGGGCGCATCTGGGTCGTCGAGTATCAGGGCTACATGCGCGATGTGCAGGGCAGCGGCGAGGGCGATCCGATCTGCCGCGTGGTGGTGCTGGAGGACACGGATGGCGATGGCAAGGCGGACAAGAGCACGGTGTTTCTCGACAAGCTGGTGATGCCACGCAGTTTTGCCTTCGTGAAGGGCGGCATCCTGCTCCAGGAGCCGCCGAAGCTGTGGTTCTGCGCGGATGCGGATGGCGATCTACGTTGTGACAACCGAACGGAGGTGGGCACGATGGGTGTGGGCGGCAATCCGCAGCACACGGCAAATGGGCTGCGTCAAGGCATCGACAACTGGCTGCACTGCGCGGACTGGCCGCATCGCTATCAGTGGCAGGACGGCAAGCTCATCGACGAGCCGACGCTGCATCGCGGTCAGTTTGGCGTGAGCTTTGACGAAACGGGCCGCTTCATCTCCTGCTACGAGAACAGCGCCATGCACATGGACCTGCTCCCGGCGGAGGCGATCCTGCGGCATCCGAACCTGGCCAAACTCGCGCAGCGCGGCGGACGCGGCAGCTTCGGCGTGAATGTGAACGTGGCGAAGGACGCGGCGGAGTGCTTTCCCATCCGCGTGACCCCGGCGGTGACGCTGGGTGCCCTGGAACTACGCGATGACGGCCGCCTGCGCACCTACACCATCGTCTCCGGCACCTGCTTCTATGATGGCGATCAATTTCCGCCGGAGATGCATGGCAACGTCTTCGTGCCGGACTCGGCTGGGCATCTCGTCGGCACGTTGAAACTCACGAAAGGCATCGCCCCGCAAGCGACGCGCTTCTTTCCAGCCGAGCAGGAGCTGATCGCCAGCACCGACGAGCGCTTCCGCCCGGTGAATGCGCGAGTGGGGCCGGATGGGGCGCTTTACCTCGCGGACATGTATCACGGCATCATCGAGCACGTCATTTTCATCGTCCCGTGGCTGACGAAGCAGATCGAGCAGCGCAAGCTCTACGAAGGCAACGATCATGGGCGCATCTGGCGGATCGTGCATGAGCAGAGGGCGAAGAGCAAAGAGCGTAGAGTCAGCATGGGGAATGCGAGCACGGCAGAGCTGGTGAAGGCACTGGGGCACGCGAATGGCTGGCAGCGAAACACGACGCAACGGCTCCTGGTCGAGCGCGGGGAGGACATCGGTGATCCGAACCGCTTTGCGGAGCCGCTGCATCGTCTGCATGCGCTGTGGACACAGGAAGGCATGGGCAAGCTGACGAAGCCACTTTTGCAACAAGCAGCGCGGGATGCCGATCCACGCGTGCGGGCAGCAGCAGCGAGGCTCGGTGCGGAGATTTCGCTCACGAATGAGCCAGACGCGGAAGTGCGCATGCAGGCCTTGCTCACGCCGCAACCCACCGAGACACTCGTGGAGCATCTGACACGCCATGAGGATGATCTGAGCCGCATCGCGGCGATGACGGGTCTGCATGGCCGGGAAGTGGAGACGCTGGATCTGCTGCTGAAGCGTCAGGATTGGCAGAAGGAATCGGCGCATCGCCGCGAGACGCTGCGACTGCTCTCACAACTCATCGGCATGGACGATCAGCATGGCGAAATCGTGTCACGAATCGAGCGGACGACGAACTCGCAGCGCGAGGCGCTGATCGATGGCTTTTTAGCAACGCAGCCGAATGATCCACGGCAGATCAGGCCGGTGAAGCTGGCGGAGAAGCCGAAATTTCTCGATGAACTGGCCGCGAATCGTGAGATCGCCGCGCGTGAGCGGGTGCAGCGCTTGCGCATGTGCCTGACCTGGCCGGGCGCGGAGAACGTGGTGACTGCAACACGCAAGCAGCCGCTGAGCGAGGCCGCGCAAAAGCAGATCGAGCGTGGAGCGGCGGTGTATCAGACCGTGTGCGGTCTTTGCCATCAGCCGACGGGCTACGGCATCCCCAACGTGGCCCCGCCGTTGGCGGAGAGCGAGTGGGCCACGGGCGAGCCGGAGCGGCTCATCCGCATCGCGCTGCACGGCTTGTATGGCGAGATCGAGGTGAACCGGCAGAAGTGGAACCTTGCCATGCCCGGCCAGGGGGCGAATCCGGCGCTGGATGATGCGAAGCTGGCCGATGTGCTCAGCTACGTGCGCAATGCCTGGGGCAATGAAGCGAGTGTCATTGAAGCCGCTCAAGTGGCGGCGGTGCGTGAGCAGACCAAGACGCGCAAGATGCCCTGGACGGCGGATACGCTGATGCAGGTGGATGTGAAAGGCGGCAACGCGATCCAGGCCGATGCGGAGGGCGTTTTGCTACTCCCTGCAAGCGCGGCGAAGACGTACGGGCAGAAGCTGGCCTACCGTGCCTCGCTGAACGTGCTCGCCCCCTGGCGCATCGACACGGACATGGCGGAGTGGTTGATTCAAGTGCCGGCGGATGGCGAGTATGAGGTGCTCGTGACCTTGGCGGCGGATGAAGCGTCCGCAGGCGATGCGTATGTCGTCGAGGCCGAGAACTCCAGCGTGAAAGGCGTGGTGCTGGCGACAGGCGGCTATGAGACGTTCAAGGAACAGTCGGCAGGCATGATCAACCTCAAGGCGGGCGTGCAATCGCTGCTGATGCGGCCGGACGGAGCGCTGAAGCAGGAACTGGCGGATGTGCAGGCGCTGCGGCTGCGGCGCAAGTGAGCCACGAGCACAATACTCACGCTCCTGGGTTGCCATGGCTGATTCTCCGGTCTATCTCGGCGCGTGGAAGACACCGACTATAAAGTTAAACTGGAGATTTTTGAAGGCCCGCTGGACCTGTTGTTGTACCTCATCAAAAAGGAGGAGATCGACATTTACAACGTGTCGCTGGAGCGCATCACGCGGCAGTACCTGGATTACATCGACACGTTCAAGGCGCTCAACATCGAGCTGGCGAGCGAGTTCATCGTGATGGCGGCCAATTTGATGTACATCAAGAGCCGCGAGCTGCTGCCGAAGGATGTGCAGCCGCCGGAGGAGGACGCGGAGGAGAATGACCCGCGCTGGGAGCTGATCCGTCAGCTCGTGGAGTACAAGAAATTCAAGGAGGCCGCCCAATTCCTCGGCGTGCAGGAGGTGAAGGGTGATGAATTGTTCGTCACCACGCCGGAACTGCCGGATCTGGACGCCCCGGTGGAGACGCTGGGCCAGGTGGGCATCTTTGACCTGATCCGCGCCTTCCAGCGCATCCTGAAGCGCTTCGAGAACGCCAGCGACTTCCGCGAGATCGTCAACGACCGCTACACGGTGGCGGACAAGATCGAGCACCTGCTCGAGATCGTGGCCGTGGGCAGCAAGGTGCGCTTTGAAGACCTCTTCTCCAGCGCCGCCAGCCGTGGCGAGGTGATCGTGACCTTCCTGGCGATGCTGGAGCTGATCAAACTGAACCATCTGCAAGTCGAGCAGGAGCAGTTGCTGGGTGATATTGTGGTGGTGAGGCCGGCGGTGTAGCGCAATCGTCCCGATTGCGGCTCTGTCATTCCGACAAGCGGCACGCTTGTGCTACTTTCCCTTCGCCACCGCAGGAGCGGCGGGAGTCACGCGCGTGAACTTGGTGGCCGTGCCGAGCAGCCAAAACAGGCCACCGATGCTGCCGATCAGAGCAAACGCGGCCAGCACGGTCCAAAGGCCGGGGAGAAGCGGTTTGCGGAAGCGGCGGCGTCTAGCCATGCGAAACTGTGACACGGCTTGCCGCACTGTGCCAGTGCGGCTATGATCGAAGATGCTTCCTTGGCTCAACAACGACCACTTTCCGCTCTATCTGGCCCCCATGGCCGGGGTGACAGACGTGATCTTCCGCCGTTTGTGCAAAGAACAGGGCGCGGATGTGTTGGTAACGGAGTTCGTCAGCGCCGAGGGCATCCTGCAACGCGATGACCGCACGCGGCACTACACGGACTTCGATGACGAGCAGCGCCCGCTGGGTGTGCAGCTTTTCGGCTCTGACGGCGTGCGGATGGGCGAAGCGGCACGAAAAATCATCGACTGGAAGCAGCCTGACTTCATCGACATCAATTTCGGCTGCCCGGTGAACAAGGTGGTGGCCAAGAACGGCGGCTCCTCATTGCTCAAAGATTGCCCACTGCTCGCTAGTGTGGCACGGGAGGTCGCCAAGGCGGTGCCAATTCCCGTCACGGCCAAGATGCGCATCGGTTGGGACGCGGATCATGTGAATGCCGTCGAAGTCGCGAAGATTCTCGAAGACTGCGGCATGCAAGCCATCGCGGTGCATGGCCGGACACGGGCGCAGGGCTACACCGGCCTCGCAGACTGGGATGTCATCGGTCAGGTGGCAGACGCGGTGAAGATTCCTGTCATCGGCAATGGAGACATCGCCAGCGGACTCGATGTGCAGGTGCGCCGCGCCCAAACGAATGTGAAGGGCATCATGATCGGCCGCGCGGCGATGGCGAACCCGTGGGTGTTTAAAGAAGCGAAGCATTACCTCGCTACAGGCACGCATGCGCCGCACGCCAGCGTCGAAGAGCGCTTCAACTTCATGCGCCGCCACTGCAAACTGGCCATCGAGCGCAACGTGCGCATGGAAGAGCTGCAAACGATGCGCTCCATGCGCAACCGGCTCATGAACTACACCAAGTCGATCCCCGGCGGCAAATGGCTGCGCCAGCACTTCTCGCAGATCGGCAGTGTGATGCAGTTGGAGGACATTTTTGCCTCGTATCTCGAGCATCAGGCCGCGCACAGCCACGAACACTCGGATCAGACGGTTCAGACTGCTTGAGCGATCAGCGGAAAAAACCGCGATTTTTCAGCCTCATCGCCGCGAATCTCTGATACAATAAGGGATTGAGCGCCGCTCAAGATCAGCCGAAATGCCTGCCAAACCGGAGCTTTACACCCGCCCCAGCTAGATGGAGCCGCTGCTGCTCGCCAGTCGTCTGCCTGAGTTGGCGGAGCTGTCTTGCGAGATTTGGCGGCGCTCCAACCGGCTGCTGGAGCAGATTCCTTCCCATGGCTGCCGCATCGCCATCGCCCATTTGGTTTGTGGCATGAACAGCTACTACTCGAACCTGATCGAGGGACACAAAACGCTGCCGCGAGACATCGAAAGCGCCCTGCGCCGTGACTTTTCAAAAAAGCCTGCCGAGCGTGACAACCAGCATCTCGCTGCCGCTCACATTGATGTGGAAAAACTGATGCGCGAGCGTCTGCGTGCTGAGCCAGAGCTATCGATCCACTCCGCCGACTTCATCTGCTGGCTGCATCGTGAGTTTTACCAGCGGCTGCCGGAAGATCTGCAATTCACGGAGTCGATGACCGGCAAGCGTGAGCGCATGCAGCCCGGAGTCTTGCGCGATCACGAGGTGATTGTCGGCGGACATCAACCACCATTCTCAGGAGCGCTGGAGGCATTCACGCAGCGGTTTGAAAAGTTTTATGGCGACAAGGCTCTGCCAGCCACGAACCAGCTCATCGCCTTGGCCGCAGGTCATCACCGACTGGCCTGGTTTCATCCGTTCGGAGATGGCAACGGGCGTGTCATACGGTTGCACTCGCACGCATGGCTGATCCGCTGCCAGGCGGATGCGGCAGGATTGTGGACGATCTCACGCGGACTGGCCCGCCAGCGTCAGGCTTACTATCAGCACCTGCAAGCCGCCGATCATCAGCGCCAAGGCGACCTGGACGGACGTGGCAACCTCACGGATCGCGGGCTAGCGGCGTTTTGCCTGTTCTTCCTGCGCGGCATGTTGGATCAGATCGAGTTCATGTCAGGTCTGCTGCAACTCCCGGTGCTTTGGTCCCGCATGGAGGCGCATCTCCACCTGCACCATGCTGCTTGGGGGCGAAAAAAGATCGAGCAGGCGGCCTCCGTGCTGCGTGAGGGGCTGATCGTGGATGAAATCGAACGTGGTCGCGTCAGCCGCCTCGCGGGAATCAGCGACACGACAGCACGCGGCCTGATTCATCTGCTCGTGGATGAAGGATTGATGACATCCTCGACGCCGAAAGGCCCACTGAGGCTGGTCTTCGACTCGAAGGTGCTTGAGAGCTACTTCCCCAAGCTCTATCAAGACCTGCCCGTGGACACGCCCTGACGCGTTCCGCCAACCTCCTCTTCCCTCGCATGACGTTATCCAATCCCTGGTTCATCGCCGCCCTCGTCGGCGTGCTCGGCTTGTTTCATCTCGAAATCATCGCCACGTTTTTAAATCTCGCGCAGTTCCGCCATGCGCTGCCGCAGCGGCTGAAAGAGATCTTTTCAGACGAAACGGTACAGAAAGCTGGGGAATATGCGGCGATGTCGTCGCGGCTCGATCTGCTGCGCAGCACAGCGTCCCTGGCGGTGCTGATCGCTTTCTGGTGGGGCGGTGGCTTTGGCTGGCTGGAGCGCTGGAGCACAGGCTGGGGCTGGAATGAGATCCAAACCGGTGCCGGCGTGATCGGCCTCATCATGCTGGTGCAAAATGTGATGTCCCTGCCCTTCGATGCCTGGGACACGTTCAAAATTGAGGCCAAGTATGGCTTCAACCGCACCACGCCTGGCACCTTCATCAAGGATCGCCTCAAAGGGCTGCTATTGACGGCCTTGCTCGGCGGGCCGCTGCTGGCGCTGATTTTGTGGTTCTTCCAGACGCAGGCGCATGCGGTGCTTTACACCTGGCTCACGGTCGCGGGATTCAGCATCGTGATGGCCTGGCTTTCGCCACGATTGCTCATGCCGCTGTTCTTGAAGTTCCAGCCTCTTAAGGATGGTCCATTGCGAGAGGCTTTGCTGGCACTGGCGGCCCGCTTAAAGTTCCCCGTGGTCGATGTGTCGGTGGTAGATGGTTCGCGACGCTCCAGCAAGGCGAACGCATTCCTCTCCGGTTTCGGCAAGAACAAGCGCATCGCGTTGTTCGACACGCTGATTGAAAAGCATACGCAGGCGGAACTGGAGGCGATTTTGGCGCATGAAATCGGTCATCACAAATGCCGCCATGTGCCGCAGCAGCTCGTGCTGGGACTGCTGGAGAGCGGGCTGATGTTTTACCTGCTGCACGCAGCCTTACAGTCACCTGCCTTCTTCAAGGCCTTCGGCGTCATCAGCATGCCCCTAGGGCTTGGGTTGGTGCTGTTCAGCATTCTCTATTCTCCCGCCAGCCTGCTGCTCGGCCTACTCAGCAGCGCCTTGAGCCGGCGGCATGAGTTTCAGGCGGATGCTTTTGCCAAAGCGGCCTGCGGGGCCGAACCACTGATGGCGGGCCTAAAGAAGCTGTCCGTGGATCACCTAACACACCCGAATCCTCATGCGCTGACCGTGCTGTTACACTACTCCCACCCGCCTATTGGCCAGAGGTTGGCGGCGCTGCAGGAGGGGTAAAGTCCCATCATCCCTGTAGTTTCTTCGCACGTTTGATAAATTTGCCATCCCAGGGGCGTAGCCTCTCACAACACCACCTACACACCTATGAAAAGCCCTCTGCGAGCTTCTCTCTTCACAATCGCTCTCACCTCCTACAGCGCTTTGGCCCTGGCCAATCCTGCGCCTGCAAATCCTGCTGCACCGGCAGCGGCTGCACGGGCTCCAGCTCCAGGGGTGGATTTCATCCGGGATGTTCAGCCCATTTTCGAGAACAAGTGCCTTGAATGCCACAATCCAAATAAGATCAAAGGCAAGCTGCTGATGGACACGGCGGCGGCCCTGCTCAAAGGAGGCGACACCGGCCCAGGACTCATCGCTGGCAAGCCCGATGAGAGCGAGATCATCAAACGTGTCGTTCTTCCCAAAGACCATGATGACATCATGCCCCCGAAAGGCGGACCGCTCGCCGCGAACGAGGTCGATGTGCTGAAGCGCTGGGTTGCAGACGGTGCCAAGTGGCCCGAGGGACTGGTGCTCAACTACAAGACACCCGAGCAACGCAAAGCACTCGCCGAACTTCAGAAAAAGATGCCCACGCTCAAGCGCATCGAAATCCTGCCCGGCAGCTACTCATTGGAAACCAAGCGTGATTTCCACCGCATCGTGGTTCTGGCCACCTTCCAGGACGCCACCACCAAGGACGTGACCGCAGTCAGCGATCTCAAGATCGCCGACAGCAAGATCGCCATGCTGGATGGTCTCACCTTGAAGCCCGTGGCGGACGCAGGCAGCACCGAACTCATCGCCTCCATCGGCGGACAGACCACCAAAGCTTCCGTGACCGTGAAAGACGGCACCAAAGACCGCACCGTTTCATTCCGCTTGGACTGCATGCCGGTCTTCATGCGCGGTGGCTGTAACCAAGGCGGCTGCCACGGTGCCGCACGTTGCAAGGACGGCTTCCGCACCTCCCTCTTCGGCATGGATCCCGCCGGTGACTTCATCCGCATCACACGCGAGATGCCAGGCCGCCGCATCAACCTCGCCATCCAAGAGGAAAGCACCCTCATCGAAAAAGCTGTCGGGGCCGTGCCGCACTCCGGCAACCAATGCTTTGAACCTGACTCCGTTTACAACAAAACGCTCCTGGAGTGGATCGCCAGCGGTGCCCAGGATGACAAGCCGGAGATCGCCAAATGCACAGGCATTGAGGTTTATCCGAGTCAGATCGTGATGGAAGGCAAAGACGCGACCCAGCAGATCACCGTGCGCGCCACTTACTCCGACGGCACAGATCGTGATGTGACGAACCTCGCGTTGTTCATGTCGAACAATGACCCAACCGCCAGCATCAACAAGGACGGTCTCGTGACCTCTGGTGACCGTGGCGCTGCCTTCATGCTGGCCCGGTTCGATGTTTATTCCGTCACCAGTCAGGTGCTCGTTATTCCAGGCCAGCTTCAGTATGAGCGCCCAAAACTCGCCGAAACCAACTACATCGACACCCTCGTCAACGACAACCTTCACAAGCTGCGCATCCTGCCCTCCGGCATCTGCACCGATGAAGAGTTCGTTCGCCGCGCCTACATCGACATCGCTGGCGTCTATCCGCAAGCCACTGACATGCGGACCTTCTTGGCCGATGCGAACCCGAACAAACGCTCGGCTTTGATCGACACCTTGCTTGAGCGCAAGGAATTCACCGAACTCTGGGTCATGAAATGGGCCGAGCTGCTGCAAATCCGCTCCGCCATCAACAACAACCAGCCGCCCTTCTACAAGAACGCGTTGCTCTACTACAACTGGCTCTCCGAGCGCATTGGCAAGAACGTCCCCATCAATGAAATCGTGGTGGAACTGCTCGCCTCCACCGGCGGCACGGTCAGCAGCCCGGCGGTGAATTTCTACCAGACGGAGGTCGACCAGCTCAAGCTCACCGAGAACGTGGCCCAGGTCTTCATGGGGATGCGCATCCAGTGCGCCCAGTGCCACAATCACCCCTTCGATCGCTGGACGATGGATGACTACTACGGCTTCAAGGCCTTCTTCAGCCAGATCGGTCGCAAGCAGACCGACGACCCAGCCGAGGTCATCGTCTATAACAGCAAGGGCGGTGAATCCCGCCATTTCCTGACCAACGCCGTCATGAAGCCGAAATTCCTTGGTGGCGACACCCCGGAACTCAAGCCTACTGACGACCGCCGCAAGGTGCTCGCCGACTGGATGGCCTCCCCACGCAACCCTTACTTCGCGCGTAACATCGCCAACATCACCTGGGCGCACTTCAATGGTGTGGGCATCGTGGAGCCCGTGGATGACGTCCGCGTGTCCAACCCGCCTTCCAATCCCGAGTTGATTGCCAAGCTTGCCGAAAAGCTCACCGAGTACAAATACGACATGCGCAAGTTCGTGCGCGACATCTGCAACTCGCAGACCTACCAGCGCAGCACCAAGGTCAACGACACCAACGCCGGGGACAAACGCAACTTCTCCCACGCCCAGGTCCGCCGCGTCCGTGCTGAAGTGCTCCTCGACGCCATCTCTCAGATCACCGACACGCCAAACAAGTTCCA
Source organism: Verrucomicrobiota bacterium (assembly GCA_026397635.1). Classification (GTDB taxonomy): domain Bacteria; phylum Verrucomicrobiota; class Verrucomicrobiia; order Verrucomicrobiales; family Verrucomicrobiaceae; genus Prosthecobacter. The sequence goes on along the minus strand of JAPLUL010000147.1, from coordinate 24,493 downwards.
GGGCCTACCTCTCGGCGCACGCGCCGTGCAGATCGCTGACGGAGCGGTGAGCAACTACTTCCTCACCACCTTTGGGCGTGCCAAGCGCGAGTCTGTGTGCTCCTGCGAGGTGAAAATGGAACCCACGCTATCCCAGGCGCTGCATCTCATGAATGGTGACGCCGTCAACGACCGCATCAAGCAGGGACGTATCGTTGCTAAGATGATCCAGGAAAAGAAAAGCGACCGCGAGATCGTGGAAGACCTCTTCCTGCGAGTCTTTGGTCGTATGCCTAAGGACAAGGAATGGTCCTCAGTGCAGCAAGCCATTGCCAGCGACACCGGCGCACGCCAATCCGTGCATGAAGACTTGTTCTGGGCCTTGCTGAACTCCAAGGAGTTCTACTTCAACCATTGATCCTTCCTGATTCTTTAAACGGGCGCGTTGAGACCACTCGACGCGCCCGTTTTTTTCGCACCGGCAGTTTTTTTCATGTCCGCGCTTTCTGTTGGGTGATCCACTCGAGAGAAACCTTGGGATTGAAATCAAATCCTGGCAGCCTGCGATCCACCATGCCATGCAAAGAGCTGGCCAGCGCGATCACCACTGCCGTGACACCTTGTGACTGGAAGTAGGCGAGCGAATGATTGTCTCCGGCGATCTTTCCCATCCTCACCCGCAGCGCCGCATCCCTCTGTCGGATCACCTTGATGCGAAGCTCCGCTGCCACATGGCAGAACATCGCCGCCAAGAGTGAATTTGGCCCTGAAAGCGGGCTACCGACGAGTTCGGTGTTTTGGGTGTTTTTTTTTCTTCGCCAACGCCCTCCTCTCAGCTTCGGCCAGTGCAGTTTCTGCCATGCTCAAGGCCTGCTCTTTCTGAAACAGGTCTTTAAAATGAAGATGCGGGCGTCCAGCGCCCGTCTGACCGCTCCCCCAGGCGTTTTGGCAATGCTGTGGGTCATCTTCCACTTTCCACCGCCTCCGCCAGTCTGGGTTGCTGAGCCAGATGCAGAGGCCGCAGGCAGGGCACCACGGCTGGTGACGGCGGCAGGCTGATCCGGCACCGCAGAGCTTGCGGCCGTGTCAAGCATGCCCCCATAGCAGGAGGATGGTTTCATCCTGGAGCAGAGCTCATCGGAAGCCGGTTCGTCCCCCCAAAAATCCGACTACTCGTGCCGCAGCGCTTCCACCGGATTCATCTGGGCCGCGCGACGTGCTGGATAGATGCCGAAGGCGATGCCGGTGATGACGGAGATGGAGAAAGCCATGATCGGCGACCACATTTTGATGATCGTGGTTACTCCGGCGAATTTTTCGATGGCCATCGGAATGCCCAGACCGACCGCAACGCCCAGCACACCGCCGACCCCCGCTAACAGCACGGTCTCGATGAGGAACTGCACCACAATATCGGCCTGACGAGCGCCTAGGGCACGGCGGATGCCGATCTCCCGCGTACGTTCGGTCACGCTGGCAAGCATGATGTTCATGATGCCAATCCCCCCGACCAGCAGGGAGATGGCGGCAATGCTGCCAAGCACGATGCTGAAAATGCGCTTCGTTCGCTCCGCCTGCTTCAGCAGCTCCACCGGCACGATGATGCGCCAGTCTTCTTTCTTGTGGTTGCTGCTCATGAGATGGCGGATGGCCCCCGCGCGGCTCTCCACCTGCTTCACATCCTCGACGCGGAGTACGGCTTCATGAAACTCCACCTTTTCCGCCTCGAAACTACCGGTGCGGTAACGGAAAAACGTCTCGCCGTAGTGATCCGTCAAGGTGGTGAACGGGATCATGATTTGCGCCGGGGCGCTCGGCGCCGCACTGCTGGAGTCGGTGCCCACGCTCTGCCCTTCATCTTGGATGATGCCAACGATCTTGTAGTAATACCCTTTCACGCGCACCGACTTACCGGTGGGAGTGGAGAGCGGGAACAACCGCGCGGCCACGGTCTGATTGATCACACAAACTGGCACGCGCCCATCCAGTTCCAGATCGCTGAAGAAACGGCCCTGCACCATTGGGCGGTTACGCATCTGCGGGTACACCGGCAGCACGCCCATCACTTGACCATCAATACTGCGGTCAAAGCTCCAGATGTTTTCTGAAATGAAGCGGCTGGGGACCACAATGCTGATGCCTGGCACCGTCTGGCGGATCTGTTGGATATCGCGGGTGGTGAGCCCATACTCGCTGATCAGACTGCGAGACTCGCCACTGGAACCCTGCCCGTCCGGAGGTTTGACGCTCTGGAGGATGATATTCTGGCTGCCCAGCTTGCGGATCTGCTCCTGCGCCTCATGGCTGGCACCTTCGCCAATGGCCAGCATGGCCACGACCGAGGCCACGCCGAATACCACGCCCAGAGCCGTCAAAAACGACCGTAGCTTGTGCAGCCAGATGGTTTTGATACCAAGCGACAACGTGCGCCACAGATGCTGTGGCGAGGCCACGAGTCGGAGGACAGGATGCCGGGCAAGAAAGGACATTAATTGGGGGAGGATAATTAGAACGCCCCCCTCCTTTCTAAAATTGCCGCAATCTCACCGAATGAGTACACTGCCTAGCCTGCGCACCGAGCACCTTCTCGCTGACGGGAGCAGTCTGGCGCACTGGCTTCTTCACATCCACCGCACAGGACAGCGATTACGTCCGATTTTAGAGAGGAAATCAGCGTGCCGCTGCCGCCAGAACCGTTTAAGATTTTCAACACTCGATCAGCGGTTTTTTCTCCTCAAACAAGAAGATCGCACCCGCCGCCAAGGGAATTCCAGGTTCGCCAGCACGGCGACGCTCAAGGCACCTTCGTTACCGAGAGTCGGCAGAAGCGAAAAGGTGCTCGGCGTCGCCCCCGTGACCGCGCCGGCGATGTTGATGGCTTAAAAGAACGCCATGATGGAACGACGCAGATCATCACGCTGCGCAAACTTCATCGCCGCTGGCAACGTCCTTCCCATCGTAAAAAGCAGGGCAAACCTAGCACTCGGGCAGTCATAAAAAGTTGCAGGCAGGTCGCGGCAGCGAGTCACATGCTTTTGAAGTTCTCGCCCAGGACTTCATTCCCGCTATTCTTTGCCGCATGAAATCGATCTGCTTTCGCCCAATGGTTAAGTTTAGCGTCTGTTTGCTGCTGCTGACGGTTTCCAACGGCTGCACCCGAGAAACCTGGCGCAGAGCCATTACGGTGAAGGTTTTGCAGGTTTCTTACGACGATCTAGGCCCAGAAGCGATGGTCATGTCGGCCCTTGGCCCGCGAGGCAAGGAATTGACCATCACCGTTCATCATGGAGCTACGAACAAGCAGGCTCAGCCACGTCTTCTGAATGTCCACCAAGGCATGCTGCTCTTGCGAAAAAATGACCGCCATCTGTCCCATACCCCGGAGAATGACGCACTACGAGCACGCATGGCCCGCAGCTACGACCGCATGTTTCAATACTATCGAACACGACGCGATGCCATGATGGCCACACCACCCTTTTTCGGACGCGGCTCCATGGGGCGCATGATCCTCATGCCTCCCATGCCAACGTCGATTTGAACTACAAGTTCATCTGACTCTGCCAACCTGTGCCTTTCCTAAGCTTTGCGGCCGTGAAGAGCCTGCAGGCTACCTCGAAGACGATCTTGCTTTGAGTCTCGCTGGTATGCAGAGCCGTGCGCATCAGTTTCCACGTCACCGATGTGCAGCTCGATCTCGCCCTGCACACCTCGTTTCTCTTCACCGATGTGAAGGCGTTTATCCTGAGCCTGAAATGAGGATGCTCCAACAGGCGTAATCACGCTCGCATGCCTTCCTTTTCCCCTCATTCCTGCTGTGGTCCGGTTTCACGCCGGAGTTTTCTCAGCATCGGCTCGCTCGCGCTTACCGGTTGGTCACTGGCAGACACTCTGCGCGCGGAAAGCATCGCCAAGGCGGCTGGACGCAAGCTGAAGGACAAATCGGTGATCTTTGTCTGGCTGCCGGGTGGGATGTCGCAGCTCGAAAGCTATGACATGAAGCCGAACGCGCCGGTGGAGTATCGCGGCGTGCTCAATCCCATCCGCACGAATGTGCCCGGCACGCATCTTTGTGAGTTGTTTCCGAAGCAGGCGAAAATCGCGGACAAGTTCAATATCATCCGCAGCGTGCATCACGAGTTCGCGGACCACGGCGGCGGCCACAAGCGTTTCATGACCGGACGGGCGCCAGCGCTGCCAGTCGGGTTTGTGAATGATGCGCCAGCGGTGTCTTCCATCATCCAACGTAAGCTCCAGCGCGCGGACGAACCGATGCCGGTGTGCGTGGCGGGCGTGGATCGCGGGCGCAGTGGGATCGATACGTTTTCGCTCGGCAGCGCCTACCTCGGGCCTTCGGCTTCGCCGTTCATGGTCGTGGGTGATCCGAGCGCGAAGGAATTCAAAGTCGAAAACATCGGCCTCACACCAGACATGGCGTCGCGCATCGACGACCGCGTGCATCTGTTGCAGGGCATGGACAATCTGAAGCGTGAAATGGATCGCGGCGGCCTGATGGAGGCGATGGACAGCTTCAGCCAGCGCGCGGTGGGCATGCTCACGACACAAAAGGTGCGCGACGCCTTCGATTTGAGCCAAGAGTCCGCGAAAACCCGCGAGCGCTACGGTTACAGCACCTACGGCCAGCGCGGCCTGATGGCGCGCCGACTCGTCGAGGCCGGAAGCCGCTTTGTGACGATGGTTTGGGAGAATCCCTTCTCAACGACCATTCCGAAGAACTGCACCTACAACTGGGACAGCCACGCGGTGAACTGCGACATGTATGCCGACGCGCGCTGGCGCATGCCGGTTTATGATCAGGCTGCGTCTGCTTTGATTGAGGACATCCATCAGCGTGGCCTCGACAAAGACGTGCTCGTGATCATCACCGGCGAGTTTGGCCGCACGCCGAAGATCAACACGCAAATCGGTACGCAAACCGGCGTCAGTCAGCCTGGGCGCGACCACTGGCCGCAGGCCATGTCTTTCATCGTCAGCGGCGGCGGCATGCAGACGGGACAGATCATCGGCGCGACGAATCCGCGCGCAGAATTCCCGATCGAGCGTCCCCTGAGCCCGAATGATCTTTGGGCAACGGTTTACCAACACCTCGGCATCGACCCGAATGACACGTTCGACGACTTCCAAGGCCGCCCGCTGCCGATCCTGCCGTTTGGAGAGCCGATTCGCGAATTGATGCCGCTGGCTTGAGCGAGTCACCTCGGCCTTCTCAACTCAAACATGTCCCGCGTGTGGCAATACCAATGAGGACTCTGCATGCGACCAATGGGGTGGTAGGCGCCGGGCTTCACGAGCCAAGTTTCGGGATCGAATATGTTGTCGCGCACATGGACACGAAGGACTTCGCCGATGATGAGGCGGTTGTCGCCGATCTCGAGGATGCTGTGGCTGCGGCATTCGAGGCTGGCGGGAGATTCCGCGATGCGCGGCGGTTTGACCACGCTGCTAGCAACGGCGGTGAGTCCGGCATGCAGCAGTTCGTTCTCCCCCGCAGGCAAAGAAGCGGCACACAGGTTCATTTTCTCCGCGAGCGCCTCATCGACGAGGTTTACGACGAACTCGTGCGTCAGGCGGATGTTACGCGCCGTGTCCTTCGGCACGCCGGGAGAGCGATCTCCGGGACAGAGGCCGACGATGGGCGGTGAATCGCCCAGCACGTTGAAAAAGCTAAACGGTGCCGCATTCACGTGACCTTCGAGATCAACGGTGGTCGTCAACGCAATGGGACGCGGCGTGACGAGTCCGGCGAGAATCATGTAAGCATCTTCGCGCAGCGGGCCCGTGAGGTCGATTTCCATAGTGATCAATTACGTTCAGCGCGATACGCCTTGGCCAGCAAAGTCACCGGCTGAGTGACGTCGTGGCAGGGATGATCACCACACGTGCGGAGTCCGTTGGCGAGTTGCAAATGACATCCTGGGTTGCTGGTGGCCACGATGGGGGCGTTTGCCTGCCTCAAGTTGGCAACTTTACGGTCTAGCAGCTTCTGGCTCTGTTCGGGTTGGGTGATGTTGTAGATGCCAGCACTGCCGCAGCACCAGTTCGACTCGGGCAGTTCCTTGAACACGAGTCCAGGGATGCTCGCGAGCACCTGACGCGGTTGGGAGACCACTTTTTGACCATGGCAGAGGTGGCAACTCTCGTGATAGGTGACTTCGCTCACCCCAGCGCCGGCCGTCGGCTTGCGGAAACGGATCTGCACGAGCCATTCGTGGATGTCCTTCACCTTTTTGTCCCAAACCTTCGCCTTGGCGGCATAGAAAGGATCATCGTGCAGCAGATGGCCGTAGGTCTTTAAATGCGAGCCGCAGCCACCGGCGTTGGTGATGATGGCATCGAGTGAATCGAGATCAAAGCTGTCGATCTGCCGCCGTGCCAATTCGCGGGCCAGTTCGAGTTCGCCATTGTGCGCGTGCAAGGAGCCGCAGCAGCTCTGCGAGCGCGGCGTGATGACTTCGCAGCCGTTGGCAAGCAGCACATCGGCGGTGTCGCGATTGATGTTGGAGAACGCGAGATCCTGGATGCACCCCGTGAGTAGGCCGACACGGCGCCCTTGCCCCATCTTGGGCGATTCCACAGGCAGGATGACGTCATCCGAGAACTCCGCCGCGATTCGCGGCGTCTGCGGCTCCAACTTTGCCAATGATCGTGGCATAAGGCCAAAAAAACGGACTTTGCGCATCAGCTTGTCGAGTCCGGTGTTTTGGTACACGCGCAGCACGCGCCCGATCAGCCGCAGCAGCCATGGGCGCATGAAAATGACGTTCAGCGTGAGCCAGCGCCAGAAGCCGCGCTGCATGCCGTCATTCACCTTGGCCTGCTCGACCTCGGCACGAGCGGTTTCAAACAATTCGGCGTAATTCACCCCTGCCGGGCAGGCCGTCTGACAGGCGAGACAGCCGAGGCAGTAATACATCTCGTCCGACAGCGTCCGAGAAACTTCGAGATCACCGTCAGCCACTGCCCGCATGAGCGAGATGCGCCCGCGGGGGCTATTCTTCTCCATTTTTGTCTCCACATACGTCGGACACGTCGGCAGGCACATGCCGCAGTGCATGCACTGCTGGAGTACGGAGTAGTCGAGGGATTTGAGGAGTGAGGCTTGCGACATGATCAGTTCCTCAAATCAAATATCTTTCCAGGGTTCAGCAGCCCTTGTGGATCAAGCGCCTGCTTGATGCTGCGCATGAGTTCGTAGCTACCTTCGCCGAGCTGGCGTTTGAGGAAGGCTTTTTTGGCAAGGCCAACGCCATGCTCGCCTGTGACCGTGCCACCGAGGCGGATGGTTTCTTCGACGATCTCCTCCAGCGCGACTTCAATGCGGTGCATCTCCTCATGATCGCGCTCGTTGGTGAGGAAGGTGGGGTGCAGGTTGCCATCGCCCAGATGACCAAAGGTGCCGATCTGGAGCTTGTGCTTCTTCGCCACGCTGTCGATGAAAGCAACCATCGTGGCGAGTTCGCTGCGCGGTACGGTCACGTCTTCGAGAATCGTCGTGGGGCGCACTCGTGCGAGCGCGGAGAAGGCATTGCGGCGGGCCGCGGCAAGTTTCGCGCCTTCGGCTTCGTCGGCGGCGGCTCGGACATCGCGTGCACCATTCGCCCTGGCGAGTTCCATCATCTGCGCGGCTTCTTCTTCGACGACGACGGGGTGCCCGTCGGTCTCCATGAGCACCAGCGCCTCCACATCGGTGGGCAGGCCGATCTTGGCGTAGTCTTCGACGCACTGCACCGTGACTCGATCGAGAAACTCCAAGGTGCAGGGGATGATCTTGGCGGCGATGATGGCCGAAATCGTCTTCGCAGCGGCATCCATCGAATCATAGAGCGCCAGCATCGTTTTGCGCGCCTTGGGTCGCGGGAGCACTTTCAAGATGACCTCCGTGATGATGCCGAGCGTGCCTTCGCTGCCGATGAACAGGTCCTTCATTGAGTAACCGGCCACATCCTTGACGCATTTGTTACCCAGAAAGGTCAACGTGCCGTCCGGCAGGACAACTTCGATGCCCATGACGTAATCCCGCGTGACGCCATACTTCAGGCCGCGCAGACCACCGGAGTTTTCGGCCACATTGCCGCCGATGGTGGAGATTTTCATCGAACCGGGGTCTGGTGGATAAAACAGGCCGACCTTGGCCGCGGCGTCGTCGATCTCCTTCGTGATGACACCGCTTTGCGCACGTAGCGTCAGGTTTTTCTCATCGACTTCGATGAGCTTGTCCATTTTCACGAGGCAGATCACCAAACAACCGTCTAAGGGCACACTACCGCCGCTCAAACCGGTACCGGAACCACGCGTGACCACCGGCACGCTGTGTTTGCGGGCCAGCCTGACGCACTCGGCCACTTCCACAGCGGTGAGCGGAAAGACGACAGCGCCAGGACGTTGCTTCAGGGCAGCGGTGCCATCAAAGCTGTAGGGTACGATGTCCTCTGCCGAGGTCAGTACGCGTTCGGGACTGAGAATTGCTTGGAGCGATTGAATGAAACTGGAATCTACGATGTTCACAGCGCACAGAATGGCGAAGGGCGTGTTGTCAATCCACCCATTTTTTGAATTGTCGGATGAAGAACGAGAGGTCTATAATAAGCCTGATGAATTTTAACCAGCCCATCTGCTTCACACCGATCTATCAAAGCCGCGTATGGGGCGGACGACGCATGCAAAGTCTGCTGGGAGCCTCTCTGCCAGATGACACCACCCCTTTTGGTGAAGCTTGGACTGTTTCAGATCGCCCCGAAGCACAAAGTGTGACCGCTGAAGGACTTTCACTGCATGAGCTATGGATGAATCATCGCGAGGAGGTGTTTGGCCAAGCGCTGCTGTCTTCCACAAGCCCTACGTTTCCGTTGCTGATGAAAATTCTCGACGCCTGCGATGATCTCTCCATCCAGGTCCACCCACCCGCGAACATGGCAACGGCCCTGAAAGGCGAGCCGAAGACAGAGATGTGGTTCATCGCGCATGCTGATCCGGGAGCGAAGATTTACGCCGGACTGAAGCCCGGTGTGACTCGGGTGGATTTTGAAACAGCGCTGCAAAACGGCACAGTGGCTGAGGTGGTGCATGTGATCGAAGCACGCACAGGTGACTGCCTGTTCATTCCCAGCGGGCGCGTGCATGCCATCGGCGCAGGCTTGCTGATCTACGAGATCCAACAAAACAGCGACACCACCTACCGCGTCTTCGATTGGAATCGCGTCGGCCTGGATGGCAAACCCCGTGCGCTGCATGTGCAGGAGTCGCTGCAGAGCATCGACTTCACGGACTTCGAGCCGCAGGTGCAGCAGATCCAAGCTGATGGCACGCTGGTGAAGTGTGATTACTTCGACGTGCGGCTGTGTGACAAAGCCGGGGCCGTGGGGAAGGCTGGCGAATGCGTGACGCTTGCCGTGGTAAGCGGTGCCATCCGCGTAAGCGAAACCACTTTGAAGGCAGGCGGCTTCGCACTGCTGCCTGCCAGCATGACGGCACAATCACGAGCGGTGACACCAGCTAACGCGGCGAGTCAGTGGCTGGAGATTCGGGTTCCAGCGTGAGGCTTGGATGAAGGCCGTTGGGCTTGAGAGACCGGCAGGCGGGGCCGCCAATTCACTTCTTGGCTTCCCTTACGGGCTTCTCGACTTTTTGAGCCTCACCTGCTGGCTTTTCGGTTTTTTTGACCTCGGGATCTTTGGGAGTATTCGGCACGGCAATGAACTTGGCTTTCTCTGGGTCCATCACGGGCAGTTTACCTTGAGGAACGGGCTTCGGTGGAACAGTCGGTGCAGTCTTTTTTTCGGGCGCGGCCTGGGGAGTCACGACCGCCTGGGGCTGCGGTTTCACCTCCTCTTTGCCGCAAGAGACCAACAGCAGGCTAACGAGGAGAACGAGGTGTTTCATGAGCAGCGGATGGAAACGGAACGTCCATGCGCGTCGAGGCCCTCCACTTGACTGAAGGCGCGGACGATGGGCTCGGACTTGACGCAGCTTTCGCGGTCGAGACGAATGATGCTGGTGCGGCGCTGAAACATGTCGGCCGTGATGCCGGGGAAGGATTTGCCGGAACCACCGGTGGGCAGCGTGTGGCTGGGACCGGCGAGGAAATCGCCCACGGCGACGGGCGAGTGATTGCCGAGAAAGATCGCACCGGCAGTGCGGATGAGTGGCAGGATGGCATCTTCGCGTGTGGTGATGAGCGTGAGGTGCTCAGGCGCAAAATCGTTCACAAGGTGAGCGCCTTCCTCCAAACTCGGCACAAGCATGCAGAAGACGCCTTTTTCGAGCACTGGGGCCAGCTGGGCTTGGCGACTGAGCGTCTTTGACTGCGAATCAACCTCTGCGACGACAGCGTCGAGCAAGGTGGCGTCATCGGTGATGAACCCAGCCATGCTGTCTTTGCCATGCTCGGCTTGAGCGAGGATGTCGGCGGCGATGAAGGCCGGATGGCCGGATTTGTCGGCGAGGATGAGAACTTCGCTGGGTCCAGGCAACAGGTCGATGGAAACCACGCCAAAAGCCTGCCGCTTGGCCTCGACGACGTAGCTGTTTCCAGGGCCGAAGACCTTCGTGACGGGACGAATCGTCTCGGTGCCAAAGGCGAGCGCGGCGATGGCCTGCGAACCGCCAATCTTGTAAACCTCGGTGGCTCCGGCGAGCTTCAAGGCGGCAAGCAAGCCAGGATTGACGCTGCCATCCCGCCCGCAGGGTGTGCAGACGACGATTTCGGGCACACCAGCGGCAGCGGCAAAAGTGACCGTCATGATCGAGGTCGAGACGAGGGGCGCGGTGCCGCCTGGAACATAGCAGCCAACACGCTCAAAGGGATGGAACACCTCACCAACCTCGGCTCCCTGCTCGTTCTGATAGCTCCAAGCCTGGCGCATGCTGCGTTTAGCGAAGGCCATGACGTTGCGATGCGAGGCTTCGAGAGCGCTCTTCAACGTTTCATCGGCGGCATTCCATGCAGCCTCGAGTTCGGCCTGCGGGACGCGCATTTGAGATGCGCTGAGCTTGGCCCCGTCGAATTTCTCAGTGAGTTCGAGCACGGCGGCATCGCCACGCTCACGCACGGCCTTGATGACGCCAGCGACGACCTCACGCACAGCATCGCTGGCCTCGGCACGGCGGTTGAGGGCGGCAGCGGCGCTGGCGTAGTCGGGATCAGTGGGTCGGAGAACTTTCATCAGGTGAAGATGCGAAAAAATGGGAACAAGAGGGAAAATGATTCTACGAGGGTGACGAAAAAGCGGGCGCTGTTTTGCGCCCGCCTGATGCACTCAATTTAATGTTAGGACAAGGCGTCTTGGAGTGGGCCTTGGCGTATCCGCTCAAGGAACGATTTCGCCAGAGCCGGTATACACCCATTTTTCCACACGTCCGTTTTTGATACGGGCCTGGGCCTCGGTCTCAAACTTACCAAACATGGTCTGGGTCTCGTATTTCACATTCACCGTCCAAAAATCGGCACCGTCGATTTTCTCGCGCTGGGCCTCGCCCCAGGACTTGATGCTTTCGAGCTTGATCTCAGTGACCTCGCCAGCCTTCATGCTGGCAAGTAGGATCGGGTAAGTGCCGTCCTCAGCCTTGGCAGGCTTGTCATCGCTGGCACTGCCCCCGCCAGTGGCCATGGCCGGAGCATTTTTGGCACGATCGGCGGCGGCGAGCTTGTATTCGTGGGCTTTGCGTGCCTGCTCGGTCTGGGCGACTTTGATCTGCTCGTAGGCGGCGGTGAAAACCTCCTTAAAATCGGTGTCGTCCATGGCCACCAGACCGCGCATGGGAGAGCCAGGGGAGGCCCCGACTTCGAGATTTGCCCCTTGCTGCCCCATGACGAAGATTTTCGCGCCTGCTTTGAAGTTAGAGGCAGCGGTGGCCTTGCCCATCTGCATTTTGATTTCGAGGTCTTTCTTCATCGTGACCTGCTTCGGCGAGGTGAAGAACCCCTTCGGCACGACCGCCCAGTTTTGGGTGACTTCATCGGCGGAAGGGAAAACCGGTGCGACAAAAGCATTCGGATCTACCTGCGGTGGTTCGGGCAACTTCGGCATTTCAGGCTTCGGCTCCGGCTTTGGCTCGGGCTTGACCTCCGCCTTCGGCTCGGGCTTCGGCTCATCCTTGATGATCGGCTTTGGCACCGGGGCGACGGCGACGACTTTCTTCGTCGGCGCTGGCGGCACGTGCTTCGTGAACTTCATGGCATCAGCAAAGGGCGGATACACATACTCGTAGGCGACGTAGCCAACAGCGGCGGCCAGGATGATGACGATGAGAGGTTTCATGGTGCGTGGAGTCTAAGGGGGAGGCGGTGAAATGCAACCTGCGAGGCAGTCTCGCCGATGCAACAGCCTTTAACGAGCGTTTCTTGAGCTTGATCTCCCCTGCCCCACGCGGCTTGTGTGGCGCATGCCAGAAGACGTGATTCGCGTGCGTGGCGCACGGCAGCACAACCTCAAAAACATCGACGTGGACATCCCACGGCACAAACTCGTGGTGCTCACCGGCGTGAGTGGCAGCGGGAAGTCATCCCTGGCCTTCGACACGCTCTTCGCGGAAGGCCAGCGACGCTACGTGCAGAGCCTTTCCGCCTACGCCCGGCAGTTTCTCGACCAGATGCAGAAGCCGGATGTGGATTTCATCGAGGGGCTGTCCCCGGCGGTCGCCATCGAGCAGGTTCACTCGAATCCGAATCCGCGCAGCACCATCGCCACGGTGACGGAGATCTACGACTACCTCCGCGTGCTCTACGCCGTGGCCGGGCAGCCGCACGACCCACAAACGGGCGAAAAACTCCTGCGCAGCACGCCACCAGAGATCGCGGACAAGGTTTTGGCACTCGGTGAAGGCACGCGCGTCATGGTGCTCTCCCCGCAACCTCCGGCAAACAGTGAGGACACCCGCACGCTGTTTGAAAAGCTCAAACGCCAGGGTTTCGTGCGCGTGCGGCTCAATGGCGAGATCGTGGAGTTGGAAGACACGCTCAAACTGGCCGCCAACGAGCCGCAGCAGGTGCAGATCGTCATCGACCGCCTCGTGGTGCGTGCGGATTCACGCCAGCGGCTCATGGAGGCCATCGAAAGCTCGCTGCACTGGAACGAGCGCGAGGTGCAGTTCCTCGTGAACCTCGACGGCAGCGATGAAATCCTCAGCTACACGACCGAATTTGCCAATCCCCGCACCGGCTACGTCATCGAGCGTCTCACGCCGCAGCATTTCTCCTTCAACACGCACCTCGGTGCCTGCCCCACCTGCGAAGGCACCGGCATGATCCCGACACCGGACGCGACGCTGCTGGTGCCTGACGAGTCCAAATCGCTCGCCGATGGCGCGATCAAGGCCTGGTGGGCAAAACACCCGAAAGTGCGCGTCCTTTTTAACCAAAGCGTCGAAGCGCTGGCGAAGCACTTCGGTGCTGCGATGGACGTTCCCTTCCAATCTCTGCCGCAAGCGTTCAAAGGCGCGCTGTTTCATGGCACCGGCGATGTCGCCATAACCACCGGTTGGAAAAAATCTGACAACACCCGCAGTGTGGCAAAGCCGTTTGAAGGCCTGCTGCCCGAAATCGCCCGCCTTTACCAAAACGCCGAAAGCGACGCACTCCGCTCCACCCTCACCCGGCTCATGAATCCGCAAGCGTGTGCGGCGTGCGAGGGTAAGCGTCTTAAACCGCAGTCGCTCGCCGTTCGGCTGAGCTCCAAGTTTCAGGTTTCAGGTTTCAAGTTGGATGAAGCACGTGATACCAACCTGAAACTTGAAACTTTAAACTTTAAACCCGGATTCGATCTCAACATCCACGAGTTCACCTCCCTGCAAATCCGCGATGCGCTCGGCTGGATGCGCGACTTGGAAGTCACCGAGCAGCAGAAAGCCTATGTGAGCGAGTTGCAGCGCGAGATCGTGAAGCGCATCGAGTTCCTGGAGCAAGTCGGGCTCGGTTATCTCGCGTTGAATCGCGAGAGCGGCACGCTCTCCGGCGGGGAGATGCAGCGTATTCGTCTCGCCTCGCAGATCGGTGCCGGACTGGCAGGTGTGCTTTACGTCTTGGACGAGCCTAGCATCGGCCTGCATCCCACCGACAACGAACGTTTGATCCAAACGCTGCTGCGTTTGCGTGATCTCGGCAACACCGTGCTCGTCGTCGAACATGACGAGGCCACGATGCGTGCCGCCGATCACATCATCGAACTCGGCCCCGCTGCAGGAACGCATGGTGGCCAACTCATTGCCCAAGGCACTCCCACTGAGATCGCCGCGAACCCGAATTCCATCACTGGCGCTTACTTGAGCGGCAAAACGCGCATCCAGGCCACCGCACTACCGCAAACCCTCTTAACCGAGAACTGCGAACCGAGAACTGCGAACAGTTTGACGATTCACGGTGCCAGCGAGCACAACCTGCGCAACGTCACTGCCGCCTTCCCGCTCGGCAGCTTCACCTGCGTCACCGGACCTTCCGGCAGCGGCAAATCGACGTTGGTTGATGACATCCTCATGCGCGCGCTGCGCCGCCATTTTTACGACGCCAAGGACATCCCCGGCAAGCACGAGCGCATCACCGGCCTCGAACAGCTCGACAAAGTCGTCGTCATCGACCAATCGCCCATCGGCCGCAGTCCGCGCTCAAATCCCGCCACTTACACCGGCGCGTTTGGCCCCATCCGTGAGCTGTTCGCGCAGCTTCCACTGGCCCGCATGCGCGGTTACGATGCCGGACGTTTCAGCTTCAACACCCCCGGCGGTCGCTGTGAAAAATGCGAGGGCGACGGCGTCATCAAGATCGACATGCACTTCCTCGCCGACGTTTACGTCACTTGCGAGTCCTGCAAAGGCCGCCGTTATGGTGCCGAGACACTCGAAGTCACCTTCAAAGGCAAAAACATCGCCGATGTGCTCGAAATGACCGTCAGCGAGGCTGCACGCTTCTTTGACCGCAACAACGCCATCGCCCCGAAACTGCGTACGCTCGAAGACACCGGCCTCGGCTACATCAAACTCGGCCAAAGCGGTGCCTCGCTCTCCGGTGGCGAGGCCCAGCGCATCAAACTCAGCGCCGAACTCGCCAAACGCAGCACCGGCCGCACGCTCTACGTCCTCGACGAACCCACCACCGGCCTGCACAGCGCCGACATCCAAACGCTGCTCGGCGTCCTGCTGCGCCTGCGCGATGCTGGCAACACCCTCATCGTCATCGAGCACCACCTCGACGTCATCCGCTGCGCCGACTGGATCATCGACCTCGGCCCCGGCGGCGGCACCGAAGGCGGCCACATCCTCGCTACAGGCACGCCACAGCAGATCACGGCGAACGAGAGCAGTGTGACTGGCAAGTTTCTGCGCAACGGCACATAAAGTCTTGCCATCGCGGCCAGATCGCATTGAATCGCCGCCCATGTCGATTCCTCTCGAAGACCTTTTCAATGATGTCATCGCCAAGTCCATGCGCGGACTTGGCCTCAGCGATGCTGATCTCGCCGCCAAGGCTGGCGTCAGCGTCGAAGATGTTGCCGCCGCAAAAACCGGCACGGTGGATGACAAGTTGCTCCGCAAGATCGCGCCACACCTTCAGCTTGATGGTTTGGCTCTCGTCACGATGGCGCACGGCGACTGGCGACCGACGCCGGTCACGTTGAAGGGTCTAGCGCAGTTCAACACGACCTATCACGACATGACGGTGAATGCCTACCTCGTGTGGGACGCCGAAACGAAGAATGCGGTCGCTTTTGACACCGGAGCTGATGCCGGGCCGATGATCGACTTCATCGAGAAGCACGGCCTCAACCTCAGCCTAATCTTCCTCACGCACACGCATCCCGATCACATCATGGATCTGGCCAAACTGTCCGCCGATGGCGCCGTGACTGCTTTTGTCCATGCGCGTGAGGCCTGCGCCGGAGCCAAAACCTTTGAACTCGGCGAAACGGAATCCTGGGAGAGCGGCGGCCTGAAAATTGAGCCACGCAGCACTTGGGGCCACTCGAAAGGCGGCATCACCTATGTCGTCAGCGGCCTCGAAAAGCCCGTCGCCATCGTGGGCGATGCCCTGTTCGCCTCCAGCATGGGCGGCGGCATGGTTTCGTTCAGCGACGCCCTTGCCACCAACCGGAAGGAAATCTTCACTTTGGCGGATCACACCGTCCTCTGCCCCGGCCACGGCCCGCTGACGACCGTCGGAGAGGAAAAGGCGCACAATCCGTTTTATCCCGAGTTCAAGTCTCCTGCTTGACCCTTTTGACAAGCCTTGACCGTTCTGCCCATCACCCATCACTATCTTCCACCTCATGTCCCAAACCGTTGCATTCGTCGGAATCGGCAAAATGGGGGCCAACATGGCCCGTCGTCTCAAAGAAGTCGGCTACAGCGTCACCGCTGTGCTCGATGTCAACACGCAGGCCGCCGCTGACTTGGCTGCCGAACTCGGCTGTAAAGCCTGCACGAAGTTGGCCGATGTCACCGCCGCTGCGGATGTCATTTTCACCGTCGTGACCAATGACGCCTCGATGCGCGGCATCTTCTTTGGCAGCGGCGACAGCCTGCTCACCAACGCCAAGGGCAAGATCTTCATCAACTGCGCCACGCTCTCGCCAGCGATCCATCGCGAGGTCTATGCCGCCGCTGAAACAGCCGGGGCGCACAGCCTGGAAGCCTGCATGGCCTCCAGCATCAGCCATGCGCGCCAAGGCAAGCTCTACCTCATGCTGGCGGGTGACGAGGCCATCTACCAGCAGGTGCAGCCGATGATCGAGCAAATGAGTGTCAACCGCCGCTTCATCGGCGGTCCGGGTCGGGCAGCGGAAGTGAAAGCGCTGGTGAACATGGTCATGAATATCAACACCGCCGGTCTGGCCGAAGGTCTGGGCCTCGCCGACGCTCTGGGCCACGATTTGAACATGATTCGCGAGGTCTTCAGCCAAACGGGCGCGAATTCCCGCGTGCTGGAAACCGACGGCGGCGACATGGTGGCCCGCGAGCACGACTGCTGGTTCTCCGCCGAGCACGCCGCCAAAGACAGCGGCATCGCCGCCGATGTGGCGAAGACCGTGGGCCTCAATCTGCCGCTGAACGACGCCACGAAGGCGCAATATGAAAAAATGGTCACGTTGGGCCTCGGCGGGCTCGATAAGAGCGGCGTCGCCGAACTGACCTTCAAAGGGCGGCATGGCTGAAGGCGCGATGCGATGCGCCGCAGGATTGCCCTGCTCGCGCTCGCATTCGAGGGGTTACTCTGAGACACGCAACTCCCCAAACTCGGCCCAGCAAGGTTTGGTCGGTGCCCAGGACTTGTCCCCGCCGCCGTGGAAAGTTTCAAAGTAAAGGCCGTCCACGCCGAAGCTGTCCACCGAACGCCATTCCATGTCGGATCGCACGACGAGAAGCTTTTCGTCGATCCACACACGCAGTGCGCCGTCGCGTTTGCCGGGCACATTCATTCTCACAGCGAGGCGCACTTTGACCGGTGTGTCAGTGGGAAAGCGGAAGTCAGTGGGGAAGGCAAAGGTGTCGCCATAATCGCCCTTTTGGTACTTGTGATAGACGTAGGCCTCGCCACGGCCATCCCTGCGCCACATCAAGCGGGCGGAGAAACCGTTCTGGCCGTTTGCAGGCCTTCCACCGCTCACATTTTCCGGCCCGCCGCAGAGTCCGGGCAGCTTGCCGCCTTTGACGAAGTCGAAGTCCTTGCTGAAGCGCAGCGTGTAGCTCATCTCCGCCGCCTCATGCTTTCCAAACGGCATGCGCCAGCCCGCGCCGCCCGCCTCAGGGCCGATCTTGCCGACAGCGAAGTTCACGCGCAGCCTTTGGCCCTCCGTCACCATGACGCGTCCTTCCTTGATCCCGCCTTCAAACTCGCAGCCCGGCCAGTCAGCCTTCCAGCGTTCCTTCGTGTAAGGTCCGAGCTCACCCGAAATTGTGACGTTCCATGGCAAGTCGGCGGCGCTGGCGAGATGAATGGAAACAAGACAGATAAAAACCCAAGAACGCATGCACCGGTGTTACCACAGGGCTGGAACGACGGCATGCCATTTTCAGAACGGCAGCGGCCCTTCCGGCGTCCCTGCAATGAAAGCGCAGGAAGTGGCAAAGTTGATGCCCCTGCGTCTGAAAGTTTCACCGTGAGAGGCAAAACGCGCTTGCACGATGGGCAGGGACGGCTATTACTCGCGCCCTTCACCGACCCTGTCATGCAAGTGACAGCGAATGCCTCCGTAGCTCAGTTGGTAGAGCAGTTGACTCTTAATCAATTTGTCGTAGGTTCGAATCCTACCGGGGGTACCACTTCGCTAAGCGAAGATGGGCGCGATAAAAGCCATTTTGTATTTCAGCACCGGGCTATTCGCGGCTAGCCTGCAGTTCATGAGCGATCGCAAACCCACGCCCTACCAGATTTTGCGCCACCGGCTCGTGGCGGCGTGGCGTGGCGTGGCGGACGGGCCGCTGATGGACCTGCCCACGCTCAGCGTGGCAGATTTGGCCCCAAAAATCGTCGCCCAGTGCGGTTTGGCGAATCGTGTGAAGTTGGAGGACGTGCTTGAGGCTTGGGAAGAGATTGTTGGAGCTTTTTTGTTCAAACTCTCCCGCCCGGACTCCATCGAACGCGGCGTGCTGACCGTGCGCCTCATGCAGCCCACCGCCCATCACGCGCTGATGCTCGAAAAAGGCAAAATCCTCAAGCGCCTGCAAGCCAAACTGCCCGACGCCAAGATCCGCGACATCCGCTTCCGCCATGGCTGACGTAGCACCATTTCTTGTTTTAACTCTTTGCCCTCCGCCCTGTGCCCTCCGCATCGCATTCCCACGCCGCCCTTATCATCATCGGTCACGGTTCCACCACAAACCCGGACTCCAGCGCCCCGACACACCTGCACGCCGACGCCATCCGCCGACGTGGCATTTTCCGTGAAGTGGCCTGCTGCTTCTGGAAAGAGGAACCGAACATGCGCGAGGTTTACGAAATGGTGGACAGCGATGTCATCTACATCGTGCCGAACTTCATCAGCGAAGGCTACTTCTGCCAGCAGGTGCTGCCGCGTGAGCTGCGGCTAGACGGTCCGGTCACTCACCGCGATGGCAAAACGATCTATTACTGCGATCCCGTCGGCATCCACCCGAACATGACGCGCCTCATTTTGCAGCGTGCGGATGAAGTCGCCCCCGGCGTGCCGCGTGACCGCACCAGCCTCGTCATCGTCGGTCACGGCACCAGCCTGAACGAAAACTCCACCAAGGCCATCCAGGACCAAGTTTCTCTCATCCGCGGCGGCCATCATGGATTTGCCGAGGTCATTGACACCTACATGGAGGAGGCGCCCTTCGTCGCCGAATGGGCCAAGCTGACCGCCTCGCCTGATGTGGTCATCGTGCCGTTCTTCATCGCCGACGGCCTGCACAGCTTCCAGGACATCCCTGTCTTGCTCGGCATGCGCGAGGAAATCGGCGCGGCCTTGAGTGAAAGCGGCGTCTTTCATGACAATCCTCACCAACTCCAGGGACGACAGCTCTACTACAGCGGTGCGATCGGGACCGCGCCGCTCATGGCGGACGTCGTTCTGGACCAGGTGAATGATTTTGACAAAAAACACGGGATCAGTTCGCCGGTCACGGTTCGCACTTCGCCGTTGAATGATACTCTGGCCGCGTGGCTTGCCTCGGGTCGTGACTCCATTGGTGAAATCGCCATCACCACGCGTTCGGATGGCAGTTTTTCGCTCTGTCACATCGCGGATCTCAATCAAGAGGGCCTGCAGGTCCACCACGCAGCAAATGACGCCTTGTTCATCGCCCGCAATGATGCCAACGGCGCTTTTCGTCCGCTGCACTCCGCGCCCACGATGAATCGCGGCTGGCGCCTTGATCTCGCCACGCTCGAGGACCTACGTCTGGCCCTCGACTTCTTCTATCCTGCCGCGCTCGGCATGGCGCTTGCCTTGGAGCAGGAAAAGCTGGTCTCGGTGCCGCTGCGCGAGATGCTAAGCCGTCAGACCGGCATGTATCGCTTCGCCAACAACATCACCGATGAGCAGGCGCATGCCATGATCGGCAAATGCTGCGCGAACACGAAATGCACGCGCCGCATTCTGTGGCCACTGACGGCCTCGCAGCCGATGGCCAACGAAGCAGCGTCCAAAGCGCAACCAAATCACGCTTCGAACGCCATCCCCCTGCTCTGCATTGAGGCCTGCACCCACATCGTCTCCGCCGCGCGAAAAGTGGCGCGAGAGAGCTTTGAGGCAGCTCAGGCCAAGAGTGCGGATTGACAAGCCACCCCCGCGATTTATCTCGAATCATGCGCATTCGCACATTCAAAGGTCTCGTCCCCGCCCCCAAGTTCGCCCCTGAAGTCGCCGCCGTTCCGTACGATGTCGTCAACCGTGAGGAGGCCGCCGCTCTCGCCAAAGGCAAACCCAACAGCCTGCTGCATGTGGACCGCGCCGAAATCGACCTCGATCCCGAGATCGACCCGTATTCCGCTCCCGTCTATGCCAAGGCTCGTGAAAGCTTTGAGCGCATGCAGAAAGAAGGCGTGCTGACGCGTGAGGCCAAGCCCACGATGTATCTGTATCGTCAAACCGTCGCCGGCCACAGCCAGACCGGCCTCGTCACCGTCTGCCACACTGAGGATTACGAGAAGGACATCATCAAGAAGCACGAGAAGACACGCCAGGATAAGGAAGACGACCGCACGAACCTCGTGGACTCGCTCAACGCGAACACCGGCCCCATTTTCCTCACTTACCGCCAGCGTCCGGGCATCAGCGCCTTGATCGACGGCTTTACGAAGACTGAAACACCGATCTACGACATCACCGCGCCTGACAACGTCCGCCATCAAGTCTGGCGTCTCTCTCTCGGCCTGTGCGTCTCTTTGACCGGCCTGTTTGAAAGCCAAGTGCCCTTTGCTTATGTCGCCGACGGCCATCACCGCGCCGCCAGCGCCTTCCGCGTGAGCAAGCTGCGCCGCGCGGCCAATCCGAACCACGACGGAAGTGAGAACTACAACTGGTTCCTCAGCGTCCTCTTCCCCGGCAACGAGCTCAAAATCCTGCCCTACAACCGCGCTGTCAAAGACCTCAACTGCAACGACCGCGAGGAGTTCCTCAAGAAGGTCGGCGAAATCTTCACTCTGCAGCCGACCACGCTCAAATCACCGACCAAGCCAGGCCAATGCTGCATGTATCTCAAGGATCAGTGGTATGAGTTGAACTGGGAACCCGCCAAGGATGCCAGCCCCATCGACCAGCTCGATGTGAGCATCCTGCAAGACCGTTTGCTCAAGCCCCTCCTCGGCATTGACGACCCACGCACCAGCAAGCGCATCGACTTCATCGGCGGCATCCGCGGCACAGCGGAACTCGAAAAACTCGTGAATAGCCGCGACTTCAGCGTCGCCTTCTCGATGTTCCCCACCACCGTCGATCAGCTCATGGCCATCTCCGACGTTGGCCAGATCATGCCACCGAAGAGCACCTGGTTCGAACCGAAGCTACGCAGCGGGTTGTTCATCCACACGCTGGAAGGCTGAAAGTAGTCAAGAGCTTTAGCTCGCTCTGGGTGAACCGTGAGCCTTCCAGAGAGAGCTGAAGCTCGGGACTACTTTCCGCATCACTCCACCCACAGCCGCTTCGCTTTACGGCGAAGATGACGATCTTGCGGCAGATTGATCTTTGCGGCTCCATCCGGAGCCAGCATCGCCATGGCAGCTTCCAGATCGTCATGCTCAATGCCCGTCAACTCCAGCACCTCGCGCAGCCACAGCGCAAACACGCGTGAGAGCACCGCCGGATGCAGCGCCAGCAGTTCCGGCGTGATCAGCAGCGAGCGGTCTTCATTGAGACGCCCTTCAGCACCCAGAAACGCACAAGCTTGGCGCTGCAAGCAGTCGTCATCCTGTTCAGCCAGTGATCCGAGGCGCAGCACCTGGGGCACCACATCACGGGCGAAGATGTCGTTCAAAAGCGGCAGCGCCTCGTGCCGCAGCCGATTGCGGCGATGTTTTAGCGACGCGTTGCTCGAATCCTCGCGAAACTTGAAGCGCTTCGATTTGAGGTAGGCATCAATCTCGCTGCGGCGGACATGCAACAGCGGGCGCACGAGATGCAGACCCGAATCAAGCCGCTGCACCGCGTGCATGCCCGCCAATCCCGCCAGACCGCTGCCACGGCACAGATTGGCGAGAATCGTCTCCGCCTGATCCTCCGCGTGATGGGCCAGCAAGACGACCCAGGTGTCATGCTTTTCGGCCATGCGCAGCAAAAAGGCATGCCGCGCCTCCCGCGCCGCGGTTTCGACCGAAATCTTCCGTTCTTTCGCCAGCGCCGCCACATGCGCAGCCTCGATCTCGCATTGGAGATCATGCTTCTTCGCCAACCGCTGCACAAACATCGCGTCGCCGTCCGATTCGTCACCTCGCAGACCATGATTGAGATGGCAGAGGATCAGATGCGTGAATCCAGCCTGCCGCAGCAGGTGCAGCAGCGCTACCGAGTCACGCCCGCCGGAAATCGCCAGCAGCACGGGCAAAGAAGGATCGCAGGCCATGGGAAGCTGAAGAAGGATGGGAGACATGGTGGACTATGGCGCGCTGAGGAATCCTCGGCAAAAAGAGATTCCGAACCAGATGACTTCGTGGCTTGCAGTCCCGGTTTAAGGCGTCAAGACGATGTTTTACCACTGGTCAAGATTGGTTTCCGCTTCGAGGCGCTGAAGCCGTATTTGAAGGCGTCTTCATAGTAGCCATCTTGCTCCGCAAGATGAGCGCAGCGCTATCGCTGGTTCGCGTCGCTTTCGAAGTTCGGTCACGAATGGGGACAGCAGGGCACCAAGCTCCTCTCGCGGAGCGAGAGGGCTACTTTGCTTCGCCGATTCGCAGCGGCATCTTTTACGGCATCGACAACGCCGAGCTTCACCTTGAGCAACTCAACGCTTTGCTTGCACCCCGCGAGTGCGATGAAGAGGCTGCCATCGTTGTCGATGACGTGCGGGCAGTCGATGTGACGAGCGCGGAGTTCGAGGCTGGGGCCGAAAAAGCCTGCGGCCAGGAGCGTTTACCGCGACGGCGGATGCGGTGAGAACTGCCTAGAAGATCGATTTTATGATGGTCGATTCGATTGGCAATGAAATCGACGGAGTGGTTCGCATTCGAGTGCCACTCGAATCTACGTCACTGCGGCTAAAGGCCGTTCACCATGGACTTCGTGGAAAGCTTGGCGGGATCAATGACGATGTGCTTCACCTTGGCCCGCTTCCAGGTGTAGGTGATGTGCACGAGGCCGTCTTTGGTCTGAATGATCGCTGGATAGCTGAATTCCTTCTTCGGTTCGTCCTCAAAGACCAGCGCGGCGTCCCAGGTCTTGCCGTCCTTGCTCACGGCGAGATTCAACGGGCTGCGGCCTTTGGCGGTGTGGTTGTAGATGAGCAGGTGTCGGCCATCGGCGAGCGTGACGGCGTCGGTGCCAGAGTTGGGATTCGGCAGCTCGGTGAGCGAAATCTCGCCCCAGGTCTTGCCGGCGTCTTCGGAGGTGATTTGGAAGACTTTGCCCTGACGCGTGCGGCCCACAGCTTGTAGCTTTCCGCCGCCGAGGAAAAGAAGGCTCGGCTGAATGGCGCTGATCTTCAAACCATCGTGCAACAGCGCCGTGCGTGTCCAGGTCTTGCCGAGATCGGCGGTGCGCTCGAAGTAGATGGCCCAGGCGCTGGGCTTGGTGTCGGTCTCGTTGCTGGTGGGGCACAAAATGTCGCCATTGGCGAGCTGCACGGGCTTGTTCTTGATCGGGCCGAAGATACCTTTGGGCAGCTTTTGCGCTGCGGACCAGGTTTTACCGCCATCGGCACTCGTTTTGAACTCACCCCACCACGTGCTCGGCGACGGACCGACTTTGTAGAAGAGCATCAGTGGTGCGTCCTTGGGTTGAAACAGCACCGGATTCCATGTTGGATGCCGTTTTCCGTCTGTTTGCACGCCATTGGCTGTTTCGACGCCTTCGGTCCATTGGCCATCGGGAAGCTGACGCGACACCCAGATGCACACATCCGGATTGCGTTCCGCCGTGCCGCCAAACCAGGCCGTGACGAGCCCCGTGGGCGTTTCGACGATCGTGGTGGCGTGGATTTGTGGGTAAGGGCCAGTGTCGTAGATGTATTCCGTCGTGAGGATGGCGGGATCGGCAGCACCCCATTGCCAGGAGGTGAGTTCGTAGCTGCCATCGAGCTTGCGCCAGATGACGGTGTCAGCCTTGCGGCCATCGGAAGTGGTCAGCCTAAGCTTGTAGTTGATCCCTGCGACGATCTGCTGCTCGGCGTCATTGACGCTTTTGAGGGTGAGTTTCGGGTCATGGGCTTTGACGGCAAATTGCGCTGCTTTCAGCACTTCGGCGTCCGTGTTGGCTGCTTGGCTGAATCCGCCCGGTAGCGGCGGCTGTTGGCCATGCGAGGCAGGAACGAGGGCAAGCATGAGGAGCGTGAGGAGAAGGGTTGGCTTCATGAGGATGGAGTGGCTTCGATTGGCAATGGATACTTATCGGGCAAT
>JAPLUL010000198.1:0-3663 GCA_026397635.1 Verrucomicrobiota bacterium | reverse complement strand
CGATCTGAGCTTTGAAATCACTGCTGTAACGTTTTCGGAGGGTTGTTTTCATGCTGCTTATTCCCTTATCCCCTGGTCCAACATTTTAGCGCACCTCAGTGAGACGTAACCTGATGCAGCGCCGCCTCAAACCTCTAACCTCTAACCTCTAACCTCTAACCTCTATCTTCTAACCTCTATCTTCTAACCTCTATCTTCTAACCTCTATCTTCTAACCTCTCCCCTCCCACCCTCACGGCACCCACAGCCGCACAAAGCGCCGTCCAAGGCTCCCGGCGGGCAGCGTGGCCTTCACCTGCTGCACCGTGCCGTTATCTGAGAGCACCTCCTCCACCACTCCGCTGCCGCTCCAACCCGCCGCGCCCAGCGTCTCGCTCCATTGCACCTGGAATTGGGTGCCGCCCGTCACCGCCGCCTTGCTGCGTATGTAGGTGTATTCCAAGACGCCGCCGTTCTTGAAGAGGGCGGCGGGCAGCACGCTGTGCTGCATCGGGCTCAGGTTCAGCGCGTATTCCAGCCGGTTCTGCAAGCCGTCAAAGTCCGGGTCCTGCGTGGGGCCACTGCTCGGGCCGCTCAAACCGAAGTGCTGGACCTGCCATCCGTCCGGCAGGCCATCTCCCGCGTAGCTGCCAAAGTCATCCATGCTCACATTCACGATGGTCAGCACCAGCGTACCCCTCTTGCCCTCAAACTCTCCCTGCACCGTGGCTGCCGTATTTTCATACACCGTGGCCGCGGTGGCCAGACCGCTGGCGTTGATGCCACTGACCGGCCCGCTCTGCAAACTCCAGGCGATGCCCGTGGCCGGCACGGCAAAGGTCGTCGCATCATCTAGCACAGGCAGCGCACCGAGCTGCCGCGTGCCGCCCTCGTTCACCGTCAACGGTGTGGCGGTGATTTGCAGCGTCACGATCTCATAGAGCTGGCCGATGTAGCCGTTTCGCGCCACCAGGACCGGTGCGGCCACGTTGGACACCCCAGCGATCACGCCTGCACTACCATCGCTGGAATAACTGGCGCTCGTACTGTGCCCACCTGCGATGTCCAGCGTCTCCGTGGTGGTGCTGTAGCTGGCACTCGTGCGGGTAGCGGCGTGAACGCCACTACCTGCCACCAGCATGACCCAAAGCAAACCCACCGCAGAACCGGTTAATTTGAGTTCAGCAATTCTTGCCAAGCATGTTGTGATTCGTCTGTTCATGGCATCTCTCAATAGGGCTTGATGGTCCCGGCAGAACTGATCGGCATGAACTGCCCATTGCCGATATGCTGCAACTCAACAGCGCTAAACTGCCCGCCGGATAGGAACCCCGTGCTGCCGGATGTGGTCGCTGTGGTGGATGTAAAGATGGGGCCGCCAGCGCTTCCAGCCACGAGTTTGGTTCCATCGGCGGATGAAGCGACACACTGGCCGGTGAAACCGGAACTACTGTCAACTGCGCGCCTAACCCAAGTATAGCCGGAGTCTGTGGAGGTGTGGACCGCCGATGATGAAACGGCCACCATCTTTTTACCATCCGCAGAGCACGCCACTCCATTCCAACTCCCAGGTCCGAATTGAGCCGCCCATGTTGAGCCGCCATCCGTCGAAACACGTATCCGATCAGAAACACCAACCATCACTGCCCCGTTGGAAGATGCCGCGACCGCCTTCCAGTCCAAACCCATAGAGTCCATCACAGGGGTCCAGTTAACTCCCGAATCAGCTGACCAATGTATAGCAGTGTTGCCGCCGCCGCTAATCACCGCCACAATTCGTGTCCCGTCTGATGACGAAGCAACGGAAGGCCTACCTTCTGGTGGCGAACCGGGGAAATACCAAAGGCTAAATCCTGACAGCCGTTCAGCCCAGCTTACTCCCGAATCGGTCGAGGTGTAGATCTTGCCTCCGTCAACACCGGCCACCAACTTGCTGCCGTCTGATGACGATGCAACACAGGTCCAAGCGCTAACAGTGGCACGTGCGGTCCAGGTCAGACCTGAATCAATCGAGGTGTAAATCTGACCATTATTGGCTACCCCCACCAACTTTGAGCCATCTGATGATGAAGCGACTCCTGACCAATTCCTCGTGTTTTCACGCGGCACCCATGTAATGCCCGAATCTGCCGACGTGTAAAGCTGCCCGCCGTTTGTTCCAGCTACCAGCTTCGTGCCATCCGCAGAAGACGCCACACATGACCAGTATCGGTTGCTCTCTCTCGCCGTCCAAGAGCTACCTGGAAGCGAAATGATGCCTGCGGTGACGCTTTGACCCGCATTTTGAGCGATCCTCCACCCCCCAGCGCCCACACCGGAGACACGAACAATGTCTCCCACCGCTGGTGAGGCTGGCAGTGTCACCGTGACTTCAGCAGGATTGGAAGCGACATAGCCTGTGTTCGCCACAGCCTGCTGTGAGGTGCCGGAAACAACCACCCAAGGGAGTGCGCCAGCAACGCCGCTGAGGCCCGCGCCATTCCCGGAAAAAGTGGTGGCGGTGACTGCACCAGCATTGATGTCCGCGCCAGACTGCAACGCGCCAGCCACCATCGCATAGCCCACGGCGGCGATGCGATGATCCGGCGTGAGCAACTGCGAGCCATTGGTGCCGTCGTTGAACCACACACGCAGCCGCACATCGGCGTTGGCGAAGACACTGGCCGGGATGGCAGTCATGTTGGTCAGCGAAGAGTCACCCAGATGCACGGAGTAGAGGCCCTTGCTGACGGGGAGCGTGACGGCGGCGGTGGGCTGGCTGCCAGCAGTGCTGGTGCCGTCATTGCTCCAGTAAGTGGTGCTGCCATTCGTGTTCACCAGCGCGAACTTGAACAGGCCGCTGCCCTCAAAGTTCACACTGCCGACGGCGACTCGGCTCTGGTAGTGGATGATCTGCGGCACCTGCGCGTGCGCGGTGATGGAGACCGCGAGGACAATGGCGAGGAGCAAAGAGAGCAGGAGAGGGCGTCGTGGGTTCATTGGGGTTGGGTTCAATAAGAGGGTTCGGAAAAGATGAAGCGGGGGCTGCAAGCCCCCCGCTCCTGGGTTGGGCTTTAGCCACCCACCGCGATGCTGACCACCGCGCTCCACTGGCCGACCTGGGCGTCGTCCACGCGGTAGATGGCGCGGCACTTCCAGGTGGTGACGGCGGCGGGGAGCGGGTGGGTGTCCGTGTAGCCGGGCGTGCCGATCTTGTTGATGCTCTCCATGATCCCGGAGCTGATGGGATAGTCGAAGTAGCCGAGCCAGAAGAAATCCGCCGAATCAAGCGTCCCACCCGAAAGTGCGGCACCAAGGTTGGCTGTTAAAGAGCATTTTGAGGCATTTAGATGCCTCCGGAGGAAATTGGATCGAGTTCGATGTAGCTTGATGATGTGTGGGGCGTGGATCATCGGGACATAACTCAACAAATGCTTTTTAACCGCACATGCGGTGTAGGTAATACATTTTTTCACACCATCGATTTGTGGCTGCACTGCAGACATTCCAAGAGATACCTCACGGCAGTTTCAACGCGCTCGTAGGCGCTGGGTGTAATACCATCCGTATAGGTGGGAGCAGGCTTCAATCCCACGCATCGCCTTCAGCAAATGACGAATGAATGTCGAAATCTGAATGCCCAATTCAGACATTGGGACTTCGGCATTCCTTCGTCATCGTCATTCTGATTTCGTCATTCTCACT
>JAPLUL010000071.1:0-41493 GCA_026397635.1 Verrucomicrobiota bacterium | reverse complement strand
GGGAGGTCATGACGCAAGTGCCGACCATCTTCGTCCAGGGACACAAGCCGGCCAGCATTTACCAGCCCCTGCGCAATCCGTATCTCAACGCACTCGTGCTGCGTCGTCGTGAAAAGCTCGGCTACAAGCTCTTTGACCGGCGGGAGGGCTTCAACGGCCCCATACGGCATGTGCGGGAGATGGGCATGCTCGGCATTCTCGTCGATCAGCACGCAGGAGATCACGGCCTGTGGTGCCCGTTTTTCGACCGGCTGGCCTCCACCACCAACATCGTGGCCCTCTGCGCCATGCGTTCCAAGGCGCGGATTCTGCCGATGATGGTCTATGACGACGGCCCCGCGCACTGGCGCTTCGTTTGCGACGGACCGCTGCAAAATCCCGAGGACAAGCCAACGATCGAAGGTGTCACCATAGCGATCAATCACACCCTGGAGCGCCTCATCCGCCAGCAGCCAGCTGCCTGGTTTTGGGTCCACAACCGCTGGAAGCTCCCGAAGCCGCATTTTTTACTCTCCAACTACCGCCGCGGCTCCCTGATGCCCACAGGGGAGGCGTTGCAGCGTCTGCAGCCGTTTGAAATGCTCATCCGCAGCCCCAATTGGCTCGGTGATGCCTGCATGGCCTTCCCAATGGTGCGGGCGATCAAGCGCGGTCGTCCCGACCTGAAAATCACTGTGCTCGGCCCGGACAAGCTCGAAGAACTGTGGCTCTCGATGCCCGAAGTCTCGCGCTACATCGCCAAACCGGCCAAAGAGGGCTGGTTTGCCGTCGCCCGTCGCATCAAGGCCACCGGCGTAACTTTCGATGCCGCCGTGCTTTGCACGAACTCCACCCGGAGCACGCTGGAAATCTGGCTGGCTGGCATTCCGCGCCGCGTGGGCTTCAAAGGCTCGTTCCGTGTGAAATTGCTCAATCAAGTCATCGCTGAACCGGCCACGGCAGGTGCCAAGCAGCACCACGCGCATCGTTACCTGCACCTTGCACAGGGCATCGGGGCCGACATCACGCAAGACGGCCTGTGGGACGCCGGATCAGCGCCGGTTTCGACCGATGGCCTGATCCGTGTCGGCGTCTGTGCTGGAGCGGAGTATGGTCCGGCGAAACGCTGGCCGCTGGAGCGCTTTGCGGAGGTGGTGAACCAAATCTCCGCCAAGCATGCGTCATTCCGCTGGCAGTTGTTCGGTGCTCCGGGAGAGAAAGACATGGGCGAAACGCTCTCTGCCATGCTTCAAGCGCCGCATGAGAACCTCGTCGGCAAAACACGCCTCACCGAACTCATCGCCAAGCTACGCCAGTGCCAGCTCCTGCTCACCAATGACACCGGCACCATGCATCTCGCCGCCGCGCTCGGTATTCCGACCGTGAGCATCTTTGGCTCGACATGCCCCATCGAAACTGGTCCGCTTGGAGATCGCCACACCGTGATTCAACACCAAGTTCCATGCAGCCCGTGTTTCGAGCGCGAGTGCCCTTGGGGGCATTACGACTGCATGACGAAAGTCACGCCGGCTGAAGTAGCCGCAGCAGTGCTCCGAGCGACGGGTGTGACGGATGCCAATCTGCCATAGCGGCGGGTCGTTGACGCAAGAGGCTTTCAAACACGCGGACGGGCTTGCGCTTTGCCACCCTGATGGCACTGCATGCCATGCGCCGCCTCGACCAACTGCTCTCCTCCCTCGGCTACTGCTCACGGCGCGAGGCCATGGCCTTCGTGAAAGAAAGCCGTGTGAAGCTGGAGGGCGTGGTTTTAAAGCGGTCGGATCAACGCGTCGATTCAGCGCTCATCACCGTCGATGACCTGCCGCTTGAAGCCCCCGAAGGCTTGCTGGCGATGCTGCACAAACCGGTGGGTTATGCCTGCACCCACAGCACGGATGAGGGGCCCAATATTTATGAGCTACTGCCCTCCCACTGGCCTGACCGCAATCCGGTGGTGACGAGCGTGGGCCGCCTAGACAAGGAGACCAGCGGCCTGCTGCTCATGACGGACATCGGTGGTCTCGTGCATCGCTTTACCTCTCCGAAAGCGGAGGTGGAGAAGGTTTATGTGGCTGAACTCGACCGCGAACTCGATCCGCAGCTCGTGGAAATCTTCGCCAAAGGTGATCTCATGCTGCGTGGCGAGGAAAAGGCGTGCCTTCCGGCCAAGTTGGAGATTGTTTCACCCAAGACCGCCCGCCTCACGATCACCGAGGGGCGCTATCATCAGGTGCGCCGCATGTTTGCCAGCCAGGGCTGGCATGTGGAGAAGCTGCACCGCGAGCGCTTTGGCCCGCATGTGCTCGGTGATCTGCCGGAAGGCGAGTGGCGGATGCTTCCGGTGGATCAAGCATCACGTTGAAGACATTCATCTAGATGATCGTCTATTCAGAGAAAGTTGCGCGGTGGTTGAAGCACGACATGATCGCCCCACGCATGTCCGCTGAATCCGTCACACCCGCCCTCTTGTTCACCCTCAGCCCTGAGGAGGCGCGGGTGCTAGGATGCTTGGTGGAGAAGGAAATCACGCTGCCGGATTACTACCCGATGACGCTGAACGCGCTGGTCACGGCCTGCAATCAGACGACCAACCGCGAACCCATCGTGCGCTACGACGAGCGCACGGTGCTGCGGGCCTTGGAGTCGATGAAATCCCACGGCTATGTGTTTGAAGTGAACATCGTGGGAGGTCGCGCGGTGAAATACCGCCACAATCTCAAAGGCCGCCTGCCGGGCCTGGAGCGTCCGCACCTGGCGCTGCTTTGCATGCTTCTGCTGCGGGGGGCGCAGACCGCCGGAGAGCTGCGGCAGCGCACGGAGCGCCTGTACACCTTCGAGGACATGCCGGGCGTGGAGAACACGCTGGCAGAATTGATCGGCTACCAGGAAGGGCCCCTCGTGCAATGCCTGCCCGCAGGCCCAGGGCAGCGTGTGGCGCAGTTCATGCACCTCTTCTGCGGCGAGGTGGCTGGAACACCTGCTGCGACGTTGGTTGCAAGCCCGGCGGAGGTTTCCGCCGCGAATGAGAGCGGTGCAGATGCTGACTGGCGGGCCAGGATGGAGGCGGAAATCACGCTGCTGAAGGCGCAGGTGAGCCGACTGCAACATTTGATCGGGGCGGTGAAGTAATCCGCAGCTTTCGCTATTCCAGCCGCTTCAGGCTGCCGATGCGGTAGGCACCGCCGAGCAGGCGCATGTTGTCGCGCTCAGCATTGAAGGTGTCGAGGTGAAGAATGTGCGGGAAGTCATCGAGTTCGATGACGTGCCAAGTCTCCTTGGCGCTTTTGAAGGCCTCAGCGAGGTCGTTGAGGTCGTTGATGACCTTGCCATTGACCTTGTTCACCACCTGACCGCCGAGCTTGTCGTAGCCCTGGGCACCGGGCGTGGGAAGCACGAGACTGAGGAAGACGAGCTTCTTGCGGCCTTCTTCCTCGTATTTCTCAGGATTGGTGGCGATGCGGGCAAGGCGCAGGATGGCCCCGCTGCGCTGCTCCTCGCCAAAGGCATCCAAATAAGGCTGTGACAGCTCCTGGAAGAGCAATCCGCCCATGAGAACGTAGCGCGGGCCGCGGTCGAACTGATAAGGCAGCACGAGGTGGGCCTCAGGCTTTTTGCGGGCGAGCGTGCCGTTCAAGGTCACTTCCTTGCCTTCGCGGATGACTATGATCTCTACTTTGTCGCCCACATAAGCGCGTCCGCGCACAAGATGGCCAGCGCTGAGGGCACCGTACTGCGGGTCTTTGTAGTCGCCGCGAGAGTCGATGGTAAAACCGTTGATGGAGACCAAGATGTCTCCCTTTTTCATGCCCGCCTGCTCTGCGGAGGCGCCTTTGACCACCGCGCTGATCAGCACGCCGGGTTCGTTGGGTTTGATGCCCAAAAATTCGCGGAATTGCTCGTCCTGCGTGGCCTGCAACTCCATGCCGAGGCCTGGAAAGCCTTCGTAGCTGCCATCGGCCACGTCTTTGAGGAAGTGCTCAATGATAGGCGCGGGCAGGATGGTGGTGACCTGATTCTTTGAATCGTAGCTCAGCAACAACCCGGCGAGCTTGTTTCCCTTCACCACCGGGAGCGTGAAGCTGTTTGCCTCGCTGCGGATGATGCCGGTGGCTTCATAGACGAGGAAACCGGAGCCTTCGACGATGTAGCGGCGTGACATCACCTTGCTGATGTTCAGCGGGCTTTCGATCAGCTCGCCCACTCGGCCGGTTTGAAGAATGGTGACCGCGTCGCCGATGCGGGCACTGGCGTCGATGCTCATGGGCTTCAAGCCAGCAAAGAACGCTTTCTGTTTGTCTGAAGGCGGAGACTCCAGCAGCGCGAGATTGGCCTCGTAATCGACCGCCACGACCTTCGCGGGGGTTTTCTGGCCGCTCTCCGGCAGTTCCAACTCCAGGTAAGTCGCGTCCGCCGCCATCTGGGCGGTGACGAGCACGCGATTGCCTGCCAAAACCACGCCAAGTCCACGACGACCGCTGGGGGATTCCTTCTGCCAAGGCAGATGCAGATTGTACGACTGCGAGGTGGCGTTCACCTTCACCAACGAGCTGTTTTGCACCGTAGGCTGCGCCGCAGCGGCAGGAGCCGTGAGAACGCGTTTCTTTTTCGGAGCGGCAGGACCGGGAGCCTGAGCGTGCAGACAGGTGGCGCTGGTGGCGAGGAGGAGGAAGGACGTGAATAGCTTCATGAGATCGTCTTGGCGAAAGGTTTCAGGACAGGTCGTCGGCTTCACTCCTCACCGACAAAGGAGTCTCCCTGGATGTTGTAGGTCTGCATGATGCGCGGATGAGCGGCCTCGGCGAGCTCACGCTTCAACACCAGCGGGCGGCTTTTTTCCAGCAGGCGGATCTCGATGAACGCCTGATCTTTCTTCGCCAGCGCAGACTGCACATCCTTCAGAGACTTGATCTTCACGCCATTGATCTCGTCCACGATGCTGTGGGCGTAAGGCGTGAGCCAAGTGTTCACTTCATCCGGCAGCACGTTCGTCAGCACCACCGGCTCCGGGCGCTCGACGTAGAGCTTGTCGGTGAGGAAGTTATCGAAGACATAGCTCACCGTGCGATCGCGGATCTGGTGCGCGTCCATCAGGTTGCGGTCCATCGGCTGGAACACGAGGCCGGCGAAGACGACGTAACGCGGACGCTGGTTGTAGGTGGCTCCCAAGCGAACGTACGGGTCAAAGCGCTTCAGCGTCACCGTGGCCTCCTGCTTCTTGCCGCCACGCAGGAACTCCAGCTTGATTTTGTCTCCTGCGAACTTGCGCTCGACGATCTCGTTCATGTCCATCAGCTCGCCCTCAAAGCGGACGAGTCCGTTGTTGAGCACCGGGTTGTCGTCAATGCTCAGGATGACATCGCCGATCTTCAAAATCTCGCCCACGCTGCCGGCGGGCTCGACATCGGCCACCATCACGCCGACGCCGCCGCCATGGGTGCCCAGCGCCTTGGCCTGTGCCGGGTTTTCGATGGGGAAATCACTCGCCGCGAGATCCACATAGTGGTCGTAACGCCCGTCTTCGATGTCCTTGAGGAAGCGCTTGATGACCGGCACCGGGATCATGTAGCCCACGTTTTGCGCCACCCGGCCGCTGAAGCCCTGGAAGGCCACGCCGACTACCTTGCCGCCTTGCAGCACCGGTCCGCCGGAGTTGCCCGGATTGATCGCCGCGTCCACCTGGATGGCTAGATGCGAATCCACACTCGTGTGGCTGTAGGGCCGGAAGTCGATGCGCGAGACAACGCCACGTGTCACCGAGATGCGATCCCCACCGATGGGATAGCCGACGGCGATCACCTCGGTGTTGAGTTGAGGAATGCCGCCGAAGTCGAGTGGCTTGAGTTTTTCAAAGTGGGCCGGGTCCTCCGCCTCGATCAGCGCTAGGTCGCAATCATGCGCGATGTGGACGATCTTGGCTGGATGTGGCTCGGGGTCGTTGCTGGTGCGGATCAGAATGCGTGTGGCATTGCTGACGACATGCGCGTTCGTCAAAAAACGGTTCTTGCCGATGAGAAAGCCCGTGCCGCTGCCACCGCTGGGCTGTCCTGCGTTCCACGGCTCCCGGTAGTCGGGAACCAGCACGGAAACGTCGATGTTCACCACGCCGTCCCAGGCTCCCGAGCCAAGATCAATGGCTTGGCTTGCCGTCGGAGTTTCCGGGGCCGGTTGCGCCATGACAGGTGGCAGCAAAGCGAGGGCGAAAAGAGTCAGGAGCGGTCGGATGTTCATGCAAATAGCTGTAAGTCATAAACATACGCGTCCCGCCCCTCCAAACACAAGTTTGGTGATGAAATAATCCAGTACAGCGGTCCAGTGACTTAATCTGCCGCAGCACTCCGCAGCTCCAGGCGCGGGCGGGCATTCATTTTCAAAACAACCACCGAGGTCCGGCCTACTTCGGTCAGCCCGATGATTTCCGGCCCCCCTCTTGGGTGAAATGCGCTGCCCAGGCATCTTTACGAGGATCAAACAGACGAACCATGCAGCCTGACACAGGGTCAATGCCTGAAAGGTTCGGTCCTTTGTACAGATTGCAGTGCTGGCAGGCTAGGGCGAGGTTTTCCAGACTGTCAGCACCACCATGCTTGAGCGGTAGAACATGCTCAATGTGAAACAGCGACCAAGCCTCGTCCTCCTGACGCGCCCCGCAATATTCGCAGCACTGATGGGCCCGCTGACGGACTCTTTGTCTCAGCGCAGCATTCATGGTCTGGGTCAGGCGTTGGCGAGCAGCTTTCTGGCCTTGAATTGCAGGCTCGAGATGTATTGACCAGCCCAGACAAACATTTCGTACTCGGACCTCTCGTCAGGTGTTAACTGCCCCTCGTTGCACTTGTCTGCCAGTTGGTCGATCCGCGACTGCACGTCGGACGTGGCCCGCAATTGCAGCACCTCTCGTGCCGCCTCGCGCGTCATGTGCTCGGAAACGGGCGCGAGCGACTTTTCCAAAAGAGCAAAAGCGGCCTGAGACATGGCTTAATTATGCTGGCTCAGAAGACGAGTTCAAGCGGCCAATCACTTCTTCCCGGCCTTCTTCCGCGCCTCCATCAGCTTCTTCAAATCCTCCGCACGCTTCGCCGCCAGCGCTTCGCCGCTGTTCGGGTTTGCCGGATCGGTGATCATCGGGAAGTCATCCGTGCGGAAGGGGGTCACGGGCAGGCCTTCGGCGGAAAAGACGTTACACACCGGGTTGTCGGCCCAGGCATAGCGCACGGCGACAGGCTGCGGCACGGCGGGGCTGCTGACTTCGATCTGGTTCGTGCCTTTCTTCGAGCCACCGATGATGCTGGCCTTGGCCCAGACCCATTTTTTGTCCTCACCGCAGATCGCAAAGCCCTGTGGTTCGTCGATGTCAACAGTGCGCAAACCAGTGGGGGCGTGATCGAAGGTCAGCAGCGCTTTGCCGCCTTCAAACTTCGCGTCCTTCAGCTCTGGGCTGCGACAGGGCAGCTTCTGGCCATAATCCTGCACCAAGGCCCAGCGGGCGAGGCGTTCGGCCACGTCGCGTTTGTTCTTCGGATGGATGTCATTGGCCTCGCCGAGGTCGGTGATGACGCACTGGCCGGTTTGGGGCAGTTTGCTCATCGAGAGCGTCTGCGCCTCACGCAGTTCGGCCCAGTCGCTGTCTCCGGGCTCGCTCTGGTAGGGTTTGAAGTCGGCCAGTTGCACCCAGTAGAAGGGGAAATCGCCCTGCTGCCATTCTTTGCGCCAATGCTCGATCATGAAGGGGAACAGCTCGCGATACTCCTTCGCGCGGCTGGCGTTCGACTCCCCCTGATACCAAATCGCCCCCTTGATGCCGTAACCAATCGTCGGATGCAGCACACCCGCATACAGATTGCCCGGGCGATGCTGGCCGGTCAGCGGATTCTGCGGCGCACGCGGCGGATTCGCCGGAATCGGCTTGCCCGCCTTGAGCGCTTCCTTCCGGGCCAGCGCCCAGGCATCGACCTTGGCTTTGTGATCGGCCAACTGCTTGTCGAAGGCCGCCTGCGTGAAGGACGCCTCGGTCTGCTTCCACTTCGCGATGATGGAGGCAAAGCGCGGATCTTTCTCCAACACGTCGC
The DNA here is from genome assembly GCA_026397635.1 of Verrucomicrobiota bacterium. Lineage (GTDB taxonomy): Bacteria > Verrucomicrobiota > Verrucomicrobiia > Verrucomicrobiales > Verrucomicrobiaceae > Prosthecobacter. The sequence continues at coordinate 33,448 of JAPLUL010000071.1, read as the reverse complement.
GCTTCACCCAGGCCTCGCATGCGCTGCCGCCCCAGGCGTTGTCGATCAGGCCCACCGGCACGCCGAGGATTTCATGCAGCACCCGGCCAAAATGATAACCCACCGCCGTGAACTGGCCTGCATTCGCCGGGCTGCACTCTTCCCACTGGCCTTTGAAATCGTTCTGAATCTCCTGCGTGCCGACTTGTGGCACCGAGATGAGGCGAATCAGCGGATGCTTCGCCTGCGCGATGTCCAAATCCGCATCCCAGGTGCCGCCGAGGTTGAAACCCATGTTCGACTGCCCCGAGCAGACCCACACCTCGCCCACAAGCACGTTTTTCAGCTCACGCGTGCTGCTGCCCTTGATCGTGATCGACGCCGGACTCGCATTCGCAGGCACCGCGTCGAGTTTCACGGTCCATTTGCCTGCCGCATCGGCTTTGGCGGTCTTCGTCTGGCCCGCAAACGTCACCGTCACCTCCGCACCTGGCGCATCCCAGCCCCAGATTGGATTCGCCTGCTTCTGCTGCAGCACCATGTTGTCGCCAATGATGGCCGGGAGTTTCAATTCCGCGTGGGCGGTCAGCACGAGGCTAGCGAGGAGGAATGCGAGTCGGGAGATCATGATCGGGCAGCCAAAACGGCTGCCAAAGTCGCTTCATTGCGTGAAAGTGCCACGCACTACTCGCTTACATCGACCACAATCGTTTTGAGGCCCTCAGCCTTGGCGAGAGCCGCTTGCCGCAGATCGCAGGTGATGAAGAGTTTCATCGTCGCTCGGCAGGCTGCGGCCACATGCAAAATGTCGAAAGCACACGTGCCGAGTCGCAGCGTGTGCGAGGAAGAAAAGCCCTCCGCATCTTCAAAGGTGTCAGGCCACTCCGTGTCCGAAGCGATGAACACATCACGTTTCAAGTAAGCCTCCAGTCGCGCTTCCGACCGGGAAAGATGTTTGGTGACCTGTGCTCGCTTGGCAATCGGCAGTTTTACCGCATCCATGAACGCCTTCTGCCGCAACGCATTGCGAACTTCCAGCGAATGCAGGCGGTTGAACACGGGCTGCGGACGTTGAAGCTGGCGGAACACGGCCACGGCCTCCTCGCTGCCGATCTCATCCACGATCAGCCTCACCAGAAAACTGGAGTCGGCATATGCGGTCATCGGCGGCTTTCCAGAATGAGCTGAGTGGCGGAAACACCTGTTTTAGGCTCCTTGAGCATGCGATCCATCTCTGCGTCCAACCATTCATCCCGCGCAGCCTTGTCATCAGGGTCCGAATCCTGGACTGATTCCACCGCCTTGAGCAGCCAGAGGGCTTTTCCCTCCTCAGTGATGGTGACGGTCTGCCCTCGTGCCGTGAGCTTTTTCACCGCCTGTGGGCGGCGCACGAGTTCTGTGAGTGGCAGCATTTTCATGGGCAAATCTTACTGGCAGCGCCAAACAGCGTCAAGATGCAGTCCTTCCGCCATCTTTGTGCTGCGGACCGCCCAAAGCTTGTGCTAGCTTTTCGTGTGATTCGTTTGGTCCTCGCTGCTGCACTTCTTCTCGCCCTTTCCTCCTGCGGGAAGTCGCGTCCGCGTGCAGATCTCGTGTTCATCAATGGGGCCGAGCCAGAAAGCATTGATCCGGCGATTGTGACTGACCAAGTCGGCATGCGCATCGCCTCGGCGTTGTTTGAAGGGCTGTGTCGTATCGACGAGGCGGGGATACCTCATCCGGGCATGGCGGAGCGCTGGGATGTAGCGCCGGACCGCAAGACCTACACGTTTCATCTGCGCCCGAACGTCACTTGGAGCGATGGCGTGCCATTCACCACGCAGGACTTCCTCTACTCGTGGAAACGCGTGCTCAGTCCCGAGTTCGGCGCAGATTACGCCAGCCAGCTATACGTCATCAAAAACGCCCGTGCTTTTCATGAGGGCACGCTCAAAGACTTCGCGCAGGTCGGCATTACCGCGCTGGATGACCGCACGTTGCGTGTCGAGCTCGAAAATCCCACGCCCTACTTCATCGACCTCTGCGCCTTCACCACCTTCTCGCCCGTGCCACAGCGCATCGTCGAACAACACGGCACCGCGTGGATCAAGCCGGGGGTTTTGATCGGCAACGGCTCCTACATGCTCGAAGACTGGCGGTTGGACGACCGCATCGTGCTACGCCGCAACGAACGCTACTGGGACGCCGCGAACGTGCCTATGAAGAGCATCGAAATCCTGCCGATCTCCGAGCCGAACACCGCGATCAATTATTTCCTCACCGGGCAGGCGGATCTCATCATGGACAAGGGCATGGTGCCCACCTCGCTGACGGCGAAGCTCAAACAGCAGCCGTATTTCCACACCGGTCCGTTCCTCGGCAGCTACTTCACGCGCTTCAACGTCAACCGAGCGCCATTCACCGACCACAGGATCCGCCTTGCCTTCTCGCTGGCAATTGATCGCAAACGCGTCACCGAAAAAATCACCCAACTTGGCGAACGCAACGCCTTCAGCCTCACGCCACCGGGTGCCGGACAAAACTACCAACCACCGCCCGGCCCTGTATTCGATCCCCAGCGCGCCCGCGAACTCCTTGCTGAAGCAGGTTACCCCGACGGCAAAGGCTTCCCACGCGTCGAATACCTCTACTTTCCGAAACCGGTCGAGCGCAACATCGCCGTCGAACTCCAAGCCATGTGGCAGGAGCATCTCGGCGTCAGCGTCGATCTCGTGAAGCAGGAGTGGAAGATCTACCTCTCCTCGATGAAGGAGAAAAACTACCACCTCTGCCGCAGCAGTTGGGTGGGCGACTACAACGACCCCGGCACGTTTTTGGAGATGTTCCTCTCCACCAGCGGCAACAACCGCACCGGCTGGGCCAGCCCGAAATACGACGAATTCATCGCCGCCGCCGCCCGCGAACCCGATTTGAACCAGCGCAGCACGCTCTTCCAACAGGCCGAAAAACTCCTCGTCACCGACGAAGCCGTCATCCTCCCGATTTATCACTACGTCGGCGTCCAGTTCTACCACGCCGACCGCCTCACCGGCGTGCAGCCGAACATGATCGACGATCATCCCTTCCGCTGCATGCGGTGGAAAAAGTAGTCCGTTCTACCGCAAAAAGTTCTGAGCCAGTTGCGAAGCAACTGGGCTACTTTGCCACCCCCGCCACGGCGATGCCAATCTGCACGCTCGGCTCTGTCGCATCGTTCAATGGCGGTTCGGTGGGCAGGCCGCCCATGGACTTCAAATCGTTGCCCACGGACCACAGCAGGCCGCGGACGTGGTCGTATTGCAGCGGAGCGCCAGTGTAGGGATCGACGGGCACATCGAGGAGATAATTAAAGGTGCGGAGTTGCTCCAGCGTAGCGGGCAGCGTCCTTTGCTCCGCAATGCAGCGGCGGATGGCGAAGAGCGTAACGATCAGATTGCCACGGGCACGAGCGAGCCCGAGGGAGGCGGGCAGCGGTGTGTAGATCTTCATGCGACGCGTGAAATACAACTGCCCTTCCGTGTTCGGATGGAAGGTGCCACGGGCAGTGGGCGCATTTTTGAGCCGAATCTCGGAGGTATGGGCCAGCGGCGCTGTGGCATCCTCGCGCAATTGGCGGAACGCGTTGGCAAAAAGCTGGACGGTCTCGTTCGACTTGAAGAACAAGCGCCCAGGACGCTGCAACTGCGCACCGCCAGGCATGGTGTCGGCCAGTTCGCCACTCTTCGACCCGAAGATGAGCTTTTTCTCATGCACATAGAAGGCGTTCATCGCCCCCTCCAGCAGCTCGACACTGGGCTGGCAAACGCTGAACTGGCGCTGGAATTGGCGCAGCGTCGCTTCGGAGAGCTTGGTCTGCCGCAGTAGATCGGCGAGCGTCTGCGCGGCACAGTGCTGCGCCTCCAGAGAGCGCTGGTAGCATGAGGGCCAGGCCCACAGCGGCTCCAGCCGCCAGCCGATCTCCGCGAGATCAATCGCTGCCGTGAAGGCCTCTTCTTCCTGCATGCGCCGGGAAAGGTAGGCGGCCTCCGCCTGCTTCAAACGCAGCGCCGTATGCCAGCGTGGATCACCGCACGGGTCCACCGCATGCCAGGCGGAGTGCGCAGGATGCCAGTCAGCGTCTTCGAGAAGATCCCGCAGATTGTCCAGTGCGGCGCCATTCGACTGAACCACGCGTGAGAGCGTGGGCGTGTCCCAGAGCCAGGGCGGCTTGCCATAAAGGGTGGTGTCTTCGAAAGGCACGAGCGATTCGAGGAAGCGCCGCAGCTTTTCGGGCGTCTGAATAGTGGCTGACTGATCCACCGGACGCCGCAGTTTCAAATCCTCATCCGCACCGAATTCAGGATCATCCAGATACACCCAGGTGATGAAGACAAACACGAGCAGCCCCAGGCTCAAAACCGCCAGGGTGAGCCACGGCGCCTCGTGTGCGCTCGTAGGAGGCAGATGGGGGCTTTTCGGCCGCGGGGCCTGTCGCGCCGGTATCGTCATGCGAGGTGCCGCCGATTCTGACCTCGGCTTCGGCACTCGGGCAGCAGGGCGGGTTCCAGGCTCCGGTCTGCGCTCCGCTGGCTCATCCTCGTCGATCAATCGCCGCTTTCTGCCCGGTGGCGCGTCCTGCCATTCATGATCCAGTTCCCAGGGGGATACCCACGCGCCACCGTTCTGCCCGCGGGATGCGGGCTTTTCGGCGGGAGTTGCGGACGGCGAGTGGGGCCGGATCATGCCATGCAGTATGCACGCGTGGCGTGCGCGGGCAACGCGCGTCATCGCCAAGCCAGAAAGCGATAGCCGCCCAGCGGATGCATTTGGACGCTGACCTGCCATTCCTCACCCAGACCGAGCGCCACGCGCAGTTCATCTCCCAGGAACCCGGCGCGGATGCTCACCTGCATGTCGTAGGCGGTGATGTGGTTGAGTTCGGCCAGCCAGGAGAAAAAACGGCCCATCCAAGAGTGAATGCGCCGCCGCGCCGGTTCGGCGGCCAGAATGAGCCGTGTTTTCGATGAGATGCGGCTGCCCAGCACACGCAGTTGCTCGTCGCGAAAGTGATGCAGAATCAGATTGGCCACCAGCACCTCGCTGTCAGGCAGTGGATGATGAAAAAAATCGCCCTGGGTCCATGCGGCTTCCGTCGGCCAGCGTGCCGGGCGGGCGGCGAGATCGAACGCGTGCAAATCTTTGGCCGCGCAAATCCCCTGCTCTTTCAACCGCAGCGACAGCGCCCCATCTCCCGCGCCGATCTCCGTGATGCGCCATCCAGGCTGATGCCAGCGCCGCAGCATGCACTCCATCCAGCGATGATTGCCCATCACCGCGTTCACCAGCAACAGGTCTTCACGTCCGCAGATCGCATCAGGATGATCCTCGGGATAGATTTCCAGTAGTTCCTGCTCGATGACACGCACTCGCATGGCGCTGAGTTGCACGCTGGGCGGGCGGAAGGCAAGCAAAGGCAACGTGGTGAACCTCACGACGAGGCTTTTTCCCACAACTTCGCCGGCACGCGCTTCACCGTGTTGTAAGGAATCGTCAGCATCGCGAAATACGGGCCGATCCGGCGTGAAAGCGGTCCTTTGAATAAACACTCACGCATGAAAACATCGCGCAGCCAAGACTGGACGCGCCCAGTGCGTGTGCCGAGCCACATGCCGCGTGCGGCACGGGCGGTGGCGGCGTTGGAAGCGCGGTGACGGCAGCGGTCATACGCTTCGAGCAAGGGCAGTGCGGGCTGGCCGCGTTGCTCGATGGCGAGCAGCACCTCGGCGAGGAATTCGGCATCCGCCCAGCCGGTGTTCATGCCCTGACCGCCGATGGGGCTCATCAGATGCGCGGCATCGCCACAGAGAATGACACGCCCATCGTGATACTGCTCGGTCTGCATCCAGCGTGGTGAGAAGGGGCTTTGGTTTTGCTGATCCTGAGCGTCCAGATCATGACCGGTGCGTTTGCGCACGATGTTGCTGATGAAGCTAGGTTCTGTCTCTTGCATGGCCTGCCTGGTCTGCACAATCCAGCGGCGGCGGCCATCGGGCAGGGGAAAAGACTCCACCGCGCCATCCTGCGTGAACCACAAGTGCGCGTCATCACCGAGCGTGGTGCAGTCGCTGAAATCACCCATCAGAAAATGGCAGCCATAAGGCGCGCCTTTGCCGCGCATCCTGATCAGCTCACGCACGCGGCTTTTATGTCCGTCGCAACCGACGAGCCAGCGGGCGGTGGAGGTGAAACCCTCACCACTCAGCGTCACGCTTTCGGCATCCTGCTCGATCTGGGTGATCGCCATGCCGCGCTGCAGCGTGACATTCGGCATCAGGGCGATCTTGGACTCCAGCAACGAAAGCGTCATCTGCTGCGGCAGCGAGAGGATGTAGCGATGGGCGCCCGGAATCTCACGGAACGACGCGCAGCCGAGATAACCCGACTGCCCATGCACATGACAGTCACGAATCGGCACGCCTCGACGGACAAACTCCTCATCAAGGCCAAGCTGCGCGAGGATTTCCAACGATGGCGGCGTGATGCCGATGGCCTGCGAATGCGTGAGCGGCTCGGTGCGCTTGTCCACGATGAGCACTCGCAGCCCTTTCTGCCCCAACAGTCCCGCCAGCAACAAACCGACCGGTCCTGCGCCAACGATGGCGATGTCATGATCGGTGGGTTTCATGGTGGGAGATTTGATGGAGCGCACTTTGGCCGGAAACCAATACGACACGCGCTGCCGATAGCGTTCATAGGCCGCGCCATACCAGCGCAGGTAGCGGCGCTCTTTGATGATGGGTGCCAGCACACAGTAAGCGCTCCAGGCGATGGCGATGAACAGATGATCCAGCGTCCACACCGGTGCGGTCCAGAGAATGAGCGTGAAGGACGAGTAAATCGGCTGCCGGCTGTGGCGAAACATGCCCGTGCGCGCAAACGGCTGATAAACTGGCCGCTGTCCGCGCCACACCGACCGCCAGCCGACGCTGCCGATCTGCGTGTCGAGGCCCGCGTCGCTCATCGACTTCGCCAGCAGCAGCCAGGAGATGGCATACAACGTCGTCAGCACGTTGTTGACCCAGCCTTCCGGCGCGGCCCAGACCACGTTCGAGGGTGACCAGAGCAAAAACACCGCCAGCAGTTGCAGCGAGGCGATTCCGGCGAAGACCGTGGTCGAAAGATCGCGGCCGAGGTTCAGTGGCGCGAGTTTCGCCATGAAACGCCTGCCTTTGTCCGACAGCAGCAGCGAATGGCCCACGGCGAACTGCGTCACCAGCAACACATCATCCATCACCGCTGCCCAGCCATGCAGATGCAGCAATCCAAACGACAAACCGCGATACAAGCTGACAAACATCACCACGATGGAGGCCAGGAACAACGCATGACTCAGCAAACCATAGCCCAACGCCACCCAGCGCTGCGCCGGGGTGTAGAGCGGCCTTGATGAAGCATTCATGGCATCAGTCAGTGACGCCAACAGGGTGAGACTGCATCGCCGAAGGCACCGTGCAGCCCAGACGCTCCAGCACAGCGGTTTCGACTGTGAGACCGGGGCCAAACGCCATCGCGCAGGTCATGGCGGGTTCGCTTTCAGCCTCATCGAGCAGCTCCTTGAGCACAAACAGGATCGTGGCGCTGCTCATGTTGCCGTAATCTCGCAGGATGGAACGTGAGGCTTTAAGCACCTCAGGTTTCAGTGCCAAGCTCTGCTGCACCTTGTCCAAAATCGCGCGTCCGCCGGGATGCACGGCCCATTCGTCGATCTTGTCGAAGGCGAGATTCTGCCGCTGCAACACGCCGCCAAGCAAGGCGCGAATATTGGCCCCGATGATGTCCGGCACATAGCTGGAGAGCACAATGTTGAAGCCTTCGTCGCCGATCTCCCAGGCCATCTCCTGTTCGCTGGATGCCACGAGCGCGGATTCAAAGGCGTGCAGTCGATAAGCAGCGCTGCGCGGCTCTGGCACTCGTGCGCTCACGATGGCTGCCGCAGCGCCATCGGCAAAGAGCGAGTTCGCGAGAATGGAATCCGGCGCGTCATTCACCTGCATGTGCAGCGTGCAAAGCTCCAAGCAGACCACGAGCACCACCGCATTGGCATCCGCTTCACAAAACTGCGCCGCCATGCGCAGCGAGGGAAAGGCCGCATAGCAGCCCATGAAGCCCAGCGTGTAGCGCTGCACGTTCTCACGCAGGCCCAGCTCACGGATGATGTGATAATCCGGCCCCGGATTGGAAAAGCCGGTGCAGGAGGTGAATACGACGTGCGTGACATCCTGCGCGGCGAATCCTGGCGCATCATTCAAAGCCTGCCGAGCCACGGCGACGGCCAGTTTGCGTGATTCACGTGCATAGCACGCGTTGCGCGCCCCGGTGCTCGGTGAGATCAGCGTGCCGTCCTCCGCCGTGCGAAACAGCGTGGCCTCCGCATCTTCGATGAAATCACCGGTGACGCTGTGCCGTGTCTCGATGCCGCTGCGATTGTAGATCGCGTGAATGAGCCGCTTTGCCTTGGGATCGCTGGTCCAGCTTTTCAGGCGGTCCCTCGTGTAGGCCTGGCTGTAGGTGTAACCCGGTGTCCGGGTGGCGATGTGATGAATGTAAGCGGACATGGGGCAATCAGTTTTGAGTGAGTGTAACCGAAGCATGAACCTGCACGCCATCCCCTACGCGGATGAATATGAGCACCGCCGGGACGCTAATGCCGCTGGCTTTCATCGACACCGGAAAATCCAGGTCAAAGCTGGCCTTCCTGCCATTGAGCTTCCAGTTCGAGATCGTTCCGGTGACGTTTTGCGACTTGCCGAGCAGATCTAACTCAATGGGCAGCTTGGTTGGCTTGCCGGCAGCGGCGATCTCGCTGAACTTCGCATCAATCTTGCCAACGATGAGCGGATGGCTGTCCACTTGCATCGCCTTGAGCATGTTCGCATCCCGTTTCGGCTCCGCAGTGTCCATTTTGGCGGCTTTGACGGTCACCTCGGCTTTCACACGCTGAGGCTGGCCGCCGGTCATGGTGACATCCGCCTGGAACGCCTCCGCCGCCACCTTGCCGCCCCAAGCATGCAGTGTGGAAGTGCCATCGAAGGTGATCTGGGCGGTCCCGCTCCAGGTTTCGGCGTGGAGCAGCGTGGCAGAGAGGAAAAGAATGAGAAACGGGCGGGGGTTCATACGTGTGCGGTTTGAAGTTCAGGTGAGTGGGACGCTTCCGCTGTCGTTTCGATACGCGTGTGAGCACCCAGGGGAGTGCCAAGGAGCCACCGATACAGCACTGGAAGCAGAAAGAGTGTCAAAAACGTGCTACTCACGATTCCGCCGATGACGACAGTGGCGAGCGGGCGCTGGACTTCAGCGCCAGCGCCTTCGCTGATGGCCATGGGGATGAAGCCCAAGCTGGCGACCATGGCGGTCATCAAAACGGGGCGCAGACGTTGCAAACTGCCTTCGGTCACGGCCTGCTCGGCATTGCGGCCTTCATTGCGGAGCTGGTTGAAGCAACTGATGAGCACCACGCCATTGAGCACGGCCACGCCGCACAGCGCGATGAAGCCGATGGCGGCGCTGATGCTGAAGGGCAGGTCGCGCATCCACAGGGCGAGCACGCCGCCGGTGATGGCGAGCGGGATGCCGGTGTAGATGATGAGCGTCTGCATCACGCTTTTGAAGGTGGCGTGGATGAGCACAAAGATGAGCACCAGCGCGAGCGGCACGACGACCATGAGCCGTGCACGGGCTTCTTGCAGATGCTCAAACTGGCCGCCGAAATCAACGCGGTAGCCTTCGGGCAGCTGGATGCTTGCTCTGATTTTTTCGCGGGCGGCGTTGACGTAGGCTTCGGAATCGGTGCCACCGGCGAGATCGACATTGAGGCCGACACGGCGGTGTCCGTCTTCACGGCCAATCGCATCGACCTGCGGCACTTCCACGAAGTCGGCGAGGCGGCCCAAGGTGATGAGACCGCCGTCCTGAGTGCGCACTGGTAGGGCTTTCATGATTTCGGGATCGTTACGCAACGTCTCAGGCAGACGCACGACGATGGCGCGCCGCCGATTGTTCTCCATGAGCATGCCAGCGGTGTGTCCGGCCATCGCGGTGGTGATAGCGGCATTCACTTCAGAAGCTTCGACATTGAATTTGAGCATGGAGGCGCGGTCCACGCGGATTTCGAGCACGGGCACGCGGCCCTGGCTTTCAAACTCGGCGTTGTCGGTGCCCTCGATGCCTTCGAGGATCGTTTTGACCTCTCCAGCGATCTTTTCCATCGTGTCGTAGTCATCGCCAAAGATGCGCACGGCCAAGTCGGCGCGGGAGCCTTCGAGCATCTCGTTGAAACGCATCTGGATCGGCTGCGCGAAGTCGTAGTCCTGCTCTGGCACCTCCTGGGCGAGTTCTTCACGCACCAGCTCGGCTAGACGGTCGCGTGTCACTGGTTTGCCGTTTTCTTGGCGCCATTCGGCCTGCGGCTTGTAGAAGACGTAGAGGTCATACTCGCCGGGAGACATGGGATCGGTCGCCACCTCGCTGGTGCCGACGCGGGCGAAGGTGCGCGTCACTTCGGGAACTTTTTCGACCAGATACTTCTGCGTCTTGATGCAGCGTTCCAGCGAGGTCTTGAGGCTGGTGTTGGCGGGTTGATAAACCATCGCCGTCCACGAGCCTTCATTGAGCGTGGGCACGAACTCCTGCTTCAAGTTCATAAACAGCAGCACCGTGCCGATGAGCAGCACCGCGACGCCACCGACCACACCCCATCGTGACTTCCAGGCGATGCTCAAAGACGGCGCGTAGGCCGCTTTGGCCCAGCGCATGAGAAAATTGTCCTTCTCGCTGATGTTGCCGCGCAGCAGCAAGGAACACAACGCGGGCATCAAGGTGAGCGCGAGAATCAAAGCGCCGCCAAGTGCCAGCATGACGGTGATCGCCATGGGGTGGAACATTTTTCCTTCGATGCCGGTGAGCGCGAGGATGGGCAGATAAACGAGCGTGATGATGAGCACGCCGAAAAACATCGGGCTGCCAACTTGCTGCCCGGCCTCATGGACGGCGTTCATGCGCTCCTTGGCGGTGAGTTTGCGTCCCAGTTCGTGCTGCTTCTCGCCGAGCACGCGGACGATGTTTTCGACCATCACGACAGCGCCGTCGATGATGAGGCCGAAGTCCACGGCACCGAGTGACATCAGATTTCCCGACACACCGCCGAAAGTCATGCCGATGAGCGCGAACAGGAACGAAAGTGGGATGGCGAGCGCCACGATGAGCGCCGCGCGCCAGTTTCCGAGCAGGACGAGCAGCACCACGATGACGAGAATGGCTCCTTCAAAGAGATTGTGCTTCACGGTGTCGATGGTGCGGTCCACGACCTCGCTGCGGGCATACTGAATGCGGATTTCGAGGCTGGCGGGCAGCTTCTTTTGCAGCTCGCCGAGTTTTTCTTCGACGCGCTTGCTGATGATGCGGCTGTTTTCGCCGACGAGCATCATCACCGTGCCGAGCACGGCTTCCTCGCCGTTTTCGACCGCGCAACCGGTGCGCACGTTGCTGCCGATGCCGACTTCGGCGAGGTCCTTCACGCGCAGCGGCTCGATGCCTGCGGCGAACTTGACGGGCAGGTTGGCGATGTCCTCCGCGCTCGTGACTTTGCTCACGCCACGGATCAGCACGCGGTCATTGCCGCGTTCGATGACGCCGCCGCCGGCATTATCGACGTTTTGACCGATGATTTCGGCCAGTTCGCCGAAGGTCATGCCTGCATTGATGAGCGACTCAGGTTTGGGCAGGATGACGAGTTGGCGTTCGTAGCCGCCGCTGCTGTTCACCTCCGCCACGCCGGGCACCGTGCGCAAAAACGGCTTCACGATGTAGTCGTGCGCCTCACGCAAGTCCATGAGCTGGCGCTCGCGCGTTTGCTGGCGCTGCGGCGCGTCCTTTTTGTAGTCGAGCGTGTAATAGACGATCTCGCCGAGGCCGGTGCTGATGGGCGACATCTGCGGGCTGAGTCCGGCGGGCAGATCGACCTGCACGAGACGTTCACTCACGAGCTGGCGCGCGCGGAACAGGTCAAAGCCGTCGCGAAACACGAGGGTGACCTGCGAGAGGCCGGACTTCGTGAGCGAGCGGAATTCCTCCACGCCCTGGATGCCTGCGAGCGCGAGTTCCAGCGGATAGGTGACGAGTTTTTCCGTCTCCTCCGGCGCGAGGCCGGGCACAGCGGTGTTGATCTGCACCTGCGTGTTGGTGATGTCCGGCACCGCATCCACCGGAAGGTGCATGGCGGAGAAAACACCGGCTGCGAGCAGCAGCAGCGAGCCCATGATGACCAGGAAGCGGTTCTTGAGCGAGAAGTCGAGGATGGCGTTGATCATTGCTGGGAAGGTGTGTCTCTGTGATTGCGTGAAACAGCGCGGTTGTGTATGCTGGAGCCATGACCGTGCTTGATACCCCCGAGGAGAGGCAGACCGTGTTCCCGGTGAGCGTGGAGTTTTACCACGAAGCGGGCAGGCTCGGCATGATCGGGGAGGACGTGGAACTGCTGGACGGCGTGATTTTCAAAAAGATGCCCAAGTCCCCACTCCACGAATGGTTCATCGCATGTCTCCGCAGGCTCCTCGAAGCAGCCTGTGGCCCTGGGATGTTTGTTGAAAAAGAGCGCCCGATCACCTGCCGCAGCTCCGAGCCGGAGCCTGATCTCGCCGTGTTTGCCGGAAACTGGACGGAATTTCGTTTGAAGCATCCGACGACGGCGGAACTGGTAATCGAGATCGCCATCAACACACAGCAGCGTGATCGCAGCAAGGCGGGCCTCTACGCTGAAGCTGGAGTGAAGGAATACTGGCTGGTGGAGCCCGAGGCGGGCGTGATCAGCCTCTACACCGTACCCGGCAGTGCTGGCTATGCTGAGTGCCGCAGCTTTGCGAGTCGTGACCTGGTCACGAGCACGGTCATCCCGGCTTTCAATGTGACGCTGGAGGATTTGATGAAGTGAGATCATGGCTCAGCGATTGGTGATTCTGGGTGTGACGGACTCGCCGGTGAGTTCGGTGCCGGTGAGGCGCTCGATCTCCATGCGGTGCTTCCAAGCGTTGCGGCGGGACTCGATGAGCGAATCCATGGCGTCGAGATAACCGCGCTGCATTTCGACATAGGTCGCGGCAGGCACGGCACCGAGCCGGTAGTGGCGATCTGCCTCGGCGGCGGCATCGCTGAACTGTTTTTCGCTCTCGGGACGCCAGCGGGAGAGCGCGTCGAGTTCTGACAGATAAGCCGAACGCGCCACGGCAAGATCACGCTCCAGATCACGCAGCGTGGCCAACAAAAGCGCTTCTGCCTGCTGCGTGCGGGCTTCCTCGGCGGCGATGTTGCCTCTGTTCTTGTTCCAAAGCGGCAGCGGAATGGAGACGACGAAGCCGCCTTCGATTTGCGTGCCACCGGCGTGTTGTCCGGCCATGTAGGGGCCGAAAGTGATGTTTCCCCACCGGTCGGATTTGCTGAGGTCGATCTTGAGGCCCTGCTTGGCGACGTTGAGGCGCTTTTGCTGGAGGTCGAAGTTCGATTGCGCGGCCTGCTGCTTGAGGGATTCCAGATGTGGCACGGTGGGGAAGGAGCTGAACACGCCACTGAGCTGAATCGGCTGATCGGGGCCACGTCCGCAGAGCACGGCAAGCGCGGCGGTGGCCTCGCGGACTTGCTTCGAGACATCGGTCAACGTGCGGTCACTGGTGAGCAGCGTGGCCTCCAGGATGCGGCGTTCGAGCAAGGCGCTGACGGAGCCGGTGTCGCGCTGCACCAGCACTTCGATGAGCGATTCCAAGCGCTCGCGCACGGAGCGTGCCGCGTCTTCTTTGCGCTTTAGCAGCAGCACATCACCCGCACGGGCACGAACTTCGTTGGCGAGCTGGGATTTGAACTGCTGCAAGCCCAGCTCGGCCAGCGTGATGTCACGATCCGCGATGGCTTTCCGCAAGGACATGCGCCCAGGAAAATCGAAGACCTGCAAGATGCTCGCACGCCACACCAGGCCTTCCTTTTGCTGCGCGAGGCTCATGCCGCCGAGTTCGGTGCTGAGTTCAGGATTAGCGAGCTGACCGGCCGTTTGACGACCACCTTGAGCGGCGGCGATCTCCGCCTCGTAAAAGCGGACTTCGGGATTCTTTTGGAGCGCTTCAGCGACGAGGTCGCTGCTGGTGACCGCAGAGCCGGCCTGGGCGGTGGCCGAGAGAAGGGTGGTGAGCAACGTGATGCCGAGAGGCAGCCAGGGAGTGCGCGTGGGGGTTTTCATGGTGGCACACTTCGCCACAGGCCCGGACGAGGGTCACGTTATCGTTTGGTAATGAAAGGCCAAATCAGGTGCCGCCGCGTCAAGGCCGTGCAACATACTGGCACGAACGCCATGCACCTCCTGCTCGTCGAAGATGACACCGAACTCGCCCGCCAGATTGGCATCTGGTTGCGCGAAGCGGGGCATTCATGCACTTGGCGGGAAAAGGGCGGCGCGGCGCTCATCGCGCTGGGGATGGAGGCCTTTGACGCGGTGATCCTCGACGTGGGGCTGCCGGACATGGATGGATTCAGCGTCGTGGAGCAGATGCGCGCGCGTGGGTTTGGCCTGCCGGTGCTGTTTTTGACTGCTCGCGACAATGTGACGGACCGCGTGCGTGGTTTGAAGGCTGGTGGGGATGATTATGTGACAAAGCCTTTTGCTGTGGAGGAGTTGATGGCGCGGCTGGAGGCGCTGCAACGCCGCAGCGGCATCACACCCGCGACTTCCGCCCGCACGCTCGGCAAATGGACGCTGGACCCCGTCAAACGCCGTCTGCGGCATGAAAATGACATGGTGGAGCTGCAACCGCGCGAGTGGATGCTGCTGGAGGTGATGTTGGCGAACGAAGGACGCATCCTGACGAAGAAATTCCTGCTCGAAAAAGTCTGGGACATCCAGTTTGATCCCGGCACCAATGTCGTGGATGCCATGATCTGTCGTCTGCGCCGGAAAATCGACGTGTCAGGTCATCTCTCCCATCTACAAACCGTCCGCGGCAAAGGTTATGTTCTCCAAGCTGTTCCCTGAACGCCTGCCGTCCACTTGGCGGCTGGGTCTGATGCTGACCGTGCTCATGGCCTGCAGCATGACCCTGTGCATGACCGTGGCAGGCTGGGCGATGAAGCAGAACCTCAGCAGCATCGCACGCGCCGTGGTGCTCGACGATTTGGGCGAGTACGCCGTGCTCTACAACCGCAACGGCTTGAAGGAGATCAAAGATGTCTTCGCCGCAGGCGGTCATGAGAACGATCAAGCCGTGCGCATCACCAGTTCTGACGGTCGCGTGCTGTTTGAGCAAATCCCGGCCGCTGTGGCTGGCTATCGCTGGCCAGACAACGCCCCCGCGAACTTGCAGGCCTCGCAGACGCTGCTCATCACCGTCGAGCATGACCGGCGCGAGCAGCAGCTCCTCGCAGGCTGTCAGGTGCTCAAGGATGGCAACATTCTCTGGTTCGGACGCACAGACGCAGAGGATCGCGCCTATGTGGAGCATATTCGCGATGATCTCTGGCTCGCGGGCTTGGTCTCCATACTCTTCATGCTGCTGCCACTGTGGTGGTTCGTCCGCCATGTGCTGCGGCCCGTGCAGGACATGATGAAAAGCACCCGCAAGCTCGCTGAAGGCAGCACGGACGCCCGGCTCGTCGCACCTGGTGCGGTGCCGGAGCTGCAAGCCTTTGCCCAAGCCTTCAACGACGGTCTCGACCGCATCGACGCGCTCACCTCCGAGTTGCAAAGCGCCAACGACAACCTTGCACACGAGCTGCGCACGCCGCTGGCCCGCATTCGCGGCAATTTGGAAATCCACCATGACCACAGCGAAAACGCCGTCGCGCGTGATGCCGCCGCACGCGGCATGGAGGAGATCGACCGCGCCGCCGATCTCGTGCAGACCATCCTCACCACACGGGCGGGTGAGCACAAGGCGCTGAAGCTCCACCTCGAAACCATCGAACTGCGTGAGCTGCTGACTGATTTGCACGACCTCTACAAGGCCGCTGCGGATGAACGGGGTCTGCAATTCACGCTTCAAGCGCCTGAATCGCGCTTGGTTCAACTCGACCGCCAACGCATCAATCAAGCCGTCGCGAACCTGCTCGACAATGCCTTCGCTTACACGCCACACGGCGGCGCTGTCACACTCGAGCTGGCCACGACGGACGATCAGAACCGCATCCTCGTGCGCGACACTGGTCCCGGCCTCAGCGCGACTGATTTGACGAAAATCTGGCAGCGTTTCACCCGTGGCAGCGCCGCCAGCGCGAACACGCCCGGCATGGGTCTCGGCCTCAGTCTCGTGCGTGCCATCGCCACTGCTCATGGGGGGCAAACCGGCTGCCGCAACTGCGAGGAAGGCGGCGCGGAGTTCTGGATTGATCTCCCAGCAGGCGATCTGCTCAACGCACAACCACCGTCTTCCCACCCAGCGATCATGCAGTGATCCGGGTTGAAGCTACTTTTGAGTCACCCGCTTCAGCCACTCGCGGGCTTGGTCACGGGCGGGACTCGGCCGCAGGGTCCAGGCGTCGTTGTGATTGCGGAATCCTGTGCTCAGGAAGGTCAGATCGGCTTGGGGGAGTAGCGGGCGGAGGTAGGCTTCGGTGTCTTGCGCGTTTGATCCTTCGCCGCAGATGAACTGTGGGCGATGACCGAGGCGATTGAGGCGTGTGAGTGCCGATTCGCGGTCGGAAGCGGGATAGGGCCATTTTTTGACGCCGTCGTAGTGGCTGTAGGCAAAGAAGGCGCACCACAGTTTCGCGGTTTCGTCGTCATGGAGGCCGAGGTAGTTGCAGGCGATGGCTCCGCGTGAGAAGCCGGCGAGCACGACCTTCGCTTCATCGCCGCTGAACTCGCGGCAGACGCTCTGCACGCTCTGACGCAAGTGTTTGAGCGTCGGTTGCGGGTCGTAGGATGGTTTGTCACCCCACCAGGTGATGGCGACCTGATCGCCTTTGGCATTCAAATACGGTACGCACAGCCAGAGGAAGCCCCGACCGGCGGAGAGACCATAGCCGAGGTTGCTGCCTTCTGGCAGGCCAGTGCTCACATCGCCATACTTGTTCTTGTAGCCGCCATTTCCGGCCAGTTCGACGATGACGGGCCATTTCGTGTCGGGCCTCCAATCGGTGGGTAGGTAGAGGATATTGAGGCCGTGACGAACGCGTTTGCCTGCGGCGGGCGTGCCTTCGCTCAAAGCGGGCACGACCAGATCTGGTGGCACGCTTTGGATGTCTGGTAGCTCGGCGACGAGCAGAGACGGCAGTAAGAGTGCGAGGGAGAGCACTTTCATTGCAGAGGAACGCTCCAAAGATGGCCGCCGGAGGTGATGAAGAGCGTTTTGCCGTCCTTGCCGCCAAAGGCGCAGTTGCAGCACTCGTCGGGAGAGGTCGGGATGAAGTCGATGAGCCTGCCGGAGGGCGCGAGGATGTAGCAGCCGGCTTTGAAGCGTGTCGTTTCGTATTCCGTGGCCTTGTTCGTGCCGGCGGCGACGTAGATGCGACCTGCGGCGTCCCTTTTCATGCCGTCGGGTCCGCGACCGTCCTTCCAGTCGAAGATGACCTTCCGCGTGCTGGGCTTCACCTCGCCGTTTTCGTCGAGTGTGTAGCGCAACAGCTTCCGTGAGCCGCCGTGGGTGTTGTTATTGTTGTCGGCGATGTACAGGTAGCGGTCGTCCGGCGAGATGAGGATGCCGTTGGGACGTTCTGCACAGTCGCAGAGGATGCGGGTGACTTTGCCGGGCGATTCGATGCGATAGACGCCTTCGATGGGTTTGGGGACGTAGTTGGCTTTGATGCCCGGTGGAGAATAAATCTCCATCCCCTCCCTCGGTCCATAGCGCGGATCGGTGAAGTAAACCCGGCCCTTGGAGTCCATGCAGAGATCGTTGGGCGTGTTGAAGCGCTTTCCTTCGAAACGATCTGCCAGCACGGTGATACGACCGTCTTTCTCGGTGCGGGTGACGCGGCGCAGGCCGGACTCGCAGGCGACGAGGCGGCCTTCGCGGTCAAAGAGCAGGCCGTTGGAGGCGTTGTGGCGGAAGACGGTCGTTTTGCCGTCCGGGCCCATGCGATTGATGTGCTTGCCGTCCGTGAAGTAGAGCGATCCATCTTTCCAGGCCGGTCCTTCGCCTGCACCGAGGTGTCCGTGCTCTTTTGGCATCGCCCCCGGCACAATCGGCGAGCGCAGGGACGAGCAGGAGGCCAGAACGAGGGCGAAGGCGAGGATGGTGAGTGAGCGGAAGTGCATGAAGCGCATGAATACGACGTGGGATGGAAAATTTCAGCGACACATCGCACGCGCGGCGTTTTCTTGCCGCACATGCGCCTAAAACTCCTGCTTTTGATCTCCTGGCTGTTGGCCGTCACGCTGCAGGCTCAAACGAGCGTGCCACCGCCAGCACGTGAGCTGCGCGGTTCGTGGATCGCGACGGTGCGGAACATCAACTGGCCTTCGGAGCCGGGGCTGCCGGTGGCGAAGCAGAAGCAGCAGTTGCTCACGCTGATCGAATCCGCGGCAAACGTGGGGCTGAACGCGCTGATCTTCCAAGTCCGCCCGGCGGGCGATGCGATGTATGCCTCGGAAATTGAGCCATGGTCGCCGTTTTTGACCGGAGAGATGGGCAAATCGCCCGGCTGGGACCCGCTGGAGTTCGCGGTGGCGGAGGCGCACAAGCGCGGGATGGAGCTGCATGCGTGGTTCAATCCTTACCGGGCGCTGGCGGGTGAAAAGCACGCGCCGAGCGCCACGCACATGCGCCGGGCGCACCCGGAGTGGACGATGAAATACAACATCGACTGGTGGATGGACCCCGGCGTGTCGGAAGTGCGGCAACAGGCCATCGCGGTGATGCTGGACGTGACCCGGCGCTACGACGTGGATGGCATTCATATCGACGATTACTTTTATCCGTATCCGATCACCGACTCGGCGAAGAAGAAGATCGAGTTTCCCGACAGCGACACTTATGCGCGCTACAAGGCCGCCGGTGGCACGCTGGAACTCACGGCATGGCGCCGGCAAAACGTGGACCAGACCGTGCAGGCCACCTACGAGGGCATCAAGGCGATCAAACGGCATGTGAAGTTCGGCATCAGCCCGTTTGGGCTGTGGCGGCCGAATCATCCCGAGGGCACCGGCGGCGGACTCGATCCGTATGAGGATCTCGGCGCCGACTCGAAGAAGTGGCTGCAGCAGGGCTGGGTGGATTACTTCACGCCCCAGCTCTACTGGACGATTGACCGGCCCAAGCTCGGCTTCATCACCTACTACGACTGGTGGCTGGAGCAGAACACGCAGGGCCGCCACATCTGGCCGGGCATGTACACCTCGAAAATCGGCGACGACCGCAATGCGGGCGAGATCCTGCGTCAGATGAGTGTTTTGCGCGAACGCGGCCTGAAAATGACGCCGGGACACTTCCACTGGAACTTCGACTCGCTGCACAAGGATCTCGGCAAGATCGGCACTTACACGAAGGAGCGTGCCTACATCACGCATGCGATCCCGCCCGCTTCTCCGTGGCTGAGTCAATCGACGCTGCCAGCGCCCGTGGTGGGCAAAATCACGCCCGGGGGCAAGTTGACCGTGGCCTGGCAGCACAGCGACATTCGCTGGATGTCGCAAACCCGCTGGTGGGTGATGCAGGCTCAAATCAATGGCAAATGGATCACCTGGGAGACTTACTTCAAAGATCAGCTCAGCGCCGAATGGCCGGACAACGCCACCGCCGTCGCGATTCGCGCCGCTGGGCTCGGTTGGGAAGTGGGCGAGCCGGGTGTGGTGGTGAAGTGAGCGGTCACTGCCGAGCGATGTTTGCCCGGCCGCCACGCAGAACATACTTCTGGATCTTGCCGGTCGCTGTCTTCGGCAGTTCGGTGACGAACTCGAAGCCGTGCGGTACTTTGAAGTGGGCGAGGTGCTCGCGGCAGAACAGGCGCAGCGCTTCGGGCGTGGTTTCGGCACCGGGTTTGAGGACGATGAAGGCTTGCGGCGTTTCGCCCCATTTTTCGTGCGGCAGACCGACGACGGCGGATTCTTGAACAGCGGGATGGCGCAGCAGGGTGCCCTCGACCTCGACGGAGGAGATGTTTTCGCCGCCGCTGATGATGATGTCCTTCCAGCGGTCGCGGATTTCGATGTAGCCGTCGGGATGGACCACGGCGGCATCACCGCTGTGAAACCAGCCATTGCGGATGGCCTTCTCCGTCGCGGCAGGGTCGTTGTAGTAGCCTTTCATCACGGCGTTGCCGCGAATGATGATCTCACCCATGGCAGTGCCGTCCTGGGCGACTTCGTTGTCTTCATCATCGACGACGCGGACCTCGGCGTTGGCGAGGTATTCGACGCCCTGGCGTGATTTGATCACGGCGCGGACAGTCGGATCGAGTTCGGCGTGCTCGGGACGTGATTCGCTGATGGTGACGATGGGCGAGACCTCGGTAAGGCCATAGACGTGCGTGATCTCCCAGCCGAGTTCGCCTTCCACTCTCTCGATGGTGGCTGCGGCGGGCGGCGCACCGGCGGTGAAGACGCGAACTCCGCGCGGGGCACCTTTTCGCACCTCATCCGGCACGTTGGCGATGCTGATGAGCACGGTGGGCGCGGCGCAAAGCAGCGTAACTCCTTCACGCGAGATGGTTTCAAAGATGAGCCGTGGATCGGCCTTCGGAATGCAGACGTGACGGCCGCCGACGGCGGTGATCGTCCACACGAAGCACCAGCCGTTCGCGTGAAACATGGGCAGTACCCACAGGTAACGATCCGCCGCCGTGATACGCGTGTGCATGAGGTGGCCCATGATGTTCAGCGCGGTGTTGCGATGCGTGACCATGACGCCTTTCGGGTTCGCCGTGGTGCCGCTGGTGTAATTGAGCGCGATCATCTCGGTCTCGACGACCTCGCCAGGCGTGAAATCAGGCGCGGAAGCGACCAGCGTGGCCTCGTAGTCGATCCAGCCGGGTTTTGAGCCCGAAAACGCGATGAAGTGCTCCACACCGGGCACTTGATCGCGGATCGAATCGACGGCGTCGAGGTAATCGGCATGCACGCAGACGACGCGGGCACCGCTATGGTTCAAGATATAGGCAAAGTCGGCGGCGGTGAGGCGGAAATTGATCGGCACGATGACCGCGCCGATTTGCGGCACGGCGTAGAAGGCCTCTAAATGAGAATGCGTGTTTGGCGCGATGGTGGCGACGCGTTCTCCGGGCTGCACGCCGAGCTTTTGCAGCGCGGCGGACCAGCGGTCACAGCGGTCAAAGAACTCGCGGTAGGTGAAGCGAAGGTTGCCATCCACCACCGCTTCACGGTCGGCGTAAAGGCGGCGGGCACGGCGGGCGAAGTCGAGGGGGGAGAGCGGCGTTTCCATGATCGGGCGACGATCATAAAGAAACACCGTCCGGCTTGGCGATAAGAAAACGACTTTCACCATTTCCGAAGGCGACTTTGGCGGCGGGCGGCCTTATGGGAGCCAATCATGATCTCTCCCAACCTGCAAACGCTCGCCACCCGCATTCGCCAATCCCTGGGGTGCAGCAAAGACTTGGCGGAGGATTACGCCAAGGGCATCAGCGACCCTCCAGAGATCATCCACGGCAAAATCGTCGTGCGTGACCCCGAGGGGCGCATCATGGCCCGGGTGCCGGACAGCGTGCTGGGCTGATCAGGCGGGCCGGGACTCGATGCGGGCCACCATTCTGCGGACGTGCGGAGCCTTGTAGGCCCGGGGCTTGAGGATGGCGAGGCTCTTGGCGAACGATCCCCACTTGATGACGCGAATGGTCACATGGCGGGTGCCCCAGAGATTCATGGCGCGGTTCGAAGGCTTGTAGAGGTCGATGGTCTTCGTCCCGACGAGGGCGGAGCCGTAGTCGTCCACGATGTAAAGCGAGGGATCACCCTGGATCTGAAACACGGTGCCCACCGGGTAAATGGACCAGTCAGCAGCAGCACTGCGGACCTGGCCGTGCTTGAGCAGAGTGCCGACCGCTGTGCGGGGGCCATACTCGATGTGATCACTCTCGGTGTGGGTGTAAGCGGTGGTTTTGACACCCGCGATCACCTGGCCTGGAGTACCGGCTGGCGTTGTGGCTGAGGGTTTAACCTCTTCGGCAAAAGCCGTGGCGCCCAACGCAAGGAGGCACAGGAGAATGGGTTGGTTCAATCGCTGGTTGGGTTGTTGGGGCGCGCTCTGCCGGATGGGGGGCCCGGTAGAGGGGCCGCGATGGTGTCGAGTTAGCCGGACCTGTCAACGCGGGTTTTCCCGACCGAAACCGGCCGAAAACCTCGATTTTTCGGCTTCCAGCACCGAATTTAGCGCCATAGAGTCACTTTAAACAGAGATGTGCCCCGTAAGCCTGCGCCTTGACGGCTGAGGTCACGGTCTGGCCGCCGAATGACGCAGGTGCGACACAGAAACCTGAAAAAATCTGTCTGCCGAAGGGCTGCACAGAGGAAAATCTCGGGAAATGACTGCGAACGGAAGACACGGAATTCACAGGATCGGGATCGGGGATGGCTCGTTTTTCCGCCGTGGGCCAGAGAGGCAAAGCAGCCGAGGTACGAATGACAAATGCTGCCTCTTCGCTCCTCCGCTCCTTGGCCGCCAATCTGGGACATTCCGTGGGTTCCGTAGGCCACGCTGCCTTTTCCAGGCTTTACTGAATCGGCGAGAAGTCCGTGGCTTTCAGATAGACGCTCTTCACGCCCTCGGCCTGCGGCTGGATGGTCAGTGGGCCGTTCTTTTCGCTCTCCGCTTTGGCTTTGATCCAATCAGGATCGGCACGGAAGGCGGTGAAGGAAGCGAGGCCGGCTTCCTTGCTGGCGTGGGAGAGGATGTAGATCAGTTTTGTTCCCGCGCCTTTGTCCACATCCGTCGGCACCCAGTAGGCGAGGTGGCTCATGCCGTGCTTGCTGAAGAGCTTCATCGTGTGGTTGCTGAAACGGGCGTGCAGGTCATTCAGCTTGCCTTCGGGCGTGGTGTAGGTGCGCATCTCAAATACGCGCGGCTTGTCGCCCTTGGCAACGGTCAGGGGCGGCGAGTAATCGGTCGGTGACATGAAGATGGACTCGATCTTGGCGACGATTTTGCCGTTGGCCTCGCTCGCCTTCGCGGCGGCCTTCCACTCGGGGTCCGCGCCGAAAGCCTTGAAGCTCGCCTTCGCCGCCTCACGGCTCTTGTGCTCCAAAACATAGATCAGCGTGGTCTTCGAGCCGTTCTCCTCGTCCACCGGCACCCAGTAACCGACGTTGCCCATGCCGTGCTTTTCAAACAGCTTGCAGGTGTGGTCGCGGAAGCGTGCCAGCAGCGTGTCGAGCTTGCCTTCGTGGCAGGTGTAGATGCGCAGTTCATAGACGCGCGAGTCATCGGCGGCGTGGATCATCGTGCAAAAAAGGCCGGTGAGGGCTAGGGCGAGAAAGGTGAGGCGCTTCATGAGGGGGGAACAAACGCTTCGCGACTCGCGGCTTATCACGAAGCCGCTGCCAGAATCCCCGCCGCTTTGTGCAGGGTCTCTTCGTGCTCTTTTTCGGGCACGGAATCGGCGACGATGCCGGAGCCGACGTGGAAGGTGATTTCATCGCCCTTTTGCACGGCAGTGCGGATAGCGATGTTCCATTGGCTGCGGCCATCGAAGCCGAACCAGCCGATGGCGCCGGTGTAGAGGCCGCGGGGATGGGGTTCGAGCTCGGCGATGATCTCGGTGGCGCGTTTTTTCGGCGCGCCAGTGATGCTGCCGCCGGGGAAGCAGGCGCGGAAGGCATCGACGTGATCGACATGCGGCCGAAGTGTGCCAGTGACGGTGGAAACGAGGTGAAACACCTGCGCGAAGCTTTCCACCCGCCACAGCTCGGGCACGGCGACGCTGCCGAACTCACAGACCTGGCCGAGGTCGTTGCGCTCGAGATCGGTGATCATGAGCAGCTCGGCGCGTTCTTTGGCGGAGCCGGTGAGTTCACGCACGGCGGCACTGTCGCGGGCGGGATCGCCGACAAACCGCGGGCGCGTGCCTTTGATGGGACGGGTGGCGATGCGGGAGCCGCGCATGTTTAAAAACAACTCGGGCGAGGCGGAGAGGACGGTGGTGCCGGCCAGTCGCATGAAGGCGGCATGCGGTGCGGGAGAAACGGTGCGCAGTTTCAAATACAGCGCCAAGGCGTCGGCGTCTGGCGGCCAGGCGGCTTTCCAGGGGTAGGAGAGGTTGACCTGGTAGATGTCTCCGGCGGTGATGTAGTCCTGCGCACGCTGGACGCTGCGGATGAAGTCCTCGCGGGGGACTTGGGGCTCGAAGTGGAGTGGGGGAGCGGCGGCGACTTGGTGCGAGGTGAGAGGTGAGAAGTGCGAGGTGAAATGGCCGAATTCGTACCAGCGGGAGGTGTCGTGATCGTAAACGAGGCCGTGGGGGTAGATGCCGAAGGTGAAATGGCCGTCGTAGCCGACCCAGCCGTACAAACCACCCGCCGAGGCACGGGGAGTGCGCAGGGCGGCGCGGACTTTTTCCCAGTCGTGGTCGATGTGGCCCTGCAAGACCTCCACAGGATCGGCGGTGAGCACGGAGATGGCTCCCGGAGTGGGCAGCGAGGAATCCATCCAGACAAAATCTTCTCGCTGGCACAATTGCGCCGCGATTTCGACCGGGGAGAAAGAAAAATCACACAGGCGGTGATGCGGTGACGTTTCCAAGGCATGAACGAACAGCGGAAGGGCAGAACCTTCCGGCATTTTGAACGAAGAACCCTGAAGCATTGACACTAGAAGGCCTAAATCGTACCATAAGCGCCTTTTCCAGCAACTTGTGACTCCCCCTTCTACCATTCTCGCCCCTGACCGCGAACGTGCCTCTGCAGCGGCGTGGGGCACGCTCTGCCTGCTGGCTGTGGTGCAGATCGGTCTCGCGGTGAGGCTTCTAACGACCCAACAATCTGCAAAAACATTATCGGCGTCGGCTCAGCAGCCTGTTTTGCCGACTTCGCAGCCCCAGGCGGGCCTGGTGCCGGAAATTGGCCAGATCGCCATGCCTGCGCCAGTTTTGGCACCGCCGCTGCCGGGCACCCTGGCTGCCCCCCCTGCTCCGGCTACTGCCACGCCGGTTTCGAACGCTCCGCCGCCGATTGGCTCTTTCCAGCAGACGAATCCGGCTCCTGTTTTGACTCCTCAACCGGCACCGATGCCCGCACCGGTCACCTCCAGTCAGCCGCCCGCACTTCGACCTGCTGCGCCGCCTTCCACACCAGCGCCGGCACCCGCTTTCAAACCCGACCCGGCCACGCAGTTGCTGAAGGACGTGAATTACGTCGTCACCACGGCGAAGGAGATCCGTGGCATGAGCGACATGCAGGGTGCGCTGGAAATGCTCAAGCGGGCCGACGAACTGACCCCAGATCATCCGGCGATCATCGCGGAGATCGCGCAAACCTACGAGCAGATGGGCGTGGCCACGAAGGCGACGGACTCCTGGCGGCGCATCCAGCTTCTCGGAGAGACGAACGCGGGCAGCTTTTTTGAGCTGGCCTCCCGCCGTCTCGGAGCCGGGCCTGCGGCCACATACGCCCCCCTAGCTCTAGCGACGCCAGGTGCCAATGGCTTGGAAGGCGAGAAGAACCTGCGCCTCGGTGCCTGCCAAGTGGCGCGTGATTTTTCCGTGAACATCGGGGAACGCTACACGGTGCGCGTGCCAATCTCCCGAGCGGGCAGCCAGCCGGTGGATGGCAAAGCGGTCAACCTTGAGGTGTTCTTTTTTGACCGGGTGAACGGAGCACAAGTGGCGCAAAGCATCGCGCCGGAGCCGGTCGAAACATGGCAGTCCGCCCCGGTGGACTGGAGCGGCAGCGGCGAGGAGACGCTGGATGTCGTGTATCACCTGCCCGCACTATCCGCCGCCGAAATTCAGCAGCATGGCCGCAGATCGTATTACGGCTACATGCTGCGTCTCTACTATAACAACAAACTCCAGGATGTGGCCGCCGAGCCCCGCGATCTCCTGGAGTTCGGCTCCGCACCGGGTTCCGCGCCCGCCGGTGTGAACCCGCTCCTGCCACCGATGGGGAGGTGATCGCCACAAGCACGCATGACTCTTTTGTTTGTTGATTCCAACGCCGCCCTGAGCGGCCAACGCATCGTTTGGCTGAGGGAAAATCTCCCCGGGTTCACCATTGTCGATTTTCCAGAGGCCAAGGAGGCTGCGGCATGGATCGCAAAGACGGACACGCTCGACATCCTCGTCACCGAGGCCATTTTTCCCTCCCAGGAGACGGGCTTCAAACTGCGTGACGCGGCGCGAGCCCGCTTTCCACACACGCGTGTTCTGCTCACCACGCGCTACGACTTGAGCGGCTTCGAGGCGCAAATCGCTGACGCGCTGGTGCTGAAGGACGCCCCTTACAAGCCAGAGAAGCTGCTGGAACGCATCCGCTCCTTACTCGCACAGCCGATGGAGCCGAATCAGGCACCGCCGGTGATGGTGACGGGCACGGTACTGGGAAATTACCAAGTGCTGGAGCGGCTCTACATTGAAAAGGAGTCTGAAACCTACCGCGCCCTGCAGGTGGCAGTGCAGCGGCCGGTGGCGCTGGTACTGCTGAAGCCGGAATATCTGAAGAAGTCAGATGTCGTGGAGAAATTCAAGGAGCGCGAACGTGTGAAGGCCTCTCTCATGCATCCGCGCATCGCGCCTTTGTACGAAGCGGGAGAGGTAAACGGCTGGCAGTTTTACACGCGTGAACTGCCGCGTGGCCGCAGCCTGACGGAGATCGAGATGACGGACGAGACGCTCAGCGAACGCCGCCTTACCGAGGTTCTCTTCGGCGTTGCCGAGGCGATGCAATACGCGACCGAACGCGGCTACCACCACCGCAGCCTGGCACCGCGTGACATTTACATCGACACCGAGCACCAGGCCAGCATCGTGAACATCTTCCGCCCGGCGGTTGCGGAGAAACGCGAGGCCCGGGCCGATGTGCGAGCCTTTCTGGAACTGCTGCGTCCCGTCACCGCCGAGGGCAAGGCGCGTGGGCTGCTGCAATCACTCTCCGAGGCGAACCATGACTGGACCCGCCTGCTGGCCTCCCTGGACGATTTGCGCGATGACATGCGTGAACGCAGCATCGTGCGCAAGATCGAGGCGGAGAGCCTGCCCGCAGGAGTGCGTGGTCGCAAACCGTGGTGGGTCTGGGCGGCGGTGGTCGTGATCCTGATCGTCATCGCCGCGCTTGGTGCCTTGATGAACGGTGCAAACTTCGGATCAGGCTCTGGGGGCGCGGTGCGGCCACTCGAGATGGTGCGCATCCCTGCGGGTGAGTTTGAGTACCAGAAAAACGAAAAAGTGCGGCTGCCAGAGTTCTGGATCAGCAAGCACGAGGTTACCATCGGCCAGTACGCAGCGTTTCTGGCCGCTTTGGAGACCGCCAAGCCCGGCGCTTTTGATCATCCGCTTCAGCCCAAGACCAAGGCCACTCATGAACCGCCGCAGTGGCCGTCTTCCTACGCGGCAGCGAAGTCCGGGGCCACCTTCAACGATGAGGGCATCACCCTAAACACCCCGGTCACACAGGTGGACTGGTGGGACGCCTATGCCTTTGCCAAATGGAAAGGCCAGCGCCTGCCCACCGAGCAGGAGTGGGAAAAAGCTGCCCGTGGAGAGAAAGGCCTTCGCTACCCCTGGGGCAAGCAACCGCTTAACAACGCCGCGAATCTCGGCGACGACTACAACGCCACGCCCAAGAGCCGTGGCGGCAAGATCGACGGCTACAACCTCTGGGCACCCATCACGCGCGTCACCAAGGATGTCAGCCCCTTCGGCGTGTGTGACATGGCCGGCAATGTCAGCGAATGGACCAGCGGCGAGACGCAGGATGGCGAGTGGCCCGCGCATCCCGATTTCATCGACATCAAGTTACCCGTCGTGCGCGGTGGGCACTTCGGGGTGAAGTCCAATGACCAGCTTCTCACCGACCGACGCTTTCCAGAATCCGCAAACGAGGCTACACTCGCCCGCGGCTTCCGCACTGCCTCCAGTTCCGCGCCTCCCGCCAAACCGAAATCCTGACCGCCATGAACCGCTACTTGCTGCTCTTGATCCTCTGCCTATGCGCCTCCAGCGCCCGGGCGCAGTACGTCACCAACCTGGCCTTATCGAAAGATCAGTACCTCACCGGCGAGCCAGTGGTCGCTACCGTTACCATCATCAATCGCTCCGGTGCTGATGTCATCCTCGGCGGCCATGGTGCGCGCGACTGGCTGCATTTTGAGATCACGCAATCCACTGGCCGAGTGCTCTCACCCATCACCATCGGCTCGGAGTCGCCGATCCGGCTGCAGGCCGGCGGCACCACCGCACATACCGTTGAACTCTCCGGCGGCTACGCCACTTCCGATCTCGGCACCTTTCATTTGGTCGCCAATGTGCTGCACCCCATCAGCGGTCAGTTTTACGCCTCCAACCGCGAGCGCATGACCACCACGGACGCGAAGCCGAACATGTTCGACCAGCCCTACGGCGTGCCCGAGGGCTATCAGAACGCGGGCCGCGCACGCCGCTACCAAGTCATCCTGTTTCGTGAACTGGACATTTTGCAGCTCTACTGCCGCATCGCAGATGAGCGCAGCGGTGCCTACCTCGCCACCTTCCTGCTCGGCCCCGTCAACATGGCGGTGCAGCCGCAGATCAGCATCGACGCCAAAAACAAGCTGCACATCTTCTTCCTCGCCAAGCCACAGATTTGCTGTCACGCCATCATCAATCCTGACGGCAAGCTGTACAAACGCAGCTACTACCGTGACACGCAAGGCAACCGGCCCACGCTCGTCATGACGCGTGATGGAGCGCAAGTCGTCGGCGGGGAGTACTTCGACCCCGCCGCACCGCCTGCACAGTCCAAGGCTCTGCGCAAGGCCTCCGAACGTCCGCCAGGACTGTGAACTCGACATCCAGACCTCACCATGAGTTTGCTCACCCACCCACAGTTTCTGTGGATCGTCTCAGTCATCGCCTCGGTGTTTCAAGTGTCGCTGATCGTGGGTGCCTTCATCAACCAAGGCGCTCCTGCTGAAACGGGCTTCAAAGGCTGGGGCAGGAAAGCCAGTGTGCGCGTGATCATCTCGTTCGGCACCGGATTTGGCTGGGGTGGCGTGATGGCTCTGCGCAAAGGACTACCGCCCACCGCAACGCTCGCCATCGCTTTCACTTCCGCCGTGACGTTCACACTGCTCATGTTCGTGATGCTGCGCTTCCTCTTCGAAAAAACGAAGAACTGAGAACCGCCAACCACCCACAGACCCTTACTTCGTCGGCTTCGGCAGCGCCTGCACGAGCAAGCTGTAAAACTCGTTCTCCTCCGGTGTCACGCCATCGCCTTTGAGGATGTTTTTCACCACCCCCAGCACTTCCTTTTGAGACGTCTTCGTGGTGAAGACCTGCGCCTTCTCGTTGATATAATCAAACATCGCATCATCGCTATCCGCCGCCTCACGAGCACGGGCAAAGGACTCCTCGATAAAAAGACTCTTCGGATAGTCCGAATCCCAGCCCTCCGCGATAAATGCCGACTCCACCAGCCGCTCTTCCGTCAGCGAAACATGCGCATCCGCATAGATCGAGAGGGTGAGGAGATCTAACAAGGCTTCGCGGTTTTTCTGGGTCATGACGTTATCTTGGCAAGAACCCTTCCCGCGATCAAGCCTCACTTCCGGTGACATGCATCTTGACCGGAATCTTGACTCCTTGACCTCCTTGACGACCTCTTGACCATCCCACCCCATGTCCGACGCCGCCACCACTCCCATGATGAAGCAATACCTCGCCATCCGGCGGGAGCTTCCGGAGGATGTGCTGCTGTTTTTCCGCCTCGGCGACTTCTACGAGCTGTTCTTCGAGGATGCGAAGGTCGCCTCGCCGATCCTGAATGTGGCGCTGACGAAACGCAACGCGGTGCCCATGTGCGGCGTGCCGCATCATTCGTCGCAGGGCTACATCGCGAAGCTCATCAAGGCCGGCAAACGCGTCGCCATCGCCGAGCAGACCACCGATCCCGTGCCGGGCAAAATCGTCGAACGGGCGGTCTCACAGATCCTCAGCGCCGGCACGATCAATGACCTCAACCTGCTCGACTCGAACCGCCCGAACTACCTCGCGGCGGTGTTTCGCGAAGGCAAAAAATTCGGCCTCGCCTACGTCGATCACACCACGGGCGAATTTGAAGTGGCCGAGTTCAAGGACACCACCGAGCTCGCGGATGAACTCGAGCGCCTCCAGGCCAGCGAAATCCTCCACAGTGACGATCAGCGCGACGTGATCGACGCCCTCGGCAGTCCGGCCTGTGCGCAGGCGGTGGAGAGTTACTTGTTTTTGCTCGATCAGGCCCAGCACAGCCTTACGCAGCACTTCAAAGTGCAGTCGCTCGATGGCTTCGGCTGCACCGGCATGAACGCCGCCATCTGCGCCGCCGGTGGCATCCTGCAATACCTGCAATTTCAGCTCCGCCGCAGTGTCGAGCACATCCAGCGCCTCCGCGTCGGCCAAACCAACGACGTCGTGCTCATCGACGCCGCCAGCCAGAGCCACCTTGAGCTCGTCAGCGCCCGTGGCGGCAACGCGCACACGCTTTTGAGCGCCCTCGACCGCACCTGCACGCCCATGGGCGGCCGCAAGCTCCGCCATTGGGTCCTCCACCCGCTGCGCGATCTCGACACGCTCACGCAACGCCAGGACATGATCGCCGCCTTCCTCGACGAGCCCATGCTCCTCAGCCAGGTGCGCACGCTGCTCAAAGAAGTGCGTGATCTGGAGCGCACGAGCAGCCGTTTGAGTCAGGGCAGCGGCAATGGCCGTGATTTGCAGGCTTTGGCGGTGTCTTTGGAGGTCGTGCCCACGCTGAAGACGCTGATCAAGGAAGGGCGCTTTTTAAGCTCCCCAGAAGAAGGCGGTTACAAACCGCCTCTCCTTGAGCTCTGCGACCGCCTCCACGACCTCACCCCCATCTGCCAGGAAATCCAACGCGCCATCTGCGATGAGCCGCCGATGCAGATCAAAGAAGGCGGCGTCTTTCGCGAGGGCTGGCTGCCGGAACTCGACGAACTCCGCAATGCCTCCACGCTCGGCCGGCAATGGATCGCGGATTTGCAGGCGCAGGAGATCGAGCGCACGGGCATCAAGAGCCTCAAGATCAAATACAACGCCGTCTTCGGTTACTTCATCGAGATCACGAAAGCGAACGTCGGCAGCGTGCCCGCCGACTACCACCGCAAGCAGACCACCGTCAACGGCGAGCGCTACATCACCGACGAGTTGAAGCGCATGGAGGACAAGATCCTCGGCAGCGAGGAGCGCAGCAAGGCGCTCGAATACGAGCAGTTCATCGAGCTGCGCGGCCGCGTGCTGCAGCACCTCGCCCACATCCAGGAAACCGCCGAGGCCATCGCCGTGCTCGATTCACTCGGCTGGCTCGCTGAAACGGCTCGCCTCTTCAATTACATGCGCCCCGTGCTCAATGAAACGCGGAATCTCTTCATCCGCGACGGCCGCCATCCCGTGCTCGATCAGAATCTGACGAGCGGCGAGCGCTTCGTGCCGAACGACGTCACCTTGGAGCCGGAGGAAAGCCGCCTCATCCTCATCACCGGCCCGAACATGGCCGGTAAGAGCACCTACCTGCGCCAGACCGCGCTGCTCACGCTCATGGCGCAAATTGGCAGCTTCCTGCCCGCCGCCAGCGCGGAGATCGGCCTCGTCGATCGCATCTTCACCCGCATCGGTGCCAGCGACGACATCGCACGCGGCCAGTCCACCTTCATGGTCGAGATGAACGAGACCGCGCTCATCCTCAACAACGCCACCGAGCGCTCCCTCGACATCCTCGATGAGATCGGCCGCGGCACGAGCACCTTCGACGGCCTCAGCATCGCCTGGAGCGTCGCCGAGCACCTGCACGACCACATCGGTGCCCGCTGCCTCTTCGCCACGCACTACCACGAGATCACCGCGCTCGCGCAAAGCCGCAGCGCCGTGAAGAACTACAACGTCGCCGTGAAGGAGTGGAACCAGCAGATCATCTTCCTCCGCAAGATCCTCCCCGGCTGCGCCGAAAAAAGCTACGGCATCCAAGTCGCGAGACTCGCCGGCCTCCCCGAAAACGTGATCGCGAGAGCCAAGGAAGTCCTCCAACAACTCGAATCCGGCCACCAGCCCGCCGAAAGCGTCAAAGAAGTCCCCGTGGCCACCAGCGTGCCCGCGAAGACAAGGAAGAAACCGCGCAGCGATGAGGACGCTGGGCAGATGAGTTTGTTTGGGTGAATGCCTTGAGTCTTTGCTTGCCGCGCCTCGACTGAGGCATACGATTCGCAGCATGACAGCCACGCTCACTGCCCCAGTCGAAGCCTTGCTCCGGGAACAAGTTACCAACGGTCAGTTCCCCGACATTGAGCGTGCTTTAGAAACTGCTGTAAAGACCGTCTTTGGACGCCGCGCCTCTCCTGCGTTGGAATCCTTGCTGGATGTGGCGCTGTCCCATCCTGGCCAGCGCATTCCCCTGTCCCAGCTACGCAAGCAGACCACATGAAGCCGGTCGTATTGAATCCCGTCGCGTTGGATGACCTGGAGGAGATCGTGAGCTATATCCGCCAGGACAATGCCATGGCCGCCGAGGCTGTGCGGGACGACATACTCGAGACCGCAGAGAGTCTTGGGCATCAGCCAGACTTGGGGGTACGACCTCGGTTCAGCGCGGCTCGTTTTATAGGCATCCGTTTTCTGCCTTCCCAACAATATCCCAACTTCCTCCTCTTTTACCGTGAGCTGTCTGACGAAGTCGAAATCCTGCGCGTGCTCCACGGCGCGAGAAACCTTCCGCCTCTCTTCGAGTGATGTCATGAAGGAGTGGAACCAGCAGGTGATCTTGCGTTGGGTGAAGCATAAGCCGCTTTGAGTGATACCTGTTGCCTTATCTATGCGGGCATTCAGGTGTATGGTGAGACCACGCTGATTACGTAGCAATGATACAGGCGAAGTGGCAAAGGAACTCGTTCACGGAAATAGACTGGAGCTTGAACTCATCTGTTCTGCCAAGAGACCCACAAGACTCAAGCGTCACAAACCACACGGGCGATACAAAAGGGAAAGCTCCGGTTTTGTCTCAAATGTCACTTTCACTCATTTTCCGTTCGTGATGTGAGGCAATTTTGAAAGGATATTCTCTGCGGCCTTCTGATCTCTTGCGGTGCAAACCTCTGGGAAATCAACGGTTCGGCATGCTGCTTCGATTTGTCTTTTTGACTCGCTTGAGGGCAGCGATCGTTTTCGTTCATGCCGCCCCCAGCATTCTTGCACCGCAGAGGTTAGAAGAGGCGGCGCAATTTTTATTCTGTAAAAGTGGCGATCAGGTAAGGGATGGTTCGGCGGGGTTCATGTTGAGGTAAGTTTTGCCGGTGCTCCACTCGTCGCTCTGCTCGCAGAGCAGTGCGGAGACGAGGCGCAGCAGCGAGGC
>JAPLUL010000179.1:0-1576 GCA_026397635.1 Verrucomicrobiota bacterium | reverse complement strand
ATGGGCAAGCTAGGCGCTCGCGAACTCAATGTCTCCAGTGATATCGACCTGATCTACGTCTATGACCAGGACGGGGAAACCAGCGGTGACCCGCAAGGGAGAGGGCGCATCTCAAACCAGGAATTCTTCGGGAAGATGGTGCGGGCCATGTATGCCCTGGTGGGAGACAGCACCGACCATGGTTTCGTATTCCGTGTTGACCTTGCGTTGCGTCCCAATGGCAACTCCGGCCCTTCGGCGGTATCACTCGGCGCACTGGAAGAGTATTTCCATGTACAAGGCCGGGAATGGGAACGTTTTGCCTGGCTAAAAAGCCGGGTCGTTGCGCCGGCAGCGGCGGTAGGCTCAGCTACTGCGTTGCAGTTGCGGGGAGTGGTAGTGCCCTTTGTGTTCCGGCGCTACCTCGACTACAACGTTTTTGATTCATTGCGGATCTTGCACCGCCAGATCCGGGAGCATGCTGCAAAGCGCAGTGCCGGCCGGCCGGAGCGCAGCAATGACGTCAAGCTGTCCCGCGGGGGCATCCGGGAAATCGAATTTACCGTCCAGTTGCTTCAAGTGGTACGCGGCGGTCAGTATCCGGACCTGCGTACCCGGCCCACTGTCAGCGCTCTGCAGCGCCTGGTGCAAGCCGGCCTGATGCCTCAAGCTACCGCCACCGGGCTGGCAGAGGCCTACCTCTTTCTGCGCCAAGTGGAGCACCGTATCCAGTACCTGGATGACCAGCAAACCCATGTATTGCCTACAGAAGAATCCGACCTGCTCTGGATAGCCCGTTCCATGGAACTCCCGGACAGCAGTGCCCTGCTGCGAGAGCTGGACCGGCATCGCGAAATGGTGGCGCAGGAATTCGATGCGCTACTGGGTGGTGGCGAGCCTCAATGCAAAGGTTGCACCGGAAAAAATAAAGCCGAGGTATACGACTTCGATGCCACCTTGGACGCTTTGAGCGGCAGCTTCAAAGAGCGTATTGCTGCTTGGCGCGCGCACCCCAGAGTGCTTGCACTGAAAGAGGAGTCGCGTCAGCGTCTTGCGCGCTTGGTACATCGTACGGCGCAGTGGGTGCAAGACGGCAGAACGACGGAAGACGCTGCCGTGAGGCTAGCCGATTGGATGGAGCCCTTGCTTCGGCGGGAAAGCTACCTCGCTATGTTGTTGGAGCGACCGCAAGTCCATGAGCGCCTATTGCGGATGCTGGGCGCAGCGCGGTGGCCTGCGCGGTACCTGCTCAAACACCCGGGCGTCATCGACGAGCTGGCAGACAGTCGCATTCTGGACGAGCGCTTCGATCCGGCTGTCTTTGAAGCCGATTTGGAACGCCGCCTGCAGGCACTCCAAGGTAGCGGAGAAGATGATGACGAAAGCCTGTTGAACCTGTTGCGTCGCGCTCACCATGCAGAGGTGTTCAGAACGCTTGCACGCGATGTGGAGGGACGCATCACCGTTGAGCAGGTAGCCGATGACCTGAGTGCATTGGCCCAATCCGTGCTGAGCATCACCACACGCTGGTGCTGGAGCCGCCTCAAGACGCGCCACACCGAGGTTCCGCACTTCGGCATCATTGCCTATGGCAAGC
>JAPLUL010000064.1:0-46745 GCA_026397635.1 Verrucomicrobiota bacterium | reverse complement strand
GCACTGCTGCGCAGCTACGAAGCACGCACGCCCGAAGAACTCGATGCAGCCATCAGCAAAGCATTCTCAAAAATCACAGCCAAGGATGCGATGGGTTATTTTGCCTCTTGCGGTTATAGTATTATTTAAAATGCTCTAGGCCTTCGCTTTCCCGCTTGGCACCGGCGGTGGATTCGCGAAAGTCGCCATACGCATGACACGGCTGCCGCTTTCGATCTCCATCATCTCCCAGAACGAGGAGGCCAATCTGCGCCGCTGCCTCGTCAGTGCGGCGGATTTAGCGCAGGAGATCATCATCGTTGATTCCGGCTCCACCGACCGCACGGCGGTGATCGCGGCGGAGTTTGGGGTGAAATTTGTGCATCAGGACTGGCTCGGTTACACGGCGCAGAAGAACCACTGCCTCACCCTCTGCTCGCAGCCGTGGATTCTCGCGCTGGACTGCGATGAAGTGCTCACGCCGGAGTTGCGTGAGTCAATCCAGCGCTTCTTTGCCAGCGGCGACGATCAAAAATATGACGGCGCGTGGATGTCCCGTCTCGTGTGGTTCATGGGCCGCTGGATTCATCATGGTGACTGGTATCCCGACCGCAAAGTGCGCCTCTTCCGCCGAGATAAGAGCCGCTGGGCCGCCGATGGCGGCGGGCAGGTGCATGAGCGGCTCGATGTCGATGGACCCTGCAACACGCTGAAGGGTGATCTGCTGCATTACTCGTTCAAAAACATCCAGCACTACCTCGTGAAGCATGTGCATTACTCAAACGTGTTTCTCCAGACGCAGCAAAACAAAGGAAAGCGCTGGTCGCTGCTGCAAACGCTGTTTCGGCCCTGGTGGCGCTTTGTGCGGGCCTATGTGCTGAAGCGCGGCTTTCTCGACGGTTTTCCTGGCCTGTGGATCGCCGGGGCGACGGCGTTCTTCACGTTTGATCGCTACAGCCGCCTGTTTGAAGCCGAGGCGGAGGCAAAATTGAAGCGTGAGGAATGAAGAATGAAGCTGGCCCTGATCCATCCGCGAATCATCCGCAGCGCGGGTGTGGAGGCCTTTCTCATCGAGTTCGCGAAGCGTCTCACGACGGCTGGGCATGAGCTGACGTACATCACCTCGCTCACCACGCCGGAGATCGGCGCGATGCTGCCTGGGCGCTGGGAGCTGCTGCCACGCCTGCGTGGTTCAGCTACGATGCGCCTGTGGCACTTCAACCGCCTCGCCCCGCGTGCCGCTGCCGAGGCGCGTGTCGATTTAAGCATCGGCTTTGGTCGCACCTGTGCGCAGGACATTCACCGCAACGGTACTGGTACTCACCGCCTCTACGGCAACCTGCTCCCGCTCTGGCAGCGTTTCAGTGCGAAGCACCTGTTTGAGCTGCATCTGGAGCGCAGGCTTTACACCGGCCGGGAGACGAAGCGGTTCGTCACCAGTTCCGCCCGCGTTGCGGCCCAGCTTCAGGGCATCTACGGCACCGATGGTGAGCGCTTTGATATCCTCCCGCCGCCCGTCGAGACGCAGCTTTTCAAACCGGCTGACAACCGTGTGAACGTCCGCGAACTGCTCTGCCGCAAGCTGCAAACCGACAGCACCCGGCCCGTGCTGCTCTTCATCTCGCTCAATCATCGCCGTCGTGGTTTGGAGCCGTTGCTGGAAGCCATGAAACGCATCGAAGCGACGCTCTGGATCGCAGGGAAGGGGCTCAATGCCGTGCAGCGTGATTTCATCAGCCGCAACGGCCTTACCGCGAAGATCCGCACTGTGCCCGTCACCAGCAATCTCGTGGAGCTGTATCAGGCCGCCGACTGGTTCGTGCATCCCACGCAGTATGACGCCTTTTCCAGCACCGTGCTGCAAAGCATGGCCTGTGGTCTGCCCGGCCTCGTTTCCGTCATGGACGGCGCTGTGGATCACATCCGCAACGGCGAGAACGGCTTCATGCTCTACCATCCTCAACAGTCGCAAGAGTTGGCCGCTCGCATTCAAGAGGCGCTCGATCTCGATGAAACCCAGCGCGAGGCCATGGCCCAGGCGGCTCGTGAAACCGTGGTGGCTCAGACTTGGGAGAAGCACATGGCAGAGTGGGCGGGGCTGCTGGGCTGATTCCTCACAACCTCCGCAACCCATCCTCCGTCATCGGATTCGGAATCGCTTCGTCGATGGCGTCGATGCGGGCGAGCGTCTCGGCGCTGAGCACGAGATCGGCGGCGGCGAGGCTTTCTTCAAACTGCGCGACGGTGGTGGCGCCAACGATGGTGGAGGCGACGAAGTCGTGCTGTTTGCTCCAGGCCAGCGCCAACGTGGTGACGCTGATGCCGAGGTCGGCGGCGATGACCTGGAGGCGGGCGGTGGTTTCGAGGCTGCGTTCGTTGACGAAGCGGGAGGCCATGCGTTTCTGGCGCGGGCCGCCGTTTTGGATGTAGTCGGTGAAGCGTGAGCCTTTGGGCAAAGCGCCGCCGTTGTACTTGCCGCAGAGCACGCCGCCGCCGAGCGGGGAGTAGGGCAGGAGGCTGACGTTTTCTTTGCGGCACACCTGCGCGAGTTCGCTCTCGCAGCGGCGGTTGATGAGGGAGAAATTGTTCTGCACGGAGGCCATGCGGGCGAGGCCGTGCTTCTCGGCCTCCCAGAGGTTTTTCATGACGCCCCAGCAGGTTTCGTTGCTGCTGCCCCAGGCGCGGATTTTGCCCTGGTCGATGAGATCGGTCAGCGCGCCGAGCGTTTCGGCCTGCTCCATGCCGTGGTCAGGCCAATGCGTTTGGTAGAGGTCGATGTAATCCGTTTGCAGGCGGCGCAGGCTGTCCTCGCAGGCCTGGAAGATCTGGCGGCGGTCCAGCGCGGTGAAGCCGCCGCGGATCGGCGGGCGGAACCAGCCGTGGCCAGGGCCGGTGACCTTGCTGGCGACGATGATCTCGCCCCGCATGCGGCCTTTGAGCCATTTGCCCACGATCTGCTCCGTCACGCCGAAGAGTTCGGCGCTCGGCGGCACGGGATACATCTCGGCAGTGTCGAAGAAGTCGATCCCCGCGTCGATGGCGCGGTCCATGATGGCAAAGGAAGTCTTTTCATCGGCCTGGAGACCGAAAGTCATGGTTCCCATGCAGATGTCCGTGACGACGATGCCGGTGCGGCCGAGGCGGTTGCGTTTCATAAGGCGCGGATGCTAAACCGTGACTGGTCACGGGCAAATGGGAATGCGTGATCAGGCTGTGTGTCTCCAGTTAAGACCGATCTTGGTAGTCCGACCTTCTAGCTCCAAGCGAGTGAGGGCACCCGCGCTCCGGCGTTGGTACGTTGCTCTGTCTGCGTGGCGGAAGTCGTGGGACTTTCGTCGAACTTGCAGTGGTGTTGAGGAAGCCGCTGGACGGCCTTGCGGATGCGGGGAAGAGATGTTGGCATGAAGTTTGCCGCGTTTCGCCTCCTCATGCCTCTCTTATGGTGCCTACTGCTTGGCTGCGCCGGAACGGGGGAAAAACTGGACACCGCCTGGAGCCGATTTGATCCCGCAGGCCACCGGCGCATGCACCGGGAGAAGTACTACCCGAATGAGCGAAAGACCGGCCTCCAGCTACCGGGCGACAGTGGGCGCTGAGCGAATGGCAAAGAACCCATGCTGCATC
Source organism: Verrucomicrobiota bacterium (assembly GCA_026397635.1). Classification (GTDB taxonomy): domain Bacteria; phylum Verrucomicrobiota; class Verrucomicrobiia; order Verrucomicrobiales; family Verrucomicrobiaceae; genus Prosthecobacter. The sequence goes on along the minus strand of JAPLUL010000064.1, from coordinate 43,142 downwards.
TCTGCTGTGTGTGCCGCCAAACTAGCCCGTAGCTGAGCGTGTCTGCACCCTACGACAAAGAAACAGCCGGATCGTCCGGCGGCGCAGGCCTCAGGTGTTGTTGCACAGCAAGAGCCGAACACATCTGACAGTTCGGCGTGCTAGGAATGGCTTTCTGAACGGACTGTCATGCTTGACACCCATCCCACCATCCCGGCTATGCTGTGCGAAGCCATGAAAAAGAGCCAGATGGCCATGGCACAGGGCACTTCACAGCCTGTGATCGAGGTGGGCGGCCAGTTGCAGTTCTCCCTCCCCGGCGAGCCGCGTTTTCCAGCCCTCGCCGATGACACCATCCTCAAGCCCACGCTCGACTGGCGCATCCATGCCGAAAAAGCCGCCAAACTCGACGCCGAGCTCTGCTATGTCACTGGCGGCATGAGTTGGGAGGCCGATTACAACGTCGTCTCTCCTGAAAAAGGCGATGTCATGGACCTCACCGGCGAGCGTAAACGCACCAATATCAGAGTCGATTCCAGCAACCACTGGATCGATGAATCCTTCGAGATCAAAGTTCGCAATCGCAAGCAGGACGAGGCCGTCGAAATCCGCGTCGTCGAGCACCTCTACCGATGGACGAACTGGGAGATCCGCGAGCCTTCCAACGCCTTCGAGAAAAAAGACGCCCAGACCATCGAGTTCCGCGTCGCCTTGAAGCCGGGGGATGAGAGGACGCTCACTTACACGGTGCATTACTCGTGGTGAAGGTTTGAGGTGCCGGGGACCGTTTCATCCCGCCACCAACCCAGCCACCATGAAACGCACGCTCTCCCTGCTCCTCGCTGTTTGCCCTCTGCTGACTCTTCACGCCGACAACTGGCCTATGTGGCGTGGGGCCAATGGCGATGGCACGACCACGGAGTCCAAGCTGCCGGAGAAGTGGGGCATGGAGGAAAATGTGGCGTGGAAGGTGGCGCTGCCGGATCGCGGCAATTCGACGCCTGTGGTGTGGGGAGATAAGGTGTTCGTCACGCAGGCCATCGAGAAGGAAGGCAAGCGCCTGCTGCTGTGCTTTGACAAAAAGACGGGCAAGCAACTCTGGGACGCGGGTACGATCTACAAGGAGAAGGAATTGACGCATGCCACGAATCCTTACTGCGCCGCCTCACCGGCTACCGATGGCGAGCGGGTGATCGTGTTTCATGCCTCCGCAGGCGTGTTTTGCTACGACCTGAACGGGAAGGTGCTGTGGAAGCGCACGGACCTGGGCAAACAGCATCACATTTGGGGCAATGGCACCTCGCCCGTGCTGGTGGGGGACCGCGTGTTCCTGAACTTTGGCCCAGGTGAGAACACGGTGATGTACTGCTTCGACAAGAAGACCGGCAAGACCCTGTGGGAGCACAAAGAACCCGGCGGTGCCTCAGGTGAGGCCGGAAACAAGACCTGGCTCGGTTCCTGGAGTGATCCGCTGCTGCGCAAGGCCGGCCAGCGCGATGAGCTGCTCATGTCCTATCCCGGACGCGCTTGCGCCTTTGATCCGATGTCCGGCAAGGTGCTGTGGACCTGCGGCGGACTCACCCCGCTGGTCTATAACTCGCCGCTGTTTGTGGACGACATGGGCATCTTCATGTGCGGCTACGGCGGCGCGGCGATGGCGGTGAAAATGGGTGGCAGCGGCGATGTGACGGAAAAGAATCGCGTGTGGTTTGAGCCACGCGTGCAGCAGCGCATCGGCAGCGGCGTGATTCATGAGGGGCATCACTACATTCTCACCGATGGCGGCATCGTGGAGTGTCGCGATATGAAGACCGGGAAGCTGGTGTACAACGAGCGCCTCAAAGGCCCCGGCCCCACGGCCAAGAACTGGTCCTCGCTCGTTCTTAGCGCGGACGGGAAATGTTACGCGGCCAACCAGGGCGGCGACTGCTTCGTATTCAAGGCGGGGCCGGTCTTTGAGCTCATCGCCACCAACTCACTGAATGAGCTGATCATCGGCTCCATCGCCGTGAGCGATGGGCAGCTGTTCATCCGTGGTTACAGGAATCTGTGGTGCATCGGTAAGCAGTAGCGGCTTGTCTTCATGCGACTGTTCGTCCTCGTGCTCAATCCTGGCGCTCTCGCCTGCTCGCCAAACCTCCCAGCCGCCTTCAAACTCACTTTTCGATGCTCGAACCTCTGGTCTCCTCTCCACACGTTTTGATCGAGGACGAGTGGGAGCACAAGGACGAGGACGAGCTGCGGGCAAGACCCGCCCCCGCATTTCCCTTTGACCCCACCGGGGACGGACGCTAACGAACGCGCCTCCCGTCTCGAACTATGGCCTCCGATCGTCAGCACACTCTCGCCAAATCCGTCTCCATGACGGGCACTTCGCTGCACACCGGCGAACAAGTCACGCTCACACTTCAGCCTGCGCCTGAAAACTTTGGCTTCAAATTCCGCCGTATCGACCTCGAAGACAAGCCCTTCATCCCCGCGCTGGTCGAGAAAGTACAGAAAGTCGAGCGCGCCACCACCATTGCCGAGGGCGGTGTCAATGTTCACACGGTCGAGCACGTCATTTCCGCCCTCGCGGGCATGGGCGTGGACAACGCTATCATCGAAATGGACGCCAACGAGCCGCCCATCGCCGATGGCAGCTCGATGCCCTTCGTGGAGCTGATCAAGTCCGCCGGATTGCACGAGCAAAGCACCGCGCGCTGTGTGTTTGAGGTGCGTGAGCCGATCTACCAGGAAACGCGTGACGGCACCATCCTCACCATCGTTCCCGACAAGAAATTCCGCGTTTCCTGCACCAACGTCGGTCCGAACGGCCGCTTCACGCAGTATTTCAGCACGGAGATCACCCCGGAGACCTACGAGAAGGAAATCGCCGCCGCCCGCACCTTTGTTTATTACGAGGACATCGCCCCGCTGATGGAAAAGGGCCTCATCAAAGGCGGCACGCTTGAGGCCGCCGTCGTCATTCGTGGTGACACGCTACTTTCCAAGCAGCCGCTGCGCTTTGCCGACGAATTCGTCCGGCATAAAATCCTCGACATCGTTGGCGACCTCATGCTCTCCGGCAAGCGCATTCTCGGCCACGTCATCGCCGTGCGCCCCGGCCACGGGCCAAACACCGAGCTGGCCCGCTCCATCGTGAAGCAGTACGAGACGATGCGCAGCATGATGCCCGCCGCCATCAACATCCCGTCTGGCGACGCCGTGCTCAACATCAACGAGGTGATGAACATCCTGCCGCACCGCTATCCTTTCCTGCTGGTGGACCGCATCATCGGTTTCGAGGGTGAGAACAAGTGCCGTGGCATGAAGAATGTCACCATCAACGAGCCCTTCTTCCAGGGGCACTTCCCTGGACACCCCATCATGCCCGGCGTGCTTCAGCTTGAGGCCATGGCGCAGGTCGCCAGCATCGTTCTGCTGCGCATGCCAGGGAATCAGGGCAAGATCGGCTACTTCATGAGCGCGGACAACGTCAAGTGGCGCAGGCCCGTTCTGCCGGGTGACACGCTCATCATCGAAACCGAGATCCTCAAGACCAAGCGCAGCATCGCCACCGGCGTCGGTCGCTGCATCGTTAACGGCCAGGTCGTCTCCGAGGCCGATCTTATGTTCAGCGTCGTTGACCGGTAAGGCTTAGGGAAGAGTGCGAAGTGCCAAGAGTCCATAGCCGCGCTTCACCCGCACTTCTTACTTCTCACCTCCTACTTCTGAATCTCTGCTCTCTGCCCTTCGCTCCATGATCCACCCCACCGCCATCATTGATCCCTCGGCCAAAATTGGCGCGGACGTGACCATCGGCCCCTACTGCATCATCGGTGCGGACGTGGAGCTGGGGGATGGCTGCTGGCTTCAGCATCACGTCACGATCATGGGGCCGTCCAAGATCGGGCAGAACAACAAATTCTTCGCCTACGGCTCCATCGGCCAGCAGACGCAGGATTTGAAATACAAGGCCGAGCCGACCTGGCTCGAAGTGGGTGACAACAACACCTTCCGCGAGTTTTGCAGCGTTCACCGCGCCACCGCGCCGCATGACAAGACGATCATCGGCAGCCACAATCACTTCCTCAGCTACGTCCACATCGCGCACGACTGCGTGGTAGGCAATCATGTCGTCTTCTCCAACAACGGCACGCTCGCCGGGCATGTGGTTGTCGAGGATCACGTCATCATCGGCGGTCTCACCGCCGTGCATCAGTTCTGCCGTATCGGCACGCGCTCCATCACCGGTGGCTGTGCCAAGGTGGTGCAGGACATCCCGCCCTTCTGCACGGCTGATGGCAATCCTGCGCGTGCGCGTGGCTTAAACATCGTCGGGCTGCAACGCGCTGGTTTCAGCCGCGATCAGATGCGCTCCATCCGCAACGCCTTCCGCAAGATCTACCGCAGCGGTTTGAACAACGCCCAGGCCATCGAGGAACTTCGGGCGGGTGCACTCACACCCGAAGCCGTCGCCTTCGTCGATTTCGTCGCCAGCACCAAACGCGGCATCATTCCTGGCGGTAAGGCGGACTCGAGCGAGGAAGAGTAGCCTCAGGCGAGTCCACAGCTCGATCTCTTGTGCGCAGGCGCTCTTATCCCATGCACCTCGCCGTCGTGCTAACCTTTGGGCTTCTGTTGTATTTGGCCACCACCGGGCGTTTGCCTTGACTCAACAACCGCTCGCTGGTTTTTCTGGGAGCCATTTCGTATCCGCTGTGTGGGCTCCATCAAAACGTCGGTTTGATCATCCTCGCTAGACTTGATGCGGTGGTTTCGTCCGGCTGGCTGAGCTTCTGCATCACCACGCTTGTCTGCATCGTGCTAGCTTGGCTTATCTCCAGCACGAATGAGCGTCCGAGATGTGTTGGATTCGCGTCAGGATGCGCCTCTCCGGCTAAACCTTGTCTTCGCGTTGCAGGCGTGACTCGCTGAAGCGGATAGAGGCCGTGGGAGCGATGCGGATTGCTGGCATTCTCATCAAATATGAAAAAACCACGAAACAATTGGGCAAACACCTCCTTGGACTTTTTCGAGGCATGAAAAGCTGAATTTCAGTGACTTGGGCACCCGATTTCAAATGCCAGGCAAGTCTTTAGCAAACCTTCGGCTCGATCTCGTCACACTGACCTGCAATGAGTGTCAAGCAGGCCATGCTGCGGTCCTGGAGCGGGTAAGTCTGCGCACCGCTGAACTGCGGAGCTTTGCCAGTGGGAAACGCGGGATTGCGCGCTGTGTCGAAGGCGATCTGCCAGACGGTGTTCTTCGTGCCCGGCAACACGAACGGGTGGGATTGGGTGCCGTTGTTGAACAACAGCAGCAGCGGTTTGGTCGAGCTATGGTCCGCTCCCAGAAGTGCGCCGAAGTGTCGGCGGTCGGGGTTGTGCCATTCCTCGTGGCAGAGCAGGGTGCCGTCGCCTTCGAGCCAGGAGACATCGGGAAGGCCGCTGGCGTGGTTGGGGTTGCCATTGAAGTAGGTGCTGCGGCGCAGGGCGGAGTGCTCGCGGCGGAAGGTGGTGATGCGGCGCGTAAATTCGAGCATGTCCTCGTCACAGGTGCTCCAATCGAGCCAACTGATCTCGCTGTCCTGGCAATACGCGTTGTTGTTGCCGCGCTGGGTGCGGCCGCGCTCGTCACCCGCGGTGAGAAACGGCACGCCGAGAGAGCAAAACATCGTGGCGATCATGCCCCGGCGCAGCCGGGTGCGGATTTCATTGATCTGCGGGTCCGTGGTGGAGCCTTCGACGCCGCAGTTGGTGCTGTGATTGCTATCGTCACCGTCGCGGTTGCCCTCGCCATTGGCCTCGTTGTGTTTGCGCTCGTAACTGACGAGGTCGAGCAGGGTGAAGCCGTCATGCGAGGTGAGGAAATTGAGGCTCGCCTGCGGTGAGCGATGGTTCCAACTGAAGATGTCCTGGCTGCCGCAGAGCCGCTTGGAGAACTCGGCAGTGCTGCCCGGATCACCTCGCCACCAGCCGCGCACGGTGTCACGGTACTTGCCATTGAGCTCACGCCATGGCTTGGGGAACTGGCCGACTTGGTAACTGTCCATGCGCGAGATGTCCCAGGCCTCGGCGATGAGTTTCACGCGTGAGAGCACCGGGTCCTGCGTGACGGCGCTGAGGAACTGAGATTGTGGGTGGAAGCTGTGCGTCTCATTGCGCGCCACGGTTACCGCGAGGTCAAAGCGGAAGCCGTCCACATGCATCTCCGTGACCCAGTAGCGCAGGCTATCCATGATCAGGCGCAGGCCACACACGCTGGCAGAATCCACCGAGTTGCCGCAGCCCGTCATGTTGTGGTAGCTGGCGCCACTGGCACCGTAGTAATGGCGGTAGTAGCCGTAGTCGTCGAGACCGCGAAACATCAGCATGGGTCCGTTCTCATCGCCTTCCGCGGTGTGATTGTACACCACATCCAGGATGACCTCGATCCCGGCGGCGTGCAGTGCTTTCACCATGGCCTTGAACTCACGCACCTGCACCTGCGGGTCGCTTGCAGCGGCATAGGTGTTGTGCGGGGCGAAGAAGCCGATCGTGTTGTAGCCCCAGTAGTTCGTGAGGTTCTTGTCCAGCAGGAAGGCGTCGTCGAGATGCTGCTGCACCGGCAGCAACTGTACGCTGGTGATGCCCAGATCGCGCAAGTAGTCAGTGACGGCCGGGTGTGCTAGGCCCGCATAGGTACCGCGTAAATGTGCTGGCACCTGCGGATGTGTCTGCGTGAAGCCTTTCACATGCATCTCGCAGATCACCGTGTCCCGCCAGGGCACCTGCGGCGTGGTGTCGCCGCTCCAGTCAAACGACTCGTCGATCACGACGCTTTTCAAAGCCGTCGCACCATTGTCGATGCTGCCCGGCGGGTGTTGAGGATCCGGCACGCTGAGCATGTTATCCGCCGCGTCAGGCTTGCCATGGATCGCCCGTGCGTAGGGATCTAGCAGGAGTTTGTGCGGATTGAAGCGCATCGTGTGAACTGGCTGCCACGGCCCCTGCGCTCGGTAGCCATAAAGCGTGCCCGGACCTGCGCCGTGCACCGTGGCGTGCCAGAGGTCATTCTCGCTGCGCTGCATGCGCACACGCGCCGTTTCACGCGTGGCGTCGTCTGGATCATACAAGCATAGGTCAATGGCGGTCGCATGGCGTGAATAGACCGCGAAGCGTGTGCCCTCGCGCCCAAGTTTCACTCCAGGCATGGTGGGCAGATCACGTTCCTCCAGGGGAACATTGGCGGACACATTTGATTGGGCGGCGGACGGTACAAACTTACGTTTCCAGCTTCGTAGCAATGGTTGCATGAGAGCTATCACGCACAACGTTTGCCATGCCGCCATGAATTATCGTCCCCTCGTCGTCCTTTTTCTGCTGCTTAACCCTTTCTGGCTGCAAGCGCTGGAGCCTGCCGATCCTGCCCGCTTTGAAAAAGCCATTCGAGCCTTCGAAGTCGAGGATCAGGCCCAAACGCCGCCGAAGGGGGCCACTTTGTTCACTGGGGCCTCAAACATCCGCCGCTGGCAGTCCCTGCCGAAGCGTTTCGAGAAATCACCAGTGCTCAATCGTGGCTTTGGGGGCTCTCACCTCAGCGACGTGGTACATTTCGCCGACCGCATCGTCACCAAATACAAGCCCAAGCAGATCTATCTCAATGCCGGTGGCAACGATCTGCACTCGGGGCGCACGCCGCAGCAGGTTCTTGCCGCGTTCGAAGCCTTCGTGGCCAAAGTTCAGCAAGACCTGCCGAAAACCCAGCTCGCCTTCCTTTCGATTCCGACCTCTCCCTCGCGCTGGGACGAGGTCGAGCTGGTCAAAACGACCAATGGCCTCATCTCCGCCTCCTGTGCGAAAAACGGCGTCGATTTCATCGATATCTTTCCGCTGCTGCTCGGCGCAGACGGCAAACCTCGTCCAGAACTCTACGTTGAGGACAAATTGCACTTCAGCGAGGCCGGTTACGACGTGGTCACATCCGCCATCAAGTGGCAGAAGGAAATCCACGCCTTTGCGAAGCAGGACGCTAAAAAAGCGCCGCCCTCCGATCCCATCATCTTCACTGGCAGCTCCAGCATTCGCATGTGGAAGACGCTGGCAGACGATTTTCCCGGCCTGCCGGTCATGAACCGGGGTTTCGGCGGCTCTGAGGTGTTTGATTCCTTCAACTACGCGCACCTCACCGTGCTGCAGTATCTGCCGAAGCACATCGTCATGTATGCCGGTGGCAATGACATCAACGCGGGCAAAACCCCGCAGCGTGTGCTGGCCGACTTCAGAGCCTTCGTCGCCCGCGTGCATGCTGCCCTGCCCGAGTGCCGCATCAGCTACATCTCCAACGCTCCCAATCCCAAACGCTGGGCCTTGATCGAGCAGATGCGCGAGTGCAGCCGCTTGATCGAGGAATTCACGAAAACCGACAAGCGCCTTCAGTTCATCAACGTCTATCCGCACATGCTCGGTCCTGATGGCCTGCCGAAGCCGGACATTTTCCTCTATGACCAGCTTCACATGAACGAGAAAGGCTACGCCATCTGGAAAGAGGTCGTCGGGCCGCTGTTGAAGTGATCACACCTCATACACACCGCTGCCACCGGACAGGAAGACCTCCCAGTCCCGCACCTTATGGTGGTTCTTGATGAGGTGTGTCACCGGCAGCTCACGCGGCACGAATGGACGACGCAGCAGCTTCAAACCGGCCTCCTCGGGCAGCTTGCTGCCCTTGCGGCTGTTGATCTTGCGGTCCGCCAGCACGCAGTTCTCCCAGGTACTGGCCCCGCCGCGCGAGATGGGCACGATGTGGTCGATGTTCCCCTCGTTGGGCTTGAGCTTGCGGCCTGTGTATTGGCACACCCCGCCATCGCGCTCCCAGATCGCCTTCGCGCAGAATTTTGGCCGACGCTTCGGCACCTTGTCAAAACGGGCCAGCACCAGCACGGAAGGAACGCGCACCGCACCGTGAACGGTGCCGATGCGGTTGTCTCCCTCACGCACTTCCAACTCCAGCCAGTCCTCCCAGGTCACGGGTCGCATGTCGCCGCCGTCGTGGATGTCCAGCGCGGTGGCATTGCCAGCCGCCATCATACTAAAGGCATCGATCGGCGTTTTCGAGTCGATGGCCTGCCAGTGCCTGTTCAGCACCAGTACGGTCGTTTTGGTCAACAATTCATTCATGCGCAGCTCCTAAGTTTGGAATTTCGGCACGAAGGAAATCACACAGGCAGCATGAGTTCCTTGATGTTGGATAACCAAGCTGGCGAGTCCCGGCGATTTGCCAAGTGCCAAGTTTGTTTCCGCCCCCACAACCAAAGTGCCGCTGAGCCAAGGCATGTTGCCTGACTGCCCTTGGAAAGCAGTTCGATCGGCATGTTGACGCACGCCGCGATTTACATTCCACGCCTCATGACCCATCGGGAGGCAGGGGCTGCCGCAGCAGTCGGAAAATTGGCACGCCTTTGTTGGTGAACAGGAAGAAATGAAAACCTCCTCTTGGCGTTATCCTTCCCATGACCCGCAGCGCCGTCATTCTCATCTCCCTATTCGTTTCTTCTTCCCAAGCGGAAGATGCGGAATCGCTGTTCGTGCGTCGGGTGTGGCCGCTGTTTCAGGAGAAATGCCTCGCCTGCCATGGGAACGACGAAAAGAAGATCAAAGCTGGCTACGACATGCGCACGCTGGCAAGCGCCACCCAAGGCGGTGAGAGTGGCGTGAAGGCGCTGGTTCCTGGAAAACCGGAGGAAAGTCCGCTCTACCTTGCCTCCACACGCCAGCATGCCGATTGGGAGCCCATGCCGCCGAAGGAAGCGGATCAACTCAAGCCCGAGCAGCTCGCATGGATCAAGGAATGGATGACCAGCGGTGCTCCCTGGCCGGATGAGACGGAACGCAACGTCATCGCAAAGGCGAGTGCGGACAAGTGGAGCGCAGAGGATGGCATCACTGTGAAAGTGAAAGGCGCTCTGACGCCCGAGTGGGCGAATCGACGCTACACGCCGGAGTCGTTGTGGGCTTACCAGCCCGTTCGGAAACCCGTAATCCGTATCACAAAGAACGAACACCCCGTGGATGTGCTCCTTGCGGTGAAAGAGCCTGCGCCGGAGGCGGATGTGCGGACTTTGATTCGCCGTGCTACTTTTGACCTCACAGGACTGCCGCCGACTCCTGAGGAAGTCGCTGCCTTCGAGTCTGATTGGTCGGACGTGTCAGACCGGTCCGACGCGTGGCTACGTTTGATCAACCGACTGCTTGAATCGCCCCACTACGGCGAACGCATGGCTCGGCACTGGCTAGACGTCGTGCGCTACGCGGACAGCAGCGGTTTTGCGAACGACTACGAGCGCGGCAATGCCTGGCGCTACCGCGACTACGTCGTTCGCAGCTTCAACACCGACAAACCCTTCGACCAATTCATCCTCGAACAAATCGCCGGGGACGAGCTGGCTGAGAACCTGAAACCTGAAACTTTAAACTCCGAACTCTTGATCGCCACCGGCTTCCTCCGCATGGGGCCGTGGGAGCTGACGGGCATGGAGGTCGCAAAGGTCGCGCGGCAGCGGTTTCTCGATGATGTGACGAATTCCGTCGGCGAGACCTTCCTCGCGCACTCGCTGCAATGCGCCCGCTGTCACGATCACAAGTTCGATCCCGTGCCCACGCATGATTATTACTCGATGCAGGCCTGTTTCGCGACGACTCAGCTCACCGAGCGTGAAGCGCCGTTTTTGAAGTCGGAGAACACCAGCGGCTTTGAGGAGAAAAAGTATCTCGAAGCCCGCCGCGCCGAGCATCTAGCCGTTTTGAAGGTGCTCGACGAAAAACTGCTCCAAAATGCCTCAAAATGGCTCGCGGAGAAGAAGATCGATCCGGCGAAATGGAATGCCGCGGTGGTTCAGGCGAAGCAAGGCGGCGGCAAGAACGCCAAAAAAGGCTTCTCCGATGTCTTCGGTGCCGCGCGGCAGATCCTCACGAAGCAGGTCGTGCCCGAGGCTCAGTATCCGCCAAAGCTCGTCGGTTTTGAGCCACAGGACTTCGGCAACGAACGTGTGGCCCGCAAAGGCCTCGAACGCCTGAAGTGGGAGATGGAGCGCTACGAACCTTATGCCTTCAGCGTGTACAACGGCGTCACCATCCCGATGGTGACCGTCTATCAGCCGCTGCGCATGCCCGGCGACCGCATGAAGAACGGCGAGCTCGAACAAACCGCCATCCTCGGTGGCGGCGATCCGTTTTCACCGACGAAGCCTGTGAAACCTGGCGTGCTCTCGATTCTTGAGAGCATTGAACTCCCCGAAGCCGTCGAAGGCCGCCGCACCGCGCTCGCCAAGTGGATCGCCAGCAAGGACAACCCGCTCACCACACGCACTGTCGTGAACCGCCTCTGGCTCTGGCACTTCGGCCAAGCCATCGCCGGCAATCCGAACAATTTTGGAAGCACCGGCAAAAAGCCCACGCATCCCGAGTTGCTCGATTTCCTTGCAGCCACGCTCGTCGAGAAAGGCTGGAGCGTGAAGCAGATGCACCGTCTCATCATGACAAGTGCAGCGTATCGTAGAACGAGTTTTCCAACTCGTTCCAAACCTGACGAGTTGGGAAATTCCGCCTACGCCACTTTCAAACCCCGCCGCCTCATGGCGGAAGAGCTTCGAGATGCCATGCTCAGCATCACCGGCGAGCTGAACCCGAAGCTCGGCGGCATTCCGAGCCGGCCGGAGATCAACATCGAAGTGGCGATGCAGCCGCGCATGGTCATGGGAACGTTTGCCGCCGCGTGGGTGCCGAATCCGCTGCCGCAGCAGCGACATCGCCGCAGTTTGTATGCGCTGAAAATCCGCGGACTACGAGATCCCTTCATGGAGGTCTTCAATGAGCCTGCGCCGGACTTTTCCTGCGAAGCTCGCGAAGTCTCCACCGTCACGCCGCAGGTCTTCAGCCTCTTCAACAGCCAGGCGAGTTACGATCGGGCCCTGGCGCTCGCCAATCGCGTCTTGAAGGAAAAAGCCGCCGATCCCATCGCGCGAGTCTTCGCACTCGCCTACGGCCGAAAGCCCACCCTCGACGAAAAAAACGCCTCTGAGGCCCATTGGCAGCAGATGCAGGCCAAACAAGCCAGCCTGACCTTCGCGAAGCCCAAGCCGCCGCTCGAAGTGCGCCGCGAAGCCGTCGAAGAGAACACCGGCGAGAAATTCAGTTTCCAGGAAAAGCTTCCCGGCTACGCCGATTTCGTCCCTGACCTCCAACCGGCTGATTGCGATGCGAAAACGCGTGCGCTGGCCGATGTCTGCCTCGTGCTGCTGAACTCGAACGAGTTCGCTTACCTCTACTGAGAAGGTATTTACACATCGCTAAGCGAAATCTGTTGGAACTCGTTAAAATCATCTCTGCATGAGTGCGAATGCCCAGCTCATCTGCAGTGCTGGGTTGATTCTTCTGCACGTCTTCCTGTTGCGCAAAAAAACCGTCGCTTCCCTCCTCCAAAGAACTGACGTGGCGGTGGGGAGACTTATGGCTTCCAGCCCGCTTACTTTGACGCGTAATCAGTGCTAGTTCGAAAAAAGCCACGACGTCACGCTTTTAGCAAAACGAACGATGCGTGGCAAAACATGAATTGGAAAGAAGCAAGGAGGGGGCGCATCACTGGCGGTGTCCAACGCCAAACCGCTCATGAACTCCATCCCGTTGCCCACTCCCGCACTCCTTGAAGCCCCGGACCTGATCATGCCGCTGCTGCTGATCGTCCTGATCGCCTTTTGCATGCTGCTGCAACATGGCAAGCAGGCGGCGGAGGGCGCCGCGTGGGTGGCACGGCTTTTTTTCGCGGGAGCGGTCATGCTTGCAGGCAGCGTGGCGCTGGCGGGGCCGATGCGTGTTGAGATCGCGACCTGGGGACCGGCGAAGCTCGCTTTGCTGCTCGATCCGCTCTCTTCGTTGATGTTCCTGCTGGTGAGCTTCCTCGGCATCGTGGTGACGCGCTACGCGATCAATTACCTCGACGGCGATGCGCGGCAGGCGACCTTCTCACGCTGGCTGGTGCTGACGCTCACGAGCGTGCTGGTGCTGGTGCTTTCGAGTAATCTGCTGCTCTTCACGGCGGCGTGGATCGCCACGAGCCTGAGTTTGCATCAATTGCTCACCTTCTACCGCGAGCGGCCGGCGGCGGTGATCGCGGCGCGAAAAAAATTCATCATCAGCCGGTTGGCGGACGTGTGCATGCTCACGGCGCTGGTGCTGGTGTGGCGCGGGCATGGCACCTGGGAGTTTCATGAGCTTTTCGCAAATCCCGCGGGCCCACATTCGGGTCTGGTGGCCGGTTTGCTCGTCGCAGCGGCGATGCTAAAGTCGGCGCAGTTCCCCTTACACTCCTGGCTGCCAGACACGCTGGAGACGCCCACCCCAGTCTCTGCGCTGATGCACGCGGGCATCATCAATGCGGGCGGCTTCCTCATCGTGCGGCTAAGTCCGCTGGTGACGCAATCCTCCACGGCGCTGAACACGCTGGCGCTACTCGGAGCCTTCACGGCGCTGTTTGCCAGCGTGATCATGATGACGCAGACGAGCATCAAGAAGTCGCTCGCCTGGTCCACGGTGGCGCAGATGGGCTTCATGATGCTGCAATGCGGCCTCGGAGCCTTCGCGCTGGCGATGATGCACATCGTGGCGCACTCGCTCTACAAAGCACATGCCTTCCTGAGCAGCGGCAGTGTGGTGAATCTCGCGAAGTCGGCGTGGACGCCGGTCGGACGGCCCGCAGCGCATCCGCTGGTGGTGCTCGGTTCGCTAGCGGTGTCGATCGCGATCGGTTTGGGTGTCGCGGCGGCGTTCAGCTTCGATCTGGCGAATGATCCGGGGCAGGTGCTGCTCATCGCGGTCTTCATCATGGCGATGTCCCACCTGCTGTGGACGCTTTGGAGCAGCAGCATGCGGCAAAGGCTCATCCTGCGTGGCATTGGTCTCGTCGTGGCGGCCACGGCGGCTTGTTTCGCGCTGCATGCGGGCTTTGAGCACCTGCTGGCGTCCAGTGTGCCGGCCTACGCACCGCTACGCAGCGGCGTGGAGCACGCGGTGATGATCCTCGTGGCGCTGCTCTTCCTCGCGGTGCTCGTCTTCCAGTCGCAACTGCCCGCCTGGGCCTCACGCCCGGCCTTCCAGCGCCTCTACGTGCATGCCAGCAACGGCTTCTACCTCGGTACGCTGCTTGGTCGCATCTGCGAGCCTGCTTTTGGCCGGAAGATTCTGAGCCTCGTTTTCTTGCCCTGAAATTTTCTTGCCAAATGCTGCCACTTTCTATGAACACCACCCTCGAAGCTGAGACCGAAGTTCTCGCCATCCACAAGCCCGTTGTCCTCGCGGACAAGCCGAACTGGCTGCGGCATGCACGCAATGCCTGCCTGCGGGTGCCGCCGCTGTGGCCGTTGCACAGTTTTGTCGCCGTGAATCCCTTCGTGGGCCTCACCGGGCGGCCGTTTGGGGAGGTGTGCGGCCTCATGCAGCGCGTCACGCACGAAAGCATGCTGATGAGCGTGGACTACTTCCGGAAGCAGTTCGCCAGCCGTCGCATCACCACGCCGGACCTCGTCGCCGCGATCCAGCAGAGCGGCGCGGAGATCACCACTGCCTGTCTGCTCGCATGGTTGAAAAATCCCGAGCCGCAACCGCTCGCGGGCCTGCAAAGCCTTGCCGACATCGCCACGACGCGGTTTGGCGGACGCTGGAGCATGCTCATCACCGAGGAGATCTCGAAATGGTGCGCGGCTTACTTTGACGAAGGTCAATCCGCCTGGCGCATGCCGTGGAAGAAGCAGGCGCTCTTCCCCGCTTGGCGGCAGGCTGCGCTGATCGATGCCACGCCAGAGATGCTGGGCTTCAAAGGCTTCCGCGAGCTCGTCGCGGGCCTGCCGGAGAGCAGCACGGACGCGGTCTGCCTGATGCTCGACCTGCTCGGCGTGCCCGCGGCAAAGGTGGAGGATTACCTGCACCGGCTTTTGATGACGCTGCCCGGCTGGAGCAGCTACGTGCAGTATCAGGTGCGCGACAAGGCGATGCACGGCAAGCACGACGAATCGCTGCTCGATCTGATCGCGGTGCGGCTGGCCTTTGAGACACTGCTCGCGCGGCAGTTTGATGGTGCCGATCTTAAAGAAGAGTGGCTGCAAAGCTTCGACTTCGAAAAAGCCGCGTCACAGGACAAACAACTCCTCTGGCACGCCGCGCTCGAACTCGGCTTCCAGCGTGAGCTTTGCACGAAGATCACGCAAAGCGCCGCGCAGGCTCCCAGCGAGCCCAGAGTGCGCCCTGCGGTGCAGGCGGTGTTTTGCATCGACGTGCGCTCCGAGGTCATGCGGCGCTCGCTGGAGGCTGCATCGCCGGAAATCGAGACGATGGGCTTCGCGGGCTTCTTTGGCATGCCCATTGAATACATCCCCTTTGGCCAGCGGCATGGCAGCTCGCAGGTCCCCGTGCTCTTCACGCCAAAGTATCGCATCCGCGAGCATCTCCCGCAGGCCACGCCCGAGCAGGAAAAGGACGCGCGGCGGAAACTGCAAGTGGGTCGCCGCGTCGCGCACTCGTGGAATGCCTTCAAAACCTCGGCGGTGAGCTGCTTCAGTTTCGTCGAGGCCGCAGGCGTCGGCTTCGCGTGGAAACTCGTGAAGGATGGCTTTCAGCTCGGCCAACACGATTCACATAGCTGCTCCTCCTGCGCCGCGCCGAACCTGCACGAGCACAAACGCCTCATCCCCGATCCGCTCGATGACACCCAGGCCGAGGCCGGCATCCCGCCGGAGGACCAAGTGCAGCTCGCCCTCGGTGCGCTGAAAAACATGGGCCTCACCTCGAATTTCAGCCGCCTCGTCATGCTCTGCGGCCACGGCAGCAATACCACGAACAATCCGTATGCCGCCGGGCTCGATTGCGGTGCCTGCGGAGGTCACGCCGGCGATTCGAATGCCCGCGTCGCCGCCGCCATCCTCAATCAACCGATGGTCCGCAGCGTGTTGGAAGGTGAAGGCATCTGCATCCCGCAGGACACGCGATTCATCGCCGCGCTGCACGACACCACCACGGATGCGATCACGCTTTTCGATGCCGACAAAGTGTCGCTCTCACATGAGACGGACCTTTTGCAGCTCCAACTCTGGCTTGAGGAAGGCTCGAAACGCTGCCGTCAGCAACGCGCCGCCAGTCTCGGCCTCGCCAGCTCTGCGGAGTCCGAGCTCGACCACCTCATCCATCAGCGCAGTCGCGACTGGGCGCAGGTGAGGCCCGAGTGGGGCCTCGCCGGCAACGCCGCATTCATCGCGGCGCCACGCGAGCGCACCCAGCACCTCAATCTCGGCGGACGCGTCTTTTTGCACAACTACCGCCACAGCGCCGACACCACCAAGAGCACGCTCGAGCTCATCATGACCGCGCCGATGGTCGTGGCGAACTGGATCAACCTCCAATACTACGCCAGCACGGTGAACAACCGCCTCTGGGGCAGCGGCAACAAGGTCACGCACAACGTCGTCGGCACCTTCGGCATCCAGCAAGGCAACGGCGGCGACCTCCAGGCCGGCCTGCCGCTGCAAAGCGTGCACAACGGCGAAACCTGGATGCACGAGCCCGTGCGCCTCAGCGTCCTCATTGAAGCCCCTCGCAGCGACATCGACGCCGTCATCGCGAAACACGAAAGCGTGCGCCAGCTCGTGGAAAACGGCTGGCTCCACCTCCTCGCCATCGAGGACGAGGGGCAGGTGATTGTGCGGCGCGGAATCAAAGCTTCGTGGACATCCGTGTGAGGCAGGCGTCACACTCAGCCGATTCCTGAGAAGCATCGGCTAAGAACGCTCATTGGCAGCCAAGTTGCCAAGGCTACAACTCAGAGCATCAGTCCGTTCTCACCAACCCACCTCTGGTCGTCCCTGTCAGATTCTGAGGTGGTGCCGTCACTCGGGAGGTGATGGCATCCACCATGGCACTCGATCAGTGGGTGAGGGCGGACTGACTCTGCATTGGCATCGAAAGTTTGTTATCAATTCTCATATTTCGCCTCCACATATCCCACATCCTCCTTCCTCTTCATGTGATTGCTGATTCTATCCCCCACGCCCACCACCGTTCTATTTCCGATGCCCTGCGCCTCATCGGTTCCACACTAGAAACAGGACTATCGAGCGAGGAGGCGGCGGAGAGGTTGCAGCGCTTTGGCGAAAATCGAGTGAAGGTGCGTGGCGGCACGCCGGCGTGGCTGCGGCTGGCGCGGCAGTTCACGGCTCCGCTGGTGCTGGTGCTCATCGGCGCGGCGGTGGTCACCGGATTCCTCGGCGAGTGGGTGGATGCGTCGGTGATTTTCATCGTCGTCGTGGTGAATGCCATCGTGGGCTTTTTGCAGGAATCGAAGGCCGAGAACGCGCTCGAAGCGCTGATGAAGATGGTCGTGGCGGAGGCGGTGTTGCGGCGGGATGGCAAAAAGATCCGCGTGAATAGCACCGAGCTCGTTCCAGGCGACATCGTGATACTAACCGGCGGTGATCGCGTGCCGGCGGATATTCGTTTGCTCGAAACGAAGAGCCTGCAAATCGATGAATCGTCGCTCACCGGCGAATCGGTGCCTACAAGCAAGCGGCCGGACCCTTTGCATGCGGACACGGTGCTCGCGGATCGGGTGAACATGGCTTACGCGGGCTCTTTGGTGACCGCAGGCAGCGGCACAGGCGTCGTGTGGGCCACGGGGGATCGCACGGAGACAGGACGCGTGGCCTTTCTCATCGCGGAGGCGGTGGACCTCACCACGCCGCTCACGCGGAAGATCGCCCGCTTCAGCGGCGTGCTTCTGTGGGTCATCCTCGCGCTCGCGGCGGCTCTGTTTGCCTATGGCGTGCTGGTGCGCGGCGGCAGCGTGATCCAGATGCTCATGGCGAGCGTGGCGCTGGCCGTGGGCGTGATTCCCGAAGGGCTGCCCGCCGCCATCACCATCGTGCTGGCCATTGGCGTGAGCCGCATGGCGAAACGCCGCGCCATCATCCGCAAACTGCCTGCCGTGGAGACGCTGGGCTGCACCACCGTCATCTGCTCCGATAAAACGGGCACGCTTACGCAGAACAAAATGACCGTACAGAGCATCCATGCCGGTGGCGAGACTTTTGAAGTGAGCGGAACGGGCTACGAACCGCGTGGTGCCATTCATCAGGGGCAAATCACGATGGATGCTGCATCGAAGCCCGCACTGCACGAGTGCCTGCTCGCTGGCATGCTCTGCAATGACTCCGCCATCATCGAAAAGGAAGGCGCGTGGAGCATCGCGGGCGATCCGACGGAGGGCGCGTTGCTCGTCGCGGCGGAGAAGGCCGGGCTGAGTCATGCGGCGATCCATGCGGGCTCGCCGCGCGTGGACATGATCCCGTTTGAGAGTGATCACATGTTCCGCGCCACCTTGCACGATCATCGGGATGGCCGTCGCATCTATAAAGCGGGCGCTTTGGAGCGGTTGCTGGATCGCTGCACCCACAGGCTCGATGCACGCGGCGAGGTCGTTCCCATCGACGCGGAGGCGATTCGTGAAGTGGCGAGGTCTTTGGGCTCCAAGGGCATGCGCGTGATCGCCTTTTGCCGACGCGATGGCTCGCATGTGAGCGGGGATTTTGGACATCATCACGTCAGCGAGGGTCTGACCTTCCTTGGCTTGCAGGGCATGATCGATCCGCCGCGTGAGGAAGCCATCGCCGCCGTGGCGAAGTGTCAACAGGCTGGCATTTGCGTAAAAATGATCACCGGCGATCATGCGGTGACCGCGCAGGCCATCGCGAAGCAAATCGGCATCGACGGAGCGGACACGGTGCCCGCCATCAGCGGTCGTGAACTCGCCGAAATCAGCGACGCCGATCTGCCGGGGATCGCGGGCCGCACGGCGGTGTTTGCCCGCGTGGCTCCAGAGCAGAAATTGCGGCTCGTGCGGGCTTTGCAAAGCCGCGGGCACATCCTCGCGATGACCGGCGATGGCGTGAATGATGGCCCCGCCTTGAAACAAGCGGACATCGGCATCGCCATGGGCATCACCGGCACTGATGTGGCAAAGGGAGCGGCCAGCATGGTGCTCACGGATGACAACTTCGCCACCATCGCCGCCGCGGTCGAGGAAGGTCGCGGCGTGTATGACAACCTCATCAAGTTCCTCGTGTGGACGCTGCCGGTGAGTGTGGGCTTTGCGCTCATTTTGCTCACCAGCGTCGTCTTCGGCCTCACGCTGCCGACTTTGCCTGTGCATCTGCTTTGGGTGAATTTGACCACCGCCATCTTGCTCGGCATCATGCTCGTCTTTGAGCCGCCGGAGGCCGACATCATGCAGCGGCCGCCACGTGATCAAAAAACGCCGATTTTCGATTTCGCCATGTTCATGCGCACCGGGCTTGTTTCGATGATCATGCTCGCCGGGAGCTACTGGGTGTTCTTTTACGAGCAAAATGCCGGTTCGACGATCGCCGTGAGCCGCACCGCCGTGGTGAACACCGTCGTCGCTGTGGCCAGCGCCTACCTCATCAACTGTCGCAGCCTGCGGCGCAGCATCTTCAGCATCGGCTGGTTCAGCAATCCACGCCTGTGGGTCGGCATCGGGCTCACGGGTGTGCTGCAGCTCATCTTCACCTATGCGCCGTTGATGAACCGCTATCTCCATACCGCCCCACTCGATGCCACGGTGTGGCTGCGCATCCTCGGTGTGGCGGTGGCGGCGCTGGTGGTAGTGGAGGTGGAGAAGAGGGTGAGGCGGGAATGAGGATTTCCGTTCGTCGCTGAAATCCCAGAATCGAGTCGTGCTTTCAAAGTCAGCGCCAGGTCAAAAACCCAAACCGGGCTGGCCCAAAGGTGGGTGGAAAAAACAGCCCCTTTTTTGACCTGCATCTAGCTGACAGCCGCTCATTGAAAACCAACTTGAACTTTCCAGCCCTCGAACCGTCACCTGCTGAACTTCTTTTACCGTGCAGACTCCGCCAAAGATGCCCACTCCAGGTGGCAGACTCTGCGTAAAGCTCCAATGTTGAGCGCCTTTGAACCTCTGGAAGAAATCCAAGCTGCCCCAGAAACAGTGAGAATCGGTGAAGCAAGCCAGCAAGCACCTCCTCGCGAAGGTTCTGGAATTGGTCGCCTCAAGGCACGACTGGATCGCCAAGGAACCGATCAAGGCAGAAGTCGAGGTGCTCATCCAAACCGAGGTCTTCATGCTGCTCCCCGATCCGCCCTGCGACGAGGACGAGAAGCTTGCGCTGGCAGGGCGTGGCTATCAGCACGTCTTCGAGCCAAGGCCGCCGGTGTGTTTGGACAGAAGGCGGCGTAAGATCAGACAAAAAGCGCACCCGGCAGGGATCGAACCTGCGACCGGCCGATTAGAAATCGGCTGCTCTATCCACTGAGCTACGAGTGCTTATGGGCAACGGTTTGAACCATACTGGCACCTGCTCATTCGGCAAGGACGCACTCACTCGGGATGCAGGCCGAACATTTGCAGCACCACACGGAACATGTCGCCCAGCTTGGTGTGATAAGGGCGCGCTGGATGCAGAACGGTCCAGTCGCGGCGCTGACCGATGGCAGCGAGGCGTTTGGACGGATGCACGAGCACGGCGAAGCCCGCGTATTCGAGCAGTGGGAGATCGGCGGCGCTGTCGGAATAGCTCCAGCAGGTGGAGCGCTAACTGCGTGGCGATGCAGTAGTCGAAGCCAAGGGCGTGGGCAATTTCGTGCGCGTAGAAGTCCGGGCTGGCGGTATTCAGCACGAGAATGCGGTGCTGGTGCTTGTGGCGGAGGATTTCGGCCTGCAGTTCCGCATAGGCCCATTTCGGCACGCAGACTTCGGCAAACTCATGCGCATACTCGGCCAGCCGGTCGCGTGGCATGCCGCGCAGGTAGCTCAAAAACGCGCGCTTGGCCGTGGCAGTGCTAGCTAGGCCCAAAGCACGCGCCAGAGCCACCGGAACGAACAGACTGTGTAGAAAAACCCGCCACGGCTCGCGCTTGAGCACGAAATTGCAGAACAACGCCTGCGTGTCGAAGGGCAGCAGGGTATGGTCGAGATCGAAAAAAGCGAAGGAGCGTGCGGGCATGGCGCTAGCGAGATTGGGGCAAGCCTAAGCGCCGGGTTTCCATCTGGCAAAAGATTCCCAGCCTTGACGGATGGGACGCCGGACGGCACTGTGCCCGCCCTTTCCCCCCAAAAACTCATGGCCCAAGAAACCACCCTCATCCTGCTCAAACCCGACTGCGTCGCACGCGGCATCAATGGCGAAGTCCTCAAGCGTCTCGAAGACGAAGGCTTCCGCATCCGCGGCTGCAAGATGATCCAGCTCACCGATGAGCTGCTCAATGAGCACTACTCGCACATCGCCGACAAGCCGTTCTTCCCTGATGTGGCCGGTTTCATGAAGAGCAAGCCCGTGATCGCCGTCGCCATCGCAGGTGAAAACATCATTTCCCATGTGCGTGATCTCCTCGGCCCGACGGACTCCAAAGTGGCACCCAAAGGCACCATCCGCGGTGATTTCGGCACGGACAAGATGACCAACGTCGTCCATGCCTCCGATTCCCCCGAAGCTGCAGCCGTCGAGTTGAAGCGCTTCTTCAAGGACGGCGAAATTTTCAGCTATTGAGGACCACGACATCGCGGCTACACTAGTCGCGCAGTCATTCCCACGCCGATGTGGTGAAATGGTAAACACAGCAGACTTAAAATCTGCTGGGAGGTAACTCCCTTGCCGGTTCGAGTCCGGCCATCGGCACTTTGATTATCAATGATTTACGTCAGTATCGTCCAAGTGCGAGACAGACTCACTTTTTTGAGTGTAGCCAGTTTGTAGCCACTTTTTCCGCCCGACTCAGGTATTAGGAGTAATTGGCCCCCAAACACGGAAACCGGAAAACTACCGTCACACCGTCACCCGATGGGTGATCCACTGGACGAAAATCGGCGCTCTCCCGATGGTTACCCAAAGCTCTGTCATTCCGTCACTTTGCGACCGCCGTTTGAGCGATTCGCCCCGCTCCTCAGCTTGGAACTATGATCTTCCCCAAAAAGAGGAAAGATGTCGTCACACTGTCACTAGTTTAAGGCTCCTCAGAGCGCAAGAAAGAGCAAAACCGACAGTGTCGCGGTAGTTTGTCGCAATCAGAGTGTCGCGACATCTACTAGGAACGCATGGAGACATGAAACCCGATAGGAGCCGGGATGCGCAAAAAGATTCCTTGCGGGGGTGGGGGGGGTAGGGACAAAGCGCAGTGTCAGAAGCCAGTGCCAAATGCTGAGTGTCTGAAATCTTTTTGGTGCCAGACATGACAGCAATGTGAGCGAGCACTGCTCAAGGGGTGAATAGCGGAGTGCCGGAAGCCTCCTTACATGGGGGGGTGCGCGGAGAGTGCCAAAGCGCAATGTTCAGAGCTAAAACGCAGACATTACGCGTCTGCGCGTGCGCTTAAAGGTTTGCGCGTCCGCTCGCACATAGGCAGTGAGACATGAAACCCGACTGGAGGCGGGAGGTGGAAAAAGATTCCTTATGCCCCCCCTCCTGTCCGCAGTGCGAATGCATGACAGCCGTGACGGACTTCCGGTGATGAATAGTGAGGGGCGCGGGGAGTGCGGTGAATCACTGCGGCATCTCACACGTTGCCAGCTCATCTGCGGAAAGCGGCGGCAGTGTGTCTGCGCTCCAGTCGATTCGGCCGGAAGGATACCAGCCGACAGTCGTTAGGATGTTCGCTCTGCACTCGCGCTTCATGTCCAGCATCTTTGTGTCCACCAACTCTTGAGCGACCACAGCCAAACCCCGCGTGATGAAGCACCGCTCATCATTGCTGCCGTCATCCCCGAAGTCTCGAAACTGCGCACGCGCTCCGTTGTAAATGATGTCCGCACCACAGCGGCGGGGATGCTTTCGATCCTGCCAGCACCTCACCAGTCGCAGCGCAGCCCGCAGACGACGGAAGTTTTCCGGACAGATGAAGGCGAAGAAGTTCAGCAGTGCGGCCCGATCCTCAGCGACCTCCACACGTTGCACAGCTTCGATCTCAGACGCGCCAGCACCCGCTTGGCGCAATCGCTCCATATCCGCAGCGCACAGCGTCACAGATGCCACTGGAGCGCATTCAATGGGGAGCCAGGTCTGTGTCGTCATACTTGCTCCTCCACAGGCGGCAGAATGCGCCAGAATCGTTTGTTGCCATGGCGTTCTGGCTTCTCCACCCGGCCGGGATAGCGCGTCATGATCCGACTGAGAACACCACCCACTCGCAGTTCGTTCGGGAACAGACGATCAACCTCGGCACGCATGGCACTTTCTCCGCTGGCCTTGTCCACCATCATGAGTCGGATGTTGCTCGCGCTATCCTCGATAGCCTTATCATCAGGACTCCAGAACAGCAGTTTATCAATCACCGCCATGGCCGTGCTCTCGGATTCGTTCGCGTTCATGTCGGCCATCAGGCCGGGATGCAGGAATGACCGCAGCCCAAAGCGCACGCCGTCCAGCTCTCGCAGTTCGTCCGGCACCTGCATGGTGATGGCATCATGGAGAAAGACGGGGATTTCCTCGATCAACTGCTTGATCCATCGTTCCTGTTCCAAGTCGTCACTTGGCCGTGTGACCGGGTAGCACCGCAGCAGAATTACCTTGTCGGCGATGTCGGCATCGTCCAGCGGCGGCAGCATCGCCAGCCTATCCGGTTCATCGTTCAGCGAGATGGACAGACGCCATCTTGGATCAAGCGTCATTTGGTCAACGCCCTTGGGATGCACCGATTGCCCCCGGTTCGCCACGAAGCTCTTGATCTTCTCCGCGAGGTTCATGCGGGCGCGGTAGTCTTTGCTCACCAGTTCGTCAGCCAGATACAGATGCTCACTGCTAGCCAGGTCTGCGGTAAAGTCTTTGTCCTTCACTAGCACCAGCGCGGCCTTGGCCTTCCGACCGCCTAGAATCGCCGTGATGATCCGCTCTTGGAACATAGTCTTGGAGGCAGAGCGCGGCCCAGCCAGAATCAGGCAGTGACCGGATAGCGTGCGATCCTCAGCGATGCTCCGCCAAGCCCTCGCCAGCCATAGCGTCAACGTCTTGAGCTGAATTTCTCCATGCTCGTCTTTTCCCACTCCTGCCAGCTCTGACAGCAGACGCCCAAGCGCAGGATAATCACCTGCTTTGGGTTGCGGCAGTTTCGGCGGCACCGTGACGAGTAAACGAATGCCGTTCATCTCACGCAGTCCGGCACCATAGCCAGCTAGCGGCATTGCCACATCGACGCCGTGTTTCGATTGCACCCGTTGAATCAAATGGTCATGCGCGGATGTCAGTTCTCCATCCGCATTCTTGCCGCTGATTCCGTTCAGCCGCAGGAGACGACGGAAATCTTCAACGCCGTGCTCTTGAAATCGACCGACACCGTCCAGCCAGAAATACTTGTCACCCTTCGACCGATGATAGACCTCGAAAGGAATTTTCACCGCGTCGTAATCCGTGTCCGATGTGCTGGCTTGCAGCTCGGCAGTCTTGCCCTCTTTCGGCTTGGATGCAGTCGCAGCGGCCTTGCCGCGCTTTTTCTCCACCACCTTGGCCTCGTCCGTTTTAGATGGATCAAACACGGGCGCGGCCTTGCGTTTGGATGCTGAGGATGAAGTCGATTTCAAGGCATCACCTCCACGTCTCTTTGTTCCAGCGGCAGTTTCAGGAAATCGTTCGCGTCCTTCACTCCGAACGGCCCGAAGTCGAACGCATCGACCACACAGCCCGCCTCAGTGAGTTGTGCGGCCCATTCTGCGGCGGCACGTCGGCCCGCCTCATCAGCATGGGCAAAGATGCGCACTCGCCGTTGTCGGAGTTGTTCGACCACTGGCGCGGCGATGCGCACCGATGCTCCCAAAAAGCCCAGCAAACCGCAGTCCATCCGCTCCTGCTCACAGATGAGCTGGAACAGCGAAACGAAATCTGGCCCGCCTTCCGCGATGCCTACCACAGACACCGATGGCGTGATTGTCTCCATGCCCAGCGGCACCACCGCACAGGAGCCAAGCAGTGACCACGATTTAAACTCGTTCTTATCTCTGTGCCACATGCCACCGTCCAGACGCCGCGCTTGTGCCACACGTCCGCACAGCGACCGCAGCACCCATGCCCGTTGTCCTGCCAACTCGCAGAACCGCAGCCAGCCCATGCGCTGCATGTCCCGCAGAAAATCGACGCTAAAACCTCGCAGCGCGGCAAGCGCGGCAATGGTCGTCTCAGCACCGTAATGGAACTGCGGCCATCCTTTCCGCTTCTCCTTTTTTACGGTGAAATCACCCCATTCATCAGCGATGGGAGCGGACTGGATTCGTTGCGCTCGCGCATCCCTCGCCGGCGAAAAATGAATCTCGCCACCTGCCAGTTCGATGAACTTTTTCACCGCCTCATCAGCAGGGATGCCCAACCACTCAGCGACGAAATCCGGCCCGTCACCCGCAGCCCCGCACCCAAAGCAGCGAAATCTGCTCAGGCGTGAGTGAAAGTTGAAAGACGGTCTGGAATCGCCGTGCTTGTGGCGATCCGCGAAAGGACAGCCGAACGTGCTGCCATCACGCTCTGGCACCACGCCGGGGACGTTCAGAATCCTGAACAAATGCGGCATCGACAACCGCGCTTTGGCCTCATCAATGGAGAGCTTCATCAGTTTATGCCACGCCCTCCAGCTTGAGAACGTCCGACAGGCGGTATCTCACCATGCGCTCGCAGAGCTGGACTCGCTTGAGCGAGCCGCGCTTCTCCATGCGCTTGATTGTTTCGATGGAGCAGCAAAAACGTGCTGCCAGTTTTTCGCGGTCGATGAGACCTTGAACCGATGCTGTGTCTTGTGTGGTCTTAGCCATGCCGCTGAGTTTTCAGCGGAACATGAAGTTTTAATAACCAGCGGTCATCCCGCCGAAAACCGGACAATTATTTCTTCTTCCGACGCCCTCGTGGCTCAGTCTCATACTTCAAAAAATCCAGACAACAATCTTTAAACATGGATGACCAGTCAGCGACTTGAATCCCCGACTTTTCAGCAGTCTGCTGAACCTGCTCTTTACTCGGATTCCCCGTCTCCGATTTGAATAAATCAAAGGCGATCTGGATAACCGCAATACCCTTTATCCAGTTCGAGGTTCTGTTTTCTCCCGCCTCATTCTCCATCATGCGGACGATGTCTCTAAAGAAGTCAATATCCCCGCCCAAGTAGGCATTGAGAGTAGCGGCACCAGTTTCGATTTGCAGCGGCATCGAAGGCCAGTCCCATTCAGTAATCATACAGGAATCCTGCCAGCTCATCACATCTCCGAGGCATTGCCATCGTGACCAAAAAGACTTTAGAAGTAGGTGACGAGGCTCCGTGTGGAGCTTTGCCTTTAAATCACAAAGTCGTTGCACGGCAGCATCCCATTCTATCCCGTGAATTTCTGGCTCATCATCTAGAATTGCTTTTGGACGAGATGGAAAACCCCACAGCGCAGAGTTTTTGCCAAGCATCTCTTCGACCACAAAGGCGGCAAATGAAGGATGCGGAAGCCGCTCGATCCATTCGACGGGCACACTCCCAGGTTGCCAGCCAAGCACGCTAAACATCCAAGAAATCAAAGACGATGTTCCTTCGCTAAGCTGATCTTTGTCGGTTGCAGCTTTCGCACGGTTCTTTCGCTTTTTCGCCATGCGGCAAATGATGCCCCGCCCCTCCCGTTCCGTCATGCGCTTTTCTGCGCACCTATCCGTGACAGTGTGACAGCAGATTTTCAAAAACTACCGCCACCGCTCTCATCTCAGCGCACCTTGCGTCGTTTGGTCTTTCCCTTCGCATCGACCACCGTATCAGCACCCACCACCGATCCGGCACCGAAGTCAGCAGCGACCACGTTATCTGCGACAGGAGCGAGGTAACCACCCAAGCCCGAAGTGACCGGAGTTTTCTTGTCGGCATACAGCTTGCTGGTGATGACGATGCCCGAATGCCGCAGATAAAGCGATGCCTTCCAGATGCCGTCCCGACTGGCAATGATGCTACCGATCTCTTTCCGCATCGTGTGAATCGGGCGGATGCCCTTCACCCCCTGCTTCCGCAGCCATGCCAGCAAGCTCTGGTGAGTCCGCTCGCAGCGATAGCCACGGCTCTTACGATCATGCGCAGATGCAATGGTGCTTAGCCGGAACGCCTCCAGAACGAAGGGACTTTTTTTCTTTGCCATGAATCCTTGGAACAGGGCGCATAACTCTGGCTCCAGGTCGATGCTGCCAGCACTTTTCTTGCTCTTGAGCCGTCGATAATCGTTATCCGCAATCACCAGCACCCGCTTTTGAAAGTTGAACTGGCTCCATAGAAGCGCATCGGCCTCGCTTCTGCGCAGCCCGCAGTTCAGAGTCAACAGCAGGAGCTTGAATGCCTCAGGCTCCTGCATCGCCAGTTCACTTTGAGCAGCACGAAGAATGCCCTCCGCGTCAACGGAGGACTCGTAACGCATGTCCGGCTCTTCCTCATCAACGATGCCATCGAAAAACAAAGGAGAGGGTAGCAGCATCTCCTGCTCAATCAGCGGGCGGATGTTGTTTTTCTTCCGCACTGAGAGCAGCGCCTTCGCATTTCTAATCAGCGAGTTCACCGTCACCGCCGCACGATTCCTTTCCTCAGGAGTGCGGGCGGACTTCATGAACCGAATCTTCCACTCTGTGACCGCCTTGGGAGTTAGGGCGGCGAGCGGCTTACCGTCGATTTTCCCCAACCATGTTCTCCGGCCATTACCAATGGCGTCGAACTTTTTCCCGTCTGCGATTCCCAAGACACCTGCGGTGATCCTGCGCAGCGCCTTCGCGTAAGCATCCAAGCTCTCAGCGCGGGCCTTGGACAGACGCTTGCTGGCCTCGATCAAGCTCCCCACCGTCGCAGGCGGCAGCGTCTCCACCTTGGGCGTAGCCTTGGGCTTGTGGATAGCCCTTGTCGCCTCCCAGCCCTTCCCGACCACATCCCTGTAGATGGACGCCGCCTTCTTCGCGGCATCCGCCTTGATTGCCGTATGGAGTTGGAACTGCTCACGACGATTGCCGAAAGAGATGCGGCAGGAGTAATTCGCATCCTCCTTGACCGTCGCACCTTTGGTTTTTTTTCCACGCGCAAACTTGAACAGCCGTCCCTCAGCCTGCCAGTAGCTCGCGCTCGTCTTGCTCTTGGCTGCAAACTGGCCCGCCTCTGCTGAGCTGGCTACCTCTGAAAGTGTAGCCAGTTTGTAGCCACTTATTTTGACCTGCTTTGTGCTTTCCTGTTTCATGGTGATCCTCTCGAATGATGCTGCTTACCTTGTATAATGAGCTTTTAAGCGGCACAAGAGAGATCATAACGAAACAGGGGAAAACATGCAACGTAAAGACTTAAAAATCTGCTGGGAGAAATCCCTTGCCGGTTCGAGTCCGGCCATCGGCACTTTGAAACATAATGGAATCCACTATGCGTGGATTGCGGTGGTGCATGACGCTATGAACCGTAGTGGGCGTCAATATCGGAGTAGTGGCGGCTTTGCATGATTGGTGGCGTGAACACAAACCACGAACGCGCCATGAACACCAACACCACCTCCCACACCTCTGCCCGTCAACGCTTCATCCAGAACCTAGCTGAGAGCGACCTCTTCCAGCATTACCAGAAGGCGTTTCA
The DNA here is from genome assembly GCA_026397635.1 of Verrucomicrobiota bacterium. GTDB lineage: Bacteria > Verrucomicrobiota > Verrucomicrobiia > Verrucomicrobiales > Verrucomicrobiaceae > Prosthecobacter. Next base: position 14,541 of record JAPLUL010000064.1, on the reverse strand, counting down.
CACTCTGACCAGCCTGCCGCTGAGCCTGGAGTCTGTCGGCGAAGGCATTCATATTGATCAAATCACCACCCGCACGGGCGTTGCAGGCGTCGTCGAAACCCAGGTGCCCGTCCGGGTCGGAAAAAACACCATTGCCATCATGCTGACTGGCGGTGTGCGCCTCCAGCCAGCCAGCGCTGAGAACTTTGCCCCGGTCGCCAAGGCCTTACTTGATGATGACCGCTCCGCCGCAGAAATCCGCAGCGCGAAGGTGCAGTTTGAGCAAGTGCCGGTCATGCGGCCGGAGCGCTACGATGCTGCCCTGGCCATCCTGCAGTCCTTCGCTCTCCAGCTTGGCGACAGCGCCCACCGCCTCCTGTTTGCCACTGCCACTCACGAGCCTAAGGCTGTCCGCAACGCGAAGTCCTTCATCCACGCGCATTTGGCCGAGCCGATGTCCCTCGAAGCCGTGGCCAGCGCGGTGAACGTCAGCCCCTTCCACTTTTGCAAGCTCTTCAAACGCGCTACCGGCCTCACCTTCACGGATTTCGTGAACCGCGCCCGCGTGGAAAAGGCCAAGCGCATGCTGATGAAGCCCGCTGCCCGTATTACCGAGGTGGCCTACGACGTCGGTTTCCAGAGCCTGTCCCACTTCAACCGCAGCTTCCGCCGTATCGCGGATGAATCCCCCACGGAATTCCGCAGCCGCATGAAGAGCGGTGCTCCCGCCCTGCTGGCCGCATGAGGCGCCGCACATGACAGCTTGTCGCCATGCGCATCGCTCTGCGATGTTTCGACGACACGGCCCCGGAGAGACGAACCTGAGCGCGTTGGGTGACCCTTTCCGGGGTTTTTTGTGCTCTGACGGGACGCGCATGCGGACTTGACCGCCCCGCCCCGTCTGCGCACACTCGCGCTCCCAACTTCCAACCTTGAACTGAAAACCTCGAACACTTTTATGAGCCGGAAAATTCGTTATGGCATGATCGGCGGCGGACGTGGCGCCTTTATTGGCGGCGTTCATCGCATCGCGGCGGCAATCGACCAGCAGATCGAACTCGTCTGCGGTGCCTTCTCCTCCAATCCGGAAAAATCGAAGGCCAGTGGAGCCGATTTCTACCTGCCTGCCGAACGCTGCTACGGAAACTTCGAGGAAATGATCCGCACCGAGGCTCTGCTGCCTGCGGACCAGCGCATGGACTTCGTCTCCATCGTCACGCCAAACCACATGCACTTCCCGGCGGCCAAAGCAGCGCTCGAAGCCGGCTTCCATGTGCTCTCCGACAAGCCGGCCACCTTTAATCTCGCCCAGGCCAAGGAACTCGCTGAGATCGTGAAGAAATCCGGCAAGCTCTACGGCGTCACTTACAACTACACGGGCTATCCGTTGATCCGCCAAGCCCGCCAGATGATTGAGCAGGGCAAGCTGGGCGAGATCCGCAAAGTCGTCGTCGAGTACCCACAGGGCTGGCTAGCCACGATGCTGGAAAACACCGGCCAAAAACAGGCGTCCTGGCGCGTCGATCCCGCGATCTGCGGTGCCGCTGGTTGCATGGGCGACATCGGCACCCACGCCATCAACCTCGCCGAATACGTCACGGGTTTGCACATCAAGGAACTCGCCGCAGACCTCACTATCTTTCTCGGCAAGGAAGGTCGCCGTCTCGAAGACGATGGCAACGTGCTCCTGCGTTTCACGAATGGCGCGAAGGGCGTGCTGCACTCCAGCCAGATCAGCGTTGGCTGTGAAAACAACCTCAGCCTCCGCGTGTATGGCGAGCTGGGCGGCATCGAATGGAGCCAACTCGATCCAAACACGCTCATCGTCACCTGGCTGGACCAGCCGAAGCAGATCTACCGCACCAGCATGGGCTACCTCGGCACCGCCGCTGCCGCTGCCACACGCACGCCCGCCGGCCATCCCGAAGGCTACCTGGAAGGCTTCGCGAACCTCTACAAAAACTTCACCAACCACATCCGCGCCATCGAAACCGGCACCACGCCGAACCCACTCGACATGGATTACCCGACCATTGAGGAAGGCGTCGCTGGCATGGCCTTCATCGAAGCCGTCGTGGCCTCCTCCGCCAACAACGCCGCCTGGACGCCGCTGGACTTCACACCGACCACGCGTGCGAAGTATGGCGATGTGTCGCTGGACAGCGACCGTGGCGGATTGAGCTGATCCGTTGAGAGTCAAAAAAAGGCGCAGGCGAAACCGCCTGCGCCTTTTTCATATCAAGCCTTGGGAATCAGATAGAGACCGGTTTCTTCGTCTTCGCGGAGGCGTAGATGGCGTCGATGACCTGCATGAGGCGGAGGGCCTGCTCGGGGGTGTTGAGCGGGGCGGCCTTGCCTTCGATGGCGTGGATGAAGTTCGCGGCGGAGCCGATGCGGCCCATGTCTTCACAGGCGGGAGTAACGATGCTGCGGTTCACGCTATTGCCGTTTTCCTGGACGTAGAGCTCGCAGGTGTCGATGGCGGTGTTGTCGAGGCCGTCGATGCCGAAGAGACGCTCAACCTTGCCGCCGGCCTTTGTGCCCTGGAAGACGACGGAGACTTCCTCACGCTTCACCATTTCTGCCCAGGAGACCTGGAGGCTGAGCACCTGGCCGCCTTTGAAGGTGACGAAGCCGTGCGCGGCGTTTTCCACATCGGTGGTGCCGTCGGCGCGGTCTGGAATGCCCCAGGGGCCTTTGAACTGCTTGTCGGTGATGAATTCAGAGAAGGTCTGGCCGAGCACGTGGGCAGGCTCAGGATAGCCCATGAAATACATCGCGAGGTCGATCATGTGCAGCAGGTCGATGAGCGGGCCGCCGCCGGAAAGAGCCTTCGTGGTGAACCAGCCGCCGAAGCCGGGGATGCCCGTGCGGCGGATCCACTTGGCCTGCGCGGAGTTGATCTTGCCCACAGTGCCATCGGTGATGTACTTCATCATGGCCTGCGATTCGGGGCGGGCGCGGTTGTTGAAGTTGAAGAGCACCTTGCGCTTCGCGGCCTTGGCGGCGTCGATGATTTCTTTGACCTCCTTGGCGTTCATCGCCGGGGGTTTTTCAGAGAAGACGTGCTTGCCGGCTTTCAGGCACTGGACGGTGAGCGGCTTGTGAAATTTGTTCGGCACGATCACGCTCACAGCCTGAATCTCAGGGCTACCTTTCAGCATGGCATCGACGGACTCGTAGGACTTCTCGATGCCATACTTCTCCGCCGCTCGCTTCGCGGCACCAGGGGCCGCATCGGCCACCGCCACGATTTCTGCTCCCGCCTGGCGGAAACCCGCCGCGTGATACTGCAACATGCCGCCTGCTCCGATGATTCCGACTTTGATGGCCATAAAAGGTGATGTGTTAAGTGTTATAGGATAAAAATCCGGTGCGAGAATGTCGGGCGCAAGAGAGAACGTCAAGAATGAAAGCAAGGAGCCCCATCGCCGCCGAACGTTTCGTCATTAGGATTTCGACATTCATCATTTGAACGCTTCCTTCTCTATCAAAGCCACGTTTCCTGCCCTCATGCCCGTTACCATCCGCCCAGCCACACTCGCCGATCTCGACGCCATCAACGCGATCTACAATCACTACGTCGAGCACAGCACCTGCACCTATCAAACCGTGCCCAGCACCGCGCAGGAGCGGTGCGACTGGTTTGACGCGCACGGCCCCGAGCATCCTGTCATCGTCGCAGAGGAAGACGGCCAGATCATCGGCTGGGGATCGCTCAGCCGCTTCCACCCACGCCAGGCCTACGGCCACAGCGTCGAGGACTCCGTTTACCTGCATCACGAGCATCAAGGCAAAGGCCTCGGCTCTCTTCTCCTCGGCGAACTCATCGAACTGGCCAAAAAGATCGGCCACCACACCGTCCTCGGCGGCATCGATGCCGATCAGCAGGCCAGCATTGCCCTGCACGCCAAATTCGGCTTCGAAAAAGTCTCCCACCTCAAAGAAGTTGGCCACAAGCACGGTCGCTGGCTCGATGTGATCTGGATGCAGAAGATGCTTTAGTGATATGGAGTGGCGACGAGTCGTCGCCAAAACCACCCCAATGCCGACGAGTCGTCGGCGCTCCATAGCATTGACGTTTGCAGCCGAACCCGCTAGAACCATCGCCTAGCCAACGTCTTCACGCCATGCACACGGACCCCGCCACGCTCTCCCGCCGCCGCCTTCTCGGTACGACGGCCATGGGCCTGTCCAGCGTGGCGCTGTCGTCCCTCATGGCCGAGTCACGTTCGCATTTCCCGGCGAAGGCAAAGCGTGTGATCTGGTTGTTCATGCATGGCGGACCAAGCCATGTCGATTTGTTCGATCCGAAGCCCGAACTCATCCGCCATGCGGGCAAACCGCTGCCGGACAGCTACGGCACGGTCGAGACGCGACGCAAAGTCGCGCAGAATCCGCTGCTCGCGCCAGTGAAGCCGTTTCGCAAGCACGGGCAGAGCGGCATCGAGATCAGCGACTTCTTGCCGCACATGGCGGGCCTCGCCGATGAGATGTGCGTCATTCGCAGTTGCCACGGCGACAGCGTGAATCATCCGCAGTCGGTCTATCAGATGAACACCGGCTCCATCCAGATGGGCAAGCCGAGCATGGGCAGTTGGGTGTCGTATGGCCTTGGCTCCGAGAACGCCGACATGCCCGCCTTCGTCGTGCTGCCCGATCCCGGCGGTGGCTTGAAAGGCGGTCCACCCGCCTGGGGCAGCGGATTTCTGCCTGCGACGTATCAAGGCACCACGATGCGTGCCGGTCCGAGTCCCATCCTGGATCTGCGAAGCCCGCAGAGCAGCACACGCCAGCGTGCCACGCTCGATCTCATCCAGCAGATGAACGCTCAGCATCAAGCCAAGCGCGAGGCCGACAGCGAACTCGACGCCCGCATCCGCGCCTATGAGCTGGCCTTCCGCATGCAAAGCGCCGCGCCGGAAGCGGTGGACATTTCGCGCGAAACGGAAGCCACGAAGCATCTATATGGCATCGACGATCCGACGACGAAGGAGTTCGGCACTCGCTGCCTGCTCGCACGGCGTATGATCGAGCGCGGTGTGCGTTTCGTACAGCTTTACTGCGGCGACACGAACGGCTGGGACGCGCACGAGAACGTGCTGAAGAACCACACCGAGTATTGTGCCCGCACCGACAAGCCTGTGGCCGGATTGATCCGCGATTTGAAGCAACGCGGCCTGCTGGAGGACACGCTCGTCATTTGGGGCGGTGAATTCGGCCGCATGCCGATGAGCGAGAAAGGCGTGGGCCGCGATCACAATCCCTGGGGCTACACGACCGTGCTGTTCGGCGCAGGCGTGAGGCACGGTCACGTGCATGGAGCCACGGATGAGTTCGGCCTGCGTGCCGCCGAGGACAAAGTCCACATCCACGACCTCCACGCCACGATCCTGCACACCCTCGGCCTGGATCATGATCGCCTCATCTTCCGCCTCAACGGTCTCGACCAAAAGCTCACGGGCGTGGAAGAATGCCATGTGGTGAAGAAAATCCTCGCATGAAAGCCGTCTGCATTGCCTACACGCTGCTGCTGATCGCGAATCACGCGCGTGGCGTGGCGATTCACGCTTCTGCCGATCCGGTGAAGGATGAACCAAAGATCACGGAGAAGGACCGCGAGCACTGGGCTTTCCAGCCGCTGCAAACCGCACCCAGCAAGACAGGCATCGACGATTTCATCAATCCTCAGCCGAAAGCCGATCCTGCCACGTTGATTCGTCGCCTCACGTTCGATCTCATCGGCCTGCCGCCGACGCCGCAGGAGGTTTCTGCGTTTACGCAAAACCCTTCCTCTTTCGAGTCCGTCGTGGACCAACTGCTCGCCAATCCGCGCTACGGCGAACATTGGGCCCAGTGGTGGCTCGACCTCGCCCGCTTCGCGGAAACCGACGGTTTTGAATATGATGCCGAGCGCAACCGCGCCTGGCAGTATCGCGACTGGGTCATTGACGCACTCAATCACGACATGCCCTTCGATGTTTTCGTCCAGAAGCAGATCGCAGGTGATTTGATGGGCGATGAAACGGCCACGGGCTTTCTCTTTGCCTGTCCCGACATGCCGGACCTCAACAAACAAGACGAGCGCCGCCACGTCCTGCTCAACGACATCACCACGAGCGTCGGTGCGGTGGGCCTCGGCCTCACCGTCGGCTGTGCACAGTGCCACGATCATCCGTATGATCCCATCAGCCAGGCCGACTTTTACCGTCTGCGGGCCTTCTTTGACAACACCGTGCTGCCCAAGGAGCGCAAACCGCTCGGTCCGTCCGTGCGTGTCTTTACCGAAGGCGTTCCCGCCAGCACTGTCTTCGTGCGTGGCGACTTCAAACGTCCCGGCGCAACGATCCAGCCCGCCTTCCCACGCCTTTTCGGCAAAACACCGCCAAACGCGGACCGCGCCACGCTTGCGCAATGGATCGCTAGCAAAGACAACGTGGTCTTCCTCCGCACGATGGCGAATCGAGTCTGGCAGCAGCACTTCGGCCAGCCTCTCGCTGCCATTCCCGATGACCTCGGTCATCAAGGCGAAGCGCCAAGCAATCCCACGCTGCTCGACTCGCTCGCCGCCGAACTGCCACGGCAGAACTGGAGCCTCAAAAAGCTGCACAAGCTCATCGTGATGTCGAACCACTACCAGCAGGCCGTTGCGCCGCGAAAACGCCTCACCGGCGAGATGCTGCGCGATGCAATGCTTAGCGTCAGCGGTCAGCTCAATCTCAAAACCGGCGGTCCCGGCGTTAAACTGCCGCTGCCGAAGGAAATCAGCGACACGCTGCTCAAAAAGCAGCACGAGGTGAACCCCGATGCCACCGAGCACCATCGCCGCAGCATCTACACCTTCGCCCGCCGCAATCTGCGTCATCCGTTGTTCGAGTTGTTCGACCGTCCCGACGCCCAAATGAGCTGCGCCCGCCGCAACGAATCGACTACCGCGCCGCAGGCGCTCATGCTGCTCAATTCCGAGTTCGCCCACGCCATCGCCGCCAAACTGGCCACCGATTTGAATGCCACGCACGGTTCCGAGGCCACCGCGCTCATTACCGAGGCCACGCTGTGCTGCCTGTCGCGCCAACCGACGAAGCAAGAAAATGAAATGGGACAAAAATTCCTGCAAAAGCAGACCGCAATAACACCGAACTTCCAAGCCGCACTCGCTGACTACTGCCTAGCCCTGCTGAACTCGAACGAGTTCGTTTATGTGGACTGAATTCTCGTTCGTAATGGAGAGATTCAGCATTGCGCTGCTGCCTCCGCATTCTTCGAAAAGATCGAGTTAGGTGAGTGCATTTGATGACTCGAAGCCAAACACCCGTCCCTCTTTTACGATCCGAGTTACTCCCGATTCCATCGTTCAGCGCAGCGGCGTTCGGTTACTCTTCAACACCTCCCCAGCAAACGGGGAGATCATGGCAACAGAATGGGGGCAGCAGAATGTTGAGATGCCAAGCCATTCTGTTGCCTTCATTCTGTTGCCATAAAATGAGCTGATTGGGAGACAAGGACTGCTTTAACCCGGTGATGGCGCGGGGCATCGCATCCAACGCGCCCGCCGCCTCGACGACCCGCCGCAGCTAAGGCTTGACCTCTCGCGGCTTTGTCGCCCCCATCGGCGCATGGATTCCGAGGCATTTGAGTCTGTTAACTCATTCAGGCTTGCACAGCACTGCCCCGTCACTTTACTCGAAACGTTATGCCCACAGTCAGCAACTCATTCAGCGGTGCCTTGAGGACGTTTGCATACTTTATGTCCAGCGGCACGCACTACATGCTCGAGGGCGTTGATTACCTCTCGTTGTATGGAAATGAGCCAAGTGCGATTGAGCAGGTTTACGCCATTTTCGTCAATGTTCTCCAATTTGATGAGAATGGTCAGGTTTTGAATGCTCAGCACGCACAAAAGAGAGCAACCGACTACCTGCGGGCCTATTGTGTCCCTGGTTTTAAAGTTGAGCCACCGTTCGAGGATTGGGAGCTTGAGCTGCACGAGCCACCGCCATTGAAGGATTTAAAATGACAACACTGCGGCTTACCAAAACGGATGCAGGCTACGGCCCGTATGGCATCTACTATGTCATCGATACTTCCCTCTCGCCGTCGCCTAATCCGAATCGTTGAAAAACCATGAATGACGACGACATAAGTGAAGACGAGTTCGCCGCCTGGAATCGCTCGATGCGAGAGCGCGTGATCTCATATCTCGAAGGGTAGGGCATCGAATCTCCTCAAGTCGGTGATTGGCCGGCTTTTGAAATCGCACCGAAGTTTGGCATTTGGTGCGTCGAATCGAAGAAGCAACCTGGCAAGATCGGGTGGTGGGTGTTTGCAGGCGATTGCCCGACGGACTACGTGTCAGAAGATGGGCAGTGCCATCCGCGAGCGGCGCTCACAAACCTGGTGAAGCGATGGACAGACTGTGTCCCTCACATGAAGAAAGGTAAGCAGCCCCCTGGCATCAAATTTGGCGACGGATCCAACATCCGTGAGCTTGGCGATCTTCTAGAAAGAAGAGTCGGTATCCTAAAGGACTGGATTGCCGACGACGATCTGTGGGAGGATCGGTAAGCCAAACGAGACGCGAATCACGCACCTTGGTCATTGGGCATTCGGCCTTCTTTCGTCATTCGGATTTACTCATTCGTCATTTCCCCAGCGGTAGCTCAACACACACCGTCGTCCCCTTTCCTGTCTCGCTCTCCCAATTCACCTCAGCGCCGACTCTCCTCGCTCGTTCGCGGATGCCGATGCAGCCGAAGTGGCCGGGGTGGCCGTGGGTTTGGGCGGTGGGGTCGAAGCCTTGGCCGTTGTCGGTGATGCGGAGGGTGAGGAGATGGGGAGACTCGGAGAGGTGGAGCTGGATTTGGGTGGGGTGGGCGTGTTTGAGGGCGTTGGTGATGGCCTCCTGGGCGATCATGCGGAGGTGGTGGGTGACGTGTGGGGGGATAGGGCCTATGGGGTGGAGGTCGAGCGTGATGGCGATGCCTTCGGGAGCGCGGGAGGCGAGGAGTTCCAAGGCCTCGGGCAAGGTGGTGGCGTGGGCGGTGTCGTCGCGGAGGTCGGAGACGAGGTTGCGGGCTTCGCTTTGGATGCGGGAGACGAGGCTGCGGCTGGTTTCGAGCAGGGTGCGGGCTTTGTCCTCGAGCGGTCGGGTGCTGGCGGCATCGAGCCGGAGGGAGAGGCCGGTGAGCTCCTGCTCCAAGGTGTCGTGGAATTCGCGGGCGATGCGCTGGCGCTCGTCGAGCGCGGCCTGGTGGGTGATTTTGCTCTCCAAACGGGTGATCTGTCGGCGCTGGAGGGTGAGCAAAATGAGGGTGAGCAGCACGAGCCCGCCGAGCAGGGCGATGGCGAAAACGAGTCGGCGGGCATTCCAAAACGGCGCGGTGCTGAGCACCTGCACGTCATCGAGCGAGCGGAGAAGGAGCGAGGCGCGGTCGGGCTCGGAGCGGAAGCCTTTGTCCGTGGTGGCGGACTCGACGAGGCAGATGCCGGTGAGTTGGCAGGCGGAGCCGAGCTCGAGCCGGGGCGCGGTTTTTTCCAAAAGGAAGGCGCGGATGGAGGTGCCGCCGGAGGTGAGGCGCAGCTCGTAGCCGTCGGGGGCGCGGAAGAAGTCGTTCAACACGGCGGGCGTGGTGAGCTGGACGAGATCGGCATCGTGCGAGCCGTCTTGAAACTCACGCAAGGTGACGCGGGCGGCGGTGGGCGGCTCGGCGGCCTGGCGGCTGAGCACCTGCGCATCGGCCAGCGAGGCGCTGAAGCCGGCCATGACGGGAAAGCCGGTGATCTCGGCGAGATCGCCCGCGAGGAGGGATGGCGTGGTGGAGAGATGCACGGCGATGGCCGGGGAGAGCGGCGGCTTCGGCGGCTCGTCTTTTTGGACCTCACGCGGCGGCGGTGGCGGGGTGACATCCCGCAGGAAGACGCGGCCATCTTCAAACGCGGCCAAAACGGTGCCGCGAATGCGGGCGCGGTGATGCGGCTCGTCCGCCGCGCCAAAGCGCAGCAACGAGGCGACGGAGATGACGGGCAGCGACTCGGGCGCAGCGGCGCTTTGCGTTCGGGCGACATCGCTCCAGTCGGTGACTCGCAAGTAGGGAAACACGAGCTGACGGCGGTCATTGATGCCACCAGCGGCGAGGGCGGTGAGGCGCAGGCGGGCATCGATGAGCTGCGGCGCGGCCTCCAGCGGCGCATCGACCCGCACCTCGATCACACGACTGCCCATGGCGAGGCGTAGGAGCGAGCGATTTTCGTCCAGCGGCTTCAAGGTGCGCCCGAGGCCCTCGACGATGACTCGTTGATAGTGAAAGCGCCCGGTGGCGAGGTCGTCAAAACTGGCCGAAACGCCCGCTGGAGGCGATTCGTGGCCCAAAACATCGATCTCCGACACCTCGACGCCAGGCAGGTAAAGCCCGGCCATCGTGACCCCTTTCACCCGCACGCGATCGCCGACGCGGAGGTCGTTGCGAGCCGGTTTGAAGTGCAAATGCGTGCCAGCGGTGTCGTCCTGCACGAAAACGGTGCCGCCGCTCTCGACGAAGCCGACGGTGGCCGTGAGTTCGACAGGGAGTTTCTCCAAACTGCGCTCGTAGGGCAGGGTGCGAATACCAATGGCGGTGGTGAGATCGGCTGCCGCTGAGAATGACGAAATCAGAAGGACGAATGACGAAAGAATGACGAAGCCTGAATGACGAGGCAGCAAGCGTGGGCGAGGCATGGAGGCTGGCTTCGTCATTCGGATTTAGACATTCGTCATTCCTTCTCAGTCCTCCGTGGGATCGACGCCCTTTTGCAACTTGCGCACGAGATCCTTCACTTCATGGGCCTGGCGCATGTCTTTGAACTGTACCTCGATGCCGGCATTCGCGGCGGTGGAGAAGTCGATGGTGCCGAGGCCGAGCAGGCCTTTGAGGCCGGACTCGTAAACGTCGATGCTGCGGATGTCGCAGATGCGGGCTTCTTTGGAACTGCGGCCGATGATGCCCCAGATCAGCTCCACGCGCTCGCGGGTGACGATGTAGTCATGTGAGTAGCGGGAGATGCCGAGGATGATGAGCGTGGAGGTGGCGCACAGCAGCGCGATGATGGCGTATTCGAGCTGGATGGGCATTAGCAGCCCGGCGGCGATGAGCAACAGCAGCACGAGAAAGAGCGCCTTGGTATAACCGAGCCAGGAAGGATGCCCATGCCGCAGGATGACCTCGCCGCTGGGCGTGTAGCGGTATTTGGGCTCTTTTTTGGGTTCCTCTTCCTCCTCGACCTCATCCTCGATTTCCTCTTCCTGGTCCGCGTCGGGAATGTCGTGGTCGGGGCTGATCTCGCGGTAAGCAGGGCGGTTCAGTCGCGAATGAGTGACGGGGCGCATGCCGCTGACGAGCTCGCCCACGGTGTGGCTGAAGCCGGTGTCTTCATCCACGCACATCTCACCGCGGGCGAGTGAACCTCGCGCGACGAGCGTGTAGAGGTCTTCTTTCGACAGCGGTTCGCCAAAGGCCGGGTGGTTTTGCAGCGTGTAGCGGGCGGACATGATGACGGGCGAATGCGGCATGGAAGCACAGGCTGGCAGCCTGTGTCACGCAGGATCACTCTGCATCGGGCGCGGGCGGGAGCAAATCCTCGCGTTTCATTAAATCCGCCACCTTCAGCAGCAACAGCTCGCCTTTGGGGGTGCGCAGGATTTCGCCGAGGAAGGCGGTGAGGCGGTCCATTTCAGCGACGGCGGAGTGAACCATGCTGGCAAGGATGCGTGTGTCGTGCCGGTGGGGCGGAAAGACGTTGGTGATGCGGAACATCACCTGGCCGCCGTCCCACTCGAGTTCGAAGTTGCCGAGATTCAGCTCCTTGTTTACGCGCATGAGCAGCTCGCACACGGGCAGGCGGTGGGTGGAGGGGACCTGAAGCGTGGCATTGGCCACGACGCTGACGATGTGCTTGTCGCCGAAGACCTGCATGTGCAGCGGAATCTTCGTGTGGTGCGCCTCGAAGTCGCATTCGATGACGTGGTGCTCCGGGATTTCGCGGTAATGCCAGCCCATTTCCTTGAAGGTGCTGAGGGCGGTGGCGTAGAGGGCAGACATCAGGTGATCTGAAATTCGAGATCAAGAGGTGGTCGGGGCGGCCAGATTCGAACTGACGACTTCTTGCTCCCAAAGCAAGCGCTCTACCAGGCTGAGCTACGCCCCGTTATCATTCCCGCCGCTCTGTGAAGAACGAGGGGCCGCGATAGTGGCGCTGTTTGGGAACGAAGCAAGGGGAAAGGCGGAAAGGAACAAGTTAGAGGTGAAAAGTTAGAAGTTACAGGGCTTGGCGGAACCCTGGAGCGTCACGGTGACGCTGAAATTGCCGAGTAACGGGCGTTCCCACCACTCGCCAGCGGCTTTTGGCGCCACGGGCGAGGCGAATTGGTAGCGATAGAGCCGGGGCGCGAATGTGGGTGATCTTTGCGGCCGGGAAGGGGCGTTGGCTCGAGGAGGTCCCAGACGGGCTGCTTGTGCTGGAGCAGGGCAGTGAGGATCTGGCCGAACCAGTGCAATGTCGGGTGAGTTTCGACAAGCGAGGACTTTGCGCCCGTGGTCGTGATGTATGGTTCGTCCTCAGCTAAGGCGGCTATCAGCCGCGATAAACACCGAGGCCGATCCGTGCGTATCGATCCCAATCCATGAAACAAGCAGGCTCATCGGAACACGATGGAGTGATCACTGAAACGCCTTTTCCAGTGCTTCCAAATTGGCCTTCATCACGGTCATGAAGTCTCCGTTTTCAGGCACGTTGCCGCAGGGATCAAAGACCACGCTTTTCAGGCCGACGGCCTCCAACTTTTCGATGCTCTCTTGGGCTGGGGTGCCCTCCCAGATCATCCAGCGGGCACGATGGCCGGAGAGGATGCCATTCAGATCGGCCATGGCTTTGTCATCCGGCACGTTTTCAGGCTCCCAGAGGAGAGCCTTCAAGCTCATGCCGTAGCGGCGGGCGAGGTAATGATACACGGGGTGGGAGGCGACAAGTGGCTGATTGACCAAGCGGCGGCTGAGGACGCTCATGCGGTCATCGAGTGTGTTCAGTTCGTCGTTGAGATTGTCGTAGCTCGTCTCCATGGCTTGCTTGGCTGCGGGAACTAGGCGGATGAGTGCGTCGCGCACGGTTTTGGCCTGCAGGGAGGCCTGCTTGAAGTCAATCCAGGTGGTGAAGGCGGTGCCGCTGTGGCTGTGCTCACCGCCAGGACCATGGCTGTGCGTGGTGGCTTCGTTGACCTGGATCAGGCTGGCTTTGAAAGAAGCAGAGGTATCGACGGCCTTGGATTCCGGTAGCGTGATTTTGTCTGCCCACTTGGAGTAGGTGGCTCCGTTCATGAGAATGAGGTCCGCGCCTTGAAAAGCGGTGATGGCGGTCTCGTCCGGTTGCCAGAAGGCGGGATCTTCATCTTTCGGGGCCAGGAAGCGCACTTCGACCGCATCACCCGCGATGCGTTGGGCAAAGTATTGCAGCGGGTAATTGGCCACGAGCACCTGCGGTTGGTTGGATTTCGCGGCGGGTGCGGTCACCGCTGTGGGAGCGTCGGAAGGCGCGGTGGCCCCCGGCTGTTCAGCAGGTTTGCAGGCGGCGATTAGGACGGTAAGGCAGGAAAGCAAAAAGCGGATTTTCATGGGTGTGTGGATTGCAGACTGAATTGAGCTGGATGTAAACGATAAAGTGTCGTGTGAGGCTCACGCGTCGAGTCTGAACTCGCCTCGTTGCAAGAGTTGGCGCAACGCGTGGCGATAAGGCGTTGGCATGGGGGTGGATTCAAGCTCGTCGAAAGTGATGAAGCGGTGCGTTCCTGGCCATGGCACCTGTGAATCGTGCGGTTCATGCACCCACAAGGTCACTTTGTAGCGGGTGATGCCGTATTGCGTTTTCAACAACACCGGAGGCGGCTTGTCTTCATGCGCGGAGGGCAGCGCGGGCAGTTTCCACAGGCCGGTGCGGCGTTTGCCGGTTTCTTGTTCCAGAAGCACACCCTGGCTCGTGCGCATGAAGATGACACGCTCCGTCACGGCAGTGATTTCCTGCCGCGCCTGCTTGACGGGCAGGGACTCCGGCTTGGTGGTGCGGCATTGATCGCGCACTGGGCAAAGTTCGCAGGCCGGTTTCGTGGGGGTGCAATGCGTTTGCCCCAGTTCCATGAGCGCGGAGTTCAATGACCGCGGGTCAGCCGTCGCATCCACGAGCGCTTTCGCACGTTCCCAGAGACGTTTGGTGCCAGCGGTGGAATCGACCGGCGTGGCATCGTTGTGAATGCGGGCCAGCACGCGGGCGATGTTGCCGTCCACAATTGGCTGCGCCTGGCCAAACGCGAAACTCGCCACCGCGCCTGCTGTGTAAGGACCGATGCCGGGCAGGGCGAGAATGGCGGCGTGAGCCTGGGGGAACACACCGCCATGCTGTTCGAGCACAGATTTGGCAAGGCCGTGCAAATTCCGTGCGCGGCGGTAGTAGCCGAGACCTTCCCCGGCTTTCACTACTGCGTCCTCGCCAGCGCTGGCGAGGGATTGAAAATCAGGAAACTGCTCCAGCCACCGTGCGTAG
>JAPLUL010000012.1:0-64008 GCA_026397635.1 Verrucomicrobiota bacterium | reverse complement strand
ACGGCATCATTCAAACAGCCCGTCGTCGTGCACGCGGCTTCCGTAACTTCGACAACCTCAAGGCCATCTGCTACTGGATGGCTGGAGACCTAAACCTCAAAATCCCTTCTGCTTTTACCCACCCAGTTTAGCGAAGCGCCTGTTTTCCTGTACATTTCCACCTGATTGGTAAATACCGCACTCGTAGGCGTGGCTCCAGAACCAAATGTTACGTCTGAGAACATTGGATTATTGATATAAAGCTGATCACTGTTTTGAATGCTGTTAAATACTTCTAATGGATGATTTAATTCACCTGTAGGGGGACTTACTGCCGTTGGAATTGTGGACCAATAAGAAAAATTTGCAGAATTATAAGTCGCTTTATAATAGAACGGGTTATTTTTCAATACATCAAAACTTGCTGTTGCCCATGCCGAAGCTGGCGATATTGAAGAATTTACAATTTGAATGTATTCCCAATTTGCAAGACTCTGATATAAACTTGTTGGAAGTATACCAGGATTAGTAGTTACTGATCCCGTGCAGCTTGCTGACTCATTGCTATCCAATATCCCATCATTATCATCGTCTAAATCCGCACTATCGGGCACACCATCATTATCGTTATCCAGAGGTTGCAAACAATATAAAATGGGTGACGCTGGGCTGCTTAATACACCTCCAGCTATCACGATGGTTTGACTGGGATTGCTGCTTGCATAACCGATTGGTAAAACTGAAGTCGTTGCCGTTGGACTGTTCGTGATAATCAGGGTGTAGGTTCCATCTGCCAAACCGCTGATCGTCGCTTGCCCGTTGGTTACCGAATATGACCTCACCAAGGTCGAGCCCTGAAGCACGTTCATGTTTAAACCTGCTGGGCTGAGAGTAATGCTTTCTGTACCATCTTTGATACAATTCTTTTCGATGCCTCCACCGGCACCATTGTCTATGAAAGTAGCCGCATTAAACAGGAAACATTCTGTTTTAGTGGTCTGAATGGCATCAATACTTACATAAGTTTGTCCACTATTGCCCTGAACTCGGATGTATTTGTAGGCTCCTGTTAGGGTGGTCGGTATCGTATAACTGACGGTTGTGTAATTCGCTGCTGCGATTGCACCGAAACCTCCGATTGTAGGCGAGTTCGTCGTCCAAGTCGTTCCGTCGGAAGAGAATGCGACTCTAATGCCATCCACGCGGGTATCGATGTACTTAGCTGTGATATTGATGGGCATGCCGCCTGTAAAAGTCTGCGCGTAGGTGAAAATGCCCTGAAAAGTAGTGCCGGTATTGTGAACTGCTATCCCTGAATCGTCGGGTGCCCCAGCGCCAAATGTTACACCAACGCCGTATCCACCTGAAGAATCAGTCGCGTATTGGGTCGCAATCGCTGAACCACTGGGGCAGGTTTGGGCGCTCAAACTTGGGGCCATGGCCCATAGCGCCAAGCCCACCACCAAAGACCAAGCCCATGGGTTGGTTCGGGTCTTTGGCTTTTTGACCCCCCGTGATGCACTGGGCATTGGGGGTGGAATGTGTACGGTGGATTTCATGACAGGGTGGGGGTTGTTGTTTGAAAATGAGCCTAAAAAGAGTTCAAGACGCGGGCGGTGTGCGCACGGTCATGCGGGCCTCGTGTTTGCCGGCCTTGAGGACCAGAGCCGGGGGCGGGGTCTGTTTCGCGGAAGGCGGGGCGACCCAGCCAGCGGGGAAAGTGAGACCGATGCGGTAGCTGCCGGGCTGGCGCTTGGTTAGGGTGGGCTGGGGCCAGGCGGCCGCGGCGGCCGCGGCGGCCGCTGGGAGGCTCCAGGTGGCGGTGGGTTCCACACCCGCGGGCAAGCCGCTGAGGGTGAGGTAGGCCTCGAAGACGCTGGCCTGCTTCTGCAAGCCGGAGGGCGGCAGCAGGATCTCCGAGTGGGAGAGGCGGAGGCCCTGGCCGGGCACGCCGGAGGCTGAGACCGGCGGCGGAGTCACTGCCGGGGCCGCATTCGGAGCGCCGACGGTGGCGACCATCTGGAGCTGGGTCATGTGAGTGGCAGGGTCGGCATTGGAGGCGTTGCTGCGGACCATGATGCCTTTGGTAAAGACGCCTTGGGGGTAGCCTTTGGAATGAAACACCAGGGAGAACTCCCCTTTCCCACCGGGTGGCACGCTGCGTGGCCAGCCGCTGACGGCGGTGCAGCCGCAACTGGGCTGGACGCTGGCGATCTCCAGGGTCTCGGGGCCAGTATTGGTGAAGCGGAAGGTGGCCCGGCTGTCCTCGCCGATGCGGCAGGGCGGGAGGTTGAGGGTGGTTTTCTCGAACTCGATCTTGGAGGCGTTTGCCGTGATGGCCACAGGCGGCGGGCGAGCGCCGGGGGCTGGGCTGGCGGCAGGAGTTGGGCTGGCGGTGGCTGGGCTGGCGGGAGGAGTTGGGCTGGCGGGAGCCGGGGTGACGGGGGCTGGGGGTGCCGCAGCGGCGATGGGAACGGGAACCGCCGCTGGCGGGGTGAGGGCCTGCTGAAGGAAGGCCTGCAACTCCGCTGGCTGTGGCTCTCCCACGAGGGTGGCCGTGGCCGAATGGAGCTGGGGAAGCGTGGAGATTTGGCGCTCGTCGGAATGACGGAGGAAGGCGGCACCGAGCTTCATGAGATGATCCACCACGGGTGCGTGGGCTTGAGCGAGACCAGGCCAAGCAGGGCCCACTCGTTTGACCAGATCTGCCTCCACCGCCTCTGGCGTGGCGGGCAAGCTGCCCGCGAGCAGGGTGGCTGCCGCAGCCGTGTAGGCAGAAGGATTGCCCAGCCAAGCGGTCAGCATGAGGCGGTGCACTTTTTCACCGGTTGGATCGCGATGGCCGGGAAGGGCCAGGACCATGAAGGTGCCCGGCGATGCAGAACTGCTGGTTAGCAGCGTCTGATGCAGGGAGCGGCAGTGCTGGCAGGTCCAGTCGTGGAGCAGAATGAGAGGAACGCCCGGAAGCGACATGCTCGATGCACCGTCAGGCTCGCTGGGCACCGGCAGGCTGCGGACGTAGAAGCTGAGGCTGGCATCCCCCAGCAAGGTGACGGTGCCTGAGGGATCCAAAGTGAACAGAGGGGCGGCGACGGACGTGTCCGGTGACGCGGGGCTAGGGGTGGAAATCACCTGACTGGTCTCTGGGGCGGGGCCTTGCCATTGGGCCAAGGCCAGCGCCGCCACCGCGATCACGGCGGTGATGGGAGCCGTGATGCCGAAGACACGGGGGTGAGTGGAATCCGAACGACGTCCGACGAAGGCCCAGCGGATGCTGACGGCCAGCACCGCCGCGGCATGGGTGGCACAGCACCAAGGACAGAAGGCGTGCAGGATGAATCCCTGGGCCAGCAAGAACCACGCAGCCCCGAGAAGAATGGTCCATTCACACACCCGCGCCAATTTCCTCCAGCCGACAATCCAGGCGAAAAGTGTGCTGAGATAAAGGGCCAGCCCGAGCAACGAAACTGGAACGACGCCGCCGAGGTAAGCCCAGCGGGAAGACAAGACGGTGCCACACCCGCCGCTCGCCGTGCAGCCAGCAACGCCGCTCCCCGTGAGCGTGCTGAAAGCCAGCCAGCCCGCCAGGACGGCAGCGACGATGAGGAGCAAGGTGGAAAAAAGGCGGGACATGCGTGTGAAGTTTTTTTGTGCTGGATCTTGTTTGGAAGAGTCACCCGACCCGCAAAATCAGCTCAGCAGCTGCTAGATGGTCAAAGCCTCAATGAGTTCAAAGGCCTGCGGGGCGTGGTTCGTGCCAACGAGGAATGCTGGGGGGAGTGCTGAGCGGTGAGCGCGTCTTCATTTCTGAGTGAAAGGAAGACATTTTGAGGTTGTGGATGTTGAAAAAAACATTTCGTTTCAATATTTTTAGTACTTGCACGCCAAAACTGGCGTTCGCAATTACAATTATCAAAATTGTGGACACCTCTGGAAAATCATTTGGTGAGGCAGCGCTCTGACTGAGCCCAATCGTGAGCCATCCAAGGGGCGATGAAGCGCGGCCGCTGGACCGCATTTCTCACACTTTCTGCGAAGACCCCTAGAGTCTGATGCGACATGACCTGTCGCTCGGAATTCCGATTCCGAGCCGGCAGCTTCGCGGAATCGGAATTCCGCGCTGCATCGCCGCCGCGCTAGCTCACGGGGCCTACGCATGAAATCGAAAACTGCAGACAGCGGCTCTTGTTCTCCCGCAGATTCATGGCGGCCCGCAGATTTTTTTCCGACATCAACGGTGGGCCGGTCTGAATCTGCGGGAAATCAGGGAAGTTGAAACGCCGTTTTTATCCTGCCAGACGAATGCGGCAGCAGCCCCCCTCACCTAACCTCTCCCCGCGTCATGTGGCAGAGCATGGGATCACCCATCGCGGGGAGAGGGACTGAGAAAGAGAGCGGTTTCGATGAAAAAGAGTCCGTGACAGCGCTGCCTAGCCGGAAGGCCCGCTTTCAGTTCCCTCTCCCCGCGCACCGCCTGCGTGGTGGTCTGTTTGGTCTCTGCGGGGAGAGGTTAGGTGAGGGGAGCTGTCACCACCTCATGCAGCGCGAACGCACTCACTTCCTGGATGAACCCAAAGAGGGTGGGTCAAAGAGAAGACCTCAAATCTCTGCCATCTTTTACTAACCATCAGACCTCAAAAAGCCAGCCATCACCGCCCCAAAATCCCCGTGTCTTCTTTTTTCCTGTCTGACGAATGCGGCAGCAGCCCCCTCACCTAACCTCTCCCCGCGTCCTGTTGCAGAGCATGGGATCACCCATCGCGGGGAGAGGGACTGAAAAAGAGAGCGGTTTCGCTGCAAGAGCGTCCCTGACAGCGCTGCCTCGCTGGAAGGCATGCTTTCAGTTCCCTCTCCCCGCGCACCGCCTGCGTGGTGGTCTGTTTTGCCTCTGCGGGGAGAGGTTAGGTGAGGGGGGCTGTTACCATCTCATGCAGCGCGAACGCATTCACTGCCCGGATGAACCGAATCTGCGGGAAATGATCTGCCGACTGCCTTGAGACCGAGGGTGGATTTGGGGTGCGTCAGCGCTGGCGGAGCCGTGAGACAGGCAGCTTGCCTGTGGTTCCAAACCTGAGAAAACGATCCGATTGAAGCAACTCGCCACTTTTTGAAGCGGGCAGAGGATCGACGAGGCCGATTTTGACCCCTCTCAAAGCAGTTTCAAACTAGCAGCTACGCTGCCGACAGCGCTGCCATTTTAATAATAAGGGTTAACGTGGAATATTAAATAGGTTACCCCACAACGGAGAGGGCTTTCCTTGAAAGTCTAGCGCAGCATTCACTCCGTGCGCCTCCACGGAAGACAGCATCAACTCATCATAGCCTTCTTTCTTGCCCTTCTGCTTCAGTCGTCGGGTGTGGCTCAGGTGTTGCCTACGGACGGGGCAAGGCGAGCTTGGCAGCATGCCTCGGAGGCAGGGCGGGCGGCCCAGTGGGGGGCTTATCATTCGCAGCAAGCGCGGCTGCAGCCGCACCGGTCTGAATACGCGTTGCTCGCTTGGCAGTGGAAGGCTTATGAAACGCAGCAGATGCAATGGGCAGCCTACTATCAACAGCAGGAAAAACAGACTGCGAGCCGGCCTGCCATGAACCAGCCTGCCATGCCCCAGCCTGCGGCCAGCCCGGCGCCACCAGTCACGCTGCGCAATGGATTCGCCTATGGGCTCAGCACCCTGCCCCATTTGATCCACCGCCTTCTCGGCGCGGCCAATGCCCTGCAAAACAAACCTTACCTGCTGGGAGGCGGCCACCGGAGGCTGGATGACGTGGGCTATGATTGTTCGAGTGCCACTTCCTATGTGCTGATCAAGGCAGGGCTGCTGCAAGCGGTGCTGAATTCCTCCCAACTGGCTGGTTATGGAGAGCCGGGCCCGGGACGTTTTATCACACTATGGGTCAAGAGCGGCCACCATGTGTTTCTCACCATCTGCGGCCTGCGGCTTGACACTAGCGGCGGTCGTGTTAGCGAGGGCCCTCGATGGCGCACGGCTGAGCGGAGTCTAGCGGGGTTCATGCCACGCCATCCACCCGGACTCTGAAATTTTCTGCCGATCGTTTCCTTTTCGCATGCGTCGTTTTTCCAAGAAGAGCCCCTTAATCGCATCCTCCGTTCCGCAAGACGCTGGTCTGCTGTTGCTCAGGCTGGGAGTGGGACTTCCCATGTTGTTCAATCACGGCTTGCCTTATCTGACGCACTACGAAGTGGAGGCCGCTCGCTTCTTGCCCATGTTTGGGCTTGATGCAGGCACCACCTTAGGGCTGGCCATCGTGGCAGAGCTTGGCGGCGCGTCTTTGATGGTCGTGGGGTTGTTCACCAGGCTGGCAGCACTCGTGGTCGCTGTCACGATGACCGTGGCGTTTGTGAGGGTGCATGGTGCCAGCTTCGGAGGGGAGCAGTCGGGAGAGTTGGCCTTTCTGTACATCGTGGGAGCGGCTGCTCTCAGTATCATGGGGCCCGGTCGGTTTGCATGGGATCAAAAGCGCTCTTCGTGAGGCTTTGAGGCCGTTTCTTGGTGGCCACCAAAACCGAATCTACCACGGAACGCACCGCCTCGTGCATGCTGTGGTATTCGGGTGTAAGCACGAACTCACTCAACTGTCTGACCACACGCACTGGCAGCTTCAGCCGGATGGCGCATTTGTCGATTTCCTCCGGCTTGAGCTGCGCCCATCTGAGGATGGCTTCCTGCCGCTTGCGCCCTACATAGTTGATGGTCTCGAGGTTGATGCGACCGCTCTCCAGCATTTCACGAAATGTCGCACGGTCGTGTACGCCCATTTTCTCCAGTCGCTGGGCAGTGCCCACTGGCAGAGGTCCCTCGTATAACTCTGGGTTGGCCAGATAACCATTCTGCGCCAACTCACGGATCACATACACCGGATTCTCAGGTAGCATGGGAATGATATGATTCAGCGACACAGGGAAACACACACCGTTATGTTTCAACTGCTGCACGATCAGATGCGCCTTCTTTTCGTTCTTTTTGCGATTCATACCTGGATTGATAGGCAATTAATAGCGGAGAGGACAGCACTAGCTCTTGTGATTTGGTGTGGTAACCCAACAGCGATGCGCAAAGTGCGCGGCGGGATTAGCGCCTAGCCACCACGATGCTGCTGATCACGAGACCGACGGTCACGCCCGTGCAGGCGATGAGCCAGAAGTTTGCCGGTGTGTCCGCGATGTCTGCGCGCACATACATGCTAAACAGGCCGGTGAGCGCGGTGAGTGGCAGAAACAAGCGAATGGCTTCAGGAATCGTGGTCCACAGCTTCGGGATGATCTGGATGTCGGGTTTCATGGTCGGGCGTCTGGATTGGAAAACCACCCGCATGAGAGCAGACGGGAGGCAGGCTGGCGACGATCAAAAAGCGCCCGATGCCCCCTCACCTAACCTCTCCCCGCGTCCTGTGGCAGAGCATGGGATCACCCATCGCGGGGAGAGGGACTGCAAAAGAGAGCGGTTTCGCTGCAAGAGCGTCTCTGACAGCGCAGCCTAGCTGGAAGGCATGCTTTCAGTTCCCTCTCCCCGCGCACCGCCTGCGTGGTGGTCTGTTTGGTCTCTGCGGGGAGAGGTTAGGTGAGGGGGACTGTCACCACCTCATGCAGCGCGAACGCACGCACTTCCCGGATGAGCTGAATCTGCGGGAAATCATCGGCCGACTGTCTCGAGGCCGAGGGTGGATTTTGGGTGCGTCAGCGCTGCAAGATGATGAAAGCCGGACTTTTGGTTGACGCCTGCAAGTCCTCGGCTAGTATCGCGGCCCCTTTCCCCCTGAACCCCTCTTCTTATGGCAAAAATTTGTGAAATCACCGGCGTCGGCGTTACCCGCGGCCACCACATTCATCGCAGCGGTAAAGCCAAGAAAGAAGGCGGTATCGGTCGTCACATCACGAAGCGTGTGAAGCGCGTCATCCTTCCTAACCTGCGTGAAAAGCGCATTTGGGTGGCTGAACTGGGCAAATTCGTTGAAGTGAAGCTCACTGCACGTGCTCTCAAGACCGTGAACAAGAACGGTGCCTATGCCACGCTGAAAAAAGCTGGCATCATTTAACCTGAGTCTTCAAAAGCTCTTCCCAAGGCGGTTCTGGCAGCAGAACCGCCTTTTTTTGTGGTGCTGCGCCGCAGTGGAGCCGAAAAGCTGCCACGACCTACTTCGGGCTGTATCGGACCTGCGGCACATCAATCTCCGCAAAACCGCAGCCATGCCTCAGGGAAACACCCGGAGGGCACTCCCAAATGGGCGGATGCCCAGACCGATGCGAAAGCCGCCGCCCACATTCCAGGAGCGGTGAATCGTGGGATTCAAAAACGCCCCCACAGGCGCGTGACCAATGCCGAAGCCGCCACACGGATAGCCATACCCAGCCATCGGTTGGTCAAAGCCACCTCCCCATGGATAGGCACCCCAAGAAGAAAAACCAGCACGGCGGTAATCACGCCCGCCCAGCGCTGGACCTGTGATCGGCGGTCCCACCCAGGAGGGCGCCTGCTGGCCCAGCACGGGCAAAGACTCGCCAGGCAAAGCCAAAGACATTGACTTCGCCAGAGGTGCGCGCACGGGCGCGTTGGCCGCCGCCAAATAGCGCGCCTCAGCCATCTGCGCCTCCATCAGTTTCTCCTCCATCGCGATCTCACGCTGCTTCTGCCGTTTCAACTCCGCTTGGCGTAGCGCCTCTTGTTCACGCTGATAAGCGGTCGCCTTCTCTGGGTCGTAGCGCAACTCACGCCGCAGGCTCTCCGGCAGGTCTTTGAAGGCGATCTTCGCCGCGCCATCCCGATGCGTGAAGGAAACACCGTCTGGGTGAATGCGCACCATTTGGCACTCGTAAAACGACTTGCCGACGCGTGTCGTGATGGTGCGGGTGGCAGGAACCGCCGCCATTGAAGGCGCTGCCAGCAGCAGGGTGAAGAGCAGAACGATTCGTTTCATGGGAAACCTCCAGACTTGGGGTGACAGCTTGAGACAACGATGACAGCGTCACCGTTGCATCGAAATGGAAGTCGAAAAGCCCGGAAACTCCCAGCAGGCAGGTCAGACCATCGGGCAGCTTAGCCAGAATGTCGTCGTGTTGTTCTCCGAAGCCACGCCGAGCTGGAGGTTCATCTGGTGGCTCAACATTGCGGCAATCGTCAGCCCAAGGCCAAGGTGATTGCTGTTTTTTGAGCCATGAAACGGGCGGAAAACCTCCTGCATCTTCTCCGCTGGGATCTGGGAGCCTGTGTTGCTCACCAGAATGTCCACGCGGCGTTGCTCAGACGGGGTGATCGCGCCGGGTCCGCAGATTTTCAGTGCACAGCGACCGCCGCCCTTCGCTGCAGCCTCGGCAGCGTTGCGCAGCAGCTCGGTGAGGATGTCTTTGAATTTTGTGGGATCGACAAGAACAGGCGGCAGACCGGCCTGCACGTCCGCCTCAAGCTGCACGCCTTCCTTTTGAAACGGCTCCAGCACGGCGCCTTCGATGACGGGCAGATACTCATTCAGCCCCAGCGACTGCGGGCTGATCTTCGCGCAGCCGCCTGCAGAGCGGATGCGCTCACTCAAGTTCGTCACGCCCACCGAGGCCTCGCGAATGTGCTGCATGTTTTCGCTCACGTTCGGATCGAGATCCTCCTGCATCAAAATGAGGCTGCTAAAGCCCTGGATGACGGCCAGCAGGTTGTTCAGCTTGTGCGTCAGTCCGCGCAGCAGCTCCTGGTGAAAACCTTCGCTATGTTCTTGGCCGAGATTCAGAGAAGTGGGGAAGTAAAACTGCATGGTGTGCGTAGGGGGCGTGAGGAGGCGCAGTAATGCAACCGCCCCCCGGTGGTGGCAAACGCGATTTTGGCGACTTGTTTGACGCGCCGCGTCCGCCTTCATCTCCCTGCTTGATCAAATGGCGCCTGCCGGGCATTATCCCGCATGTCCATCGAACTGCTCAAACAGGAGATTGCCACGCTGCCGCAGGAACGACGCAATGAATTGCTAGGCTATCTCATTGATTTGCGCGGTCGTGAGACCGACCCGAGCTACGCGGAGCGAACCACCGCATTGCTCAATGACAAAAATTCTTCGCGCTGGATACCCTGGCATGAGGTGGAACGCCGCCTGGACGCCATTGATGTTAGCGAAGACGAGGCATGATGAACTACCGGCTGTTTTTGCTTGATGAAGCCGTCGAGTTTCTGCTGGGCCTGAGTTCGGCTGACCGCCGCTTCTTGCGGGCTAAGCTGGAGGCCATTCGCGACTTTCCCACGCACCATGCGGAATACTATCGCCGGGATGCAACCGGCAGGCGCATCGACGGCTGCGTGGCGGGAAAATTTGCTATCGAGTTCTGGGAGGACACGGCGGACATGGATTTAAAAATCACCAGCATCACCTGGGCAGATGGCCGCTCGCCGCACCGTCGTTGAAATGGCGCAAGCAACGTTGCAAAGCGCTGGCAGCCTTCCGTTTCACACGCCACTCTCCCCCCCATGGCCCTCCTCGAAGTCCGACACCTCACCAAGCGCTGGCCCACCGGGCGGCTGGCGCTGGATGATGTCAGTTTCGAGGTGCAGCAGGGTGAAATCCTCGGACTGCTCGGCCACAACGGCGCGGGCAAAAGCACCATCATGGGCATCACGCTCGGCATGGTGCGCCCGGACACCGGAGAGGTGCGCATCGGCGGCCGCAGCGTGCAGAAAGACCGTAGCGGGGCGCTCCAGCAGATCGGCGCGATTTATGAGGCTGCCGTGTTTTACGACTACCTCAGCGGCTGGCAGAATTTGCGCGTGCTCTGCTCCCTTTCAGGCTGGTGGGATGAGGCGGAGGTGAAGCGCGTCGTGCAGATGGTCAATCTCAACCGCGCCATCCATCACAAAACCGCCACCTACAGCCATGGCATGCGCCAGCGCCTCGCTCTCGCACAGGCCTTGCTGCCACAGCCGAAAATTTTGCTGCTCGACGAGCCGACCGACGGCCTCGATCCCGAGGGCATCCGCGAATTCCGCGAACTCATCCTGCACCTGCGCCAGCACCAGGGCATGACGATCATGCTCAACTCCCATCTCCTCGGCGAAGTCGAGCAGATGTGTGACCGCTGCGTCATCATCAAGGATGGCAAAAAAGTCTTCGCCGGACCGGTGCCCTCGCAGGAAAAGACCCGCCGCATTTTTCAGCTCGAAACCAGCGACATCGGCTTGGCGCGTGAAGTTTTGCAGCGCGCCGGAGCCACCATGGACAAGCACGGCATCGTCGAGGTGCCGCTGAACATGGAGCCGCATGATCTCGTCGCCGCGCTGGTGCGTGGCAGTGTCCAGGTCAGCGCTTGGCAGCCGCACCGCCGCACGTTGGAGGAACTTTACATGGGCCTGTCTTCAAAGTCATGACGCTCTTCTTCCAGCAATGGTATGGAGAGCTGCTAAAGCTCTTTGCGCGCCGCCGCACCTACATCGGCTTTGGCGCCTTTGTGGCCTTGGAGATCGTCATCCTGCTGCTCATCAAAAAATTCGGCATGGGACCGATTCAAAAGGCCGTCGTCGGCTCTGGCGAGAACTTCGAGTACTACTTTTCTGCCCTCACCGTCGCCAGCACCGTCATGGGCTTTTCCGTGTTCTTGCTCGGAGCGTTGTTTTTGAGCCTCGTGGCGGGGGACATCGTCGCCAAGGAGGGCGAGGACGGCCACATGCGGCTGCTCCTAGCACGTCCTGTCAGCCGCTTCCGACTGCTGCTGGTCAAATACCTCACCTGCACCGGCTACGCGTTCTTTTTGATCCAGTTCCTCGCTTGGACGTCCTTCCTGCTCGGCCTGGTGCTGCGGGGCTGGGGCGGCGGTTACTTCGCCATCGTGCCAGAGGTGTCCGTGGTGGCATTTTATGACTGGGGACCGGGCTTGCAGCGCTATGCGTGCAGTTCGCTGGCTCTGGGCCTCAGCATGACGACCGTCAGCAGCATCGCGTTCTTTTTGTCCTGTTTTCGCATCAAGCCCGCGGCCGCCACCATCGGCGCACTGACCTACATCCTGGTCGATTTCATCCTGCGTAACAGCGGCTTCATGGACAGCTACCAGCATTTTCTCGTCACGAAGCATATGGCCAATTGGGGCCGTATTTTGGCGGACAACATCGACTGGCCGCTCGTTTGGCGCGGTTATGCGGTGGTTTTGGGTGTCAATCTCACGCTTTTTACCTTGGGTTATGCCGTGTTTGAATCCAGAGACTTAAAATCATGATCGTGATCAACAACATCCGCCAGCTCCGCTCCTGGAGTAGCATCAACCAAGGCACACGCTGCGCCTTCGTTCCCACCATGGGCGCGTTGCATGAGGGGCACGCCGTGCTCATCTGCGCCGCCCGTGAAGCTGTCGGTCAGAGTGGCAACGTGGTCGTCAGCATTTTCGTCAACCCGCTTCAATTCGGCCCCGAGGAAGACTTCGCCAAGTATCCACGCTCCCTCCTTGAGGATCTCGGCCTCTGCCGAGACAACGGCGCGGACATGATCTTCGCGCCGAAGGCTGAGGATCTCTACCCCGCTGACCGCAGCATCCAACTCTTTGAGTCCAGCCTTTCCAAGGTGCTCTGCGGTGCCAGCCGTCCCGGCCACTTCGACGGCGTTTGCACCATCGTCGCCAAGCTTTTCAATCTCATTCAGCCTGACGACGCCTTCTTTGGCAAAAAAGACTTTCAGCAGCTCGCCATCATCCGCCGTCTCGTTCGCGACCTTGATTTTAACGTCGTGCTTCATGGCATCGACACGATGCGTGACGAAGACGGCCTGGCCATGAGCAGCCGCAATCGCTACCTGAGCCCCGAGGAACGCGCCCAGGCTCCGGCCCTGCGTGCCGCGCTCGTCGCTGCCCGCGATGCCTGGAAAAATGGCGAGCGCGATCCTGCTGCGCTGCAAAAGCTCATCACCAACCACCTAGAGCACCAGGCTTCGCTCGGTCGCATCGATTATGTTTCACCCGTCGATGCCGCCACCCTCCAGCCCGTGTCAGCGTCCACCGAGCTGGTCGTCATCGCCCTCGCCGTGCGGTTTGGCACGGCGCGTCTCATCGACAACATCGAGCTGAAATAAATCACGAGGTTTCACTCTGCCGCCGCACTCACGATGTCCGAACTTTCCAGCGTCACCGATACCATCGAAGGCTACGACCTTGAGGTCATCCGCCGCGTGTGGACGCTTGCGCAGACGATTCCCGGCAACGACCCCGAGGTCTGGCGCAAGGACGAATTTGGTGCGTGGATTCACCGCGCCGAATACCGCAACCGCCATTCCGACTACGGCTGGGAGATCGCCGACTACGGTTTCAGCCGCCGCAACGCCGGCCTCGCCTCCCTGCGCCCCATGCACTGGCAGAACCACCTCGACTTCATGATCGCCGCCCGCAATCAAGCCGTCATGACCGCCGACGGCCTGCGCAACGCACGTCGGCTGTTATGAACAGTCTTTGACGCAAGCTCGAGAGCGACTCGCACCCCGCCTTCATTGCTGGAGACTCCATCGGCTTTTCCTTTCATGCCGAGCGTGCCGAGGATGCGCGTTCATGATTGGAAAGTAGTCAAGAGCTTCAGCTCGTCCTGGGGGCCGGGAAAGGCGAGCTAAAGCTCTGGAGTGCTTTTGTCGTCGGTGAGGAAGCGCTGATAAAGGAACGAGGCGACGAGCGCGATGATGGCAACGGCGATCAAGGCACCGATGCGGTAGCCGCTGTCGATGTTCGCGAGATCGTGCAGGAAGAGTTTTAACAACGTGACCGCGAGTAGGCCGATGCCAGCGTAGCGTGTCGGCGGATTGCGCTTCCAGAGGCCGAGCACGAGCAACGTGAGCGCAAACAAGGCCCACGAGATCGTGTAAGTCATGTCTCGGGCCAAATTGCCGTCGAAGTCGAAGGTGATCGAGCGCTGACCTGCTGGCGTGAAGGCATCGGCGATTTCGATGTTGAGCAGCAGGAAGAGCAAAATGCCGCCGAGGGAGCCGAACAGGCCGCGCAGGTTGAGTTTGCCCCAAAGATGCGTCGGCGGCGTGAGCCAAAACGCGGCGTAGAACATCGCCAAAGCGGAGAGACTGTAGGCGTAGAGCTGCCAGTTGAGGATCGGTGTCTCGCCACGGATTTGATAATCCAGCACGGCGGGATTCACGGCGAGACGGATGAAGGAGGCGATAAGCAGCACCGTCCCCGTGCCACGCAAGCCGGGATGCGGCACACGGCGGAAGAGCCAGCACAGCGCGGCACCTTCCAAGGCCCAACCAAGCGTGATCCACTGCTTCTCGAACTGGATCGGGAAGATGAGCGTGATGAAAAACAGCGCCACACCGCCGAACCACGCGAGTTGTGTGAGACGCGCGGGGTTGTCGGCCCCGTGCTGTTTCAAAACGAAGACGAGGCAGAGCAGGGGAGCGATGGCGAAGGCGACGGGCAGCAGACCCATCATGTCATTCGGCCAAGTTTGGCCGACGAGGCGATACACGAGGCTGAAGGTGCCGATACCCGCCGCCGCAGAGGCGATCCACGGCAGTTTGCGCGTGGCGAACGGCTTCTGAAACACCAGCGAGAATGCGGTGAAGATGGCGTAGAAGCCGAGATACCAGAGCAGCGGCGTGGTGGCCTGTTCCACGCTGAAACTCTGCTGCTGCCAGGCCCATTCGAGCGCCAGCACGCAGCCCAATGCTGTCGGTGCGAGCGCGGTGATGCCGCTGATGCGCACGAGGCCGAGCAGGAACACGGTGAGCAGCAGCGCGAGACCGAAAACGGGGGAAGGATTCGCGATTTGCAGCCGCAGTGTGGCAAGAATGAGCAGCAAAAACGGCAACACGGCCGAACTCACCGGTAGCAGCGCGGAGAACGCGACTTGGGGCAGTTTTCGCGAGAGAAAGCTGCTGGCGATGCCGAACAGCACGGCGAAACCGCCGATCACCAAGAGGAAGGGCATCAGCGTGAAGCTGATCTCTTGCGGCCAGCGGAACAGCCACGCGCCTGCGGTGATCAGGGTGAGCACCAGCGCCGCCAGCACCGGCATGAGCCTGCCAGTCATCACCGCGAGGCCGATGATGAGCAGATCGACGAGCAGGATCACCGGCCAGATCGAGAGACTGATCGCATCGAGACAAAGCACGGGCATGAGCAGCAGGATGAGCGTGATGACGGGCACCCAGCCCGCGAAGGGCACCTGATTCGGCGCTTTGCGCTCCATCAGCACTGCAAACGCGGTGTGGAGCAGACCGAAGGCGAGGAAAATGCCCAGCGCATGCGGCAGCAGCTCCGGTGTGAGCCGGTCTGCCGTCCAGAGCGAGAGATGTAGGAACGTGAGCGTGCCGATGATGCTCTGCGCGATGCCGACACGCGATTGATGCCACACGATGCGCAGCGCGATGACGTTGATGCCAAGCACGAAGGTGTAGAGCAGCACAGGACGCTCCGTGATGGCCCCGAAACCGAGAAACACGAACGCGGTGAACAGTGCGCTGCCGCACAACGCCAGCGCGGAGGCCGCCGGGAAGAGATCTTCGGCGTCCTGTTGCTTCGACCACCAGGCGGCAAGTGAGAACAGCGCCGCGAAGCCGAGAAACACGATCACGGGAGTCCAGGTGGCCGAGCCGATGGCGTATTGCGAGGAGTGGAAGAATTTCAGCATCCAGCCCGCCTGCATGAAGACCGTGCCGATGGCCGCCAAGGCCGTGAGATGCAGCCAGCGTTTGTTTTTGGCGACGGCGAGCACGCCGATGTCGAGCACGGCGATGAAGCTGAACAGGCCGAAAGGATTGTCGCGGTCCGTGGAGCAGAGGATCGGCGTCAAAAAGCCGCCCAGCATCCCGAGTACGGCCACGACCTGCGCATTGAGCCGCACGGCGAGCAAGAAGGCCGCGCCAGTGATGAGCGACATCAGGGCAAAAGCGACGAGGGGCTGATCGAGCGGTGGAATGCGCCAGATCGAGTGCGCGGCGAAGGTCACGCCGTAGAGCATGACGATGCCGGTGGCGCAGAGAGTGTGCGCGAGGGTTTGGTAGCGCGCGCGGCGATGCATGACCATACCACCGCCGATCAGACCGATGCCGATGACAAAACCGATGGCCGTGCGCAGCTCAGGTGAAATCCAACCGCGCTCGATGCTGAGCTTTACGAAGAAGATGACGCCGAGGAACAAGGCAAGACCGCCCACCCACGCGAACAGCTTCGCACCCATGAACTGCTCAAGGTTGAGGCTGGAAGCCGGTTGCGCTGTGGGTTTAAGCACAGGCTGTTTGGTTGCCTGAGCGAAGACGGGTGCGGTTTGCGGAATCGGCGGTGGTATCGGGGGTAAAGTCGGCTCTTTGGCGGTGACGATCTGCGGTTCGCGCCACGGAGGAGGGAGGGGACTTGAGGCGGCAGTTTTGATGATCTCCACGCTTGCGGGGGGGGCTATGGAGGAATTCAGGAAAGGAGCGGATGGTGCGGACTCTTCAGCACACGGCTTCACGGCTTCGAGGTGTTCGATGCGCTTTAGGAGCCGGTTCTCACGTTCGGTGGCTCGTGCCTGAACCTCGCGCAGGGATCTGAGTTCTCCGGCGAGTTCCTCCGTGCGTCGGCGGGCCTTGCGCGCGAGCACGATGGCGATGATCGGCATGACGCACACCGCGCCAACGACGATCAGAAGGATCAGAATTATTTCGCCCATAATGACCCGCAGTGTCTCAGGATCGATCAGCAATGGAAATTGATATTTCCAGGTGGCATCATTGATAAAAAGCATAGCCTTCCGCCCAGCGCATGAATGTCCATCACCTCGAACTTTTTTACTATGTGGCGCGGCACGGCGGCGTGAGCGCGGCGGCACGGGCCATGCCGTATGGCATCCAGCAGCCAGCCATCAGTGCGCAAATTTTGCAGCTTGAAGACTCGCTTGGCGTCACGCTGTATCAGCGGCGGCCGTTTCAGCTCACGCGCGAGGGGCAGACGCTTTACGATTTCGCCAGGCCCTTCTTCAGCGGCCTCGGAGAGATCAGCGACCGCTTGCGTGGCGGGGGTGAGACGCGGCTACGCATCGCAGCTGCGGAGATTGTGCAGAGGGATTACCTGCCGGAGCTGCTCGCCCGCATGCGGCGGCGAGTGAAGGGCTTTCATTTTACGCTCACACATGGTCGGCAGCAGGAGATTGAGGCGCTGCTGGCCGCCCAGGAGATCGACATCGGTCTCAGCACGCTCATGGACAAGACAGCGGCGAACATGGAGGCCCGTGAGCTGCTGCGCCTGCCGATGGTGCTCCTCGTGCCAAAGCTGAGCGGTCTCTCGCAAGCTTCGCAAATCTTTGAAAAAGACCGCATCGACCTGCCGCTCGTCGCCTTGGAGGCCAAGGATGTGCTGTCGCGCTCGTTTCAGGTCGCGTTGCGTCAGCGTGGCGTGGAATGGCTGCCCAGCCTCGAAGTCGGCAGCCTCGATCTCGTGCTGCGCTATGTCGCCGAAGGTTTCGGCGCTGGACTGGCCCTGCGTCATCCGCGCGTCGAGCTGCCCGCTAGTGTCAAAGCTCTCGCGCTCGATGAATTTCCGCCGCTCAGCTTTGGCGCAGTGTGGACCGGACGCTTGTCGCCGCTGGGAGAGGCTTTTCTCGCTGAGGCCACGGCGGTGGCGGGAGAGTTGGTGGGGTGAATTACAAAGCCACATTTGTTGTGGTTTGGATTCAGCGTTACCAGCATCGCATTCCATGCATCATCGCTTTCAGTGCGGTTCGGTGGCTGCTTGGCAACTCTACTTCGAATTAAGGCCAAGAAGCTTCTGCATGATCGGCGAATTGAAAACGCTCATCACCTTACCGCTACACCGGCAGCCTTCCGAATCTTCAGCAGGATCGGAAAGCTCGTTTGAAGGGCAGCGCTGTCGTGTTCGTTGCGGGCAGAGCTGAGAGCGGCATGGATGAGTTTGTCTTGGTCCTGCACCCAGTTCGCGGCGCGGAAGAAGATGGGGCGCTCGTTTTCCTTTTCGCGGATCTGCACGCCGTTGAGGCCGATGTCATCGACGATGACGCCGTGCGGGAGGCCGTGCACGTCGAGGTTGATGATACCGTCGTCTTTGAGGCGCACGGCGCGAATCCAGGCTTTGACGGCCTGGCCGGGGACGAGGGTGATTTCGAGCGGCTGGGTCTCTTCTTTGATCTCACGCATGACGGCTTTGCCGCCGACATCAGGCTCCATGACGATGATGAACTTCGGCGCCGCACCGAGCGTGACCTTGCCGAAGGTTCCCGCATCGTGTGTGATGTCTTTGCCTTTCGCGATGATCTTGAGCTTCGACCAGTCAGCGTCGGCTTTGGCATCCGGTATGGCGTGCAACGAGCCGCTGATGAGGTCGTGACCGGCCTCGATGATGAGCGGCGAGGTGGCCCAGTAGCCTGCGGGCAGGCCGGTGAGGTCGATTTGAATGGGGTCGTCGAAATTGTCCGTGCGCTCGGCGCGGAAGGAGAAGCCGACGGAGGCGCCGGGCATCACGGTGGGGTTCATGCCGGCGAGTTTGACGCTGAAGTCGGGCTTCGGCTCGCGGATGGCGAGTGAATACACAAAGCGCTCGCCGCCCCAGCCGCGTGTGTCGGTGACTTTGACGACAAAACGGCCATCAGCAGGCGCGGTGAAGGTCAGGCGCGAGTCGCGGCCGATTTTGCGGTCGCCGCTGTCGTCGTTTTGATAGTTCACGGTAAAAATGGGCAAGCCATTCGCGGCGATGCTGCTGCCGAGCGGATACGGCTCCACGACGTAGCACGGTTCATCGAGCGAGTGCGAGGTGGCGCTGGTATCGAAGTAAGCGCGGCGTTTGCCATCGTTGATGTAGAAGAAGCAGCCGCCATCTGGCCCACGTGGCATGCGGATGATCTTCATGATGTCGCCGTTGAACCAGACATACTCATTGAGCTCCATCTCCTCCCAGTTTTGCAGACGGATGTCTGGGTTGTTGGCATCGACGCTGCGGAAGTTGGTGTAGCTGTCCCGCACGGCCTGCATGAGCAAACGGGCGACGGGTTTGCCATCGGGGTGGAGGATTTCGAGCTTCGTATCGGCAGGTGAGCCTGCTTGCGCGGCGAGCGTCTCGATGATCCACGTCTGGCCTTTTTTCGCGTCGAAGGCGAAGTGATCGGTATCTGCGGCCTTGGCGATCAAACCGTTGATGTTCGCAGGAATGGAAACGACCTGCGCCTTCGCGAGGTCATCATTCCCCTCGACCTCGCTCGCTTGCGCCAGCGTGCTCACGCGTAGCGAGGGCATCGTGCGAAAACGCAGCGCTTTGGCATCGAGCGGCACATTCGCCATGCCTTCGGTTTCCGGTTTCATCGTCACGGTGGCTTTGTCGCCGAGATGATGGCCG
Organism: Verrucomicrobiota bacterium; assembly: GCA_026397635.1. Taxonomy (GTDB): domain Bacteria; phylum Verrucomicrobiota; class Verrucomicrobiia; order Verrucomicrobiales; family Verrucomicrobiaceae; genus Prosthecobacter. The sequence continues at coordinate 44,741 of JAPLUL010000012.1, read as the reverse complement.
ATGAGCGTGACTTTCGTCTCTTGGCCAAGCTGCGCGGCGAGTGGCGACCAGCTCGTGACATACGGCAAAGCGCCCATCGTGAGGCGATACACATGGCCCGCGCTGCCATCCATCGTCGTGTTGCTCACGAGGACGTGATAATCGCCATCCGCAGGCGCTTTCCACGCGAGAAAAGGATCGCTGCCGCTGTCGAGTCCGCGATTCACCGCGAGCACGGTGTGATTCGCATCCACAATCTCCAGCGTGGGCGATTTCGCCACGCTGCTGACCTGCGCCACGGCGAGATCGAGCACGAGTTCCTCGCCCGCCTTCGCCGTGAAACGATACGCGTCATGCTGACCCGTTTCCGTGAGCGTGCCCCACACGCTCGCCGGCAGTTTCGCGATCTGCACCGGGCCGTTTTTGAAATCTGCCGCCGTTGTCGTGATGGGCGCGAGATCATCGGCATACAGCTTCAATTTGGCCGACTCGCCAGTCGGCGTTTTCACCCAAACATCGTGACTGCCGCGACCGAGGCCCGCAGGTGCCTGTAGCTTGAAAACGACCTTCGTGGCCGTGCTCGCCGCTGCATCGATGACGGGCTTCAATGCCGCGTTTGAGGTCAAAACCGTCGCCTCGGCCAGGTCTTTGCCCGCGAGGCTGAAAACCTGCTCCACGCCGAGATGCAGGCCACGCGGCGAAACGCTCGTGAGCGTCGGCTTGCCACCCTTCGCGGCCATTTTCGCGGCTGCGGCGGCTTTTTTGGGTTTGTCGGCCTTTTGAGCCTCGACGGACGAAAGGCCGAGCAGAAGGACAAGAACGGGAAGGATGGATTTCATGGCAGTCAAAGGTTCAACGAGGCTCATACACGCTCCAGGTGCCATCGACGCGACCCGCGATGAGCTGGGCTTTGTCGGTGAAGGCGAGGGCAGAGGACCAGTCGGGTTGTTTATCGAGCAGGAGCTTTTCGGTGAGGTCGGCGGTGTTCCAGAGTTTGAGCGTTTTGTCCGTCGCGGTCGAGGCAAGCAATTTGCCATCGGCGGAGAGCGCTAGATTGAGCAGGCCGCCTTCATGCGCGAAGCGGCTGGTGAGGATCTTGTTCGTGCCTTCCTTCGCCGCGGCGCTGATCGCCCACACGCGGATGCGGTTATCACCACCGGCGGCGAAAAGCGTTTTGCCATCGGCGCTGAAAACCACGCTGGTCTGCTCCTTCGTCGGTTGTGAAAGTGTGTCGAGTCGCTGACCATTCGGAATGCTCCAAAGCTTCACCGTGCGGTCCGCGCTGGCGCTGGCGAGCACTTTGCCGTCGGGTCGGAACGACAGGCCGTTCACCACGCCGTTGTGGCCTTTGAGCAATGCGATTTCCTTGCCCGTCGCCGTGTCCCAGAGACGGATTTTTTGATCGTAGGCACCCGTGGCGATGAATTTGCCATCCGGCGAAACCGCCAGCGCATACGCGGCATCCGTGTGGCCTTCAAAGGAGCGCAGTGGGCTGCCATCGCTCGTTTTCCAGCTCCGCACGATGCCCACGATGCCTGCCTCGCCACCGGCGGCATACACCGTCTCGCCATCGGGCGAAAAGGCGACCGCATTCACTTTGCCGGTGAAGCCGGAAAGCTTCCGCACGACCTCTTTCGTGGCCGGATTGAGCAACTCGACCTCGCCGTAACGACCCACGGCGACAAACTGCACCTTCGGCGAAAACGCCACCGCCTGGATCGAGCGCTTCGGCGGCACGGTGGACGCGATTTTCGGCGTGATGACCTCCTTTGGCATCGGTTTCGCCTCCGTGATGAGTGGGCCTTTCGCGCCGGCATTGATCCATGCCTTGATCAGTGCGATCTCCTCCTCCTTCAGCTTCTCGCGCTTGCCCGGCGGCATGAATTCATTCTTCCCACCGCGCCCCGAGCGACCTTCGAGGAACTTCACCAGCAGCGACTCGTCCGCCTTGCCCGCCACGATCGCCGCGCCTTCCTCGCCACCCTTCATGAGTGCCGCAAACGTGTCCAAGGCGAACTCGCCATCCGCGTCGTCCGCGCTGTGGCAGTCGATGCAGTAGGAGTCGAAGAGCGGCGTGATCTGCTTCGTGTAGTCCACGGTTTGGGCGTGGGAGGTGGCAATGCAGGCGAGTGAGAGGAGAAGGAGTCGTTTCATGACATCAAAGAAAGGCGGGTATGGAAGCACGCGTGAGCGTCCTGGAGTGCGCCGGTCCTCCGGCGCTTTCGAGTGTGTCCACGGCGTGGTTCAAGGCGTGCCCGCGTCGATCCGGCGAAGCAAAGTAGCCATCTCGCTCCGTCGAACCGACCGAAGGGAGATAGCCAGCAAGCAAACGATCCGAAATTCGAGCACCAGTGAGTTTGCCATGCGCCCAGCTCATCTCGCGGAGCGAGATGGCTACTGTGCTGGCGCGGCTTTCGATCACGGTAGAGTCTGACGGAACCCCGTTGGGGTTCGGCGAGATGAAAACGTGGGGTGACTCGATACCCAGGGTTCTGCGAACCCTGGGCTGCATGACGCAAGCCCGTTGGGCTTGGATGTGCGGCTGCAAGTGGTGAATCGAGTGCATGAGCGTCATGGTCAACGAACTCGCTTTCGAGGACTCCAGGCTCCGAGAATTTGATCGCCCGGACTAGCGCCATAGATCAACATCTCCCCAGCCCCACAGGTGGCCCTGCTTCCCAGCACGTTGGTTATATGGCTGTCTGAATCACGATTAACCAAATACCAATCCGTAAACCCGGTATTGTGGTAGCGAGGCGGCACCAAATAATTCAGAGCGTCTGTACACCATTTGTGAGCATCCCCCCGTGCTTTAACCAATTCGAGTTCGGATTTGAAGTCGCTGCGCGTTTGTGGCGCAAAGGCTGTGACGGGAACTCCTCTTGCCACATCCAATTTAGTGCGGAACAGCGGCTTGGAGCTAGATAGACGACGCATGGCATCTGCCGTGAAGTCGAAATATCCGGTTTCTTCGATCCTGAATTGTGATTCGGGAATTCGATAAAGAATCACTTCGATTGGGACCGAGGCAGGTCGCGCAGCCTCCTGCGGTTTCGGTGACGATCCGCACGCCGTCAGCACCAACAGGCCACCAAGAGTCATGAGTATTTGCGTCGTTGTCATGGCTCAATGATTAAACAAAAACTCCTTCGAGCTCATCAGGCTCCAAAACAGATCCTCCAGCGTGACGCGGCGGTCTTCGGGTTTGGCAGTGGCGAGGAGTTGCGTGGCTTTTTCGAGTTCGCGAGCCGTGGGGGCGCGGGTGAGGGTGAGGAGGTAGGCTTCTTCGATGATCTTGGCTTCGGGTTGCTTGCGGGTGAGCAGGGCGTCGAGGCGGTTGTCTTTTTGGGCGAGCTTTTGGTTCAGCGTGTCGCCATTGGCGATGTGGAGGGCTTGGGCCATGCTGGGTTCGTTGGTGCGCTCGCATTCGCAGGTGGCGACGCGGTCGGCGCGGCCGAAGCTTTTCAAGAAGTAGCTGGCGATGTTGCTGTCGGGCAGTTGCAGGGCGCGGAAGCCCATGGGGTAGGCGTCGGCGGTGCCGCGGTTGGCGTTGCGGCGGTCAATTTTGAAGGTGGTGGGCGCGGCGGTGACTTGGGACACGGTGTCGAGCAGCACCTCGGCCTTCAGTCGGCGCGGGACGTAGTGGGAGCCGTAGCGCAGGTCGGTGATGTTTTCGGGAAGGGTGATGCTGCTGCGCTGGTAGGTCTCGCTTTGCAGGATGGTGCGCATGAGGGCCTTGAGGTCGAACTTTTGCTTCACGAGGTGCTCGCAGGCGGCGGCGAAGAGCGGCTCGTTACTGGCGGGATTGGTGACGCGGAGGTCATCGACAGCCTCGACTAGGCCGCTGCCGAAAAAGTTCGCCCACACGCGGTTCACGATGGCGCGTTGGAAGAGTTTATTGTCGGCGCTGGTGAGCCAGTTCGCGAGCGTGATGCGACGATCCTCGGTGGAGGCCATCGAGACGGGCTGCAAGGCATCGAGCGGGCGCGGTGGCTGCGCTTTGCCGGTGAGTGGCGTGATGATCTCGCCCTGCGTGTCGCTGAAAAGCACGCGTTCGTTGGCCTGCGTGCCGTTTTTAGACCGGATGCGGGCGAACAGGTTCGCGAAGGCATAATACTGATCGTGCGTCCATTTTTCCATCGGGTGGTTGTGGCACTTCGCGCAGGCGATGGAAGTGCCCATGAAGGCCACGCTGACGGTTTCAGCGCATTTGGTGGGCTCGTCGTTGAGGACGAAGAAATTACCGGCGCCGTGCTCCAACGTGCTGCCGCTGGCGGTGAGCAGATCACGCACCATGGCGTCCCACGGCGTGTTCGCGGCGACGTGGCGGCGAATCCAGTTGTAGTAGGCCCACATGGCCTCAGGCATCAGTTTGTCGCCATTGACGAGCAGTAGATCGCTCCAACGGTGCGACCAATAATCGACGAACTCGGGCCGTTTCAAAAGCGCGTCGATGAGGCGGTCATGTTTGTCGGCCGTTTTGTCGGTAAGGAATGCGCGAGCTTCATCGGTCGTGGGCAAAACGCCGATGGTGTCGAGAAAGGCACGGCGGATGAATTCTGCATCGGTCGCACGTGCGGAGGGCGGGATGTTTAGCTCGCGCAGTTTGGTCAAAACATGCTCGTCGATGAAATTGCGCGGCTGCAGCACCGCGAAGGCGGCGGCATCGAGTTTGCCAGGTTGAGGCACGGTGACGGTGGTGACGCTCAACAGGCTTAAATACCACGCGCTGACTGTCGCCTCGCCACTGCCGGTGGTTTTGATGAGGCCGGTATCATCGACGGTGGCCACGCTGGCGTTGGTGGCGTTGTATTTGCACCAGCGCGTCACGTCCTCGCTGTGACCATCGCTGAATTTCGCGGTGACTTTAAGCGGCACGCTCTTGCCCGCCTGCGTGACGAGATGCGGCTCCGACACGCTGAGCGAAACGATGCGTGGATCCTCCGCCTTCGGCCCCGGTGCACCCGCCGCGATCCAATCCGCGATGGCTTTGTACTCTGGCGAGTTCACCTCGAAGCGCTTGTCGCCCTTGTGCGGCACCGCTTTGACCGCCTTCAGCAGAAACAAACTACGCGCCGGGTCTTCGAGCGTGAGACGACGCCCGTTCGCACTGCGCGTGATCGAAAGCCAGTCGCCCTCGTCGTCAAAACCGCGCAAGGAGAGACGGAAGCCGCCTTGTCCTGCAGCGGCACCGTGGCAGGCGCCCATCGCGCAGCCGTAGCGGGTGAGGATGGGCTGGATGGTGTTGCGGAAGGAGGGGGCTTCGGCGGAGACGAAGGAAACCGCTGATAGCAGAATGAAAAGAATGATGGGGAGGCTTCGCATGGTTCGGACGCGGTGGAGGGAGTCGCGGAGAGTTTTGAACCGCTGATATGACGCTAATTTGACGCTGATAAATACAGATGGATTGAGGCTTGGTTTATTAGCGTCATGTCAGCGTCCCATTAGCGGTTAGGAAGGTTTGCTTGGATTGACAGTGCCGCGTTAGAGGTGCTTGTTTCGTTTATGTTGAGTGCTGAAGACTACGAACCGGAAGGAGAACTGAATCCGCTGGCGGAAGAGGGTTTTGAGTTAATGGGCGCGGCGTTTGAGGTGCATCGCGTCGTGCGAGGTGGGCTGTTGTAAGAGGTTTATCAGCAGAGTCTGGAAGAGGAGTTGCAGCTGCGAGGGATTCCGTTTGTGCCTCAGCAGGAGCTGGCAGTGTTTTACAAAGGGAAGGAACTCCGACTGCGATACATTCCGGACCTCTATGTCCACGGAGAGATCGTCGTGGAATTGAAGGCGGTGCATGCGCTGGGGCCTGAACACATCGCGCAGTTGTTGAACTACATGCGGCTGGCGCGAAAGCCGGTGGGTTACCTGATCAACTTTGGGCCTCTCGGGAAGGTGGAGTGGAAGCGGTTTGTGCTTCGCGAGTTTGTGCGGCCTTGGATGCTGCAAAAACGCGTGGATCGTCGATGAGGCGGATTTTTTGAACCGCTGATAAGACGCTAACAAGACGCTGATAAAGGCAGAATGAACGGAATGCCTTCCTGTATTTATTAGCGTCATATCAGCGTCAAATTAGCGGTTAAGAAACACCTCACGCAAACAGCTCCTTGATCGCCTGGGTGCCGAAATCGACGACGGGATAGGGTCTGCCCTGCGGGCCGGGGAGTTCGGTGTGGAGATCGACGCCGAGGGCTTGGTAGATGGTGGCGACGATTTCTTTCGGGGCGACGGGGCGCTCGGTGGGGTAGCCGCCGATGTCGTCGGATTTGCCGATGACTTCGCCGCCTTTGACGCCGCCACCGGCGAAATTGACCGTCCAGCAGTTCGGCCAGTGGTCGCGACCGCCGGCGGGATTGATCTTCGGTGTGCGGCCAAATTCGGCGAGGCAGGTGACCATGGTGTCGTCGAGCATGCCGCGCTGGAAAAGGTCCTCGATGAGGGCGCTGTAGCCCTGGTCATACATCGGCGCGACGATGTCGCGCATGCCTTCGATGCTGGTGAAGGGTTTGGAGCCGTGGATGTCCCAAGTGATCTCGCCAAACACGGTGATGAAGGTGTTCACCGTGACAAAACGCACGCCACGCTCGACCAGACGACGCGCGAGCAGGCAGCTCTGGCCGAAGCGGTTCAATCCGTAGCGCTCGCGCACTTTGAGCGGCTCCTTCGTCAGATCGAAGGCCTCGCGGGCCTCGGTGGAGGTCATGATGCGGTAGGCGGACTCGAAATTGCTGTCCATGAGCTTCGCCTGCTCGCTGTATTCGAAATTGCGCACGCTGCTGTCCACCAACTCGCGGAGCTGCTTGCGACGTTCGAGACGCACCTCGCTGATTTCCTTCGGCGGCAGCAAGTCGGGCACTTTGAAGTCCTTTTCGGAAGGATTCGCGTTCAGAACGAAAGGATCATACGCCTTGCCGAGGAAGCCGGCGTCCTGGCCGTGCGGCATGTTGCCGCCGGTGGGGCCCATTGACTCAGGGAGGATGATGTGAGCAGGTAGATCGCTGCGGCGGCCTTGGAGAAATTCGAGAGCGCTGCCAACGTGCGGCGTGTTCACTCCGCCGGTGAAAAGTCGGCCCGTCTGCATCATCTGATGACCCGTGTCATGCACGGCGGCGGCGGTGTGGTAGCAGGAGCGCACGAGGCTGAATTTGTCAGCGATCTTCGCATGCAGCGGCAGGATCTCGGAGATCTCGAAGGCATTGCTCTTCGTGCGGATCGGTTTGAAGGGGCCGCGAATCTCACTCGGAGCATCCGGTTTCATGTCCCAGAGGTCCTGTTGGCTCGGTGCCCCGAGGTTGAAGATCATGATGCAGGCCTTGTTGCTCTTTTTCGGGTCCACTTTGCCTTCCGCCCTCAGTTTGGCGAAACTCGGCAGCGTGAGGCCAATGGCGCTCAAAGCACCCGCGGTGATGAAATCGCGGCGCGTGATGCCATCGCAGGTGGTGACGGCGGCTTTGTCGGTGAAGGTGAACATGGGGGCGCGTGGGGTTTGATTGACAAAGAAGGATACGCAGATCGAAGAGGAAACTGAATGGATGATGCCACTTTTGCGGATGGGCCTTTCCGGCCTCGGTTGTCTTCGTGGGAAACGTTCCGTCAAAGAAAGGGTTGTTCAACCCTGCCGGGCTCGTGTTAGCCTTGCGACTCGCATCCATCACCATGAAAACACTTCTTACCATCATCACCTTGCTGTTTGCCGCCTCACTGCATGCGCAAACCGCTCCGGGCCAGAATTCCACCGGCCAGGGGGGGCAGCAGCAACAGCAAGGCCAGGCGGACGAGCCGACGCGTGACGGCCTGTGGGACGGTCGGTTCAGTGGCGGCAATTACATCGTACGTTGCAACTCGATCATCGCGCTGTCGAAACACGAGTACATCTCCGACGGCGTGGCGCGGGTGGTGGAGGTGAACCTGACGCTCAACTCCGCTCAGGTGGTGCGTTTTTACTTCCTGGAGCCATACAAGCCGGAAACCGGCAGCAGCACGGTAGGTGCGGGCACGGCAGCGCTGGAGCGGGCGAAGGGCATGTTTGAGCAGGCGGCAGGTCGTGTCTCGCCAGAGCTGACGACGCCTAAGGTGGTGAAAAATTACCCGGCCTCGACGCACTCGCACACGGTGGAGTTTGTGCTCAAGGAAGAAGCGCGGCTGAACGCGATGTTCCAGAGCCTGGAGCGCGGTTTCCGCACCGGACAGGGACGTATTTGGAAGGAATAGTGGTGCGGGCGAGGGCGTCCGCGTTTCTATCCGTCAGACGTTGAAGCGCCATTCGACGACGTCGCCGTCCTTCATGACGTATTCTTTGCCTTCGATGCGGAGCTTGCCCTTCTCGCGGCACTTGGCGTAGGAGCCGAGTTCGACGAGATCGTGGTAGGGGACAATTTCACCGGCGATGAAGCCGCGCTCGAAATCGCCGTGAATAACGCCAGCGGCCTGCGGGGCCTTCATGCCCTTCACGATGGTCCAGGCGCGGGTTTCCTTCTCGCCGGTGGTCAGGTAAGTCTGGAGGCCGAGGAGATCATAGACGCCTTTAATGAGGCGGGAGACGCCGCTGTCCGTCACGCCGATGTCGGCGAGGTAGGCTTTGGCTTCTTCATCGCTGAGGTCGGTCAGTTCGCTCTCGATGGCGGCGCTGACGACGACGGCGCTGGCCTCGTGGGCATGTTTCACATACTCGCGGACTTTGCCCACGAAGGGATGATTGTCGGGGTCGTTTGACGCGGCGGCGAGGTCGTTTTCGGCGACGTTGCAGGCAAAGATGCAGGGCTTGGAGCTGAGTAGGAAGAACGATTTCACCAGCTTGCGCTCGTCATCGTTCATTTCGAGCGTCACGGCGGGTTTTCCGGCGTCGAAATGCGGGATCAGCCTCTCGCAGATGGCGACTTCGGCCTTCGCCTCCTTTTCGCCTCGTTTGGCGTTCTTTTCGGCCTTGTCCTTGCGGCGCTGGATGGCGTCCATGTCGGCGAGGATGAGCTCGGTGTTGATGACCTCAATGTCGGCCACCGGATCAATGCTGCCGCTGACGTGGGTGATGTCGCCATTTTCAAAGCAACGCACAACATGCACGATGGCATCCACTTCGCGGATGTGGCTGAGGAATTTATTGCCGAGGCCTTCGCCCTGGCTCGCGCCTTTGACGAGGCCAGCGATGTCCACGAATTCAATCGCCGCCGGGATCAGCTTCGAGGAGCCAGAAATCTTCGAGAGCACCGCGAGCCGCTCGTCCGGCACGGTGACGACGCCGGTGTTCGGCTCGATGGTGCAGAAGGGATAGTTTGCCGCCTCCGCCTTGCGGGTGCGGGTGACTGCATTAAAAAGGGTGGATTTGCCAACATTCGGAAGGCCAACGATACCGGCTCTGAGCATAAGGGCGGCGAGAGTAGGGCGGATTGAGAAATGAGCAAGCGTTGAGCACAGTTCAATCCTGCGCCGAGTTGAAAGTTATCTGCCCTGCGTGCCTTTCCTCTTCCATGCCCACCCTCTCCCGCACTGAAGACCCCACGCCGCAAAGCCGCTGCCGTTTCGCTTTGAAGTGGTGCGACATCACACCGCCAGCGGACATTTACCACCGCATGTGGGGCGCGGCGAAGCATGAACGCGCCACGGGTGTGCATCGTCCGCTGCGGGCCACGGTGACCGTCTTTGCGCCGATGGAAGGCCGGGAGCGGCAGATCCTGCTCGCGCTCGATCATTGCGTCATGGGAGCCACCGAGCATGCAAACCTCGTCTCTCAAGCCGCCGAGATCGGCGGCGTGGCGAAGGAGGAGATTCTCGTCGTCTTCTCGCATACGCATGGCGCAGGCTTGATGGGCCTGGATCGGGCGAATCTGCCCGGTGGCGATCTCATTCCGCCGTATTTGCAGTCGCTCGGCGAGAAAGCGGGCGCTTTGATCCGCGCTGCCATCGCTTCATTACAGCCTGCAGGCATCGTGTATGGCCGTGGCAAGTGCTCGCTGGCCACGCATCGCGATTTTTGGGACGGGAAGCAGTTCGTCTGTGGCCACAATCCCGGCGTTCCTGCCGACGACACCGTCATCGTCGCCCGCGTGACCGATGATGCGGGCCAAAGGCTCGCCAGCATCGTGAACTACGCCTGCCATCCCACCACGCTCGCCTGGGAAAACACGTTGATCAGCCCCGACTACATCGGTGCCATGCGCGAACTCGTCGAACGCGATACCGGCGCTCCGTGTTTGTTCCTGCAAGGTGCCAGCGGCGAACTCGGTCCGCGCGAAGGCTTCGTCGGCGACACCGCCGTGGCGGATCGAAATGGCCGCGAACTCGGTTACGCCGCGCTTTCAGCCCTCACCGCCCTTCCTGCCGCCGGGACGACTTTTGTGTATGCCGGCCCCGTCGTCTCCGGTGCCACGCTCGGCTCGTGGAAGCATCAAAGCAGCGACATGACCGAAAAAGCCACCTGGAAGCTTCAGCGCTGGCACGAACCGCTGCGCTATCGCCCCGGCCAGCCGACGGTCGAGCAAACCCAGGCCGAGCTCGATCAATTCCAAGCCGACGCAGCCACCGCCCACTCCGCTGGCGATGAACCCCGTGCCGCCGACTGCCGCGCCATGGCCGAACGCAAAACCCGCCTCCTCCACCGCCTCCACCAGCTCCCACGCGGCGAAACCTATCCTCTCCAAGTCGTCCTCTGGCACCTCGGCGACGCCATCTGGCTCGGCGTCCAAGGCGAAAGCTACTCCCTCCTCCAAACTGAACTCCGCCGCCGCTTCCCCGACCAAATCATCGTCATTTCGACCATCGCCGCCGACTGGGGTGCCTCCTATCTGCCACCCCGCGAGCTTTACGACACCGGCATCTACCAGGAAAGCATCGCCGTCGTCGCGGCGGGGAGTTTGGAGCAGTTGATTGAGGCGATTTCCCAAAGACTCTCCAAATAGGATGAACCCTATCACTTCGATTCTCTTCGAGAAAGCAGGGCTAGATTATCAGTTCGCGCGTGATCGAGTATGTGAGGCACTAGAGGAATTTGGCGTTCAATTCACTTCGTTGGGCCCTTGCCTTCGCTTTGAGTATGTGGACGAAGAGCGCCTAGCTTGTCTGATGTCGTTCCAACCGGAAGGAACCATTTGTTCCGTGTCATTGTCCGTTTGGCTGCCAGGAGATGAGAAAGGATGGGCGGCATGGTCCGAGGAAAATGAACGTCGTCGAATGCAGCATCAAAAGACTTGGCTAAGCAAGAGAGGCTATTCAGTGGCCACAACCGGCACCTTTAAGATCTCGAATGATTTCTCGCCGAAAGATGGCTCGTCTGCGATCACGATTACTAATTGCCAACACGCCAACTCATGAAAATCACCGCCATCGAAACGCTCGTCTGTCATGCCCGTATGCGAAACTGGGTGTTTGTCAAAGTCGTCACGGATCAGCCTGGGCTCATCGGCTGGGGGGAGGCGACGCTGGAGTGGCACACGCGGAGCATCGTGGGAGCCATCGAAGACATGTCGCATCTGCTCATCGGCGAGGACCCGACGCGGGTGGAGTATTTGTGGCAGATGATGTATCGGCAGCACTTCTGGCATGGGCACGGCATCGTGCGGGCCACGGCCATCGCGGGCATCGACCTCGCGCTGTGGGACATCGTGGGCAAAGTGGCGAATATGCCGCTTTCGAAGGTCTTTGGCGGTCCGGTGCGGGATTGGGTGCGGACCTATTGCCACCTCGGCGGCGGGAAGATGGAGGATTTTTATCAAACGCCCGCCGACAACGCGAAACGCTTCGCCGAACTGGCGCAGCAGGCCGTGGCGGATGGTTACACCGCCTTTAAGAGCATGGCCGTGCCCAGCACGATGCCCATCGAGGGCATGAAACCCGTCCGCGCCGCCGCAGCCGCCGTCGCGGCCATGCGCGATGCCGTGGGGCCGGACATCGACATCATGGTCGATTGCCATGCGCGGCCCTCACCGGCCATGGGGCTCAAATTCGGCAAGGCGCTCGATGATTTCGGCCTCTACTTCTTTGAGGAGCCCTGCTGGCCGGAGGCGGTCGATGGCCTGGCGAAGATCAACGCCGCCCTCACGACGCCCGTGGCCAGTGGCGAGCGAGTGACGAACCTGGAGGCCTTCAAAGACATGTTCGAGAAACGGGCCGTCGAGATCTGCCAACTCGACATCACGCACTGCGGCGGCCTCAGCGCCGCGAAACGCATCGCCGCGCTCGCCGAGGCGCATCGCATCGCTTTGGCCCCGCACAATCCGCAAGGCCCCGTCAGCACCGCCGCGTCGCTCGAGTTCGGTTTTAGCCAACCGAGCTACATCATCTGCGAAACCGTGCACAACGACGTACCGTGGCGACAGGACGTGGTCGAGGAAGGCTTCACGATCGAAACCAAAGGCCGCATCGTCCGCCCGAACACAAAGCCCGGCCTCGGCATCACCATCAACGAAGCCGAGGTGAAGAAGCATCCCTTCCAGCAGGAGATTGTTCTGCGCGAATTCAGCCCCGATGGCGCGGTGACGGACTGGTAAAATGATGGAGGGTAAAATGATGGGGATCAGATGAATTCAAAAACATCATTCTACCCCTCATCATTTTACCCTTTTCAGGTGCTCGAAGCGGATCTCGCCAAGCTTGAGATTGATCCAGGCCATGCCAGCAAGTGGCGTGATTTGTAGGAGTCGGTCCAGGTGGGTGCGGAACTCGTCTTGTTCGGAAAGTGCGGTAATAGCGATGCCAACATCCTCATTCAAGATCGTCATCTCATGATGTCCGAGGCTAGATGAGCCGTTTTTGAGCGGAACAAGCTGTCTTGGGCAGGTCGCGACATAAGCGATGGCTTCTCGGTAAAGCGGAAGGTCAAGACCGAGTCCGATGTCGCGGACAAGTTCCATCACACAGTCGCGTAGCCGTGCGTGATCCTCGTCTCTCGGCCAGCCTGCCTCGATGGTCTTGAATGGTCGGCGTAGCTCATGCGTGAGTCGTGTGGATAGAAAATACCGCTTCATACGAGGCAGACGAAAATTGACGAGACTCCCATGATGGGTGCCCGCGAGCAGCAGGTAGTTGAGCCCCTGGCCTTTGTGGGCCGCCAAGGTTTCCTTGGTCGTTTTCGCCTCAATGATGGTGCTGCCACAAAGAAGCATGTCGATGAAGTAATCCTTCACAAAGTCACGATGAGTGACCTGAATACGGACCTCTCGCTGAGCGCGCATGCCATCCTTCGAGCAGCGCTCTGCCAGTTCTTTTTTGTAAACGAACTCATCCAGCAAACGCCCGAATTGATTGTGAATCGCCATCGAATGACCCACCATCTGCTCATCAATCTGATGATACTCCTGCTGGATGATGCAGGCGATGGGTATGGCAGGCTGGATGGGCATGGTTGGTAAAATAATGTCGGATAAAATGATGTTCTGAAAAGAACTGACTCAATCATCATTTTACGCTCCATCATTCTACCATGCAGCCCACCCGCACCCGCTTCATCGTCCTCGCTGGCCTCTGTGCGGGCGCGGCGCTGGCGTATTTTGTGCGCAATGGTGTGGGGCCGGCGGAGAGCACGATTCGTGCGGAGCTGGGGATTACCAAAGAGCAGTCGGGGATGCTGATGAGCGCGTTCTTTTGGCCGTATGCGTTGTGTCAGATCCCGGCGGCGATGCTGGCGCAACGGTTGGGTTCGCGCTGGGCACTGTCCTTGTATGGCGTGCTGTGGTCGCTGGCGACGGCGGGATTGGCGCTGGGGAATCTGGCGGTGATGATCGGATCGCGAGCCTTCATGGGCGTGGCACAGGCGGGGCTGGTCCCGGAGGGGACGACGGTGATGGCACGCTGGTTTCCACGCACGTCGCAGGCCTCGGCTGCGGGAGCGTTTAGTGGCTTCATGTCGGTCGGTAGCATCGTGGCGGCTCCGCTGACGGCTTGGCTCGTCGTAAGCATCGGCTGGCGCTGGATGTTTGTTTGGTATGCGGTGCCGGGTGTGCTGTGGGCGGCGTGGTTCGCGGTTTGGTTTCGGAACCGGCCGGCGGAGCATCCGGCGGTGAATGAGGCGGAGCGTGAACTGATCGGGCAGGGTGAGAGAACCGGGACCAATGAGCCTGGAATGGTGCCGTGGCGGCTTCTCATCACGAGTCCGGCGGTGTGGTGCCTTTGCGCGCAACAATTCTGCCGAGCAGCGGGCTACATCTTCTTTGCGAGCTGGTTTGCCACTTATCTGCAAGAAGCACGCGGCGTGACGATCCTCGGCTCCGGCTGGCTGACGACACTACCGCTACTCGCGGATGTGACGGGCTGCATGTTTGGCGGTGTGTTGTCGGATGCGGTGCTGCGCTGGACTGGCAATCAGCGTCTCGCACGTCAAGGCCTGAGTGCCATCGCCCTGCTGCTATGCGCGGGCTTGATCTTCAGCGCGTGGTTTGTCGCGCAACCGGTGATGGCGGTCCTAGTCATCAGCGCGGGCATGTTCTGCGCGGCGACGGCGAATCCCTGTTTGGGAGCGACGGTGATGAGCCTCGGCGGTCCGCATGTGGCGACCGTCAGCGCCACAGCCAACATGTGCGGCAATCTCGGCGCGGCGGCGTTCCCGATCGCCGTGCCGTGGCTACTCGCACACGCCGGAGGCTGGAATGCAGTGCTCGGCGGGTTTGGTGCGCTCTACATCGTCGCGGCCGTGTTTTGGCTGATGATGAAGACGGAACGTGCAGCCTAGCCGCGAGCGTTCCGACGGAAACAAAAACTCCTTAAGGTAAGCCAGAGTGTCCGCATCGTGCCCGATGTAGAAATGAGCAAGGGGACGTTGCGTCCGGGAGGCACATCGGCGAGACTCGGCGTCCATTTTCCGGCTGTCCCATGTCTTTTGAGCTTCTCGCCACCGATCCTTCGTCCCAAGCCCGTCGCGGACGGCTGACGACGCCGCATGGCGTGGTGGAGACGCCTGTGTTTATGCCGGTGGGCACGCAGGGCACGGTGAAGGCGATGCATCCAGATGAATTGCGGGCATTGAACTCGCAGATCATCCTGGGGAATACCTACCACCTGTTTGTGCGGCCGGGGATGGAGATCATGCAGGCCGCGGGCGGTCTGCATGCCTTCTCAAACTGGGACCGGCCGATTTTGACGGACAGCGGCGGCTTCCAGGTCTTTTCTTTGGCGAAATTGCGCAAAATCAAAGAGGAGGGCTGCCACTTCCAAAACCACCTCGACGGCACGCCGATGTTCATCGGGCCGGAAACGTCGATGGAGATCCAGGCGACGCTGGGATCGGACATCGCGATGCTGTTCGACGAATGCACGCCTTATCCGTGTGAGGCCAAAGAGGCCGAAAAAAGCCTCGATTTGACTCTGCGCTGGGCGAAACGCTGCCGGGCGTGGATTGATGAACACAAGCCGCAAACGGGCGGTGGGGCGCAGCAGCACTTCGGCATCGTGCAGGGCAGTGTGTACGAGGATTTACGCCAAAAATCGGCCCGTGAACTCGTGGCGATGGGTTTTGACGGCTATGCCATCGGCGGGCTGAGCGTCGGGGAGCCGGAGGAAGACATGATGCGCATCGCCGAATGGGTGACGCCGCTGCTTCCGGCCAATCAGGCCCGCTACGCGATGGGTCTGGGCACGCCGCCGCAGGTGATCGAGTTGATCGCGCGTGGCATCGACATGTTTGACTGCGTTTTGCCCACCCGGCTGGCGCGGAACGGCACCGCCTTTACCCACGAAGGCATGATGAATCTGCGCAATGCCTGCCATGCCAAGGATTTCCGTGATCTCGCCGAGGACACGCATCCGCTCTGCCGGGGCTTTTCGCGGGCGTACATTCGCCATTTGGTGCAGGCTCAGGAGATTCTGGGTTTGCGGTTGATTTCTCTGCATAACCTGCATTTCTACGCGTCCCTCACGTCCAGGGCACGTCAAGCGATCGAACAGGGTTGTTTCGCCGAGTTCCGGGCTGAGGTGATCGCGAAATACAAGCACTCCACCGCCAGTCTCGAATCATGACCTCCACACTTCTCGAAAACTCCCTTCTTTTGGCCCAAGCCGCATCCGCCGGAGGCCAGGGGGGCATCCTTGGCAGTCCCATGATGCTGCCGATCCTCATGATCGTGGTCATGTACTTCGTCATCTTCCGCCCTCAGCAGAAGCGCCTGAAGGAGCATCAAAAACTCATCGCAGGTGTGAAAGTGGCCGACCATGTCGTTATGGAAAGCGGCGTCCATGGCATCATCACCAGCGTGAAGGACCGCACGGTCATGGTGAAGATCGCCGACAATGTCAAAGTCGAGTTTGAGCGCAGCAAGATCGCCGTTGTGACGAAAAAGTCCGATGTCGTCGAAGCGACTGAGGCTTGATTGAGAGCCGCCTGATTACTTTCTAACCTCCCCTCCAACCCGTTTATGAACCCCTACGCCACCTTCCTTGTCGGTGCCTCGATCCTGCTGCTGCTGCTCCTTTATGTGGGCACCGCCGTTCACAAGACCAAGCGCTTCACCGGTACGCTGCTCATCGCTCTCGCGGCTTTCGCGTCGTTGTACACGGTGAACGCACTGGGTTTGAAGCTGGGCATCGACCTCCAAGGCGGCAGCGAGTTCATCGTGAAGCTGGAGCCGGGAAAAAACGCGGATGGCACAGCACGGGCGGTGACTCCTTCAGATGTGCAGCAGGCCATCGCCATTCTCGAAAAGCGCCTCACTAAGGGGGAGAAAGACCTCGCGTTGCAGCCGGAAGGCGTGGACCGCGTGGTGATCCAGATGCCGGGCATTTCTCCGGAAGAGGTCAAGGACGTGCGCGACAAGATCCAGCAGGTGGCGCATCTCGAATTCCGCCGCGTGCATCCTGAAGGCCGCAGCAAGCTGGAGCAGATCAAGGCCCGTGGCGGCATCAAGGAGCCGGGCTGGGCAGAAATGGCCTATCGTGAGCCTGAAACCGCCAAAGATGGCACCGTGCTGGCCACTTCCGAGCTGGTGCGCGATATGCCGGACCTGGAGGGCGACATCGTTGCCAATGCGTTCCGTGTGTTCGACGCCGAGGGCAACAAAGTGGTGCTCAAGCTCAACAGCGAGGGCGCCAAGCGCTTCGACGAACTGGCGGCGGTGCATTACCGCAAGCAGATGGCCATCATCGTGGACGGCCAGATTCACTCCGCCCCCTCGCTCAACGCGCAGCAGTATGGCGGCACGGCCGAGATTTCCGGCGGCAGCAAGGGCTTCAGTGAGAAGGAAGCCGACACGCTGGCCACGCTGCTGAACAATCCGCTGCGCAATCCGATGAAAATCCTCTCGGAAAGCTCCGTGTCCTCCGCCTATGGCCAGACCTCCATCGACCAGGGCAAGTGGGTCGGCATCGCTGCGCTGCTGATCACCACCTGCTTCATGCTATTCATCTACCGTCTGGCTGGCATCGTGGCGATCATTGGTCTGCTTATCAACATGGCGATCTTGTTCGGAGCGATGTCGCTCTTCGGTTTCACGCTCACCATGCCCGGCATCGCGGGTCTCGTTTTGACCATCGGCATGGCCGTGGATGCGAACGTGCTCATCTACGAGCGTTTGCGCGAGGAAATGGAGGCGGGCAAGACGCTCGCTGCCGCGCTCGACGCCGCGTATGAGAAGGCCTTCTCCGCCATCGCGGACTCGAACATCACCACGCTGATCTCGGCGTTGATCCTGTTCGTGATCTCCGGTGGCCTCGTCAAAGGCTTTGCCATCACGCTCATGATCGGTCTGATTTCCTCGATGATCGGGGCGCTGATCGTCACCCGCGTGATCTTCATCTGGGTGGTGGACAAGAACCTCCTGCAGAAGATCACCACGACTAAGCTCATCCCGGACAAGGTGTTCGACATTCTGTCCGCCTCGCCCAGGTTCATCATCGCCTCCCTCGTCGTCACGGCCATCTCGTTTGCCACGCTTGGCTACAAAGGCCAGTCCAGCCTCGGCATCGACTTCCGTGGCGGTGGCCGCGTGGATGTGGTCCTCGCCCCTGGCAAGGACATCCCAGACGGCGAGTTCGACGCGCTCATCAAGCCGCTCAAGCAGCCTGGTGGCAAGGACATCGGCACCCATTACATCCAGCGCAAGAGCGACCCTGCGACCGGTGCCACGAACATCAGCATCCGCTGTGAGGAGGCCAGCGGCCCGGTCATTGACGGCGCCATCAACGCCAAGTGGAAAGAAGGCAGCGTTGCCGGCACCAGCGTCGCCACGGTCGGCTCCATGATCGGCTCCGATGCAGCGAAGACCTCGCTCGTCGCCATGGTCATCGCGCTCATCGCCATCTTCGGCTATCTGATGATGCGCTATGAGTTTTCCTTCGCTTTGGGAGCGATTGTCGCGCTGGCGCATGACGTGCTCATGGTTCCCGGCTTGTGCGTGCTGTTCGGCCAGGAATTGAACCTCATCCATGTCGGCGCATTGCTCACCATCGCCGGTTATTCCATCAACGACACCATCGTCGTCTTCGACCGCATCCGTGAAACCATCCAGCGCGGTGGCGGCGGCACGATGCGCGAGATGATGAACGAGGCCATCTGCAAAACGCTCTCCCGTACGCTCCTCACTGGCCCCACGGCCCTCGCGCCGATGATCGTGCTGCTCTTCCTCGGCAATCCGGCCATGCTCGAGTTTGCGATGCCCATCACCATCGGCGTGTTGCTCGGCACTTACTCCTCCATCTTCATCGCCTCCCCGCTCGTGCTGTGGTACGCGAAGAAGACCGGCACCAGCCTCAAGCGCCAGGTGCTCGACGCTCAGGTCGAGCAGATGAAGGCCCAGCAGGCCATCGCGGCGGCGGCTGCTGCTGCTGGCGGCAAGCTCT
This sequence comes from Verrucomicrobiota bacterium, assembly GCA_026397635.1. Taxonomy (GTDB): domain Bacteria; phylum Verrucomicrobiota; class Verrucomicrobiia; order Verrucomicrobiales; family Verrucomicrobiaceae; genus Prosthecobacter. Next base: position 26,018 of record JAPLUL010000012.1, on the reverse strand, counting down.
GACCGGTCGTGTGCCACTGGGTCGTGGCCCCACAGCTTTGCTGTGGGTGAAAGACGCGTGCTGAAGCAGAGGTGAAATTGCAGGCGGACGTTGGCAGACGCTCGATTGTCCGCTAATCTGCCTGCATGATTGCCACCGGAGCCAAACGTGTGCCACGCCGAAGTGCGGAGGTTTTGCCGTTCATGGAGAATGGCGACATGCTGACGCTCACGGAGTTCTTGCGGCGCTACGACGCCATGCATGATGTGAAGAAAGCCGAACTCATCGAAGGAGTCGTCCATATGCCATCACCCGTACGCATCGACCAGCACGCCAAACCCGACGGCCTTATCCATACTTGGCTTGGTCTTTATGCAGTCGCCAACGACTTGGAGTTCTATCCCAATGCCACTCTGCTCACCGACACCGAAAACTCGTTCCAGCCAGACGCGATCCTGTGTTCCAAGCCTCGCACTGGCGGGCGTGTGTGGCTGAACAACCAAGGCCTGCTCTGCGGTCGTCGAAGTCGCCGCCAGCAGCGTCAGCATCGACCTGCGTGACAAGCTCCGCGTTTATCGCCGCAACGGCGTCAGCGAATACATCGTCTGGCGCACCCAGGATCGCGCGGTGGACTGGTTTGTTCTGGAAGAAGGCCAGTATGTGAAGCTTGTCCCGGATCGCGGTCAAAAGCTGCGAAGCCGCGTCTTTACCGGGCTGGTGCTCGACGTGAAGGCGCTCTTGAACCACGACGGGTCCAAAGTCATCGCCGCGCTGAAACGGTAGCCTGTGTGGTGTGCCAGCCAGATGGCTGGCACACGTCTTGACCACTCAGGAGTCTCCAGCCGCTTATCACTGAACCGTGCCCGGCGTGAGAGCCGGAGTCGCAGGCACAGCAGGCTTCACTTCTTCCACTGGTGTGGTAGGAGCGGGTGACGGCGCTGCGGGACTGGTGGCTGGTGTGCCTGCGGGCGTCGGAGCGGGGCCGTTAGGATCATCAGGAGCCAGTGAAGTGGCGGCAGTCGCCGCCGCCGCTGCGTCATCCAGCTTCTTCTTGGCCGCGGCGTATTTCGCAGCGTTGTCCTTGGCCTTCGCGGCGGACTGAGCCAGATACGTTTTATAATCTGGGCCGTTGCCGGTGATCGTCACTGGCGTGCCGACGGAAGTGTGGGCAAACAGGATGGGAGCCATCTTCGAAGGCAGGCGAATGCAGCCGTGTGAGGCGCGGCGGCCAGGCTTTGAAATCAGGCCGATGTGCATGCCCACGCCGTCTCCGGTGAGGCGCATGAAGTATTTCATCGGCGCAGCAATAAATTGGCCACCTGCGGGCAGCACATCACGCCCCTGTTTGAAATCAGAGTTCACCAGCTTGCCACCGGCGTCATAGCCCTTGCCATAGAGGTTAGAGACTTTGTCCTTCACCTTCTCCAAAATTTTGAACTCGCCCGTCGGCGTCGGGTAGCTGATGATGCCGCTGGCCACATACGTCCAACCGACGACTTCGTCACCGTGGTAAAGCGTGGCGCGCTGCGTGTTCACATTGATGCGGATGTGGGTAATCGCCTTGTCACCACCGGTCCACTCCCCCGGATACTTCCACACTTCCTTCACCGGTTCTGGCGGCGGAGCCGGCGGCTTCTTTTGAACATTCTGGCAGGAGGCCAGCAGCACCGCGCCGATGAGCAGGGTTGCGCGTGTCAGGGTGAGTGGGAGGTTTGATTTCACAGTCGCGGATTCTAAGGGGACTGCCACATCCCCTCAAGTCGCTGGTGGGACAATCTTTTCAGTCCAGATTGAACAATTCCGCCGGTGAAGAAAGAAGCACATCCGCTCCGCACTCGATCAGCTCCGCCTCGCTGCGGAATCCCCAGCGCACACCGACGGCCCGCATGCCGCTGCTTTTCGCAAACTGCATGTCGATGCCCGAATCTCCCACATAGGCCATTTCATCCGTTCTCAGGCCCAGAAACGTCGCCATTTCATGCGCACCATCAGGCGCTGGCTTGCGCGGCACCTCCGTGCGTTGGCCCAGGATGTGATCAAACACGTCCGCGCCAAAAAAATGCTCCGTCATCGGCACCGTGAAGCGGTGTGCCTTGTTCGAGATCACGCCCAGCTTCATTCCGCGCGCTTGCAATGTCTTCAGCATCTCCACGATGCCGGGATACGGGCGCGTCTGCGCATTCCAGAGCGTGTCGTAATGCGCCCGGTATTCTTCCACGCAAACCTTGATCAGCGCCTCGTTCCTCACGTCCTGCGGCAGCGCCCGTTCCACGAGTTTCTCCATGCCATCCCCCACCATCTGCTTGAACACTTCTTGTTGGCAGCGCGGGTAGCCCCGCGTATCCAGCATCCGGTTGATCGACTCCGCGATGTCTGCGAGCGAGTCGATCAAAGTGCCGTCGAGGTCGAAGATGAAGGCTTTGGGGGCAGGCATCGCTCTCAGTGGCAGGGGTTGGTAACCGCATCAAGCTTCCTGTCGCCGCCGCTGAATGTTTATTGTTATTTGAGATCAAAGTGAGCAAAATGGACAAGATGAATGAGCGCACCCGCACCATGCGCCTCTCCATCAACGGCGGCTGGCAGAACTTCGACGGCCACATCGACGACGTCCGGCTTTACGCTCGGGCTCTCTCTTCCGAAGAAGTCCGCCACTTGTATCAGCAGCCCTGGAAGTGAACTCTCTGGCGTGATTTGAAGTTGGCAGAATCGGTCTGAGATGCTTGGTGGATCATGCTCACTGACTATCACACGCATACCCCCCTCTGCCTGCATGCCGAGGGAAATCCGGTCGATTATGCGCGGCATGCGCAGAAGATCGGACTCGCGGAGATCGGCCTGTCGGACCACAACCCCATGCCAGCGCATTACGACGACTGGCGCATGCCGCTCTCCGACCTGCCGCGCTACTTTGAGCTCGTGCAGGAGGCCCGCGAGGCGCTGCCGGACTTCCCCATCCGCCTCGCCCTCGAGTGCGACCACATCGAAGGCTACCAGAAGTGGATCGACGAGACTGCCGCCTTGGCCGACTGGGACTACCTCATCGGCAGCGTGCATTACATCCACGACGGCATCGCCGTGGACGATCCGAAGCACGTCTCCCGCTGGAAATCCGCCGCCGACATCGAGCACATGTGGGGCATGTACTGGAAACTCTACGAGCAGATGATCCGCACGCGGCAGTTCGACTTCCACGCGCACCCCGATCTCGCCAAACGCTTCGGCCTGCGCCCCGCCGGTGATCTGCGGCACTACTACGAGCCGGTGATCCAGGCGCTGGTGGACACCAACGGCATCCTGGAGGTCAGCACCGCTGGTCTGCGCAAGGACGTGCGCGAGATCTACCCCGCGCGCGAGATGCTGGAGATGGCCTTCGCCGCGCAAGTCCCCATCGTGATCAATTCAGACGCCCATGTGCCCACCGACGTCGGCGTGGACTTCGACAAGGCGCTCGATCTCGTCCGCAGCGTCGGTTATACCACGACCGTGCGGTTTGAAAAACGTCAGCGGAAGATCGTGCCGTTGCCCGCAGGGCTCGGCGCTGCCTAAACAGCCTCCCCCCGCCTCGTGAAACAGGCTGCCAGCCTGTGCGGGAAGCCCCCGGTCGCTCTGTGAACGGCCTTAAAACTGCGGAATCCACGCCCCAGCCCTTTCCCTTGCCTTCGCCATCTCGGATCACCCCTGAGTGGACACCGCGGAAGGCGACCGATTTGCAGGAGCTCTTGGAAAGCCTCCTGACGCTGGGCCGAGCGCGGCAGCAGGGTGGGCGGTTTGAGGCCTAGAAGCGCGGGCCTCCGAGCCCGCAGCACGCCGCAAGCACGCAGCGCTTTTTTTATCGAGCCAACTGCCGCTAGACTGAGGCTGCTCATCCTGCTGGCGGTGTGGAAGAGGACTTCCACGCGGCCACCGCGCACGACCCGCTGCGGACTCGGAGGTCCGCGCGCCGGGGGCGCATTGTTGACAGGACGCGTCTTTTTGCTTGCGACTTGATCGGGGAGTTTGTTTCATCGCGGCATGAGCCAGCCGCCGAAACCGCGCCGCGCCGGGCCACCGCATCGCTCCGAGGTGCGGCGGGTGGTCGAACGGCAGCGGCAGGTGTCGGCCCAGCTGACGCGTGAGGAGCAGATGGCTGGGTTTCATGGCTGGAACGAGCGCGGTTATGTCCCGCATCGCGATGAACCCGGCCTGACGCAGTTTGTGACCTTTCGACTGGCGGATAGCGTGCCCGCCGAGCTGCGCGAGGTGTGGGAGAAGCTGCTCGCCATCGAAGACGATCGCGAGCGCCGCACGCAGATCGAAGCCTGGTTGGATCTCGGTCATGGAGCCTGCTATCTGAAGGACGAGCGTGTGGCGCAGATCGTGGCGACGGCGTTTCGACATTTTGATGGCAGCCGCTACCGGCTGCTGGCCTGGACGATCATGCCGAATCATGCGCATGTGCTGTTTGAAGCCAATGAGGCGCCGATGGCGGAGATCGTGCAGAGTTGGAAGCAATTCACGGCCCGCCAGGCGAACACGCTCCTGGGCCGCACCGGCCCTTTCTGGCAGGCGGATTACTGGGACACCTACATGCGTGATGCGGAGCACGAGGAACGCACGATCCGCTACATCCGGCTCAACCCTGTGAAAGCCGGTCTGGTGACCGACTGGCAGGCCTGGCCCTGGACCTATGTGCGAGCTGAAGCCTAAGGAGCGCGGGCCTCCGAGCCCGCAGCACGCCGCAAGCACGCAGCGCTCTTTTCGTCCAACCAACTGCCGCTAGACTGAGGTTGCTCATCCTGCTGGCGGTGTGGAAGAGGACTTCCACGCGGCCACCGCGCATGACCCGCTGCGGACTCGGAGGTCCGCGCGCCACGAGCCTTCCTGAATGGACACCGCTGAGAAACTCGCGGAGTTCTTTTCTGAACGTGAGGCATCTTTCTCAGGAGCACCTGAATCTGCGGGAGCTTTTCTGAGTTTCTGGTCGTCCGCCGAAGTGATTCAGGAGAGGGAATGTGCCTTCAAAGGCCCAGACTGGGAACAGCTCCAAGAGAACTCCTTGCACCCGGACTGACGCGGCGCAGGAATGGCGCCCGCCGCTATTCCCATGATCCTCCGCGCCCGCCAGCACGTCATCGAGTTTCCCCGCCGCCCGCTGGTGATGGGGATCGTGAACATTAATGACGACTCGTTTTGCGGGGATGGCACGCTCGACCCTGCGCAGGCTTTCGCGCAGGCAGAGCAGCAGCTCCGGGAAGGCGCGGACATCATCGACATCGGCGCGGAGAGCGCCCGTACGAACCGCGGTGCGATCAGCGTGAGAGAGGAGATCGAGCGTCTGCTGCCGTTCATCGCGAAGTGGCCGGAGCTGAAGGCGCATTTCAATTCGCCGCTGCTTTCCATCAACACCTGGCGCGGCGATGTCATCGCCGAGGTGCTGCCGCAGGGCGGGGACATCATCAATGACATCAGCGGCCTGCCGGACGCCTTCAATGCGAAGCTCTGCGCCGAGCACAACGCGGCGCTGCTCATCATGCACAGCATCGGTCAGCCGAAGGTGCCGCACACGCATGTGAAGCATGACGACATCATGGCCACGCTGGATCATTTCTTCGAGCAGCGCCTCGTGATGGCAGAAAGCGTCGGTCTGCCACGTGAGAACATCCTCCTCGATCCCGGCATCGACTTCGCGAAGCAGCGGGATGATAACCTGACGATCTACCGCGAGCTGGAGCGGCTCCACCGCTTCGGCCGGCCGGTGTTGCTGCCCGTCTCACGCAAAACGGTCATCGGCGATGTGCTGGGCGTGCCAGCGCTGGAACGCGATCCGGGAACCGTCGCCTGCATCTCCGCTGGCATGAGCCGTGGGGCGCAGATCTTCCGCGTTCACCACGTGAAAGCCGCCGTGCAGGCGGTGAAGATGCTGTGGGCTGTGCAAAAAGGCGGCTGAGTGCTCAGCGCAGCACTTCGCCCTTGGTCACATCACCGGGATCATCCAGGGCCATGACCTGATTGATCGTCTTGAAGCGCCCCTGGTCCTCGAAGGTCCAGACGACTTTCTTGTCAGGCGTGATCTCGAAGAACTGCGGCTGCTCGCGGAGATGACCGTGCCCGAGGTAGTTGGCGAAGATCGTGTTGCCATTTGGCAGGCGGTGGCAGCCGGCCATGAGGCGCAGCGTGTTGCCGGGAAGGTCGTTTTCGTTGAGCTCCCACACGGTTTTGCCCGCAGGATCGACTTCCACCACTTTGTGGCCGTCTCCGCAGGTGATGAGCAGGTTTTTATTCGGCAGAGGCACGACTTCATGCGGATCTCCAGCCACCGGCACTTCGCGCAGCACTTTACCGTCCCCATCAAGTTCCACGATTTTGCTCTCGCCTTTGAAACAGACAAAGTAGTGGCCGTCTGCCGTCTTGCGGGTGCCGCGGAACTGATTGTGCAATTTCACGGAGGCCGCGGTGACGAGTTTGATCTCCTTGGCGATCTTGCCCGCGCGATCGACCTCAATGATGCGGCTGGTGCCGCACTCCACGACCAGCACGTTGCCATCCGGCAGCGGTTGGCAGGCGTGGCACTCGACTTTTTCTGGAGCCTTGTATTCCCAGACGATTTTCTGATCCCGCGTCACTTCCTTGGCCCCGCCCACATAGGCGAAGAGGATGTTTCCGTTCGGCATCTGCCAGCAATCCTGCGGATTTTTGGCTTCTACCTGCCATTGAGTTTCACCTGTGGCGGAGAGGATGGAGACACGTCCACCACCGTAATCACAGCAAAGGATCGGGCGTGCGGCCTGGAGGCTGCCTGCAGACCACACGCTGAAAACGACGGCGAGCAGAAGGGAAGGCAGCTTCATGACGATCAGGCCACGTCCTCTTTTTTCTCCTCTGGCTCAGCGGCAGGTGCCACAGTCTCTTCCACAGCGTCTGGGGTGGTTTCAGCGGCGAGAGAATCCGCGACCTCTTCCTGCACCGGCTCCTCAGCCGCAGGAGTGACTTCTTCACTCGAAGTCTCTTCCGTCGGTGGCTCTGCCAGAATCTCTGCCGTGGTTTCTGCGGTCGGAGTTTCTTCCGCTTCATCCTGCACCGGCTCTTCAGCCTCAGCGGCGGGTTCTTCGACGACTTCGGCGGTCGTTTCAGGCGCTGACTCTTCCGCTTTGGCTGTTTCAGCAGCGGCTTTGCCTTTCTTCCCTGCCGGGGGCTGTGGGGACTCACCCTGCACGCCGAGGAAGACCATGCCGTCGCTGTATTCGATGACGTAGCCTTCGTTCGCCAGCCAGCGGATGTCCTTGATGACGCCGAGCTGTGCCTCCGTCGGCTGTCTCGGCGCTTTGGGATCAGCGTCATCCATCGGCGGTGGTGAAGGCATGATGGCTTCGACGAGTGCCTGCATCGTCAGGCCGTGGTTCTTCTTCAAGATTTCCACGACGTCCGCCAGACGGTCAGAGAAGACCATGCCGTTTTCGACGGCGCGTGGCTTCACGCGGCTCACGAATTGCTTGCCAGCACGGCGCTTGAAGAGCTTCAGGCCACGGCGTTCGAGACCGGCTCCGAGCTTCTGTGAGATTTCAAAGAGATGCTTCCGCGCGGCGTCCACCGATTGGCGCAGCATGATGAAGAACACGTGCGCGAGCTTTTGCTTGTCCACGTTGCCCTGCACCGAGGCGTCACGCACTTCGATGACAGCGTCGTTGCCGAAAGTGCGGCGGAAATGCGCCTCCATGTCGGCGCGGGAGTTCAGCGCCACCGGTTCGCTGCCTTCCGGCACTTCCCCCTTCAGGCAGACCCAGCGGCGGCCTTTGCTCATGTTTTCCTTCCACTTGGCGACGAGTTCGGGATTCGCTTCTACGCGAATGCGGCGCTTGTAGTCCTCCAGGGACATGTTGGAAAAACGCTCGCGATGCAGGCGGATGACGCCGGTTTGGTAGCTGTGATGGCTCGGCGGGGCGATGATCTCGCCGCTGAAGCCGCACACCGCCACGGAGGCAAACTCGCCCTTCGGTGCCTCAAGCTCAAAGTCCTCGACCCGGTAAAACTCACCCAGCGCTGCACTGCGCAGGACATGATTCAGCGCTTCGTCACGCGTGAGAAAGAGGCTGCCGTCCGCCGGGACATGGTAGAAGCCGCTGGGCCGCTCTTCCGCGCAGCGGAAGCGTACCATGAAGCGGTCTCCACCTGCCAGCACGAGACGCGAGGCGTCAAACATGCTGAAGGCGTGGCCGGTCTGGCGCACATGCGCGGCCAGCGCGTCCACCGCCTTGTCTTCTGGGAAAATCGTGATTTGAACGTCCTTGGGGATCTCTGCCCACTCACGTTGCGGCGGGGCACCACGGTCACGATCTCCAAAACGACGTGGCGGGCCGCGTCGGTCATCCCCATCACGGCGTGGGGGGCCGCCTTCACCACGCGGGCGGAATCCGCCACCACCGGCTGGACGTGGGCCGCCCGGGCCATCACGACGCGGCGGAGGTCCGCCACTGCGGCCACGATCTCCAAAACCACCGCCGCCCCCGCGCCGATCATCACGGCCTCCGCGTTGCGGACGGTCCTCCGCGTCGGCATAGCGCTGCTTGATCTTGTCTTCTTTTCCGAATTCGCCCACCCATGCAGGCATCAATTTCAGATCGGAAAGGTCCACCAGTCCGCTGTTGGGTTGCGGCTGGTTGTCGGTGCTGGCTTCGGTTTCGGTCATACGGTCAGTCTGGAAGGGGCCGCGACTATGCCCGGAATCGCCGTTGTCGCCAGTTTTGTTCGTGTGGCGTTTTCTTGGCCTGAAGCTATGTGAATAACCTGCATGCCTGCCGCCCCAATCACTTTTTTCAACCGCCTGACCCAGCGCATCGAGACCGAGGCGGTGTATGGTGAGGGCTTTCTGCGCTTCACCTATGAAAGCCCGTTCGGTGCCCTGCCTCTGCATGCGCTGGTGAAACGCGCCGCTTTTTCACGCTGGTACGGCAGCCGCATGGATGCTTCCGCGAGTCGGGCCAAGGTCGCCCCATTCCTGGCAACGTATGGCGTGGACACCGGCGAATTCACCGATCCGCCGGATTCCTTCCGCACCTTCAACGAGTTCTTTTACCGCAAACTCAAGCCCCAGGCGCGCCCAATCGCTGCCGGTGAAAACGAGATCGCCTTTCCCGCTGACGGTCGTCATCTCGTGCTCCCAGACATCGCCGCCTGCGACGATTTTTTCATCAAAGGCACCCGTTTCGACCTCACCGCGTTGCTGGGGGATGCCGCACTCGCCCAACGCTTCGCTCACGGCAGCCTGCTCATCTCGCGTTTGTGCCCGGTGGACTACCACCGCTTCCATTTCCCGTTTTCGGGCCTCCCCGGCACCGCCAAACACATCAACGGCCCGCTCTACTCCGTCAGCCCCATCGCCCTGCGCAAGCGCCCGTCGATTCTGTGGGAAAACAAACGCGAGATTACCGTTCTACGCACACCGAGCCTCGGCGACGTGCTGCTGCTCGAAGTCGGAGCCACCTGCGTCGGCTCCATTGTGCAAACTTACACCTCAGATGCTGCGGTCGCGAAGGGCGACGAAAAAGGCTACTTCCGCTTCGGTGGCTCCTGCTTCATCACGATCTTCGAACCCGGTAAAATCCGCTTCAGCGACGATTTGATCGAGCACAGTCGCGCCGGACGGGAAGTTTATGCCCGCATGGGCGATGTGGCTGCTCACGCCCTCGGGTGAAACCGCCGATGCACGTCCTTCAGCCGCGCCTGATCCACATGCGTGTAGATCTGCGTGGTCGAGATATCCGCATGGCCGAGCATCTCCTGGATCACGCGCAGATCCGCGCCGTTGTTCAAGAGGTGCGTGGCAAAGCTGTGCCGCAGCAGGTGCGGGTGAATGCGCGCCGGATCGAGTCCGCACAGTGCGGCGCGTTCCTTCACGATCTGCTGGATGCGCGCCGTCGTCAGTCGTGTGCCGTTGCGCGTGATGAACACATGACTCTGCGTTTTTGGCCCCACCAGCGCCGGCCGACCATGCTCTAGCCAGGCGGCGATGGATTCACGCGCCGCCCCGCCCACGGGTGAGAGCCGCGTTTTCGATCCCTTGCCCGTCACGCGAATCCAGCCCTCCTCCAGGCTCAGATTTTCCAGCCGTGCGTCCGCCAACTCGGACAAACGGATGCCGCTGGCATAAAACAGCTCCAGGATCGCCCGATCACGGCGGTCCAGCGGCGAGGTGCCGTTGACCGACTCGACGAGTTTTTGCGCGTCCTGCTCATTCAGCGAGTCAGGCAGGTGTTTTTCCTGCCGGGGCGGCAGGATCGGGTCGGCCGGGTCCGAAACGATGTGTTTTCGTGCCGTGAGCCAGCGGAAGAAGATTTTCACCGCGATCAGCTCGATCCGCGCCGAGGACGCGGCGATCCCATCTTTTTTCCGCTGCGCCAAAAATCCGGCGATGTGCTCCGTCGTGACTGCGGCAGGCATATCAGACTGGTGCTTTTCTTTGAACCACGACGCAAAGGCCTCCAGAAACCGGCGCACGAGCACCTGGTAGTTCGCGGACAGGCCGCGCTCGGTCGCCAAGTGAAGAATGAAGCTGTCGATGAGTTCCAGCACGCCGCCAGCATGGCACGGCATCGGATGATGACAAAAAGTCATTGCCGTCCGGCATCGGGGGCGGCAAAGTTGGCGGATTATGGCCTCCTACAACAAAGTCATGCTCATGGGCAACCTCACCCGCGACCCCGAAGTGCGCTACACGCCCAAGGGCAGCGCTGTCTGCGACATCGGTCTCGCCGTGAACCGCGTTTACAGTTCTGAAAGCGGTGAAAAAGTGGAGGAAGTCACCTTTGTCGATGTGGTGCTCTGGGGCAAGACCGCCGAGCTGGCTGGCAAATACTTGCACAAAGGCCGCCCCGTCTTCATCGAAGGCCGCCTGCAAATGGATTCCTGGGAGGACAAGGCCACCGGCCAGAAGCGTACCCGTCTGAAAGTGGTGGGAGAGCAGATGCAGTTCCTCGGCAGCCCGCAGGGGGGTGATCGTGCCGCAGGCGGTGGTGGTGGCGATGAAGAAGGCGGTGGCTACTCCGGTGGCGGTGGAGGAGGTGGCGGCGGCTACTCCGGTGGCGGTGGTGGCGGCGGCGGTTACAACCGCCCGGCAGCCCGTCCTGCCCAGCGCCCCGCTCCTGCGCAGCAGCGCCCGGCCCAGCGTCCCGCTCCAGCCCAGCAGAATGACGATTTCGGCGAAGGTCCGATCACGGACGGCATGGAAGACGATGACATTCCGTTTTGATGGGCATGGTCAGGTTATGACGAAGAACTGCTTGTGGATTCCGTTTGGTGACATCCCATGAAATCTTCATTTCTGTCCTTCGCCTTCCTCGTCAGCGCTTCGCTGTTCGCTCAAACCGCCGCACCTAAGGCTCCGGTCAAACCCAAAGGCCCGGTCGTTCCCGCCGATGCGCAATGGCATGATGTGACGACCTGGGGTGTCGAAGGCCGTGGCTGGGGAGATCAGGAGCGGAAGCGTTGGTTTGATCGTTTCCCGGCGAAAGCGGAGAAGACGGTGACGCCCGCCGTTTGGGGGCTTAGTCGTGACAGCGCCGGCATGATGGTGCGTTTCAAGACGGACGCGAAGGCGATTTACTGCCGCTATGATCTCGCCAAGGCCAGTCTGGCCCTGCCTGCGATGCCGGCGACGGGTGCGAGCGGTCTTGATCTGTATGCGCGTGATGACCAAGGCCAGTGGCGCTGGGTCGCCTGCCCGAAACCGGCGGCGCAGCATGTGGAGGCCGTTTTGATCAGCGATCTGGCTCCGGGCGAGCATGAATTCGCCGCTTACCTGCCGCTTTACAACGGCATCGAGAAACTGGAGATCGGCGTGCCAAAGGACGCGAAGTTTGAAGGCCAGGCTCCGCGTGAGAAGCCCATCGTGTTTTACGGCACCTCCATCACGCACGGCGCGAACGCCTCGCGCCCTGGCATGGTGCACACGGCCATTTTGGGCCGCCGATTGGATCATCCTGTCATCAACATCGGTTTCTCCGGCAACGGCCGCATGGACGCCGCCGTGGGTGATCTGATCAACGAACTCGATGCTGCGGCCATCGTCATCGACTGCCTGCCGAACATGCAACCGGCCGACGTGACGGCTAAATGCGTGCCGCTGGTGAAGCAACTGCGCTCCAAACACGCCAAGACCCCGATCATCCTCGTCGAAGACCGTCGCTTCACGAACTCCTGGATCACGCCGGCAAAGGAGAAGTTTCATGACGACAATCACGCCGCGCTCAAAGCCGCCTACGAGCAGCTCAAGGCCGAAAACGTCGCCAAACTGAGCTACATCAGCGGAGACGCGCTCTACGGCAGCGACGCCGAAGGCGCGAACGATGCCTCCCACGCCACTGACCTTGGATTCATGCGTCAGGCGGATGTGTTTGAGCCGGTGCTGCGTGCGGCGTTGAAGTGATCATGCTTCATTCTGCTCCCGGCGGTTCCAGAAGCCGCCGGGGGAGGTCGCGCACGCCGTGGAGGACGCGGAAGACGACCAGCGTATCATCTTCAACGCGGTAGAAAATCAGGTGTTTCTCAAACGATCCCTCGATGCGAAAAGAACGGAGTTTCGCCAGACGCCGGTCACGAAACTTGCGGATGCGGCCGAGATCAGATTGGCGGCAGAGCAACTCTTTGGTCTCGTGAAAAGCCCGCAAGTAGCGCTCGGCAACATCTTCATCTGCCTTGTCTGCATACCACTCGTATTGCAGATCAAGATCCCGCAGTGCCTCAGTCCCAATTTCGGACTTCTGCATGATTAAAGAGCTGGAGAAGTTTCACGGGCCAGTTTCTTGTCACGCCAGCGCTGGCGGATGCCTTCGTAAAGCTCATCCGTGATTGGCAGTCGCGGGCTGTCGAGTGCCTTGAGCAGCTCGGCTTCGAGTTCCGGCGACTCGTAGCCGTCGTTTTGCTCACGCAGCACCTCCAGATGGCGCTCACTCATCCAGCCGAAGAGCTCCAGGAATCTTTCGGGCGGAAGAGTTCGGATGGAGTCTTCAATTTGAGCCACAGTCGTCATGGCGCAAAGCTATGCACCGCACCGCATCGCGCAAGCATCGCGATGCCCCGACTCACTTTCCGATCTTGTACAACGCCTTGTCCGTGCGGAGGAACAGGGCGCTGCCGTCGGCAATGGGGCTGGCCATGAGGGAGCCGTCGAGGGTGTTTTGGGAGAGGATTTTGAATTCCTTGGTGGCGGCGATGACGGTGACGACACCTTCACGGCTGCTGAAGTAAAGTTTGCCGTCGGCGAGGATCGGTGAGGCGCTGAATTTGCCGCCGATGCGTTCGCGGTAAAAGGCTTCGCCGGTTTTCACGTCCACGCAGCTCACGATGCCGCCGTCATCCACGTAGAAGAGCAAATCGTTGTGCAGCACGGGCGAGCACATCTTGGGAGCGTTCTTGTTGTTGCGCCAGGCGACCTCGGGCGTTTTGACACCGGCGTATTTGAGCGCGATGACGGCTGATTTGCCGAAGGCGGTGCTGAAGTAGATCTGCTGGTCATCGGCGACGGGTACGGTGGACATGGAGAAGCCGAGTTCGCCATAGTGGATCTTCCACAGCTCTTGGCCAGTCTGCGGATCGTAGCCGTAGATGTTGTTGGCGGCGGAGCTGACGACTTGAGGCTGGCCGTTGATGGTGACGATGAGTGGCGTGCCGTAGGCCTTCTTTTGCTGAGGACGCGGGTCCATGTCGCCGCTGCGGGATGTCTTCCACGCGAGCTTGCCGGTGTTCTTATCAAAGGCGGCGATGAACTGCTGATCGCTGCCGTCGAAGTGGGAGATCAAACGATCTCCATGCAGCACAGCGGTGGAGCCGGGTCCGTTTTCGTGCATGACGTTGAGCTCCTCGTTCTTCCACAGAACTTTCTGTGTCTTGGTGTCGAGCGCCACGGTGCCGAAGGAACCGAAGTGCGCATAAAGACGGCCTTCTTCGAGCACGGGCGTGGGCGAGGCATAGCTGTTGAGCTGATGCGCCCACTGTGGGTCTTTGACGTTCAGTAGTTCGATGTCGTGGAGGATCTTGCCACTGTTTCGGTCCACGCAGACAGCACGCAGACTCACGGAGGAAAGGACGACGAGCGGCTGGTCGCCGGTGTTCGATTCGAGGCGGCGTTTGGCTTCTTCCGATGTCGCGGTTTTCTCAATGGCGGTGGTGAGCCAGATGTGATCACCCCACATCACGGGGGTGGAATGGCCGCGGCCTGGCAGTGGCGTCTTCCATGCGACGTTGCTCGTCTCACTCCACGTTTCGGGCAGGCCGGAGGCATTGGCCTGGCCCTGCGCTGAAGGCCCGCGCCACTCAGGCCAGTTGCCGGCGAAGCTGACGGAGTTGAGGAGCAAAAGCGGGAGAAGAATGCGGTGGATCATGAGCGAGAAAAAACGTGACAAGCGGCGGCGAACTGTCTTTCACTGCGAATCATCATGCGCACGCTGTTTTTTCACCTGTTTCTGGCCGCCACGCTTCACGCGCAGATGCCCGCGCTTGAACAACTCATTGAAGTGCGCTCCGGCACGCTGCCGATCATCCTCACGGTGCCGCATGGCGGTACGCTGAAGCCGGACAACGTGCTGGCACGCCGCTACGGCGTCACGGGCATGGATGCCAACACCGCGCCGCTGTCCGAGCTGATCATTGAGGAGCTGGAGACACGCTACGGTGGTAAACCGCATGCGATTTTTGCCCGCTTGCATCGCTCACGGCTCGATCCCAACCGTGACATCAAAGAAGCCGCGCAGGGAGAGCCGACCGCGGAGGCGGCGTGGCATCGCTTTCATGAGAGTGCCCAAAAAGCCTGTGATTCAGTCATGCAGAAGCACGGCTACGGCCTGCTGCTGGACATTCACGGCCACCGCCACATCGACCAGCGGGTGGAGCTGGGTTATTTGATCAAGGGTGAGCCATTGAAGGCCACCGACACCGAATTGAATGCGGATGCCGCGCTGATCGCCAGCACGAGCATCCGCGACCTGGACAAGCGCTCACCGCAGAGCTTTGCGGAGCTGGTGCGCGGCCCGCAAAGCCTCGGCGGCTTGCTGGAGTTTCGTGGTTTTCGCTGCCTGCCAAGCCCGACCAAGTCATTTCCTGGCGTTCTGGCAGGATACTTCAGCGGGGCCTATGACATCACCGCGCATGGTTCGCTCGATGGCGGCACGGTGAGCGCGATTCAAGTCGAATGCCCTTGGAACAATCTGCGCGACAAGCCTGAGAACCAGCGCCGTTTTGCCAAGGCGCTGGCAGAATCACTCGGCGTGTACTTTGAGGTTCACTTTGGCCAGAAGCTGAAGTGACCGCCGCAGCTCACAAGCCGCATTTTGACCGCCGGGCTGGTTGACGCTCCGCCGCCGAGCGCGTAGCCATCGCGCCCATGAGCACCGCACGCGCGCAGGGTATTTCTTTGGTGACCGCCACGGCGGTGGTGGTGGCGAACATGATCGGCACGGGTGTCTTCACCTCGCTGGGCTTTCAAGTGGGCGATCTGCCTTCCGGCTTCACCATTCTGATGCTCTGGCTGGTCGGCGGTGTGTGTGCGTTCTGCGGCGCGGTGTGCTACGGCGAGTTGGCGGCGGCGCTGCCGCGCTCCGGCGGCGAGTATCATTTCCTCTCGCGCATTTTTCATCCGGTGGTCGGCTTTCTCTCTGGCTGGCTGTCAGTCACAGTAGGCTTTGCCGCTCCGATCGCACTGGCGGCGATGGCCTTCGGGAAGTACTTCTCCACCATCTTTCCACAAGCGCCAGCGACGACATGGTCGCTCGTGATGGTGTGGGCCATCACGCTGGTGCATGTGGGCGGCATCCAAGTGGCCGCGAAGTTTCAAAATACGGCGACGTGGCTCAAGGTGACGCTGATTTGCGTGTTCATCGGCGCGGGTTATTGGCTGGCGACGGGGCAGGTGGTGCGATTCACACCTGCGGCGGATGATTTGAAGCTCATCGCCAGCAGACCTTTCGCAGTGAGCCTGGTTTATGTGATGTACTCCTACGCGGGATGGAATGCGGCCACCTACATCGTCGGCGAGATCCGCAATCCGCAGCGCAATGTCCCGAAGGCCATCGCGCTCGGCACGCTGCTCGTCACCGTGCTCTATCTGGCGCTGAACGCGACTTTCCTCAATGCCGCTCCGATGAGCGAAATGGCCGGAAAACTGGACGTGGGCCACGTCGCGGCGGAGCACATCTTTGGCGTCACCGGTGGCAAGATCATGTCCGCGCTCATCTGCCTGGGCCTTGCCTCGAGCATTAGCGCCATGACGTGGTTGGGGCCGCGGGTGCTGAACACCATGGGCGAGGACATGAAAATCCTCGCGCCGCTGGCAGCGTGCGACGAGCGCGGCGTGCCTGTCACTGGCTTGTTTGTGCAGCTTGCCATTGTCATCACTCTACTTCTCACGGCCAGCTTCAACACCGTGCTCACCGCGGTGCAGTTCAGCATCCAGCTCGGCTCGTTTGCCACGGTGGTGGGCCTCATCGTGCTGCGCATCAAACAGCCCGATCTGCCGCGTCCCTACCGCTGCTGGGGTTATCCGTTCACCCCGCTGCTGTTCCTCGGTATCAGCCTGTGGATGATGGCATTCCTCATGCTGGACACCGTGACGCGGGAAGCCTCGCTGTATGGTCTGGGTCTGATTTTGCTCGGCTGGATCATTTACCTCATCTCGCCGCGTACTCCACGCACTGCATGAAAAACACCGCTGCCCTCCTGCTTCTTCTGGCCCAAACCGCGCTCGCGCAGACGCCTACCCCGAATGACCAAGCACGGTTCCTCGCCGGCCTGCCGCAGGAAGGATCACCCTTGGCGAAACTGGCGGCGCGGGGCGAGTTCAACTCGCATGCGAAGGAACTCGACGCTGTCTGGGCCGATGCCGAGGAGCGCCAGCTCCGACCGATCCGCGAATGGTCGCCCCTCGGCCTGCCAGAGGCGGTGAACGATACCTCGCCGCTGCTTTACGTCTTCAGTGGGCCTGATTTCCTGCATGCGCGCACGTTCTTCCCGAACGCTTCCACCTATGTGCTGGCCGCCGTCGAACCCGTCGGCCTGCCGCCGGATGTGACGAAGCTCAGCGAAGGCGAGCTCGGTGCCTCGCTGCGCAACTTGCGCAACACCTTGAACGCCTCGCTCAGCTTTAGCTTTTTCATCACGGCTGACATGAAGAAGGACCTCCAGGCCACCAAGCTCACCGGCACGCTGCCCGTGCTCTACGTCTTCCTCGCTCGCTGCGGCTGCCACATTCAGAGCGTCGAAAACGTGTGGCTCGATGCCGAGGGCAAGGTGCTGACCGACAAGGAAACCAAGACACCCGGCGCACGCATCACCTTCCTCGGCACCCAAGGCCAGACGCAGACGCTGTACTACTTCGCCGCGAACATCGCGAGCTGGGCGCTGAAGCAAGACGCCTCCTTCCTGCGCTTTTGCGACACGTTGGGAGCGACCAACGGCTTCACCAAGTCAGCCTCCTACCTCATGCACCTGCCGGAGTTCAGCACCATCCGCGACTACCTCCTCAACCACTGCCGCACCATGACCCAGGACGACTCTGGCATCCCCTGGCGTGATTTTCCACGCGACAGCTGGAACGTGCAGGCCTTCGGCTGGTATCCAGGGCCGATTGACCTATTCAAGCAGCACCTCCAACCCGACCTTGCCGAGTATTATCGCAACAACGAGGTCGCCATGATCCCCTTCGGCATCGGCTACCAATGGCGGCCCAAACAGAGCACGCTGATCTATGGCGTGTCCAAGATGGTCGTGAGAAAGGCGTTGCCGGTCGTGGAGGAGACGCCTTCGCGCTAAGAGGGAGTCCGATCATTCCGGCAAATCGGAAAGTGTGTTTTACACTTGGAAATGATCGCGTTACAGCCGCTGTCTCATGACTCAGGCGCAGATTCAAATCCTCGTCCGGCTGATATGTCGCCACCCCAGGGCGGCGGTGCTCCTTTTCATCGTTTTCGCATTCATCGCAGGGCTGGAGTATTTTTACGCCACCTCGCCGCCCCACCGGATCGCTGCGCTCATTCATCCAGCCAAACTAGCCAGACTCGGCGAGCGTGCGGCCAATCCACGCGTGCAAAAGTATGTCGCGGTTTTGGAGGAGGTGCAGCGTTCAGGCAAAGACCCTGCCGTCGTCGCGTCTGAGGCGGTAGCCATCGCGGGCCTGCGTGGAGATCTGGCCAGACTGACCGCCGAGGCCATGCTGCGCAATCGAGTCATCGCGGAGCGGCTGGGATGCCTCAACGCCGCAGGACTGGAGGAAATGCGTCAGGGACGAGCACCCACCGTGACCAAGGGGCCTTATCGAGGCGATCCATTGAGCGTCGATCACATCATCCCACTCTCCGTTATGCCGGAGTTCGACAAGGTCATCGCCAATCTCGAACTCATGCCACTGCGGATGAATGTGAAAAAGAATGCAGGCATGGGGGATCGTCAGCAGGACTTGCTGAAAAAGCTGCGGGCGGCGGGCTTGTGATTCAGACGAGATCCGTCGTGATGTCGTACGCATCCTCCGCCTTCGCCAGGAGAAGAGGTGTCCGAGTTTCAGCATGGGGAGTCGGAAACATCCCTGCCGTTGATTCATTTCGAGCCAAACAACAACCGCAGCATCTGCGCATCGTTCGGCTTCGAGTCCTTCGCTAAACGAACGATGACGAGCTGCTGCGAGGGCACGAGGTAGAGGCGCTGGCCATAGGAGCCGATGCAGGCGATGAGATCAGCAGGAGCAGAGCGGCAGAGGCAGGCATTGCGCCAGGATTGGGCTGGCCATTTTTTGTCGAGGGTGTCTTCCACATCGACCTCGCGTGCCGATTTGGTTTCGGCGGCGTGATTGTTCCAGAAGCCGAAGCCGAAGGCGCGATTGACGTCGCTGGTTTTGAGCGAAGTCAGGATGTCCTGGTTCTTCAGCAGCCAAGAGCCGAGTTCCGACCACTGGCGGGCGGTTTGCATGAACCCGGTGGCGAGGAGCGGTGCGCCTTTGGCATCGGCAAGGTAGCGCTGCGGGCCGAGATCGAGCGGGCGGAGCACTTTGCGCTCCAGATAGCGCGTGGGCGTCTGCTCTTTCTCCTGCAGCTTTCGCCTGAGCAGTTCGTGATACACCTGAAGCGACGCTGGGCCGTAGATGAACGATTTGCCGGTCGTGCCGACGAGTGGAGCCTTCAAAGCGTGAGTAGTGCGGTCTTGGAAGTCGTTTTGATGCAGTCCAAACAGGGGTTCCAGGCCGCTGGTGAAGTCGAGAAGCTGCCGGATGGTGATCTTGCTGCGGCGTGGCTCGCTTTGCCACTCGGTGATCGTGTCAGCCACGCGCTCGCCCAACTTGAGCAACCCCTCTTTTTCTGCGGCGAAGGCGGTGAGGCACCAGAAGGCCTTCGTGCCGCTGTAGATGCGGTGCGGCTCGTCTTTGGGGTGTCCGTTCGAATAAGACTCGTGAAGTGTTTTTCCGTTTTGCTTGATCAGCAGCGCATGACCGCCGTGAGCGGTGGAATATGCCGCCAACGCCTGAATCGGCTCCTGGGGCAGCGTTTCCACGGCCAAGGCGACCACCGTCAAGAACAGGAATGCCAAAGTGCGAACCATACGCGGCATTTTAGCCGCTGTCCTAGCATGAGAGCAAGCACGGGTGAGCAACGTGCCAAACGATTGGGCGGGAAAACGGATGGGCGAGAAAAAAGCATCCATCCTCGCACCTCGTCGGGCGAATAATGGCGCTTGTTACCGTAGCGACGTTTGAGTCCTGGGCCAACTTGCCGGACGAAGGCGTTGATCGCTCTGCGCTTGCGGATGCTTGCGAACATGGAATGCGGGTATAGGCGCCTAACGCCCCCAAGCTCAGCGCCGCGCGGTGCGTGTCCGCTAAAGCGCCTGGTTAGCCCTTGATTGCTTGGCAGGACACCTCTTCAGGGTGCTTCCAAACGCACGCGAAAAAAGTTTGTCGGGCCGCTTGCTGGGATTGTTTGTGAATAGGGCGCACTAATGCCAACGGGGTTGACCGTGAGGATGTCAGTCCATGTCTCGAGGTTCGTCGTCCGCTGGAAAATGTAGCGCGTGCCCGGCTGCACGCGCGATAGCTCGAGAGTGAAGGTGCTACCTGTTAGGTCGGTGCCACGCGTCGTAAGGCGCGAGTTCGAGTCGGTGGGCAGATAGCCTGCGAGAAACTCCAGCAGATTGCTCTGACCATCGGCATCGGCGTCCATATTGGGCGCTGATTGTGCGTTGTTCTGGCCAAAGTATTGCACCTGCCAGTGGTCGGGAAGGCCATCACCGGCGTAAGTGCCGAAGTTATCGGGGATGGTTTCGAGCACAGTGAGGCTGAGAGTGCCATTCTGGCCGAGGTAGATGCCTTGCGCCGTAGCGGCGGTCGATTGGAAGACCGGGCCGGCTGTGGCGAGGCCGCTGGAATTGATGCTCACAAGCGGGCCGCTCTGCACGCTCCAGGTGATACTCGTGGCGGGGATGGTTAGGTGGGTGAGATCATCGAGCACTTGCGCGCCGCTGAGCAGCCGCGTCTCCCCTTCATTCACTGTCGTGGGCGTGGAGGCGAGTTGGAGGGCGGTCACTTCGTAAAGCTGTCCGATGAAACCGTGCTTCACCATGGCCGCGGGCGCGGCGACGGTGGAGATGCCGACGATGCCGCCCACACTGCCATCGTTCGTGTAGTTCGCGCTTGTGCTGCGCCTGCCGCCGGCATCCATCGTGTCGCTCGTGGCTGAGTAGTTTGCGCTATTCTGGGGGGCTGCCACGGCGCTCGCGGCAACGCAACCCAACACGCCCACCCATGCTCTACGAAGGTGAGCGGAAAAAGGGCCTTTCAGTGAGATCATGGGATGATACGGTCAGAGTTTGATGATGAAATTGACCGCAGCGTTGATGGGCCGCGTTTCACTGCCGATTCCGCTGCCGGCGGAACTCGTGTTGCCAGTAAGAGTAGGGACTCCTGTTGCTCCCGCTACAGCTGATGTGGTAGATCCTGCAGTGGATCGCATTGTCAAATTATGAGCGTGCTGGCCCACTAGATCTCCTTGAACTGTCCCAACCGATGCACCGCTGTTTCCTCCCGTCGCCATCGCCGTTCTAGTTGCAGCATTCGGGTCTCTTCCCATTCCGCCGTCCACGCCGCGAAGGAAGCGCCCACGATAGTCCGGGAGATTGAAAGTTGTGGTTCCATCGCCGGTTCCGTGGCTCGTGCCAATCGCCCCAAATAGGGACGCAAACTCAGTGCGCGATACATCTCTACCATCGCACATGGCCCATCCGGTGGGAGCGGTCACCCCAGCATAAGCCACAACCACGCCCGGAGGGCTAAATGATCCGGTCACATTGGTAGATAAATGACTGCTGTCCACGGCACCCGCAGCGATCTTCGTGCTGGTGATCGCTCCGTCGGGCACGCTGCCCGCCATCATCGCATAGCCTACGGCCGCGATGCGCTGGTCTGGCGTTAAAAGCTGGAAGCCATTGGTGCCGTCATTGAACCACACCCGCAGGCGCACATCGGGATTCGTGAAGACTGTGGAGGGCACGATGGCCATGTTCGGCAGCGTGGCATCGCCGAGAAGCACGGAGTAAAGCCCTTTGCTGACAGTCAGCGTGACGGCGGCTGTGGGCGGGTTGCCTGCGGTGCTGGTGCCGTCATTGCTCCAGTAGGTGGAGGTGCCTGCGGCATCGACGAAGGCGAACTTGAACTGGCCGGAGCCGTCGAAGTTCACCGCGCCGACGGCGACGCGGCCCTGATAGTTGATCAGCTGTGGCACTTGCGCCTGCAAGGGCGCGAGAGCCGCGAAAACGAGGGCGATGAAGGCAGATTTGAAGTTCATAGCGGTGTTGGGTGTTGTTAGTTGTGCAAGGAATGGCCTGAGCAGCGGCTCACGGTGCCTAACCAACAGCGATTGCGAACGAATCTGATTCGGCCATATTTTTTTTGTGTTACCCCTTCGGCTCAACCGGCATGCGCCCAGGCGGGCCGCTCGGCCTCGAACATCACGCGTTCCTTTGTCAAAGGATGCTGGAACGTGATCTTCCAGGCGTGCAGGCACAGCGGCGGTGCGTCCACGGCAAGGGTTTGCGTCTCGCCGATCTCGCCATCGGCCAGATAGGCGGCGTCACCGCTGATCGGGAAGCCGAGATGCCAGAGGTGGATGCGGATTTGATTGGTGCGGCCGGTGATGGGCCTCGCTTCGAGCAGGGCGGTGCCGTCGGCATCGCGCTGGAGCACGCGGAACTCGGTGCGGGCCTCCAAACCGGCCGCATCAACGTTGCGTCCGCCCAGCTTGCCTGCTTCGGCGCTGACCGGAGCATCGCAGATGAACTCATCCTGCGGCGGATGGCCTTTCACACGGGCCAGATAGAGCTTTTCGACCTCGCCACGCTCAAACTGCGGCTGCACGAGGCGGGCGAAGTGCCGCGTCTTGCACAGGACCATGACGCCCGTCGTGTTCGCGTCCAGCCGATGCACGGTGCGTGGCCGCAGCGGATGCCAGACGGCATCAATGATGAATTGCAGCGTGTTGCGATTGAAACGACCGCCGACATGCACGGGCAGCGGCGCGGGTTTGTTCACCACCAGGATGGCCTCGTCTTCAAACAGCACGCGGATGTTCGCGTTCACGTCCGGCTCACGCTGCGCGGGGGTGAGATGCAGGTAGTGCTCGCCTGCGCGGACGATTTGATCCGCGGTGACGCGATGACCGTCCTTGTCGGCGAGACGGCCCGCTGCGGAGGCCGCGAGCCAGGTTTCGCGGCCGAGGTGCGGCATCACATGGCAGAGCGTTTCGAGCAGCGTCTGGTGATCGCAGGCCGCCGGGACATGCAGCGGGCGCTCGTGCTCGTAGGGCACGCTGCCGGGAAGGGGAGTCGAAGCAGCGCGGATCGCCGCGTGGCGTTTCTCGATCTGCTCGCGCTGCTGCTGCTCGGTGGTTTTGAAGCAGTAGGGGCAGGAGACATGCTCCACATAGCGGGCGTCGGCCTGCTCCTCGGCTGTCAGCGGTGTCTGGCAGGCGAAACACTGCGAGGAGGCCGTTTCATGCAGTCCGGGATCGACGCCCACACGCTGATCGAACACAAACAGCTCGCCGTCGTAATGCGCGCTGCCGCATTCCTCAAAGTACTTCAAAATGCCGCCTTCAAGCTGCCAGACATGCTCAAAGCCCTCGCGCTCCATGAACGGCGCCGCTTTCTCGCAGCGGATGCCGCCGGTGCAGAAGGACACGATCTCGGCTTGCTTCATCTCCGCCGGCAATCGGGCCACTGCGGCGGGGAAATCCCGGAACGAATCAATGCCCGCCACCACCGCGCCTTTGAAGGTGCCGAGCTTCACCTCGTAATCATTCCGCGTGTCGTAGAGCACGACCTGCCTGCCCTCGTCCAGCCATTGCTTGAGCACCTTCGGCTCCAGCCGTGGCGAGGTGTATTTCGCCGGTTCGATGCCATCCACGCCAAACGCGATGATCTCCTTCTTGATGCGCACCAGCATGCGCCGGAACGGCTGCTCCCCGCTCTCACTGTACTTCGGCTTGAGACCTTCCAGGCCTGGAATGCCGTGCAGCACATCCACCAGCGCGTCCACATCCTCGCGAATGCCGGCGATGAACATGTTGATGCCCTCGGTGCTCAGCAAGATCGTTCCTTTCAGTCCCCGGCTCTTGCACAAGTCCAGCAGCCGCTGGCGCAGCTCTTTCAAACCGGAGAGTGCGGCGAATTGATAGCAGGAGATGTTGGTGATCGTGACGATGGCGGACATGGACGGTGGAAAAAGCATGGAAACGTTGTTTGTGCGACTGCAAAGCGTTCCTCTGCACAGGATTGAGTCAGACGTGAAACGTCAGATGTCAGAGGTGGTGGGTGCGCAGGCGACCATTCTCACTTCGGGAGTCTTTCAAGCGGGCCTCGCTCTTGCCACCACTGCTGGAGCTGCCTCCAGATGCGGAGCCAGAGCTTCACGGAAGTCCACCCGATGGCCGCAGAGGTGCCTGCGCGGCCAAGATCAAAACGGCTGTCAGAATTCGAGTCACGGATGCGTGATGGCCTCGTCCAGATTTAACACCGCACGGCTAACCGCCGCCCATAGCGTTTCGCCTTCGAGTTTTTGGTCGCGCTGCTTTTGGAGGAAGGTTTTGAGCATGACGAGTTCATCGGCTGCGGCGGGGCGGGTGAGGCAGCGGCGGAAGAGGTTTTGGAGGCGGGTGTCTTCGTCTTGAGATTCGGCGATCACGGCTTTGGCCAGCGCCTGCGCGGCTTCCATGAACATCTGGTCGTTCAGCAGCGTGAGGGCTTGCAGCGGACTGTTGGAGACATCGCGTTTGGCGAGGCAGGCTTCGCCAGTGGGCGCGTCAAAGGTGGTGGACATGGCGAAGGGCGCGGTGCGCTTGATGAAGGTGTAGATGCTGCGGCGGTAGCGGTCCTCACCCTCACTGGTCTTCCACTCAAATTTGCCGTAGGTGCCTTCGGAGGTGATGCTGGCGGGCTGCGGTGGATAGACGCCGGGGCCACCCATTTTCGGCGACAAAACGCCTGCGGCTTTCAACGCAGAGTCGCGGATGATCTCGGCATCGAGGCGGAAGCGCGGCGCATGGGCGTAGAGCGAGTTTTCCAACTCGCTCTTCTCCGAACGAGCTGAAACACTCGTTTTACGGCTGGACTGCTTGTAGGTGGCGCTGGTGACGATGAGCTTGTGCAGCTTCTTCAGGCTCCAGCCTTGCTTCAGAAACTCGATCGCGAGCCAGTCGAGCAGCTCAGGGTGCGAGGGAGGCTCGCTTTGATAACCGAAATCCTCCAGCGACTGCACGAGTCCGCGACCAAAGAAGGCATGCCATTGGCGATTGACGGCCACGCGGGCGGTGAGCGGGTTTTCGGGCGCGAAGAGCCATTTCGCGAAGGTGAGGCGATTCGCGGGCGCATCCTTGGGCAACGCAGGCAGGAAGGCAGGCACGGCGGGCGGCACGGTTTCTTTGGGCGAGAGATATTCGCCGCGATGGTAGCGATTCGTGGCGCGGGGATTCGTGGCAGGGCGTTCGCTCATGACGAGCGTGGGCTGGCCGCGTGGCGGATTTTTGCGCAGGGCGGCGAGTTGCGCGGCGGCCTGCTTCATCTCGGGCGCGGTTTCGAGGAAGCGCCGCAGAAGAACCGCACGTTTCGACGCATCGTTCGAGGCGAGAGCTTCCTCGACTTCAAAAGGATGGCCGGTGGCAGTGGCGTGATCACTGGTGGTCACGGAGATTCGGAAATGGCCGAGCGGACAGGCGAAGTGTTTTTCAAAGAGCATCTTCAAATCGAAGCCCTTGGTGAAATCGACCGGCCGCTCGAATTGAAACACGGCGGCGTGCCGCACGCCGATGCCGCCGAGCACTTGCCAGCCGCTGGACATCTCGGCATCGAGCGCGGCGCTGGCATTGTTGGTTTTGCGGGCCTTGGCCTTTGCTTTGGCTTTGGGCTTGGTGGCTGCATCGCTGATGCGGTCTTCCTCTTCGTCATTTGTGGCCTCAGCGTGGGCGATTTTGATGCGCTGGCCGTTTTGGAAGGCTTGCAGCTCGCTCAGGAAGAAGCCGCCGAGCGGGCCTTCGTAATTCGTGAGGCCGGGGCCGTCATTGGGCAGGCTCGGATGGCTGGCGACCTCAATGCGCAACGCTGTCACGCCTTTAATGGGCGCTTTGAGGTTCAAATCATAGACATCGCTTTTCGAGATGTCACCGCTGCCAAGGATGAAGCCGTCGGGCTGCTGCTCCAAGTGCGGCAGGGTGGTCTTCATGCTGGTGGGGCGCACGATTTGCCATTTCGAGGCGCGTTTGGCTTCGCCTTCGATCCACCCGGCCAGGCGGCTCTGCATGGCGGATTCGCCACCGGGGAACTTTTTCGGCCAATCAGCGTCCAATTGCGCGATCTTCGCCGCGTGAGCCTGTTGCTGCGCCTTGATGTCCGGCGTGGGGATGTGGTAAGTCGGCTCGTCGGCGTTGTTCAGCAGCGCCATGACGCTGTAGTAATCGGTGTGGAGGATGGGGTCGTACTTATGCGTGTGGCACTGGCAGCAGTTCAGCGTGAGGCCCATCCAGGCAGTGCCGGTGACGCCGACGCGGTCC
>JAPLUL010000041.1:0-27421 GCA_026397635.1 Verrucomicrobiota bacterium | reverse complement strand
TGCACCTTTGGCACCGGCGGCGGCGTGAAGGAAATCGCCGCGCTCGATTTGAAAAGCGGCAAGCCTGCGCCAGTCACCTTCGACATCCCCAAAGGCCTGCCCTATGTGCCTTCACCGCTGGTGATTGGCGAGCACATGTATCTTCTCGGCGACGGCGGCATCCTGCGCTGCGTTGAGTTCAAGACTGGGAAGGTGCTCTACGAAGAGCGCGTCGAAGGCACCGCCGGCAGCGCCAAGTTCTTCAGCAGTCCCGTGGCCGCCGATGGCAAAATCTTCTGCGCCAGCCAGCAGGGTGACCTCATCGTCATCAAAGCCGGGCCGAAGTTCGAAAAACTCGCCGCCAGCAAGCTCGATGGCCCTGTGAACTCCGTCCCCGCCATCGGCGACAAGCGGATTTACGTCCGCACCGCGAACTCGCTCTACAGCATCGGCGCCAAAGGGCAGCCGGTGCCGTGAGTTTCGCCTTATGAACCGGCTAAATCCATTTCCAGGCATGAATCCAACGCGGCGGGCTTGAAGTAGCCACAGAATCAGCCCTCCCACTCATGCCAGCCATGAGGAAAATCTCCTTTGCCAAAGCGGGGGTGGGCGGTATGTCTGCGGCCCCAAATTATGAGCAAAAAAAGTGACTTCGGATTGATCGGCCTCGCTGTGATGGGCCAAAACCTCGTTCTCAACGTCGAAAGCCGCGGCTTCCAGGTGAGCGTCTTCAACCGCACCACCAGCGTGACGGACGAATTCCTCGCCAAGCACCCCGGCAAAGCCCTCGTCGGTGCCCACACCCTGGAAGAATTCGTCCAGAGCCTCGCCACCCCGCGCAAAATCCACATCATGGTGAAATCCACCGCCGTGAAGGACACCGACCGCGATGCCGTGGACGCCGTGATCGAGCAACTGATCCCCCTCCTCGATAAAGACGACATCGTCATCGACGGCGGCAACAGCTTCTACCAGACCACCGAGCGTCGCGACGCCTACCTCACTGAAAAAGGCCTCCGCTTCATCGGCGCTGGCGTCTCCGGCGGTGAAGAAGGTGCCCGCAAAGGCCCTAGCATCATGCCTGGCGGCCCGGCTTCCACTTGGGAAGTCATGAAGCCCATCTTTGAATCCATCGCCGCCAAAGTCGATGGCGAGCCCTGCGTCATCCACATCGGCCCCGGCGGCGCCGGTCATTATGTGAAGATGATCCACAACGGCATCGAATACGGCGACATGCAGCTCATCTGCGAAGCCTACAACATCTTCAAGCACGCCGGCTTCACCACCGACGAGATGGCCGCCATCTTCAACGAGTGGAACGAGGGCGACCTCCTCAGCTACCTCATCCAGATCTCCGGCAAGGCCCTGGAGCAAAAAGACCCCGAAACCGGCAAGCCCGTCGTCGAACTCATCGTCGATAAAGCCGGCCAGAAAGGCACCGGCCAATGGACCCTGCTCAACGCCGCCGAAAACGCCGTCGTCATCAGCACCATCAACGCCGCCGTCGAGGCCCGCATCCTCTCCAGCCAGAAGAAGCAACGCGTCGCCGCCAGCACCCAGCTCACCGGCCCGACCGTGAACATCACCACCGACAAGAAGGAACTCGTCAAGAAGGTCCACGACGCCCTCTACGCTTCCAAGATCATCAGCTACGCCCAGGGTCTCGATCTCATCCAGACCATGGGTGCCAAGAAGGACTGGAAGCTCGACCTCGGCCGCATCGCCGCCATCTGGCGCGGCGGTTGCATCATCCGCGCCCGTTTCCTCAACCGCATCACCGACGCCTACCGCACCAACGCCACTCTGGCCAACCTCATGCTCGATCCGTTCTTCAAAGACGTGCTCAGCAAGACCCAGCAAAACTGGCGCGAAGTGGTCAGCATCGCCACCCTCAACGGCATCCCAGTCCCCGCCTTCAGCGCCAGCCTCGGCTACTACGACAGCTACCGCGCCGAACGCCTCCCCGCGAACCTCCTCCAAGCCCAGCGCGACTTCTTCGGTGCCCACACCTACGAACGCACCGACAAGCCCGAAGGCCAGATGTTCCATACGGAATGGCCTGAGGTTATTGGGTAAAGTCACCCTCTTGTTCCGCGAACCAACCCAGGGGAGATGGCCATTTAAAGGCTGCCCGAGGGTGGGGGAGCGACAGCAAATGAATCAAACGCTTGCGAAAGGCGGCTGGAACTCCCAGCCGCCTTTTTTATGCCAAGGCGCTTAGCGAGAACCGAACCCGTCTCGCGATAGAAAAGGCCGAAAAGCAACTGAACTTTGCCGCCTCCAGTTGGAAGCGTATCCAGGATGCATGGAGTCTTCATCATGGGCCTCCAGACGCAATAACAGCGGAATGAAGCCTCATTTTCTCAGATCGGCGGATGGGTGCCTGAAGACGCATTGGGTTTCCTTCCGGTTCCTGATCCGCGGGAGTGCCAGGCGGCCACGGTGTGCGGCGGAGTGGATCACGAGGTTGGTTTCGCATCCATCAAGTGCTTCACGCCCCCTCTTCGATGATTCACAAGCAACTTTTCACCATCAGCATCGTTCGAGACGTTGCCCATGCGCATTGCCTCAGAATCCATCATCGACCTACCCTTGGAAGACATCACTCTCAGACAGGAACACGATGCTCTTCACCCTAGGAGGAGGTTCATTGAATGTGAATTTGCCGCCTGAATTCTTCTGAATACCCTCAAACCATGCTCCATGACGTCATTCAGGCTGCCACAAACGACGCCGCAATTACCTGTGATCCAGGCAGAGCTACCGCGCTGCATTCGAGAGCTTGCCAGGGTGCCGCATCCTGGCGAATGAGCCTACAACGCGACTCATAGGCTCATTCACCCAAACCAGAAAGAGCTAGGCCTCACTCAAACCTCATTCGTCACTCTGATTTCGTCAGCCGTCCTTTCCGCCATGCCCGCCTTCGCCTATACCGCCCTCACTGCCACGGGACAGACCGTCTCCGGCTCCGTCACTGTTGGATCGCGGGCAAAGGCGTTTCGGAAGATCGAGGCACAGGCGCTCACGCCGGTGAAGGTCACGCAGGAGGAGAAATCGGCCGCGGCGCAGGCCCGAGCGGACGCGGCGGAAGGGCCGGTGAAACTGAAGCGGGCACAGTTGATCCTGTTCACGGAGGAAGTGGCAGACCTACTCGATGGCGGCCTGCAAATCGACCAGGCGTTCCGCGTGATGCAAGAGCGGCAGGAGGCCGACGTCATGCGGCGTGTGGCCACCACCATGCGCAACGAGTTGCGCGAGGGCTCCACGGTGGCGAAGGCACTGCGGAAGGCCTCTCCAAGTTTTGACGAGTTGTACTGCAACCTAGCTGCCGCAGGCGAGGTCAGCGGCTCTTTGCCGAGCATTTTGCGGCGTCTGGCCACGAATCTGAACGTCATGGCCGAGCTTCAGGCCAAGGTGACCTCCGCCATGATCTACCCGGCCTTCCTCATCGGCGCGTGTGTGGTGCTCATGGTCGTATTCATGACGTTCATGGTGCCACAGATCATGGATTTGATGGGAAAAAACGGTCAGCAGCTCCCGGCGGCCACGCAGTTGCTCATCAGCTTCAACAACTTCATGGGCCAGTGGTGGTGGGTGATCCTCATCGCCATCACCGCCGTCTTTCTCACCTTTCGCGGCTACATTTCCAGCCCCAAGGGCCGCCTGTGGTGGGATGAGACGCGGCTAAAGCTGCCGCTTTTCGGTCCGATCATGAGCATGCGCTTTTACGCGCAGTTCGCGCACTCGCTGGGCAATCTGATCACCAACGGTGTGCCCCTGCTCAACAGCATCCGCCTCGTGTCGAAGATCTCGGCCAATGTGTTCATTCAAAACCTCTTGGCGAAGGTCACTGCCCAAGTTTCCGAAGGGGCGCCGCTTTCCACGGCTCTGCGCAAGGTCGGCAGCTTCCCGCTGCTGCTGGCGGACATGATCGCCGTGGGCGAGCAGACCGGTCAGCTCGGCAAGTCGATGGAAAAGTGCGCCGCTCGCTACGACAAGGAACTCGACAAGCGCATCAAGCGCATGACCGCCATGATCACGCCAGTCATCCTCATCATCATGGCTGTCATGGTCGGCACCGTGGCCTACTCCATCGTCGCCGCCATCGCCCAAAGCGTCACTGGCATCCGCGGCTGAGGCTGCGAAACCCTGGCTATTTCCTCCTGTTCAACACGTTCAAATCCTTGTTCAATCTCTCCTCCATGAAACACCGCACACCCAAAGCCCGCACCCGCCGCACCCGCCGCACCCGCCGCACCCGCCGCACCGCCGCCTTCACGCTCATCGAGATCGTGATCACCCTGACCATCATCGCCATCCTGGCCTCCGGCTCGATTTACCTACTCAAAGGCCAGATCGACTCCGCCAAAGACACGCGTGTGGGCAGCGACCTTCAGGCCATCGGTATCGCCCTTCAGAGCTACGAATCCCGCGCCCTGCGCAAGCCGACGACCGAACAGGGTTTGAAGGCACTGGTGGAAAAGCCCACCATTGAGCCGATTCCTGAAAATCACCGCACCTTCATGAAGGAAGTGCCGAAAGACCCCTGGGGTCAGGAATACAAGTACCGCATCCCCGCCCAGAAGTCGAAAGACGACTACGATGTGTGGTCCGTGGGCGCCGACGGCCAGGACGGCACGGAGGATGACATCGGCAACTGGAAGCCGGGCGCGGTGGCGAAGTAATGACGAAAGAGGAATCTCCGAATGACGAATGAAGCCCCAATGACGAATGACGAAGCCTGCGATGCGCTCTGCATTCGCGCTGCATTCTTCAGTCGTCATTCGGCCTTCAGATTTCGTCAGCCACGTGGTTTCACGCTGATCGAGATCATCATCGCCCTAACCATCGTCGCCGTGCTGGCGGCGGCGGCGGTGCCGATGCTGAAGGGATTTCAGGATGAACGCGTGGCCAGAGAACCCGTCGCCAAGCTGGTGCAAATGGCGCGTGAGGTGCGCATGCGGGCGATGACGGAGAAGCGGCCGTATCAGGTGGCGTTTCACAGCAAGGGATTCACCGCTTCGCGCTACTTCAATCCGTACCTGCAACTCGCCGAGCTGGAGGAATTCATCGCCACGGCAGAAAATCCGCCTGCGGAGGAAAAGCCGTTCGAAACAACCGACCTCGACAACGGAGGCAAGCTCACCAAAACCACGGACCTACCACTGGCCCCGCCTGCGCCGAAGTACGACGAACACTGGACCGAAAAATACGAGATGCCCGGGGACATGCAGTATGCCATTCAGTTCTGGTATGACACGGAATCCATGTTTCTCGAAGGTGATCTGGTGAAGCTGTGGGTGTTTCAGCCCAGCGGCATCTGCCAGCCACTTAAAGTCCACATCCAGCGCGAGTCCGCGACGTTTGATGTCGAATTCGCAGCCCTCACGGCGGACATCGTGAAAGAGAGCGTCGATATGCGATGAAAACTGATGCGAAGGGCGAAGGGCAAAGGGTAAGGCGCCAGAGCATGGCTCCTCAGGGAGCTTTGGGCAACAAGCGTGCTTCTTTGTCCCCCTACGCTCTACGCCCTACGCCCTACGCGACTCGCAGAGCCTACATCTTGTTTGAGCTCGTCCTCGCACTGGGGATTTTCGCCATCGCGGTGCTGGGACTGGCAAAATCGCTCAACCAGGCACTGGAGACGGCGAATTTGTTGAAGCGGGACCAGATCATCCGCATCGGCATGCGCAATTTTTTGGAGGAGATCCGGCGCAAGCCGCTGACGGACATGAGCACCTCCATGATGGACACGACCTACGGCGTCACCTACACCAGCGTCACGGAACCGGTGACGCTGCGCACCACGAGTGGCACCAATCTGACGGACATTTACAATCTGACCATCAAGGCCACGTCGAGTTTCAACGAAGTGCCGGAAGAAGCCACCCTGAGCGTTTATGTTTACAAACCCGCCCAGCGATAACCCAAGCGCAGGGCGCCGGGCTTTCACCCTGATCGAGGTCGTGATCGGCATCACGCTGCTCTCGATGATCACGGCCACGCTGTTCGCGATCATCCGCGGCTCGATGCGCGGCGCCTCGGAGATCGAGCAATTGCAACGAGAGAGCGACTCGGTGAACCGATTCATTGAGCTCAACCGCAAAGCCTTCTCCTCGCTGCCTGCCACGGCCACCTTGAGCCTGAAACTGGTGCAAAACACCGAGCCGATCATCCAAGAGCTGACCGTCGCTGGTTCCCCCGATTGTTTCCCCTTCGGGATGAACCCCATCACCCTGAAAGACACGATTCTCAGACTGCGACCGCATCCTGATGGTCTCGTGGACGACAACAACATGCCCCTGCACTACCTTTCCATCTCGCGCGAGGACTTGATCCCGCAGACGGATGACCAGCAGACTGGCATCCGGCAGGAAACGACCGGCTTGTATGCGCCCGATGAGGAAGGGCGCTACTGGATGCCGCTGCTGCCAGACGTGGTGTCCTTCAAGTGGCGGTTTTACGTCGAGAAAGAGCAGACGTGGTATGAAGAATGGAGCAAATCTGCATGGCCAGACCTCATCGAAGGGCTGCTCGTGCTCAAAAACCGCACGCAGCCGATCCGCATGGTTTACACGGCTCCCGTGATCGAACTCTCACCTGGCAGGACGCCGAGTGCTTCGCCTTCCACCAGTAGCAGCACCTCAACCGCCACGCAGCCAACAGGGGGTGGTGGCGGAGGAGGCCGGGGTGGAGATGGAGGCGGGCGTGGTGGGCAAGGAGGCACCCCACCCCAAGCCCAGGGAGGAGGCAGCCCCCAGCCATGAAATTGCACTCATTCTATTCAACGCATCACCGCCAACCACGCAGGAAGCGCGGCTCGGCCCTCATGCTCATGATCTGGGCTGTGCTGCTCATGTCCATCACCGTCATGGGAGTGGTGGAATATGTCCGCTCCAGCGCGGAGGAGGCCAAACTGGCGGCGTATGAGTTTCGTGCCCTGCATCTGGCGGAAAGCGGCCTCGCAGTGGGCATGCACCCAAACACACGACGCGGTGATCTGGTGCTGAAGCAGAAAATTGGGCCAGAAAGCGGCTTTGATGTGGTGATCAATTACGAGGGCGCTCGCATCCCGATCAATTACGCCACCGATGAGCGCCTGCGTGAGGCGATCTACAATCTGCTCATCTACTGGCAACTCAACGCCGACGAAGCGGCCATCGCCGCAGATTCACTGGCCGACTGGATCGACAACGACAGCTCCCCACGTGCCAACGGTGCCGAGGCCGACTATTACCAGCAGCTCGGCATCTACGACGCACCGCGAAACCAGGGTTTCGTGCGTGTGGATGAAATGCTGCTCGTGCGCGGCATGGAGGCCGTGGACCGCCGGAAGCCCGACTGGCGCGAGTATTTCAGCATCTATGGAGAAGGGCAGATCGACCTGCGCACCGTGTTCAAAGACGTGCTGCTGGCCGTGACCGGTGCCTCTGAAAGTGATGTGAACCGCTTCATCACCGAGCGCGATGGCGCAGACGGCATCCCCGGCACCGAAGATGACCGCCGCATCCGCGATGAGGAGGCCTACCAGCTCCTCGGCCTGAGTGGCGACCGGCTTGCCGCCATCCGTGGCATCGTGAATGACGACGACACCACTCTACGCCGGATCACCAGCATCGGCTGGGTCGGCACGAAACGCGCCAAGATCATCGTCGTGACCCGCCGCAACGCGGAAACCGGGGCGCTGACTTATCTAGGGCGCATGGAAGAGTAACGCGTCCGTGGAATGACGAAAAATCGCTCGACAGCCGGTTCATCAGTCATCATTCCACATTCGTCATTTCCCGTCGCAACTTCCCTGCTTCCTGCACGTTGTAACCGCTTCTTCCACCCGAATGTCCCTTTCTGCCGCCACTCTGCTCCTCCCCGCCCCTGATGCCGCTTGGCGTGTTTGGAAGCCAAGGGCAAGCACCTCCACAGAAGCCGTGGAAAGCCCGGCCGAGACCGCCCATCTGGGCAAACAACTGGTCATCGGCCTGCCCGCGACCGCCTGCCGCACTGTCGGACTCATCCTACCGCAGACAGACAGCGAGCTGTTGGAGCAGATCATCGCCACCCAACTGGAGCGCCGCGGATTCAAACTTGAGCAGGACAGCGCAGGAAAAAACTACCGCTGGCATTTGCTGGGCACCCAGGGCGGCCAGAGCATCGTCAGCGTCGATCTGTTGAGCGATCCATTTCCAAGTGCCCTCGCGGCGCAGCATGCGAGTGATTACACCGCTGCATTGCGGCTGGCGCAGCTTCCCGCCGGGCATCTCGTCATCACTGAGGAGCAGGGAGACCTCGTGCTGGCCGCCAGCCATCAAGGCAAGCTGTATCACAGCCACATTTTCGCCCAGACTCCCGCCCCGGAGGAGGCCCTGGCCTTGGAAATCACCCTGGCCAGGCTCACGCTGGAGTCTGAGCTCGGCATCGACAGCATCTCCGGCGTGACGCTGGTGGGAGCCCATTTTGAGAGCAGCCTCTGCACCCGCCTGAGCTCACTTCTTGAACTTCCCGTGCGCATGGTGGCCGATCTGGCGCCGAACACCGCGCTGGACACGCGTGATTGGGGCAAAATGCTCCCAGCCGACATCCGCCATACCCAGATCTCCAGCACGCGCCGTGGCAAAATCACCCGCGCTCTCGTGCTGGGTAGTATGATGTATGTGTCCTTGGCCTTCCTGGCCTTCGCTTACCTACACTACCAAGAGCAGCGCGCCACGCGCCTGACCGAGGAGGTCGAACTCACCAAGGAGCCGGCCGCCGCCGTGCGCCAGGCCACCCAGCGCTGGAAGGCGCTCGCTCCTGCCATTGAGCCGAAGCGCTACCCCATGTTTCTGCTGGCAGAGATCAACCGCATCATGCCCGGCAGTGGCATCGTCATCCGTGAGTTCGAGGTGAAAGGCACGGAGATCGAAATTCGTGGCGAGGCGCGAGACGCGCAGCTCGCCGTGCAGTTCGTCGAGGACATCAAAAAGAACCGCATCCTCAGCCGCTACGAGTGGACGGCCCCGCGCCCCGAACTCAAAGGCACCACCGCCACCTTCCGGGCCCAGGGCAAGCTGCTCTAACCGGCATTCGTCATTCTGAATTCGTCATTTCCCCCTCATGGCCCTCGCCCTCACCCAACGTGAAAAAAACCTCCTCGGTGCCTGCATCGCCGCACTGGTGCTCATGGCCACGTTCATCATCCTGAAGCAGTTCCTCGACCGCCGCACCGCTGCGCTGGCGAAGATCTCTGCGCTGGAGGCTGAAAAGCAGGAAAACGAAGGCTACCTGGCGGATCGCGACTTCTGGGACAAACGCGCCCGCTGGCTGCGCGAAACGATGCCTACCACGGAGAGCCTCGGCACCGCTCAGGCGCAGTTGCTTGAGGAGATTCAAAACGTCGCGCTGGACTACGAGCTACAGTTTCAAAAACAGCCCGTGCTGCTGCCAGAGTCCAAGGACAGCAAGGACAACGCTGCCGTGTATCGCGAGGCCGCCATCGAGGTCCGGCTGCGTGGAGATCAGCCCACTGTGCTCGGCTGGCTCGCCTCGCTGCAATCCCCTGAAAAATTTCAAGCCATCAAGCAGGTTGAGATCGAGCTCGACGCCAAGGCCAAGGAAAAGACCCCGCAGGTGCTCTGCAACCTCGTCCTGGCCCGTTGGTTCAAATCAGACACCGGACACTGACCATGAAACCGACGCTGCTCCTGCTTTTTCTCTTCGCTGTCGCCCCCTTGCGGGCCCAGGAGGCTTCGACTGCCGCGCCACTCACCACGGCAGACTTGGTTCCGCTGCCGGAAGATGAGCTGGACCCCACGCTCCCAGCTGCCACACCTGTAGTGCCGCCCAGCAAGCCGGTCGATCCTGACCTGCCGCAGCCGTTTGATCCCAACACACTCACTGCTGTCGTCGAAAACTCGCCCTTCACCCGCATCGTCAGCATTTCTGACTCGCTCGTGCTCACCGGCATGGCCTATGTCGATGGCAAGCCGGTCGTGACCATTTTTGACAAGACCGCCAAGCAATCCATCGTCGTCTCGGACGAGCCGAACCTCAAAGGCTGGAAGCTCGTGGGAGCCAGACCCTCGGATAAAATCGACTACGCGCAGGCCCAGATTTCCATCGGAGGGGAAACCTTCAGCATCCGCCATACCTCTCTGAGCAAAGACGACATGCGCCCTGACAAACGTGAAAAAGCTCCCCCCGGCGGACCACCACCCCCGCCCGGCGGCGGAGAGCGCTTCAGCCGCAGCAATCGTGGCCCCAGCGAGGAAGACCGAAAAAAATACGAATCTCTCTCTGACAAGGCCAAGGAAAAATTCCGCGACGAGCTGCGTCAAAAGTTCAGCGACGAAAAATTCCGCAACGCCTCTGAGGATGACCGCCGCACCGCCATTCGCAGCGTCTTCGAAAGAATTGAGAAGGAAGACAAAGGCAAACGTTAACCTGCCCCGCATCCACATCCCGCTCACCCGTCACTTTTTCCCGCCCCGTTCATGCATCGCCGCTTTTTCGCCCTCTTCCTCGCCACCATCACTCTCCCGCATCTGGCACCTGGCCAGAGCGCACCTGCACCCGCAGCACCGCCAGCCCCCGCGCCGACCGCTCCTGCGGCAGACGCTGCCCCTCCAGGGGCACCTCCAGCTCCAGGCGCGCCAGGGAGTGCCTTCGGTCCTGGAGGCGGCTTCCCACCCGGCGGACGTGCGGGATTCGGCACACGCCGTGGCTTCGGCGAAGGCGGCGGCATGGGTACGACTCCTGGCGAAGGTGAAACCTTCACCATCACGGGTGATATGGTCATGATGCAGTTCGCCGCCAATCCGGTGGCCGACATCCTCGCCATCTACGAGAAACTCACCGGCCTCACGCTCATCAAAGACACCAACATCTTCGAAGGGGCGCAGATCAGCCTCGTCACGCCGAAGCCGGTGCCCAAAGATGAGGCCGTCAAGCTCATCGAGGCCTCGCTCCTCACCAACGGCTACGCCATCGTCAAGGAACCCGGTGGCACGAGCGCCAAGATCTTGCCCGCGCGCAATCAAAGCGCCAGCGCGGTGCAGTTTTCCCATGGCGTATCGTTCTACACCAGCCCGCAGGACATCCCGGACAACGAGAGCATCGTGTCCTACTTCATGAAGCTGGACTACCTCGCCCCCGAGGACGCTGCCACCATGTTCTCCGGCCACGTCGGCCTCGGTGCCTATGGCCGCATCACCGCCGTCACCACGCCGCCGGGGCTGCTCATCACGGAAAGCGCCACCGTCGTGAAGCAGCTCATCAGCATCCGCGACACCGTCGATGTGGGAGACACCGGCTCCTCCCTCGTCACCAAATTCATCCCCATCACCTACGGCGATGCTGCCACCATCGCCCAGATCATCCAGGCCACGCTGAACGCCCAGGCCCAGGAAAAAGAAACCAAAGGGGTGAACACGATCCGCGGCACTCCAGGCAGCGATGGCCGTGGTGGCAACAACAACGATAACAACCAGCGCCCCCCCACGCCCTCCAGCAGCAACAACTCCGCGCAAAACGCCCAGGCTCCGCAGCCCAGCGCTCAAGTCGTCGCGGACACCCGCTTGAACCAAATCCTCGTCGTTGCCGCCCCGGCAGACTACACCTACGTCGCCAGCCTCATCGCTGAATTCGACAAGCCCCTCGAAGTGGCTGAGCCGTTTGAGCGCAAACTCAAATACGCCGCCGCGCTCGACGTCCTCAGTGCGGTCGTCGATCTGCTCCAAGATCCCAACACTGGCACCACCCAGCTTCCCGGTGGCGGCACCGTGCAGCAGCAGCGCCAGCAGGCACTCGCCAGCAACAGCAGCCAGCTCCTCGGCGGCCGCAACACCCAGGGCACCCGTGGCGGCACCGTCGGCAGCACTGCAGCCGCCTCTTCGGACACCGCCACCGCGACCACCAGCAGCGGCCTCGGCTCACGCGCCGACGTCATCTCCGGCCCCAGCGAGGACAATGCCCCCGTCTCCGTGCTCGTCGGCAAGACCCGCGTCATCGCCGATCCCATGGCCAACTGCATCCTCGTCATCGGCCCCAAGGAGTCCATCGACAAGGCCACCGGCCTCCTCGACAAGCTCGACCGCAAGCCCGCCCAAGTCTATCTCGCCACCGTCATCGGTCAGCTCACCCTCAGTGATGGCATCACCTCCGGCATTGATTATGTCTCAGGCCTCAGCCGTGCCGGGGACGGCACCAACTTCAGCGCCAGCGGCTTCACCAGCCGCAACGACATGCTCGGCGGCGTCAATGGTGCCGGACGAGCCATCAACGACCTGCGGAACAACTTCATCACCACGCCTTTTGGGCCTGCCAGCGGCCTCAACCTGTATGGGGCCGCCGGCGATAGCCTAGAGATCTTCGTCACCGCCCTGGAGACGAACAACAACTTCAAAATCCTCTCGCGCCCCTCGGTCTTCGCCTTGAACAACAAAAAGGCCGTCATCACCTCCGGTCGTCAGATCCCCGTCCCCTCCCAGCAGACCGTCTTTGCCAACAACAACGCCGCTCAAGGCAACACCACCACCACCATTGAGTATCGTGACGTGGTGCTGAAGCTCGAAGTCGTTCCCCTCATCAATTCCGACGGCGAAGTCACCCTCACCATCGCGCAGGTCAACGATACCGTCGTGGGCACCCAGCTCGTGCAGCCCAACGAGGTGCCCATCATCGGCACCGAGCAGCTCGTCACCACCGTCACCGTGCCAGACCGCAACACCATCGTCCTCGGCGGTCTCATCTCCGAAGAAAAAACTCGTGACAAACAGGGCATGCCCGTCCTTGGCCGCATTCCCGGCCTTGGAAAACTCTTCCGCACCGACACCGACAACACCATCCGCAAAGAACTCATCGTCTTCATCCAGCCGCAGGTCGTCAGCGATGACATCGGCGTGCGCAACACCTCTCTCAACGAGGACCTCCGCACCAAGGTCGGCAGCGAAGCCGCCCAGCGCTTCCCGCAGAAAGTCGTCCCCGCCGCCCCGCCGGCTCCGCCCAAGAAGAAAAACCTCCTCCAGCGCATGTTCAGCCGTGAGGATGACGAGCTGTAGTTGCGACGTCGCTCATAGGGGATTGGGACCGCTGGATGGTTTGTGAACCACTCCCCTGCTCTCTTCGCAGTAGTGTGTGGCCGAGGAATCCCCCGGCGTCGCCAAGCTGATCGTCCATCACAAGCACTCCACCGCCCAACCCATCGAACCCGGCCCGGAGGAGACCCTCAAAATCACCGCCAGCGGCAAGGAAGACTATCCCGGCGCGAAACACGAGTTCGAAGAACGGCGCGGCGATGCCCTCCTCCCCCCTCCCGGCACCGTTCACTGACTCGGTCTCCCCATCCCTCCCGGCAGCGGCGGGGGTAGCACGCGCATCGCCTTTGTCCGCGTGCGCCCGGCTCGGTAGTTTCGCTGGCCACCCGAGCACCTGCAGCAGGAGATCACTGAGAGTGAGGTGGCTGGCGCAGATTGGGTCTGCCATTCATCACTCGCACGGTTTTGACGGATGACAGTTGTGTGACAATTAACGTGCGTGCTTGTGTTTCAGGCATTGAAGTCACGCTGGGAGTGTGCTGGAAAACCGCCTTGCCGTCAAGCTGACTGCCGCCTCCTATGTGGCATGCGTCTGTTTTTCCTGAGTCTCGCCCTCGCCCTCCCCATTGCGGCCAAAGACATCCCTGTCGCGGATGCGGCTGCGTTTGCTGCTGCCGCCAAAACCATCACAGCAGGCGACACACTGATCCTCCAAGACGGCACCTGGGCGGATGCGCGGTTGAAAATCCATGCGGAAGGCACGGCGAAGAAGCCGGTGACGATCCGGGCGCAGACGCCGGGCAAGGTAGTATTCACGGGCGACTCACGCCTCTCGGTGGGCGGAGCGCACGTCGTGGTGGAGGGCTTGTGGTTTCAGAATCCGACGGGCGAGCAGGTCCTCGAACTGCGCCTCGACTCCAAGCAGCTCGCCAGCGACTGCCGCATCACCCACTGCGCGGTGACGAATGACACGCAGCTGGTTTCGAAGAATTCCGCCCAGTTTGTCTCGATCTACGGTGCCCGGAACCGCGTGGACCATTGCTATATCGCTGGTAAGACAACACAGGGCACCACACTGGTCGTGTGGCTCTCGGAAGAAGCCAAAGATCAGGGCAGGCACCAGATCGACCACAATCACTTCGGCCCGCGCCAGAAACTCGGCGAGAACGGCGGCGAAACGATCCGCCTCGGCGACAGCAAGACCTCGATGCAAACCGCCGCCTGCGTGGTGGAGCACAACCTCTTCGAAAAATGCGATGGCGAGGCCGAGTGCATCTCCAACAAGTCCTGCGGCAACATCTACCGCTTCAACACCTTCAAAGGCGTCTCCGGCACGCTCACACTGCG
Source organism: Verrucomicrobiota bacterium (assembly GCA_026397635.1). GTDB lineage: Bacteria > Verrucomicrobiota > Verrucomicrobiia > Verrucomicrobiales > Verrucomicrobiaceae > Prosthecobacter. The sequence goes on along the minus strand of JAPLUL010000041.1, from coordinate 13,088 downwards.
CCATGGCAATCGCTGCATTGTCGAAGGCAACGTTTTTGATGGCGCTGGGGCCAAAGGCGCCGGTGGCGTGCGAGTCATTGGCGAGCACCACATCGTCACCAGCAATCACTTTGAGAATCTCACGGGTGACAAAGAGCGCAGCGCCTTGTGCATCATGCTTGGCATCCCGGATTCACCTGCGAACGGCTACTTCCAGGTCAAACACGCCGAGATCAGAGGGAACCGCTTCGTCAACTGCGATCACAACATCCTCATCGGCATGAGCGGCAACAAGAAAGCCACGCTGCCGCCGATCGAAACGCACATCAGCGACAACTCCATCGACACCCGCAAGGGCGAGGCCTTTGAGATCAAATGCGCGGTCGATGGCGTCTTTACCAAAAACAACCGTAACCAAAAGGGGGGGCAGCCAGAAAAGTTCCAAGCTGAACCTGTCGGCCCGGCGTGGAAAAAGTAGCTTCGATTGGCAATCGAAGCCGAACGTCCCAAGCCGATTCGAATGCCTGTCGAATCTACTTCGCCTCCACCGCTGGATTGTCGCCGAGTTGAAGCGTGGGAGCCTTGGCCGTGTCGCTGATGTTCAGCGCCAGCCAGTGGCCGTTGATCGCATGAGCGGGGAAACCGCAGGCGAGGGCGAATTCACCGGTTTCATCGGCCACAAAGGAGAACTCCGCCTTGGTGAGCGATAATCCGACTTCAGGCTTCGGCACACCTGCACCGTCAAAGTAGGGCTCGCCCATTTGCAGCTTCTTCGTCGTGTCTTTTTCCACCACGACAGAGCTGTGCGGGATGGGGCTCGGATTGATGAAAGTCACCTCAATGGTCCAGTCCCTAGGGATCGTAAAAATGGCCTTGCCGTGTGAGTAGCCGTTGAAGTTCATGCCGTAGTTCGCGGCGCTGTAGGTGGCCACGAGCGTGATCTTAACCGTCTTCGGCTTGTCGCTGAGCTTGAGGAAATCCGCCTCGGTGATGCCAGCGAAGAGCTCCTTTTTCAATCCGGGAATCTCCACGGCATGAGCATGGCCCGCCGGAGCTGCTGGCTGTTGAGCTTGGGTGAGTGTGGTTGCGAGAAGCGAGACGAGGAAAAGGCGGCTGATCATGGTGGGGCAGATGGAAGCAGGCTTCCCAGAACGTGCAATGGACGATCAAACTGTCGCGCATGGAACGATGAATCTCGCCTTCCACCAAAAAAACACCCAAGATACCCAGCACGTTCCCGTGATACCCGGCGAACCCGACCTCATGAGTGACACGCACGATCTTTTCCTGGAAACCCTGCAGCGCTATGAGCGGCCCCTCATCCGCTACGCGCACGGCTACACCGGCGACCTCGAAGACGCGCGCGACATCGTGCAGGACGTGTTTGTGAAGCTCAGCCAGCACCTTGCCACGCTCGACCGCGAGCGACTGGCCCCTTGGCTCTTCACCGTCTGCCGCAATCGTGCCCTCGACCACCACCGCAAACATCAACGCCTCATCGTCATGGAAACGGAAATCCTCGATCTCGAAGCCTCCGCCGATCCCGCGCCCAATGACGCGATGGAAAAGCGCGAAACCGCCACCGCCTTGCGCGAACTCATCGAAACCCTGCCCGTACGCCAGCGCGATGCCGTGCGGCTGAAGTTCATCGCCGGACTCGACTACCAGCAGATCAGCGCCGCCATGCAGACCAGCATTGGCAACGTCGGCTACCTCATCCACCACGGCGTGGCCGCCTTGAAGACCAAATGGCAGGCCCATGACCAGCCACCGCCCGCGAAACTCAAACCCGTGATGGCTTGAACCCTTTAACCACCACTTTTTGACCATGAAACCGGAACAAATCACCGCCTGGGCGCTCGAAGAAGCCAGCGCCGAAGAAGGCCAGCAGCTAGAGGCGGAGCTGCATGAAAATCCGCAGGCGAAAAGGTCCGCCGAGGAGACCAAACAATTCTGCCACTTCCTTCTCGCCGAGCTGAGGGATGAATCGCTTGCGCTTACGGATGTGCAGCGGGAGCGCTTGAAGGTGCAGATCCTAGGGCAACCGACTCGATTGCCTGCCGCAAGTGTGACGCTTGCGCCACGCCCGAAATGGCGATTCAGCGTTGTGACGAAGCTGGCGATGGCGGCATCCATTGCACTGGGTGGCTTGTGGACGTGGCATGCGTTTGAACCTCAGCCAAAGCCACTGCAGGTCGCGCTGGGAGATGAAGTAAAATACAAAGTCCTTCCTGCGGGTCGCGGTGATCTCGCGGTCGAGACAGCTAGGCGCAGTCAGAGCCTGCAGCCTGCGAAGTCGGGAAAAAATGAAACAAAGACGGAGGCGCTGGCGCTTGATCGCCTCGCCACCGTCATGCCAGTTCCTGAGGCGGAACCCCGGCCTGTCGAGGTTCCAAGGTCAATAGCGTTGAACGGAAAGCTGGGAACCATGAGAGCGAGTGATGTCTTGGAACTCAAGAAAATCGAGGATCAACAGACTTACGGACTGACCATTGGTGGTGGTGCAACAATGCCATCGACCGCACCTGTGGCTCCAATGCAAGGATTGACATCGAGTAATCAGCCGTCACCTGCCACCTTAGGCGGCGTGACAAAAATCGGTGCTGGCACGCTGGCGTTGAACGGCGGAAATACGGTCACCTTGAGCGGGGCTAATATCTATACCGGCGGCACAACGATCAATGCGGGAGGAGTCGTCGTATCCAATGCTGCGACCATGCCTTCGGCACCTGCTGGGGCAACGTTGGATTTGAGTGGTTCGACGCGAACTGCTGGTAACGCGGTTGCATTCGGGAACAATACCTTGAGCGTCGGCGGCGCTGTCAGCAGGACGACGGTTTCTAGCACAATCAATGGCACGGCAGCAAGCACACCTGCTGCCGGACTCGTCGTGGCGAATCCGCAGCCGGATGCGTATTACTTTACCCAGGCTTCTCAAAGAGGTGGTCGAGAAAAAGCTGGCACTGTTGGTAAGTCTAGATCTTGGCAGGAACTCTTCAGAAAAAATGAATCCGAGCCTGCCTCCAAGGAGTCCTACACCCGCATCCTCGAAAACGAGCTCAAAGACGTGGCGCGGGAGCCGCTTTCGACCTTCTCGATTGATGTCGATACCGCAGCGTATGCGAACGTACGGCGGTTCTTGAACCAGAATTCGATTCCACCCGCCGATGCGGTGCGCATTGAGGAACTGGTCAATTATTTCCCCACGGCGGAGGAAGGGCCGGCTCCGACGGCCAAAGAACCGTTCGGTGTGCGTGTGGAACTGGCTCCGTGCCCCTGGCGGCCGGCGCATCGACTGGCACGCATCGCGATCAAGGGCCGCGAACTCGGCAATGAGCGCAAAAATAGCAATCTGGTTTTCCTCGTCGATGTCTCCGGCTCGATGAACGAGCCGAGCAAGCTGCCGCTGGTGCAGCAGTCGCTGCGCATGCTGACAGAACAACTCGGGGAAGGGGACCGCGTGACGATGGTGGTCTATGCGGGCAGCAGCGGCCTCGTGCTGCCACCGACGAATGGCGAAAAGAAGGCCGACATCCTCGCTGCCATCGAAAAACTCAAAGCTGGTGGCAGCACACATGGCAGCGCGGGTATTCAACTGGCTTACGAACAGGCCGTGGCCGGTTTCATCAAAGAGGGCGTGAATCGCGTCATCCTCTGCACGGATGGCGATTTCAACGTCGGCGTCAGTTCCCCAGAGGAACTGGAAAAACTCATCAGCAAGAAGGCCAAAAGCGGCGTCTTCCTCAGTGTGCTTGGCTTCGGCATCGGCAATCTGAAGGATCGCACGATGGAAACCTTGGCTGACAAAGGAAACGGCAACTATGCCTACATCGACAGTCTCAGCGAGGCGCGAAAGGTCCTCGTGGAGCAGATGAACGGCACGCTCATCACCATCGCGAAAGACGTCAAAATTCAGGTCGAGTTCAATCCGGCCGCGGTGCGCAGCTATCGACTCATCGGTTATGAAAACCGCTTGCTGGCGAAGGAGGACTTCAATGACGATACGAAGGACGCGGGCGAAATCGGCGCGGGGCACAACGTGGTGGCCTTGTATGAAGTCGTGCCCGCCAATCTGCCACCCGGAGCCGAGCCACGGCCTGCGGTGGACAGCTTGAAATATCAAACCTCAGCCATCGTTCCTGAACGTCTCGCCGTCGCGGCGAAGAGCGGCGAGTTGATGACCGTGAAGCTGCGCTACAAAGAGCCTGACAGCGACTTGAGCAAACTGATCGAAGTTCCGACCAAAGACGAGGGCAAAACACTCACCGCGAGCAGCGAGGAATACAAATTCAGCGCTGCCGTGGCTGGCTTCGGCCTGCTGCTGCGTGATTCAGCCTACAAGGGTACGCTGAGCTGGGACACGGTGCGCAAACTCGCGCTCGATGGCAAAGGCTCAGACAAGCTCGGCTATCGCGGCGAGTTCCTGCAGCTCATCGACAAGGCGCGAGGTCTGAAGGAAACGCGGCCGTGAAGGGATGACGAATGGTCCGCGCTACGACATTGGGCATTCGGGTTTCATTCGTCATTCGGAATTCTGGTTTCGTCATTTCAAGCGCCGCTTCGCATCAGGAGTTGAATCGTCCCACTCACTCGTTATCTCCCTCCCACCATGGACCTCATCAACAACACTCCCAATGTGCCAGCGGCGGTCGGACCTTACTCTCAAGCGGTGAAGCAGGGCGGTTTGCTCTTCTGCTCCGGCCAGATCCCGATTGATCCGGCGGTGGGCAAGATTGTGGCGACGGATGTGGAAGGACAGGCGAACCAAGTGCTGGCCAACATCCGCGCTTTACTGACCGCTCAGGGACTCACCATGAGCGATGTTATCAAGGCGACAGTCTTCCTGGCCTCCATGGCCGATTTCCCGAAGATCAATCCGCTCTATGAAGCTGCCTTTGAAGGTCACAAACCGGCGCGTTCGACCGTGGCGGTGGCTGGACTGCCGCTAGGAGCGTTGATCGAGATCGAGGTGATCGCGGCGCTGGGCTAACGGCCTGTGGGAAAACCAATGAAGGAACGAGTGAGACGTTAAAAGTCAGAGGTCAGAAGTGGTGCTGCCGGAGGCGACAGTTCTCACCTTTCACCTCTGACTTCTCACACCGAGAGGTTTTTCATCCGGCCGTGTGCCACCGATTCAGCGGTGTTCGATCACATCGCTGTTTTGGAAGCGGATTTTCGGCAAGGACGCGTAGCGATCATCCGCGTGACGATACCCTGCGGGGCACAGGACGGCGGTGGTGAGTCCCTGGGCCTCAAGGCCGAGGAGTTCGTCGTATTGAGCGGCTACGAAGCCTTCCATGGGACAAGTGTCGATGCTGAGCAGCGCACAGGCTGCCATGAACTGGCCGAGGGCGATGTAGGCCTGCATTTTGGCCCATTCTTGGGTCATGTAGCCCTGAGCCTGCGCGCCAGCGACCATCTTGCGGAATCCGGCCAACGCATCGGCGCTGCCGCCGCGCACCTCGACCATGCGGGCGATGAAGGCATCGAGATCGTCGAGGCTGTAGGCTTTTTTCACGGTCATCACGACCAGATGCGAGCAATCGGCCACTTGGCGCTGCCGCCACGAATGCGCGACGAGCTTTTCCCGCAGTTCCTGATCCTGAATGATGAAAAATTTCCAGGGTTGCAAGCCAAAGCTCGAAGGCGTGAGCACCAGCGATTCTTCCAGCGTGGCCCAGGTGTCGGCTGCGATTTTCTTTGTGGGATCGAAGACCTTGGTGGCGTAACGCCAGTTCAGGGCGGTGAGGAGTTCTGTGGTTTCCATGTCAGACCGCTGCTTTGGCATGGCACCACTGATTCTGCAAACTCAGAACTGCTATCTCCCATTTCACACACTCGATTTTTCCATTTACCGCTCATATTTTTGCCGGCCAAAACTGCTGAGTGAGTCATGAGGGCGGATGTTTTAGAGGCATCGGCACTGAACCAGAATCCATTCGAGCTAAGCAGGTGGGCAGGAACATGGTTGGGTCAGGAAAATGGGAGAGGTCAGTTTTCTTGCCAAACTGTCCTTCGTTCCTTGGCGGGAAGCTCTTTTCGATAGGCTTGGATGGGGACTAAGCCAAGAGAAGCTGATGGAATGACAACGACACAGAGCCCCGCAACGTCCATGCTCTCGTCATGCCCGCCCAGTTCAAAGATTACTACGCCACCCTCGGCGTGCCGCGCGATGCCAGCTCGGACGATGTCAAAAAGGCCTTCCGCAAGCTGGCCCGGAAATACCATCCCGACACTGCGAAGGACAAGAAGACCGCTGAGGAGAAGTTCAAGGAGGTCAATGAGGCCAACGAAGTTCTAGGCGATCCCGAGAAGCGCAAAAAGTACGACACGCTCGGGGCGAACTGGCAGGAACCTCAATCAACTGCCTCCCACGAGCAGGACGTCCACTTTGGCGGCACGGGGTTCAGCGATTTCTTCGAGCAGTATTTCAGCGGAGGTAGCCGCTACGGCTTCCCACAGGGTTTTGATGAAGGAACTCCCTCCGGCACAACCCGCCCAGGCCGAGTACGGCGGGGTCACGACATCGAAGGGGACCTACTCGTCACGCTGGAAGAGGCCATGCATGGAACGCAGCGCCCGCTTTCCCTGCAAACGGCGAATCGCCAGACCGGCGTGGTGCAAACGCATTCCTTTGAGGTGCGCATCCCGCCGGGGGCGACCAATGGCCGCCGCATCCGCGTGCCCGGCCAGGGGGAAGCCGGCATCAATGGCGCTGAGGCGGGTGATCTTTACCTGCGCGTGCGCCATGCGGCGCATCCCGACTTCACCACCCGCGAGGCGGATGTGTATCACGAGTTAGAAGTGGCTCCTTGGGAAGCGGTGCTCGGCGCGGAAGTCGTGGTGCCGACGCTGGATGGCTCCATCAAGCTACGGATTCCCGCCGGAGCAGAGAACCACCAAAAATTCCGGGTCCGAGGCCGTGGCCTGCCCAAAGGCAAGACCGGTGAGCGCGGTGATTTTTTTGTGACCCTGAACCTCGTGCTGCCGACGACACTGAGCGATGACGAGCGCTCCTTGTGGGAGCAAATGCGCAGCGCCTCCACCTTCAAACCACGCGCCTGACATGAACGATCCCACGCCTCAAGCCGTTTACTCGTTGGACATCCTGGCAGAGATCACGGGTGTCTCCACGCAAACCATCTTGGAGTATCAGGAGCACGGCCTCATCCGTCCTGAACTCGACGAAGACTCCCTGCGCGTCCTGCGCCGCATCGAGCACCTGCGGGAGAGCTGCCAGGTGAACCTCGCGGGCCTCAAAGTGCTCACGAGCCTGCTGGAGAAAGTGGAGCAGCTAAACGAGGAACTGCGGATGCTGCAAAAATAGCCGGGAATCGAGCCTTGTGCCCGTTCATGGGTGGATCCCTCACTTCTGCCCCTTTGAACTGCCAATAGACTCGTCCTTCGATGATCAAAAAAAGTGCTGATTTGCAGCATTTGAAGCCACGCGCACAAAAATACCGCGACCTGCCGCAAAGCGCGTAGCAGCCTGATTTGGCCTCATGCATGATCGTCGTCACTATGGGCAAAGAATTCAGCACCGTTCCGCAAACCGTTCCTCTCGTCGCAACCAAGCACCGCCGCATCTGCACCCAGGTGCCTCACCCTGAAAGCGTGCCGCTGTTGGACCGCCTGCGGGAGGTGGAGCCGCTCTCCATGCGCGGCATGCCGCCCATCATTTGGGACAAGGCACAGGACATCTACGTTTTCGACAAGCACGGCAACCAGTGGCTCGACTGGAGCAGCGGCGTGCTCGTGACCAACGCAGGCCACGCTGCGCCGGAGATCTGTCAGGCCATGATCGAACAGATCCAGAGCGGCCTCATCCACAACTATGTCTTCCCTAGCGAGGAGCGCCTCCAGGCCGCTGAAATCATCGCCTCGGTCTCGCCAGAAGGTTTGAAGAAAGTCTTCCTGCTCAGCAGCGGCAGCGAGGCCACAGAATGCGCCATCAAATTGAGTCGTGCGAATGGCATCAAGGTCGGTGGTCCGTCGAAAATCGGCATCATCGGCTTTGATCGTGGCTACCACGGCCGCACCCTCGCCAGCCAGCAGGCCGGCGGCATGGCAGGCCAGAAATCGTGGATTGTGAACCTCGACAAGGCCATCATCCAGGCCCCGTTCCCGGATGGTTATTGGGAGGGCGACAGTTCCTTCGACGCTTTTTTGCAGGCCATCGAAAAGAGCGGCATGAAGCCAGAAAACATCGCCGGGGTCATCATGGAGAGCTATCAGGGCGTCGGTCCTGACTTCGCGCCGGTCGAATACATCCAGAAACTCCGCGCTTGGTGCGACGAGCACCAGGTCGTGCTCACCTTTGACGAGGTGCAGTCCGGATTCGGCCGCACGGGCAAGTTCTGGGCCTTCGAGCATTATGGCGTCACCCCGGACCTCATCTGATGTGGCAAAGGCATCAGCTCCGGCATGCCGCTGAGCGCTGTGATCGGCCGCCAGCACATCATGGACCAGTTCCCGCCCGGCAGCATGACCAGCACGCATACCGGCAATCCCGTCTGCTGCGCCGCCGCAGTCGCGAACATCAAAAAATTGCTCGCGGAAGACCTCACCGGCAACGCCGCCAGACTCGGCCCGATTTTGCACGAGCGCTGCAAGGCCATCCAAAGCCGCCATCCGAACGTCGTTGGTCATGTGACCTGCGCCGGACTCGTTGCGGGTCTTCAGATGGTCAAACCGGGCCAAAAAGAGCCGGATCACGATCTCGCGCACCGCATCATCGAACTGTGCTTTCAGCGTGGCCTGCTGCTCTTCGCCCCCGTCGGCGCCTGGGGCCAGACCGTCAAAATCTGCCCACCGCTCACCGTCACCGAGGAGGCTCTGCTAGAGGCCTGCGACGTGCTCGACGCGGCGGTGGATGATGCCGTTCGCGAAAAATCGGCGTGATGCGTCGTATGACTGGCATGCGTTTTCCCACCGCCCTCTTGCTCATTTGCCACGCCTCTGCCGTGGCAGCGCCTCTGACCTTTGAAAAAGATGTCCGCCCGATTTTGAAGGCGAACTGCTTTCATTGCCATGGCGAGGAAGGAGAGACCAAGGGCGGGCTCGACGTGCGTCTGGCGCGTTTCATTCTCAAAGGTGGCAAAAGCGGCCCGGCCATTGTTCCTGGCAAGGCGGCCGAGAGTCATCTGCTCGAACTCGTGAAGGCGGGCGAGATGCCGAAGGGCAAATCGAAGCTCAAGGATCGCGACATTGCCGTTTTGGAAGCCTGGGTCGCGCAAGGGGCTAAAACCGCTCGTGCTGAGCCTGAAAAACTTGGTCCTGAGCATGCCTTCACCGACGAGGAGCGTGCGTGGTGGTCTTTGCAGCCGATCTCCAAGCCACAGGTTCCAAGTTTCAAGTCTCAGGTTTCAAGTTCTGAAGGGGCATCCTCAGCAGCCAACTTGAAACTTGAAACCTTCAACTTGAAACAAGGCATCGACGCCTTCATCGCCGCCAAACAAGCTGAGAAGGGGCTCTCTTTTTCACCCGAAGCCGATCCCATCACTTTCATCCGTCGTGCCAGCTTCGATCTGACCGGCCTGCCGCCGACTCTCGAAGAGGTGGATCACTTTGTCGCTGCTTACATCAAGCATCCAGCGTCCAGCATCGAGAATCTCATTGACCGCCTGCTCGCCTCGCCTCACTACGGCGAGCGTTGGGGGCGTCACTGGCTGGATGCGGCGGGTTATGCCGACTCAGAAGGTTTTGGCGAGAAGGATTTGGAGCGCAAATGGGCATGGAAGTATCGCGACTACGTCATCAACGCGCTGAACAAGGACAAACCCTTCGACCAGTTCGTGCGCGAGCAATTGGCGGGTGATGAGATGGTGCCACAACCCTACAAAAACCTGTCGCAGGACGAGATCGAGAAGCTCTCCGCCACGGGATTCCTGCGCATGTCGCCCAACGGCACCGCTGAAAAGAATGATGCGGCGACGCAGAATGCGAATATCGCCGATACGGTCAAAATGGTGGGGACCTCGCTCTATGGTCTGACCATCGGCTGCGCTCAGTGTCATGATCATCGCTATGATCCGATCTCGCAGGCCGATTATTATCGGCTGCGGGCTGTTTTTGAGCCAGGATTCGACACGAAAGCGTGGCGTCTGCCTGCGAGTAGGCTGGTTTCGTTGCAGACGGACGCGGAGTCGGTTGAAGCGGCCAAGATCGAGGCCGAGGCCAAAAAACTAGACGCCGCACGGCTGGCCAAGACGGAGGAGTTCATCACCGAGGTTTTGGAAAAGGAACTCGCCAAGGCTCCTGAGAAGGAGCGTGAGCCATTGCGCACGGCTTATCGAACGGAGATGAAGAAGCGCACCGCTGATCAAACCAAGCGGCTCAAAGCCTGGCCGCGCGTGAATCAACTCAGCGCTGGTTCGCTTTATCTTTACGACACGACGAACAAAACCAAGCACGACGACACGCTGAAGAAGATGACCGAGGAAGCCACGGCGGTGCGTGCGAAGAAGCCGGTGGAGGAGTTTCTGCATGCCTTCGTCGAATTGCCCCAAAAGCCCGAACTCGTGCCTGCCACGTTCATTTTCAATCGTGGCAATCATGAGCAACCGAAGGAAAAAGTGCCCCCAAGCGATCTCACCGTCCTAGCTGCGCATCGGAAGATCGAAGTATCCGAGAAGGACGCCAAGCTGCCCACTACTGGCCGTCGTTTAGCCTTCGCCAATGCCTTGACCGATGGCAAGCACCCGTTGCTGGCCCGTGTGATGGCGAACCGCGTGTGGATGCATCACTTTGGCAAGGGCATCGTCGCCAGTTCCGGAGATTTCGGCCAGCTCGGCAGCCAACCAACGCATCCTGAGCTGCTCGACTGGCTGGCGGCGGCATTCATGCGTGAAGGTTGGAGCTTGAAACATCTGCATCGCCTCATCATGACCTCGCGCACCTATCGTCAGTCCTCGACTCGCGATGACAAGCGTGACCGCATTGATCCTGACAATACTTTGCTCAGCCGCATGAACGTGCGTCGGCTGGAGGCCGAAATCCTGCGTGATTCACTGCTAGCGATCAGTGGCAGGCTGAATCCGAAGATCGGTGGTGCGCCTGTGCCGGTGATGTTCAATGAGGAGGGGCAGGTCGTCATCGGCATCGACACCACGGACACGGCAGGCCGCCCCACGGGCAAATATTTGGCCCTAAACGGCGAGGAATTCCGCCGCAGCATTTATGTGCAGGCACGCCGCTCGCGCCCGCTCGAAATGTTCGCCACCTTTGACGCGCCGATCATGGAGCCGAGTTGCGATGTGCGCTCAGTCACCACGGTGAGTCCGCAGAGCCTGCTGTTGATGAACAGCTCGATCATGCGCGTGCATGCTCAGCAGTTCGCGCAGCGTGTGCAGACGGAAGGTGGCAAGGAGTTGGCAGATCAGATCCGCCTCGCGTGGCGGCTTGTTCACGGCAAAGCACCGTCCGAGTCGGATGTGCAGCAGAGCGTCGAGTTCGTGCAGGCGCAGACCGAGTTCTACAAGGCGAATCCTACGCCGCTCGAAGTTCAACTCGGCACGCCATCAAAAACGCCGGCCGAACCCGGCTTCCTCGGCCTCACGGCTCTCTGCCACGCGCTCATGAGCGGCAACGCGCTCCTGTATGTGGATTGAGGCCGCTGACTAGACTCACTTCTCGGCGAGCATGGCGCGGAGGCCGGAGAAAAAGTTGGTGTTTTCTTCCACGGTGACGGTTTCGTTCATGTGGCGGGTGTAATCGAGTTCGGTGACGTATTTGCGATCCAGCTCTTTCAGGAAAGGGGAAGGCAGGCAGGTCTGCTTCTGGCCCCACTTCATGCGCGTGCGCGTGTGGCTGATGGTGAGCTTTTGCTTTGCTCGCGTGATGCCGACGTAAAACAGGCGTCGCTCCTCATCGACGCGGCCTTCATCGAAGCTGCGCTTGTGCGGCAGGATGCCTTGTTCGATGCCGGGGAGATAGACGATGGGGAATTCGAGTCCTTTGGAGGCATGCAGCGTGATCAAGCAGACACCTTTCTTCTTTTCGATGTCGTCCTTCTCCTCGCGCTCGTCGTTGAGGCTGATTTCATCGAGGAAGCCGCCGAGACCGTCGGCGCGGTTGCGTTCTTCGTAGCCTGCGAGGCTTTTGAGGAGTTCCTTGAGGCCGTTTTCCCAGCCAGCGAAGTCTTCCGGCTCCTTGGCGGCTTTTTTGAGATGCTCCATGTAGCCGACCTCAAGGATGAGCGCCTCGGTCATCTGCACGAGCTGTGTGCCCTGGGTGCTGGCCGGGCCGGAGTACTTGCTGATGATCGTGGTGAAGCCTCGAATGGCGTTGCGCGCCTTCTCGGGGATCTGACGCAGAAAATCTTCGTCGCAAAGCGCCACCCAAACGCTGTGGCCCTTCTCCATGCTACGTTCGCGGGCGAGTTCGGCGGTGGCGCTGCCGATGCCGCGTGTGGGAGTGTTCAACACGCGCAGTAGGCTGATGTCATCGTGCGGATTGTGTAGGACGTTGAGGTAGCTGAGGATGTCCTTCACTTCGCGGCGATCAAAGAAGCTACGCGCCCCGACGACGCGGTAGGGGATTTTGCGCTGGCGGAAGGCCTGCTCCAGCACACGCGACTGGTCGTTGGTGCGGAAGAGCACGGCGAAATCCTCCAGCGGCTGCTTGTTTGAAAAGTGAGCGGTCTCGACCTCCTTCGAGATCATATCAGACTCTTCTTTCTCATCTTGTGTGGCGATGAGGCGCACGAGCTCGTTGCCGTTGTTGCGGCTCCAGAGAGACTTGGGGCGGCGGCCAGCGTTGTTTTTGATGAGGCTGTTTGCGGTATGAAGGATGGGCGTCGTGCTGCGGTAATTTTCCTCCAGCTTGATGACGTGCGGATTGGGAAAGAAGTCCTCGAACTGTGTGATGTTCGTGATCTCCGCACCGCGCCAACCGTAGATGGACTGGTCGTCATCGCCCACGACGCAGACGTTGTAAGGCGCGGGAACCAAGGCGCGCAGGAGGCGCATTTGCAGCGAGTTCGTGTCCTGGAACTCATCCACCATGACGTAATGATGGCGGCTCTGCACGGTGGCACGCACATCGGCATGGTCTTCGAGTAAACGCACACCAAGTACGAGCAGGTCGTCGAAATCCATGACGTTCAGGCC
>JAPLUL010000084.1:0-31952 GCA_026397635.1 Verrucomicrobiota bacterium | reverse complement strand
CGATGAAGTGCTTCATGCGATCACGCGCCGCACGCTCGCCGGGAGCGGGAATCTTCGCGGTGCAGGCGGGCAGATGCCAGTGCGCGAGCGTCGGCAGTGGCAGACTCATGACTTTTTCTTCCGCCTTGGGCCCCAAGGTGGTCACGCGGGGCAGGGGAGCGGCTTTGGCGAGGCCGAGCCAGTTCTTCGAGTAAGGTGTATAGACGCGATAAGGCAGCGCACTGCCAGTGAGCACGGTTTCCGGCGGGTGCATGACGCTGTCGTCAAAGCCGTGACACTCGATGCCGAGGCGTGAGCACAAAGCAGCGATCTTCTTCTCCATCTCGCGGCCGTAGGGATCGTAGTCGCGGTTGAAATAGATCGCATCGGCCTTTGTTTCTTGAATCAGGCGTTCCAACTCGGCATCGGCCTTGCCGCTGCGGATGATCAGGCGGCTGTCGAGGGTTTCAAGGTTCTTGGCGAGGGATTCGAGATTCCCGCAGAGGAACTGCTGGCGGTTCGGGCCGGTCCAGCCGTGGCTGTTTTTCCAATCGCTCAGCACATAGACCGGAATGACTTGCCCGGCGTCTTTCGTGGCGTGGTGTAGGGCGGTGTTGTCGGTGAGGCGGAGATCGCGGCGGAACCAGTGGAGAACAGTGCGGGGCATATAGGGCAGGGAAGAACGGCAGGATACGGTCAGCATCCGACAAAAGGCGAGGTGAAATCTGGCGGCATCGACCATCAGGTTCCTGATGAATCTTTCATTGCGGGGCCGTTACTAGAAGTGCCATATCTCACGCACCAACCTTCTTCCTGATTTTTCACCATGTCTGCGCATGCTTCCGATGAACCGAAGTCATTCACCGCCCTCTGGATCGCCACGGTGCTGTTGATTGTGGCCTTTGTGCTGGGGTTGCTGATTTTCCCGCCACTCTATGAGGCTCCCACAGCGGAAGCGTCGAGTTCGGTGCTATTCATCGGGCGCTTCCATCCCATCCTGCTGCACCTGCCGGTCGGGGCGCTGGGGCTGCTGTGCTTGATGGAGCTGCTCTGCGTCACGCGTCGTGGTGAGTCAAAATACGGGGATGCCGCTTTGCTCACGCTGTTTGTCGGCTCCGCTGGCGCTGTGCTGGCCGTGCTGGCGGGCATCATGCTCTCGCGTGAGGGCGGTTATGTGGGTGGTAACTTCACTCTGCACCAGTCCATGGGCATCCTGGGCACGGCAGGCGTTCTTTTGGCGCTGGTGGTGCGCCTCCTCGCGATGGGACGTCACAGCACGGAGCTGCTGCAAGCCTACCGCGCCCTGTATTTCGTCAGCTTCGGTGTCATGGGTCTCGGTGCCCATTTCGGCGGTAACATGAGCCACGGCAGCAAATTCCTCACCCAGCATGCCCCGGAGCCGATCAAGAGCCAAATGATCAGCATGGAAAAGTGGATGCTCAGCTTTGTGGAGGAGCCCCAGGTGGAAAAAACCGAGGAAAAAGCACCTGAGCCATCGAAGGCCGTCGAAACCGCTCCCACTCCAACTCCTGCCACGCCCGCCCCGGCTGCCAGCGGCGATAAGCTCGTCTTCCAGCACATCATTCTCCCGATCTTCGAGGCGAAGTGCAACAAGTGCCACAACGAGGAAAAGTCGAAGGGCGACCTCCGAATGGACACCTATGAACTGTCCATGCAAGGCGGAGAAAACGGCAAGAACATCGTCGCTGGCAAGCCTGAAGAGAGTTTGAGCATCACTCGCATCATGCTCCCCATTGATGACGATGAAGGTGAACACATGCCTCCCGAGGGCAAGGATCAGCTCACGAAGGAAGAAATCGCCCTTTTGAAGTGGTGGATTGAGCAAGGTGCCAGCAACACGCAAAAGGTGGACCTCAGCGTCATTCCCGCCGACATCAAGGCCGCCGCCGAGGCGATTGTGAAAGGTTAGTCCAAGTTGCTCCTTTAATTGCCCTGTTCAAAATACCGCCCCCAGCTCTGTTTTCATGAAACCAACCTCCCTCATCCTCGCCCTGGCATTTGCCTTCACCGCGCATGCCGCCGATGACAAAAAAGCCGCTGATCCTGCCGTTGAGGCCGCGATGAAGCAAGTGAACGCCACCGGTGCCTCGCTCATGCCCATTGCCGCTGATGCGAAAGCATACCGCTTCACCGCCCTGAATGTCGCGAAGGAGTTCACAGATGCCGGTCTGGATGCCATCGCTCCCATCGCCGACAAGATCGCGTCTCTCGACATCGCCCGCAGCAAAGTGACCGATGCTGGGCTCACCAAAGTCGCGGCGATGAAGAACCTCAAGGAACTGCACCTCGAAGGCACCAGCATCGGTGACGCGGGCCTCGATCATCTCAAAGGCCTCGCCGAGTTGGAGTATCTGAATCTCTACAGCACCAAGGTCACCGACGCTGGTGCCGCGAAACTGGCCGCTCTCGGCAAATTGAAGGCGCTTTATCTTTGGCAAAGCGGTGTCACCAAGGCCGGTGTGGCCGCTTTGAAGGCCAAGCTGCCAAAAACGCACATCAATAACGGTTGGACCGCCGAAGATGACGCCAAACCCGTCGCCGTGGTTGCCGCCGCGCCTGTGGCAGCCGCCCCCGCTGCGGCCAAGCCTGCCACTCCAGCCCCCGCCGCTGCCAAACCCGCTGCGCCTGCCGCCGGTGGTAAACTGGACGCCGCCATTGCTGCCAAGGCCGTCATTTATCGCGACGTCATCGCCCCAATCATGCAGGCGAAGTGTGTGAGCTGCCACGGTGAAGAAAAGAAGAAGGGCAAGCTCCAGCTCCACGACTACGCCGCCATCATGAAAGGTGGTGGCGATGGCGCGACGACCGTCATTGCCAAGAACAGCAAAGACAGCCTCATGCTCGTCCGCGCTAGCCTCCCCACCGATGACGACGAGCACATGCCGCCGAGTGATGAGCCGCAGCTCACCAAGGAAGAAGTCGCCATCCTGAAATGGTGGATCGAAACCGGAGCTTCAAACACTGCCACCGTGGCTACCACAAAGCCCACTGCCGAAGTTGAGGGCGCTCTCGCGGTGCTGCTGGCCAAAGGTCTGCCCAAAGTCGCCGCTCCGGCCAAGGTCGAGAAGCCAAAGCCCGCAGCACTCTCCGATGCCGAGAAAAAGCTGGTCGCCGAGATCACCGTCAAGATGCAGGCGCTCAACGCCTCCCTCATGCCGCTGGCGCAGGATACCGAGCAGCTCCGCCTCGGCGTCATCAACGCCGCAGACAAATTTGGCGACAAAGAACTCGCGATCTTGGCCCCCATCTCTCAGCACCTTGTCTGGGTCGATCTTGCCCGCAGTCAGATCACCGACGCAGGCGCCGAAACGCTGGTGAAAATGGTCAATTTGGAGCGTCTTCACCTCGAAAACACCAAGATCAGCGATGCGGGCCTCGCTCAGCTTGGAGCGCTGCAAAAACTCGAATATCTCAACCTCTACGGCACCAAGACCACCGATGGTGGCATTGCCAAACTGGCGGCAGCGAAGGGATTGAAGAAACTTTTTGTCTGGCAGACCGGTGTGACGCAAAACGGAGCCAAAGCTCTCGAAGCCCAGCTTCCCGGCCTCAAAGTCAACGTCGGACTCAGCGAAGCCGAAATCGCTAAACTGACCGCTCCTCCACCTGCTCCGCCAGCACCACCTCCAGCGCCTGCGAAGAAGGATGAGCCCAAGAAGGCCGATCCGAAGGCCGTTCCAGCCGCGAAACCCGCTCCAGCTGCTCCGGCCGCGAAACCCACTGCTGGCAGTGATGTCATCAAAGCGGCCATGAAGCAGTATCACAAGCCTGACGACGCCCTTTCCAAAAAAGTCGCCGGAGGCACTGCCACCGAGCCTGATCTCGCCACCATGCTCAAGGTCTATCAGGACATGTGCGCCGCCACGCCGCCTAAGGGCGACAAAACCGCCTGGGTCGCCAAATGCCAGGCCGTCATCGGCTCCGTGAAGAAAATCCAGGCCAAGGATGTCACGGGCATCGCAGCTTTCAAAGCCGCCGTGAACTGCAAAGCCTGCCACAGCGAGCACAAAGGCTCGTGAGCTTGGTTTGACATGGACTGCGGCAGCCTGCTGCCGCTTTCGGAAGGCCAGCCGGATGGCCGTCGATCCGTGCCTGAACCACGATTTTAAAAAAGCAGTCACCGCTGCGGCCGCTCTGGGGCTGCGGCGGCATCAAGACTGACTCAAAAAGCGGCAGCAGGCTGCCGCAGTCCCTGCCTCCGAAAGCACGTCGCAGGCGTAATGAATCCAAGACAAACGACTGCAGCCGCGTTTGATTCCCGCCCCCATGAATTCTCTGTTTCCACGCTTTGCGGCTTCGGCCGTGATCTGCCTTTCGCTCCCCTCCTGCGACCGCCTCGGTGAGCGTGAGTCCATCACCGAGACTCGGGAGGTTTCCAGTTACGCGGCGAAGCCAAACGTCGATATACCCAGCGCCACGCGCTTCTTTGACGATGCCAAGGAAGAGCCGCAGCAACGCCCGAATTTCCGTCAGTTGCTCACTTGGACGGTTCCCGAAGGCTGGAGCGAGAATGCCACGCCTGATCCGATGGGCATGCGCCTGCTCGACCTGCGCTTCGGCCCCAATCAAGAAGGGGAGTGCTACATTTCGTTGATGCCCGGCCCAGCCGGTGGCCTGGAGGCCAATGTGAACCGCTGGCGCACTCAGATGGGCCAGCCCGCCTACACGGCGGATGCAATCAGCAAGCTGCCGAAGAAGCCTTTTTTCAATCGCGACGCTACCTTCGTGGCCTTCGACGGCGACTTCAAAGCCTTCGGTGCCGAGCAGGCCCAAACCGGCTACAGCATGCTTGGTCTCATCCACAGCGCGGAACAGGCCACGATCTTCGTCAAACTCACCGGGCCTAAAGCTCTCGTGGAGCAGAACGCGGCCGCGTTTGATGCCTTCTGCCAGTCGATTAAACCCAACGTGCCGCAGCAATGACGAAATCCGAAATCAGAATGACGAATGAATATCCAATGACGAAACCCGAATGGCTCGCGTTCGTCATTCGGGCTTCGTCATTCATTCGTCATTCGTTATTCTGATTTCGTCATTTGTCCGCTCACGCTATTCCCACCGTGTCCTCTCCCCCAAAATCTCTCTTCGCGAAAGTCTTCGCCTTCCTCACCAGCTTTGGTCTCGCCACGTTCACGCTGAGCGGACTGCTGCTCATCACCTTCCTTGGTACGCTGGAGCAGGCGGAATACGGCCTCGTTGCAAGCCAGGCGCGTTACTTTGAGTCCTTCTTTATCGACCGCATCGACCTTGGTGCCTGCTGGCGGGCGTTGGCCTTCAACGGTTACTGGGACATCGGTAACATCACGCTGCCGCTTTACATCGTTCCGGGCGGCTACACGCTGATGGCGATCTTGTTCGTGAATCTGCTGCTGGGCGGCATCGTGCGCATCCGTAAATCGCCCAAGACCATCGGCGTGATCATCTCGCACTTCGCCATCTTGTTCATGATCGCCGCTGGTGCGGTGAGCTACCACTTTGCCCAGGAAGGCAGCCTGGAACTCGCGGAAGGGAAGACGAGCGATGAGTTCCGCAGCTTCCACGAGCGTGTGATCGAGATCGAGAAGGCGCAGACGGATGACAAAGCCAAGCGCAGCGTGCTCGTGATCGGCGATGACAAGTATCGTGACCTCGCTGCGGGCAAAGGCCGCACCTTCACGCATGACAGCCTGCCGTTTGACCTCATGATCACGAACTGGAAGCAGCATGCGCAGCCCAAGCGTGACACCGGCGCTCGAACCGACGCGGTGGACGGCTACTACATCCAGGAAGTCACCACGCTCGATGATGCGGGTGCCGCCTTGCCGGATGAACAACTCGCCAGCGCGTGCATCGCCATCGTGAAGGATAAAAAATCCGGCGAGGAGCAGAAGGGCATCCTGTGGGAGTTCGCCGCTGCGCCTTGGACCGTCACCGTGGGTGCTGACAAATACCTCATCTCGCTCGACCACCGGTCCTACAAGCTGCCGTTTGCGGTTCGTCTCGACGAGACGGAGCAGGAAAAACATCCGGGCACCGAGCGGGCGCGTCGTTTCACCAGCAAAGTCACGAAGATCACCGGTGATCATGAAGAAAAGCGCGTCATCACCATGAACGAGCCGGTCCGCAGCGAGGGCTACGCCGTCTTCCAGCAGACGTTTGACGATGGCACACGCAGTGGCAGCGGTGTGAAGCGCTCCGGCTTCCAGATCGTCGAAAACCCCTCCGATCACTGGCCGCTCATCTCCTGCATCATCGTCGCCGAAGGGCTGCTGCTGCATTTCCTCATGATGCTGGCCCGTTTCATCAAGGTGGAGCCGTGGAAGTTCTCCCTCGGCCTGATCTTCGCCTTCAATGCCGCCTTCGCCCTCGCGATGTGGAAGCTGCTCTAAACGTTCAAACTCGCTGAATGCCATGAAAACCCTCCGCCTCGCCCTTTTCTCGCTGTTCGCGACCACCGGCCTCATGCCTGCCGCCGAACTGCCGCCGCTTGATCTTTTCCGCGACAAAGAAGTCGTCGAAAACTTCGCTTCGATCCCCGTGCAGGAGTCGGGGCGTATCAAGCCGCTCGAAAACGTCGCCAGCTACCGCTTGCTGCGTTTTCGTGCACGTCGCAGCATCTGGCTGACGGACAATGGTGAGATGGACGGTGGCAAACCACTTGTTGATCCCGCCACGCAAAAGCCGATCACCAAGGAAGGTGGCAAGCCTGTGAAGCTCAGTGCCACGGAATGGCTGCTGATGAGCTGGTTCCGCCCCGACATCGCCAAAACGGTGCCTTTGTTCAAAGTGGACAACTCCTCCGCGATCGAAGAACTCGGCTTGAAGGCCAAGGCGAAACGCGATCAATACAGCTTCACTGAGATCGAGCCTGCCAGGCAGATGCTCATGGAAAAGATGGCCGAGTATCGCGAAATCCCGGCCAAGAAGCAGACGCCGGAGCAGCGCATGATCGTCCAGCTCGCCGCGAACTTTCTCGACTGCGAGATGATCATCGGCCACTTCGATTTCATCCGCTCACCCGTCGGTGCCAAGCCTGAAGGGTTGCCTGCTGGCATTGAGCAGCCCATTCGTTTATCCAAGAGCCTCAACGTCCTCGCTAACGCCGTGCGCACCAGTGGTGGGCCGCCCATGCAGATCCCCTGGTTCCGCGAATTCGGCAAAGGAGCACTCGGCGCGATGATGAGCGGCAATGCCGAGCAGCAGCTCCGCATTTTCCCACCTGTTCCCAAAGCGGGCGATGTCTGGCAAGGTCCCGGCGAGACTATCTTTAGCGCGATCAATGGTGAAAAAGAAGTTCCAGCGCAGCAGCTGGCCTGGCTGGCGATGTATGAAGAGGTTTATCTGGCGCTGCCGGATGCGGTGAAGTTCAAAGCGGCCTCACAAGCACTGTTGTCCAAGATTCAAGATGCGGCCAAACAACGTGGTGAGGCGCAATTCATTGCCCTGGAGCGGCATTCGATGAGGGCAGACTACTTTTTCTACTCGCAGTGGATTTTCCTCGTCGGCGTCATCGCCGTGGCCCTGACGTGGATCTCGCCCGGATCGCGTTTCGACAAACTGGCAAGGATCAGTGCTTGGTTGCTGCTCGGAACGGCCACGGTGCTGTCCGTGGTCGGCGTGGTGATCCGTTGCATCATCATGCAGCGCCCACCGATCACCACATTGTATGAGACGATTCTCTTCATTGGCGCTTCGGTGGCCCTGTTTGGCCTCATCGCCGAATGGATCACGAAACGCGGCCTCGGGCTGCTCGTGGCGGCCGTCGGCGGCACCGCATGCATGTTCCTGGCCATTCAATTCGAGGCCTCCGAAGCCACAGACACCCTCCAGCAGCTCCAGGCCGTGCTCATCACGAATTTCTGGCTCTCCACACACGTTCCGCTGATCAACCTCGGCTACGCCGCTTGCATGGTGGCCGCGTTGATCTCAATGATTTACTTTGTACAGCGTCTCCTGGGAAAAGTGGGGCCGAAGTCGGACGAAGGCCGCTTCCTCACTCGTGTGGCTTATGGATTCATCGCCGCAGGCTTGTTTCTCTCGCTCGTGGGCACCGTACTCGGTGGAATTTGGGCCAATTACAGCTGGGGCCGTTTCTGGGGCTGGGATCCGAAGGAAAACGGCGCACTCATGATCGTGCTGATGTGCTTGGTCATCCTGCACGCTCGTTTGGGTGGCTACATTCGCGAGATTGGTCTGCACTGCTGCAATCTGATCCTCGGCTGCATCGTGATCTTCTCCTGGTTCGGCGTGAACCAGCTCGGCGTCGGTCTGCATGCCTATGGCTTTACCGATGGCATCTGGCCCAAGATTTATGGCTACTGGCTCAGCCAGGGTGCGCTGCTGATTTACGGAATGTTTCTCGCCTGGAGTGATCGTCGCACCCCAACATCCGAGGTGGTTTCAGTGGTCAAAGGTGCTGAATCCCCCGTCGGCTGAGTTGCCGACTCAGTTGGATTTCCGATAAGCGATGATGCCCTGCGCGATGCCCTCGGCGATGCGTTTGCGGTATTCACCGGTCATCATGCGAGCACGTTCGGTCGAGTTGCTGACGAAGCCGCATTCCACCAGCACGGCGGGATTTTTCGAAGTGGCGCGGATGACATGGAAGCCTGCGCTCTTCACCCCGCGATTGGTCATGCTGGTGCGCTGAACGAGGTAAGCCTGAATGTACGCCGCCAGCATGTAGCTGGAGGAAAAGTGGTAGTAAGTCTCAGCGCCTGCACCGCTGCCGCCGCGGTTGTAGTTGTAGTGAATGCTGACGAAGATCGAGTTCCGCCGACTGTTGCCCAAAGCAGAACGGTCTTGCAGCGGAATGAATACATCACGGCTGCGGGACATGATGACTTTTAAGCCTTGCTGCTTGAGCAGTTGCTCCACGCGCCGTGCGGTGTCGAGCGCGAGGTGCTTTTCATAGACATAACCAATGGCGGCACCGCGGTCATGCGCACCATGGCCGGGGTCGATAATGACCGTGTCGAAGGCTTTTGCCTCCACCGCGAGAATCAGCATCGCCATCACGATCCAAAAAGCACTGGCCAGAAGCCGGGTTGTCTGGCGATGAGTTCGGGTGGATTGAGGCATGCGAGGAGAAAGCGTGAACCAGGTTTGAGGGCAAACTTGATGTTTCCTCACAGTAAGCGAAGAAGCGGCCAAAGGGTCAAGTTTTTTGGCCTAATACGTCTGAGGCTAGCACAAAAAACCGCCGGAGGTTTGCGGCCTCCGGCGGTGCGTTCAAATCAGAGATTTATCTGGTCAATCAATTGCCAGGAAGGCCGCCTGGCAGACCACCAGGAAGGCCTCCGGGTTGTCCAGGCAATCCGCCTGGAAGACCACCGGGTTGTCCAGGCAGGCCGCCGGGCAGGCCGGGCTGTCCGGGGAGGCCACCAGGCTGTCCGGGGAAGCCACCAGGCTGTCCTGGGAATCCTCCTTGGGAAGGATCATTGTAGCTGCCACCCATTTGTTGGCCGCCTACGATGATGTTTAGCACACGCTGAGGCTGGCCCTGGGATGCCTGGGTGAAGGTGTCCATGCCGCCAGCCATGGGCTTTGGACCCACGGTTCCCGTTTTTCCACTCAAAGGCTCGACGGCAACACTGCCATCGTTACGACCAATGATGATCTTGCCACCAGGCCATGTGCGGCCGGGTTTGATCTGACCAGCAGAGTCAGCATTCCACTGGGGAGGCCAGCCATTGCCAATCGGGTTTTCGTACACGATGGGCATGTTGCCCACCGTGGTGTCGGTCTGTCCTGCGGTCATGGCCCAGTGGTTTTCCCCCGGCAGAAGCGCGGCACCAAATCCAGGCGCCACGCCGATGCTGTTGTTGTCGATGGTGTTGTAGCCAGCTGGGCAGCCAAAGATGCGCTCATCCGTGACGATCTGCTCTTGAACCATGAACCTGAAAGCATCGTTGGCTGAGGCCGCGATGCCGCCGGTTTGCGGGTTTGCCACCGAGTCTGGATAGGCACTGTTGTAGTCTTTGGCGAACTGCTTGAGCGAGAGGATGACCTGCTTGCAGTTGTTGACACCTTTCATTTGGTTGCCCTGGGTCTGAACCATGTTGAAGGCGGGCACGGCCAAGCTCGCGAGAATCGCGATGATCGTGATCACCACCAACAACTCGATCAGAGTGAAGGCGTGGTTTCGTTTCGTTTTCATAGTATGCGTCTGTTTATGGGTTGGTTATGATGTTATGCGGCAGGGGATTTCTCCCCATCCGCCACAATTAGACCGAACTAGGGCCGGAAAGGCGAGAAAAAAATCACGCCAGGGCGATCACGCTCACTTTCGCCTCCGCACACAGCCGCAAAACCTCCGCTCGGTCCAAAATCAGCGTCTTTCCGGCCTCCACCGCGATCAAATCGACCCCGGCTCCTGCTGCTGTGCGGATCGTGTCTGGCCCGACGACCGGCACGTCAAAGCGCATGTCCTGGTTCGGCTTCGACACCTTCACCATCGTCGCACCACCACGACCGAGCGCTCCGCCGCGCTTCACGGCTTCGTTCGTGCCTTCAAAGGCTTCCACGGCCAAAACGGTGCCGTTTTTGACGACCACGGTTTGCCCGATGTCGAGTCGGCTGCTCTCCTTGGCGATCTTGAAGCCGTATTCCGCGTCCTCCTGACGCCGTTTCTTGATCTGCGGCCCCGCGACGTGTCCCGCGCCGGGCATGAGGTCTTCGAGGAAGGTGGTGGCGGGCAGCAGGGTGATGCCGTCTTTCGCCAGTTCGTTCGCGATGCCGCCAAACAGCGTCTCGGCGTTCCGCTGCTTCAGCTTTGCCATCATGATCAGCGTGCGAAAGTCCGGTCGCCGGTCGAAGAGGTTCTTCGGCGCGATTTGGCCCACCATCACCGTCTGCGTCACGCCCTGTTTCTTGAAGAACGAGATCATTTTACCGAGTTGCCCCACGCGGAACCACTCGATGGCATCCACCCTGCCAGCGAGTTCCGGCTTCGTCTCGTTGGTGAATGCGGCTGCGACGAGCTTATTCACGCCCGCCTTCCGCGCTGCCGCCACAAAGGTTTCGGGATAAATGCCGTTTCCGGCGATGAGGGCGATGAGGGCGAGATTGGGGGAAGACATCACAGCTTGAATTTTTCACACTGTCCCATGAACGCTCGCGGATTGTCCCAGGCGACGCGTTGGATCATTTCGGTGCTCCAGCCGCGGTAGCGCATGGCTTGCATGGTCTTGGGGACGGCGAGGGGGTCGCTGATGCCCCAGTCGCAGGCGCTGTTCATCCAGATGCGCTCGGCGTGGCGGTGCTCCAGCATGTCGATGGCGCGGTTCGGCGTGCATTTGCTCTCAGGATAGAGGGTGATGCCAGCCCAGAAACCGTGATCGAGCACATGATCAATCGTGTGCTCCTCGACGTGGTCGATGATGACGCGCTCCGGTTTGATCTTGGGGAAGTTTTTCAGCGCATCGACGATGAGGCGCGTGCCTTTGAGCT
The DNA here is from genome assembly GCA_026397635.1 of Verrucomicrobiota bacterium. GTDB lineage: Bacteria > Verrucomicrobiota > Verrucomicrobiia > Verrucomicrobiales > Verrucomicrobiaceae > Prosthecobacter. The sequence goes on along the minus strand of JAPLUL010000084.1, from coordinate 20,522 downwards.
TGTCCTCAAGATGGGGCGTGTGAATGAGCACGAGCTGATCATAGTCTTGGGCCACCTGAACGTGCTGCTCGAAGATTTTCAGCTCGTTGCGGCTGTTTTTGTTTAAACCGATCTCGCCGATGCCCAGCACGCCTGGCTTGTCGATGAACTGCGGGATCAGCGCGATCACGTCTTCAGCGAGCTTTAAATCTTCGGCTTCCTTCGGGTTGATGCACAGCCAGCAGTAATGCTGAATGCCGAATTTGGCCGCACGCTTCGGCTCATACTCGGTGATCTGACGAAAGTAGTCGTGGAAGCCGTCGGCGCTGGCGCGGTCAAAGCCGGCCCAGAAGGCCGGTTCGCAGATGGCCTGGCAACCGGCGAGCGCCATGCGTTCGTAGTCGTCCGTGGTCCGGCTGACCATGTGGCCGTGGGGTTCGATGTAGTTCATCAGAAGTTCGCGGTTCTCGGTTCGCAGTTCACGGTTTGAAAGCTCCGCTGGCGCCCTGCATCGTCGCTTTGGCAATCGGCTCCACGCTGGGGTCGCTGAAGCTGAGGAGGACGTCCTTGGCGCGCTGCGGTTGGTCCTGGGAGAGCAACGAGATCGCGTTTTTCAGGGCTTGGACGCGGAAATCGCCTTCTTGCCCGGCGCGTTGCACACGGTCGAGGAAGGCGGCGAGGTCGATGAGCTTTGAACGCGAGTCCATGAAGCCGAGATCGACCAGATTGACTTGGGTTGGGGGTGTCCAATCAGGCATGGCAGCAGATTAGACGGCGCAATCTCGCCTGCAACCGCTGGAATCGTTGCAAGGGCATCACTTCACGCCATCGTGCGTGCTCATGTCCGACCTCACCCCCGATGAACTGCGCCGCTATGCCCGGCACCTCGCGATTCCCGAATTCGGGATCGAAGGGCAGCGCAAGTTGAAGGCGGCGCGGGTGCTGTGCATCGGCGCGGGTGGGCTGGGATCACCGATTGCAATGTATCTCGCTGCTGCTGGCATCGGCGGACTTGGTCTGGTCGATCCTGATGTGGTCGAGATCACCAATTTGCAGCGCCAGATTCTTTTCGGGCAGAAAGACCTCGGTCGTAAAAAGCTCGAAGCTGCTCGCGAGCGACTGCTCGACATCAATCCACATCTCGATGTGCAGGTTTACCCAGAGTTGTTCACTGCTGCGAATGCCATGCGCATCGCCGCCGACTATGACGTCATCATTGACGGCACGGATAACTTCCCTACGCGTTACCTGAGCAACGACGTGGCTGTGTGGCTGAAGAAACCAAACGTCTATGGCAGCATTCTCCGCTTTGACGGCCAAGTGGGCGTGTTTGCGCCGCATCTCGGCGCACCGTGCTACCGTTGCATGTGCCCGCAGCCTCCGCCGCCGGGTTTGGTGCCGTCTTGCGCCGAAGGCGGTGTGCTCGGCGTGCTCCCGGGCCTGATTGGCACGATGCAAGCGTTGGAGGCCATCAAACTCATCACTGGGATCGGCCAGTCGCTGCTCGGAAAGCTGCTGCACGTCGATACTCTCAGCATGCGCTTCCGCACGCTCACTTTACGCCGAGACCCTGCGTGTCCCGTCTGCGGCGACCAGCCCACCATCACCCAACCCATCGATTACGAAGGCTTCTGCGGCATCTCCAAAGCGCCCACGAATGTCTCCGACGTTCCCACCATGACTGTTCACGAACTCAAAGAACTCCGCGATGCTGGAGACGATCATTTTCTTCTCGACGTGCGGGAACCGCACGAGCAGGCCATTTGCCGCATCGACGGTGCCACGCTCATCCCACTGGGTGAGCTCGAAAATCGCACGTCCGAGCTGCCGAACCACAAACGAATCCTCGTGCATTGCAAAAGCGGCGGGCGCAGTGCCCGCGCGGTGAGCAAGCTGCGCGAGCTTGGGTTTGAGAATGTCTGGAATGTGTCTGGCGGCATCATCGCCTGGGCGCGTGAGATTGACCCGACGATGGCCGAATACTGATGAACAACGACACTTCCTGGCTCGAAGAATTTCTCCCCTTGATGCGCTGCCCGGACACGCATCAGCCGCTGCGTCGTGCCACGGTGGAGGAGTGCGCGAAATGGGGTGTTTCAGCGGCTTTGACGACGCAAGACGGTAGCCAGCAGTTCACCATCGACGAGGGCATTCCCATTCTGCTGCCTCGCGTCTCCCGGTGAGGTGGGTTTTTGCAGCGCAGCGGCCAGAATCTGCTCCGCGTGAGTGATCGGCAGGGAATAGTGACCGTCGATCTCCGACCAGACCGTCGTGGCGGTGGGGATCAGCGACGCGATGCGCTCGGTATAGGTCCAGGCGATGTTGCGGTCTTGTTTGCCGTGCCAGAATTGAATGGGAAAGTCGATCTGGCTTACTTCAAACCCCCATTCACTGAGATAGATGTCCGCGTCGGCGATGACGCTGCGCGGACCCCGGCTCAAAGCGCCTAGCGTGGCATCACGCACGACCTCGTAGATGCCAGGCAGCAGCAGAACGCGGCGGTCTTCCTCTCCCAGTAGCTTCATGAGCCAGCGCAGCGGGGCTTTGTGAGGTGAGCCTTTGGCGGCCATCCCACCGAGGCGAAGCACCGTACCGAGGATGGACGGAAAATAGTGCCGCAACTGGATCATGAGCCGGTAGAGCCAGAACATGTCGCGGTCCCCGAGAAATTTCAGCGGTGGAGCACCGCAGATGATGGAAGCGGAAAGTAGGCGCTTGTGCAGCTTCAATGCGGAGACCAGCACATACGGGCCACCGCCAGACCAGCCGAGCACATGGTAATTGTCCGCGCCGACCTGGGCGGCGAGTTGTGTCAGCGTGTCAGGCCAGTCAAACAGCGTGCGTCCCGGCTGGAGGTCGGAGAGACCGATGCCTGGTCTGTCGGGGCAGATGAGGCGGATGCGGAGTTTTTTGGCCGGCTCGTCAAAAAGTGAGCCTTGGAGGCGTGAGGAGGGCCAACCATGAAAATAAAACGCCACCTCGCCCTTGGGGTCGCCATACTCCGCGTAGCCAAGCTTGAGGCCGTTGGAGAGAGTAAGGGTGCGGTCGGACATACGGGAGCGCGGACTCTGTTGTTTCAATGAGCGCCTTCAAGCGTCTTTTCACCCAGGAGCGGGCTGCTTTTCGGAATATGGCTTCGGCGCAGGCCGAACTGAGTCACGGCTTTTTCCTGAAGGTGGGCCACCGCCTCGTCCACAGAGTCGGTCCATTTGATCAAATCGAGATCCTCGGGGCTGATGGTGGCACCTTTGAGCATGTGCTCCATGAAATGGCGCATTTCCGGCCAGAAATCACTGCCCATGATGACGATGGGAAAGCTTTTGAGCTTTTTCGTTTGGATCAGCGTCAACGCCTCGAACATCTCGTCCAAGGTGCCGAAGCCGCCGGGCATGATGATGAAGCCGTAGCTGTATTTGATGAGCAGCGTCTTGCGCACGAAGAAATGCTCCATGGTCACCCAGCGGTCGAGGTAAGGATTGTGGCTTTGTTCAAAGGGCAGCCGGATGTTGCAGCCGACGCTGCGTCCTCCAGCCTCTTTTGCGCCACGATTCGCCGCTTCCATGATGCCTGGGCCGCCGCCGGTCAGCACGGTGAAGCCCATTTTTGCAATCGCCGCGCCCATGTCTCGCGCCATTTTGTAATACTTGTGATTCTCGTCGAAACGGGCCGAGCCAAAGACCGTGATGCAGGGACCGACGAAATGCAGGCCGCGAAAGCCAGTCATGAAGTCCTTGGCCACACTCCAGAGCAGTTGCAGGTCTCGCAGGCGGCGGTTCGGGCCGCTGAGCAGGGCGCGGTCTTCGAGCTGACTGCGAAATTGCTCATCCGCGCGGATTTCCGCTGGTGAGACGTGGGTGGCGGGCGCGTTGGTCATCGCGGAGCCTGATTCGGGCTCCCGGTCGAAAAGTGTGGGAGATTGCATGGTTGGTTGATTGATCTTGGAAGGAGGCACGGATGATTTTGTTCATGCATGCCGCGTAATTTCTGAAAAACGGGTGCTGCCAAGAAAAAGCCCGCAGATTCATGAGAGAACCTGCGGGCCTTGAGATTCGAAGCGCGATGAGTTAAGCGGCGTTGTCCGGTGCTTCCTCACGGGAGTCGGAGCCGTCACCACGCATGTTTGGCTTGGCACCGCTGAGTTGCAGCGGGCGGCCCATGAAGTCCTTGCCGCTGAGTTCTGAGACTGCACGGCGGGCTTCATCCACGCTGTCCATCGTTACAAAGGCGAATCCTTTGGAGCGCTGTGTGCGGCTGTTGACGACGACTTCGGCGTTGCGAACGCTGCCGACGCCGTTGAAGAGCTCGAAGAGGTCGCTCTCCGTCGCATCATAAGACAAGTTGCCGACATAGAGGCGGCCGGTGGTGATGTCTGCGGGGTTGACGGCCGGAGGGGCTTCACGACGCTGGCGCGGTTCACGCTGTGGGCGTGGGTTGTCGTTCGTGCTGCGGGGGGCGGAGGCACTGCCGCTGCGGTCTGCTTGAGGGCGGTTTTGAGGCTTGGATTTGCCCAGGAGTCCAAAGCTGATGGCGCTCAGGAATTTCTGCATCCCGGTGCGTTCAGGTTCGCGGTCGCGACCTTCACGGGTGGGACGCGGACCATCGGGGCGGGGGCCACGACTGCGGTTGCGATTGCGGTTGCGATTGCGGTTGCGATTGGGTTGATCGGACATGGTGTATTGATGTGTAGCGGTGTTGGGCGTGTTCAGGCAGGGCCGGGGCGCTGGAGGTGGCGGCGGGCGGGAACGGGCGACGTGCCACTTCCACGGCCTCGCGGCACACGGCAGACCGCACTTGCGGCCTGCCACAGCGCCACCACGGGCTGCTGCGGTTTTCAAAGCCAGGCCTGAATGGCCCGGCAGGCTCAAAGCTCACTCCGGCAGGCCCTGATGGCGTGCGGGAGATCACTTTCAAGCGTTCCGTCCGGTGGAACGTTTCCTTGGGCGCATTCTGTGGACGAAAATGGCGCATTCGGGTGTCTGGTCAAAGGGACGGGAGTCGGAGCATGGGGCTCTCTGAAAACAGCGTGCGGAGATTAAACAGGGCAGGGGGGTGGTCAACCGCGAATCCCGGACACGCAGCTTGCCCTCTGCCGGTCACGCGGCATCATGCGGGCATGATCAAGCCCATCATCTATGTCAAAACCGGCTGCCCTTGGTGTGAAGAGGTGCTCGAATACCTCGACGCGCGCCGAATCGCCTATGAAAAAATCACCGTCAGCGGCAATCGCGACGCCATGCAGGCCATGATCGACCTCAGCGGCCAGTCCAAAGCGCCCACGATGGACTGGGATGGCGAGGTGCTCGCCGACTTCGGCGTGGACGAACTTGTACCCTTCCTGCGCGAAAAAGGACTCGCCCTGTAGCCTTCTTTGAAGAATGAAGTGCCCAGCACTGCTGGCTCAACGTTTCACTTTTCCCCCTTTCATGACCGCCAAATCTTCCAACGCCTTCCTCCTTCCTCTCCTGCTCGTTCTTGCAGCCTCGGCCTTTCGTTTTGCGAAGCTGAAGGGGCTCGTCACCATCGACTTTCTGGAAAACTTCAGTCCCTGGATGGCCTTGGCCTTCACCGGCACGCTGGTTTTCACCAAACGTGTCTCGTTCCTTCTCATTCCGCTGCTGCTGGTGGTCATCGGCCTCAGCGCCACGGGAATCAAAGATGTGATGCATTGGGAGGCCGTCGTGGTTTACGGCTGCTTTGGTCTAGCTGCATGGTTGGCGGCCCGCTCTCGCGGTCAATTGGGTCTGGTTTCCAGCCTGCTGGGGGTAGTGGGATGCTCGCTGGCCTTCTTCATCCTCACCAACACCGTTTCCTGGCTGACCGATCCTGTCTATGCGAAATCCTTCGCGGGATGGGTCCAGGCCCTGACCACCGGCACCCCCGGACTGCCGCCCACCACTTGGTTCCTGCGCCAGTCGCTCATCAGTGATCTCGTCTTCTCCTGCCTGCTGCTCGCCGCCTACAACACCGAGGCGTCCATCCGCCGCCAGCAGGCCATTCCGCTTCTCCGCCCTGCTGCTGCATGAAGTCATTGTGGCTGCTCTCGCTCCTCGCTGTCAGCGCCTTTGCTGAAAGCCTGCACGTTTACACCTGGGCCGACTACGTCAGTCCGGACGTGGTGAAAAAATTCGAGAAGCAGCAGGGCTGCAAGGTGGTCATCGACACCTTCGACTCGAACGAGAGCATGTTCGCGAAGTTCAAGGCCGGTGCCACCGGCTACGACCTCGTTTTTCCCACCGTTTACATGATCCAGGTCATGCAAGCCCAGGGCATGTTGGCCGATCTCGACCACGCGAAGCTGCCGAATCTCCCAAACATCGACGCCGCCGTCCTCACCAAGGTCATGGACCAAAAAATGGCGCACAGCGTGCCCTACACCTTCGCCTACGCCGCCATCGCCGTGCGGAAGGACAAGATCAAAGACGCCGAGGCATCTTGGGCCATGTTTGACCGCACGGCCCTCGCCGGACGCGTCACCCTGCTCGATGACATGCGCGAGAGCATCGGCGCGGCGCTCAAATCCCTCGGCTACAGCATCAACACCCGCGACGAAACCCAGCTTTCCGCCGCCCGCGACGTGCTCATCCGCTGGAAAAAGAACATCGCCCGCTTCGACAACGAAGGCTACAAGGCCGGCATCGACTCCGCCGAGTTCCACCTCGTTCACGGATACAGCGGCGACCTCTTCCAGGTGCAGATGGAAAACCCCAAGGTCGAGATCCTCATCCCACTCGAAGGTGTGACCATCGGCTGTGATGAAATGGTCATCCCCAAGACCGCGAAGCAGTCCGACCTCGCTCACGCCTTCATCAACTTCCTTCTGGATCCCGCCATCGCCGCCGAAAACATGGAGTGGATGGGCTACTACTGCCCCAACAAGCCCGCGCTCGAAAAAGTCAGCCCGGCATTCCTCCAAAACCCCGCCATCACCATCCCCGCCGACCTACAGGCCAAATGCGAGGTCATTGAAGACCTCGGCCCCGACCTAGCGAAGTACACGAAGGTCTGGGATCAGGTAAAAGCGGCGCGTTGATGGCCTATTTCCGAAGCGCAGTCCCACGCAAACGCCGCCGCAGCATGTCCAGTGCGGCTTGGGATGTCAGCAGCTTGAAACGATCCCGCGCTCCAGGTGAAAAGCGTTTCATGGTCCAGGTCTCGGCGTTTTTGGATGCCAGGGCGATCCAGACGGTGCCCACCGGCTTTTCCGGTGTGCCGCCTGTCGGTCCCGCGATGCCGGTAACGGACAGGGCGTGATCTGCGCCGCTGTTTTTGAGCGCACCCTCGGCCATGGCGCGGGCCACTTCCTCGCTGACCGCACCGTGTTTCTCAATCAATGCGGCCGGCACACCGAGTTGCTGCTGCTTGGCTTCATTCGCATAGGTCACCCAGCCATGCCCGAACACGCGGGAGGAACCGCTCACGTCAGTGATGCGGTTTGCGATGGCGCCGCCCGTGCAAGATTCGGCGGTGGCGAGCCATTCGCCGCGCTCGGTGAGAAGCTGCACGATCACTTCTTCAATGATCCGACGATCCTCAGAGGTGATGCAGTCGCCAAAGGCCTCGCGCACGATGGCCGCGCCTGCATCGACGCTGCTCTGCGCTCCGGCGAGGCGCACATCCACATCGCCTCCACGGATGCAATAGCCCAAATCGAGTCCGGGGACGCATTCGAGACGCTTTTCGACCGCCTCAACGATGTCCGACTCGCCCACACCGGTGACTTTGAGATACAACACTTGGCGCGAGGCGCCCTCCGGCAACCATTCGCGCAGTTTTGGCTCCACCTCGTTCTCGATCATCGGCTTCAGCTCACGCGGCGGGCCGGGGAGCAGGAAGATGTGGGCGTTCCAGCCCAGCATCTCGCCGAGGGCGGCCGGGAAGTAGAGGCCAGGTGCGGTGCCGAACGGGTTTGGCATTACCTGGGCACCACGAGGCACCATGGCTTGACGTTTCGTGGCCTCGCTGACCGGTTTGCTGCGCTTCGAAAAGTAGTCGTTCAAATGTCCCAGCACGCCCTCGTTCAGCTCCATCGGCAGGCTGAGCAGTTCGGCGGTGGACTCGCGCGTGAGGTCGTCATTCGTGGGTCCGAGGCCGCCGGAAACCAAAACAACGTCCGAGCGCTGTGCCGCTTCGGCGATCGCCACACGGATCACCGCGCCATCTGGCACGATGGTCTGCCGCGTTACCTGGATGCCCAGCGCGGCCAGTCGCTGGCCGATCCACGCCGCGTTGGTGTTGATCGTGTCTCCGAGGAGTAATTCTGTGCCGGTGTTGACGAGTTCGACTCTCATGAGCGTTTCATTACGCTCGGGGAGGCAATTCGATCAATGCTTCTTTCTCGCCTGCTTTTTCCGCCGCTCCTTGCATCCCAGTTCTGACACGATGCCGTCCAGCACGGCCAGACCGAACGAGATCTTTTTGAAGAAGGACGGGTTGTGCGGCACCAGGACGAATTTGGGATGCTGCTGCCATAGTTCGTGGAGTTTGCGGTCCAGTTTTACCGCCTGCTCCATGGACTCATTGCGGATGGGATTGCCGCCCTCAATGCTCATGTGCCCCACGGCGGCGCTCTCGAAGAAAATCACCGCATCATACCGCGAAAGCTCACGCTCCAGAGTGCTGCCGATGTCTGCAAAGAACGCGTCACCGCCTCCCGGCCAGTAGGCCGCGCCATCCACCGTGCCACGATCACACAGCAGGATTTGCTCCGGGTGCTGTGCCATCACCGCCTCCTCCAGATGAATCTGCACATGATAAATCGCCCGCTGTGCCGCATGCGCCGCGCCTGCTTGGGGCACACGCGGGAAGCCACCGCTGAAGACCATCGTCGCCGCCTCAGGCACCAGGACCACGCGATCGCCCATCTCACGGCGAAACAGATCTCCTGCTGTCGTTTTGCCGCCGCCCGGCCCCCCGGTCAATACGATGCGGCAATGGCTGTTGGCATGAGGCTTAGGTTTGCGGGGCATGAGCGGATTCTGGCGGAGACGATGCACTGGCGTCAAGCTCACGCCGCAAAATGCACAAACTCGGCATAGCCGTCCTGCCGTCCGGTTGCTACGCTACTCCCATGACTCGCCTTCTTCCCATGCTACTCATCCTCAGCGCCTGCTCCATCACCTCCGGCACGAGGCACTCCCAGGAGCGTTACTTCCTCACGGAGGTGAAGCCGGTGCTCCAGCAGCACTGCCTCGCCTGCCACAACGGCTCCCTGCCACCGCCAGCGCTGAACCTCACCAGCAAGGACACTACCTTCACCCGTCGCGCCCGCGGACGTGACTACATCCTGCCTGGTGACCCTGATTGCAGCCTGCTCATCAGCGCCGTGCAGCGTGGCGGTACCCATCTCAAAATGATGCCCCGCCGCGAGATCAGCCTCACCGAGGATCAGATCGGCATGCTGCGTGAATGGATCGAAGACGGGGCGTATTGGCCCGAGGGTGAACAGGGGACTCTCAAGCCGCAAAAGAGCGTCGAAAATCCCTGATCGAACATTGAACTGCCAAGTTCGGACTCCAATGGAGCCACACAATCTGGGGGCGAACTTGGAAGTTCGTTATAACGCCTGATTAGAACAGCATCGGCTGATCGTTTGAACTGCTTTCAGGCTTAGATTTGCGTTTCTTTGGCGTTTCAGTGACCTCTTCCGGAGCGAGTTTTTCGGGCTCTAAAGTCTCAATCGGATCTACAGCGGGTAACTCAGGTGGTGTTACAATGGTCTCCTCAGTCGAAGCAGGTTCTGATTCAGTCTGTTTACTGACTGACAGTGTGTTAGATTGACTTTGAACGTTATTAACGTCGTTGGAAATTTCTGGCTTTGGCTCCGTTTTGGGAACTCGTTCTGCTTTTTGTGTAACGTTTTGACCGTTTTTCGATGCTTTAATCTTCCGGTGCTTCTCTACACGCTTGGCAGTCAAACCTCTGACCTTGGAATCTTCACCATTGTGTTTGCCGAAATTCGGGAAAAAGAGCCGTTCACCCTCCATTCCGAGCCAACCGGACAGGATCATGGCCTCGGAGAATCCCTTCTTGGAAACTAGCTTATCAAGAAACTCCTTTGTAACGTTTAATGCGTTTGGATTGACCCGATTCAATTCAGCCCACGACCAAAGTCGGATCAGCTTTCCCACCACGGCATCCTCATCCAAACGGAGGCGGCTGGCGATGGCACAGATTTCCGGTTTATCCGATGTTGAGACTTCGACTTTGATCCAGGGGCGGCGCATAGCCGCATTTTTTGCCCACACTTTAAGAAACGTCAATGCATCACTTCATGCGTTACAAAATGGTTGTTGCGGTTAGGGTTTTTTAGCTGCCTCAGACTTGATGAGCCTGAAATCCGCGACCCGGCTCAGCACTCTCAGGTTTTTCTGAGTTCTCGTGCCGGAAAACCATGCTGCGGCTGAGAGTGGCCACGGAATCCTGGTGGTCTTTGGCTAGAACTTTTGGTGTGTTCTCTAGGCCATGCCTTCTGGCTGTCTGACGGGACTGGAAGCCCGCGCTCCTTGGGGGCGGGCGGAGCAATGTACTTCGAAGTCCAGGCCACAAGTCACTTCACATCGCGCCAGAGCCAGCGAAGGGCGTCGGGGAGATTCGGGGCCATGCCTTTGCTGCCGTGGAAGCACTGGGTCCAGTCGATGCGGAAGTCGTAGTTCATGTATTTGAGCGAGGCGGCCATCATCTTGTTGGCAAGGGGCCAGTTGCCGAACTTGTTGTCGAGGTCGTTTTCGCCATCGAGCAGATAGACTCGGATGGGTTTGCGCTCGGTGATGCGCACGAGGTAGGGGTAGTGATGGCCGCCGCGAATATCGACGAAGGTGCCGACCCAGCAGAGCACCTTGCGGAATTTGTCCGGGCGCTCCCAGGCGACGGTGAAGGAGCAGATGCCGCCGGAGGAGCCCCCGGCGATGGCCCGGGCCTCGGGCTGCGGGCGGAACTTGGTCTGGTAACGTTTTTCGACCTCGGGCAGGATTTCGTCGATGAGGAAGCGGGCGTAGGCATCGCCAAGGGAGTCATATTCGAGGCTGCGGTTCCCGGCTTTGTCTCCCCGCTTCTGCTTGGGCTTGCGGCCGGGGTCGATGAAGACACCGACGGTGCGTGGCATCTCCTTTTTGTGGATGAGATTGTCGAAGACGACGGAGGCGCGCATGGGCCCGGTGGGATCGACATGGCGTGAGCCGTCCTGCCAGACCATGAGGCAGGTTTCCTCGCCGGGTTTGAAGTCTGGGGGCAAGTAAACGGTGACGTCGCGCAGGGTTTCGGGGAAGACCTGACTCGTGGTCCATTCAAACTTCTCCAGCCTGCCCAGTGGCACGCCCGGCTGCGGCTGGCTGTCGGCGGTGTAATCAAAATGCTCCACATGGACGGTGCCAGCGAGGCGTGGCATGCCTTCGGATTCGACACGGTAGCCGAACTCGGTGAAGTTCGGCATGTCGGCCACGAGCACCTGGAGGCCGTCGTCTCCGAGCGGGATCATCTCCCCAATCAGGGTGCCGTCCTGCTGCACGACGCGGGCGGGTTTGGGGTCGATGATGGCCCAGGCGACGGTGGTGGCCTCGATCTTCGCGCCGGCCCGGCCCTGGGTGAGATGGTTCAGGCCAAACAGGCGCACGACTTTGTCATGCAGCGCATTTTGCTCCGCAGGCTGGGGGGCTGTCATCAACGCGGCCGCAATCTGGCGAGGTGTGATGGGCGGCTGCGCTCCCGGTTTGTTCTGGGCCTGGCAGAAGCTGGCAGCGAGAAGTAAAAGCGGGAGGAGGGCGGCGCGCATGTGCTCTTTTTAACGGCGCAGGCATGGCGTAATATCGCCCGATTTCCAGGTGGCGCGGATTTACAGCGAGGCGGTGGTGATGGGCTTCGCGCCCTCTGGCAGACCGGCAGTGCGCAGGCGGGCCTCGATGCCCTCCATCATGGCGCGGACGTGCTTCCATTGGGTGCGGTCGCGCATGAGCTGCATGCTACGCTCAAACGAACCCCACTGGATGACCTCAATGTCCACATGGCGCACGCCCCAGTGGTTCATCATGGATTGGCTGGGCTTGTAGAGATCAATGGTGCCGGTGCCGACGAGGGCGCTGCCGTAGTCATCGACCTCATAAACTACGCCCGGCTGCCCAGCGATGCGGAATTTCGTCCCCACCGGGAAGCGCGACCAGTCAGCGGCGGCGCTGCGCACGTTGCCGAACTTCAAATTCGTGCCGATGGCGTTCTTCACACCATAAACGATGTGATCGCTCTCATCATGCGTGTAGGCGGTGGTGCGAACACGCATCTGAGAATTGTGATGCGTATTTAAGGCGACCAGGAGTGGAGGCTTGGGAGCTTGGAACACAAAAGTGTAGCCATTGATCTCGCTGGGGCGAAACGGGATGCTCTTGGAGAGAGCTTTGCGCACCTCGTATTCTTTACCTGCCTGGAGAGGAACGGCTTTTTTATGCCGCATTTCCTTCCAGTAGCTGAGGAGCGGCTGCTTCGGCAAGGCGCAGGAAGAAAGAGTGGCCACGAGGGCGACACACAGGCCAGTGGTCATCAAAGTTGAGTTGTACATGGCTGGATATTTTTTGAATTACGAAAAAATAACTCAAATTACAATTATACTCAATACAAAATATATAATTTACATAATTTAAAGGGTTGATGTTACTCTACTTAGCCACTGAATGCCGAGGCGCGGCGTTGGCAAAGGGATCGGGCGCTCTGGTCCGCTGTGACGGACGGTGCTTCTATGACTGCCCTTGGTCTTCCCAGAGCTTCCGCCAGTGCTCCAGGCGCTCTTTGACACGGGCTTCTAGCCCATTCGCGGTTGGATCGTAATATTGTTTGCCGCCTTCTAGGCAGCGCTGGGGGACAAAACCCCCCTCGTAGTTGTGCGGGTAGAGGTAGCCATCCCCGTGACCGAACTCCTTCGCGGCTTTCTTGTGATGCGCGTCCCGCAGGTGCTTCGGCACCGGCAGGGTGCGTCCGTTTTTTACGTCTTCCAAGGCGGCGTCGATGGCGGTGTAGGCGCGGTTGCTCTTGGGCGCAGTTGCGTTGTAAATCGTCGCGTGGGCTAGGATGATGCGCGCCTCGGGCATGCCGATGAATTCAACCGCCTGCTGCGCTGCCACAGCAACGCGCAATGCGTTACTGTCGGCCATACCCACATCTTCGCTGGCGGCGATGACGATGCGTCGCGCGATGAAGCGGATGTCTTCTCCGGCGTAGAGCATTTTCGCCAGCCAGTAGAGCGCCGCGTCAGGATCGGACGCGCGCATGCTTTTGATGAAGGCGCTGATCGTGTCGTAATGCGCATCGCCATCGCCATCGTAAACGACGGTCTTTTGCTGCACCGATTCCTCCGCAGCAGCCAGCGTGATGACGATTTCGCCCGTCGCGTCCGGCTGCGTGGAGAGCACGGCCAGTTCGAGCGCGTTCAGGCAGCGTCGCGCATCGCCATCGGCCACGGTGGCGAGGTGATGACGCGCATCGGGCTCAATCCGCGCCTGCATGCCGCCCAAACCGCGTTCCACATCGCTCAAAGCTCGATCCATGAGCGCTTCGAGGTCGGGGATGCCCAGCGGCTCCAGCGTGAACACCTGCGAGCGGCTCACCAGCGGGCTGTTGACGTAAAAAAATGGGTTGTGCGTGGTCGCGCCGATGAAACGCAGGGTTCCACGCTCCACATGGGGCAGCAGCACGTCCTGCTGCGCCTTGTTGAAGCGATGGATCTCATCCACAAACAGGATCGTCGTCTTGCTGTAGAGCCGCTGATGATGTCCGGCGTTCTCCGCCTCCTTGCGAATGTCCGCCACACTGCTTTCCACGCCGCTGAGCGCGACGAAGCGCGATTTCGTCTCCTGCGAGATGATGTTTGCCAGCGTCGTCTTACCCACGCCCGGTGGGCCGTAGAGGATGATCGAGGAAAAGCGGTCCGCCTGCACCGCCCGGCGTAGCAATTTGCCCTCGGCCAGGATGTGCTGCTGGCCGACATACTCATCGAGCGTGCGCGGCCTCATCCGCGCGGCCAGTGGCGCACTCGCATGCGCCACCACCGCAGCGGCACGAGGCGGCTCCGAGGGTGGTGGGGCGAAGAAATCGTCGCTCATGCGGATTCAAAGCGATGAATGACGCGGAATCACCCCGGCGGCAAATCGCAGTTTGCGCCGACGGTGGTTTGATGTTCCGATAGCGCCCGTTCCTGCCCATGAAGCTCTCCAAAAAAGCCGAATACGCCCTCCGCGCCCTCGTGGCGATGGGGCGTGAGCGCGAGGGCACGAACTTCTCCATCCAGGACCTCGCCCGCGACGAGCGCATTCCGTTGAAGTTCCTTGAGCAAATCCTGCTGGCTCTCAAAAACGGCGGCCTGCTGCGCAGCAAGCGCGGCGTGGGCGGCGGCTACCAGCTCGTCACGCATCCGGCACGCATCACCCTGGGAGAGGTCGTCACACTGTTCGACGGCCCGTTTGATCCGATCCCCGGCGCGGATCATGACGCGCTGGGACAGGTGTTCACCGAGTTGCGCGATCAGGTGGCGAAGTGGTTCTCCGAGCACACCGTGGCGCAGATCATCGAGAAGGAACGCTCGCGCGAGTCCGTCTCGTTTGAGATCTGATCACTTGCCGAACAACCACAGCGCCAGCACCAGCGTCCATGCGATGTTGAAGACCTGACCGCCGAGAAATGCGATGGCAGGACGACCGCCACCGAGCCTGAACAACTCGCCAAGTCGTGTCTCCAGGCCAATGCAGACGAAGGCAGCGGCAAACCAGACCTCACGCAGGCCTTTGAGCGGCTTGCTGGCCGCTTCGGCCATGGCGGTCGGCACGAAATAGGAAAACACAATCGACGCGATCACAAAGCCAATCACAAACTTCGGGAAACGCTCCCAGATCACGCCGATGGACGGCTTTTGGCCCTTCGTCGCGCCATCCTTGCCTCCACGCATCGTCCACCACACGGACAGCACAAACGCCGCCACGCCGATGAGCACGTTTTGCGAGAGTTTGACGATCACACCGACTTTCGTCGCGTCTTTGCCGACTTGTTCGGTTGCGGCGGCCACAGAACCACTGGTGTCGAGCGTGCCGCCGATCCAGGCACCGCCTACGGCCTCGGACAAACCGAGTTTCTGCACCGCCGCGGGCATCAGGATCATCATCGGCACCGCACAGAGCAGCACGATGGAGGTCACATACGACAGCTTCTTCCGGTCGCCTTGGATCGCACCGCAGGCTGCGATGGCCGCCGACACACCGCAGATCGACACCGCCGTCGAAAGCATCACGCCAAACTCATCATCCACCTTCAGTTTCCGAGCGATGAAGAAGCACGCATACCACACCACCGGAATGACCAGCGCGCCTTGAATCAAACCTGGCAGACCCGCTTTCATCATCTCTGGCAGCAGAATCGACGCGCCGAGCAGCACGATGCCCACCTTGATGAAAAACTCCGTGCGCACCGCCTCACGCAACCATTCAGGCACCGGCAGCGTGTGACTCCACAGCATGCCCAAACCGAGCGCAAATACGACGTATTCGAGCCCCCAAGCCTTGATGCCAGCGTTTGCTGCGATCCATTGCGCCAGCCACGCCAGCACAAACACCACCACCGCGCCACCGAGGAATGAAAGCACTCGCTTCCCGAGCGAGGCACTCAACGCGAGCACCGAGATGCCGAGAAACACCGCCAGCAGCACACCGCTGAGCGCCAGGTTGTCCGCTGAAAACGCCTTTGCCGCATCTGCCGCGCCGGTCCAGCCCAGTGATGGCATCTTCGGACTCCAACCCTTCGCCACCGCGATCAAAATCGGCACCGCGGCCAAAACAGCGAGCCAGTCTTCATTTTGCCACCAGCGTGCGGTGGAGGGACCTGGAGATGGATAAGCGGAGTCGGAAGCGGCGGCGTTGGCGGACATAAAGGGTGTAAAAAAATCGCGGCGGTAAAAAAACCGCCGCAATTCAAACGCCCGCTATGAACGATATTTTACTGCCAGTTACCGAACGAGTAAGGACTGTAGCTCGACTGGTGACCGTAGCCATAGTGCGGCTGATCATAGCCGTAGCCTTGGTTGAACCCTTGATGGTGGCCTGGATTGCAGTTCGGCTGGTTGTATGAGCTGTATTGACGCTGCTGGCGGCTGTTTTGAATCGCGCCACCGGCAAAGGCACCGAGCAGACCACCAATGGCCGCACCTTCGAGTCCGCGACGGCTCTGATTGCCGATGATGCCACCCGCCGCCGCGCCGAGCAGCGCACCCGTGACCGCGCCTTGAGCAGGAGGACGACCGTAACCACCAGGGCCGTAGCTTGGGCCGTATCCATAGCCATAAGGATCAGCGCAGGAGGTCAGAACAAAAGACAGAAGCACAGTGCCGAGGGTGAGCGAACGCTTGAGGTTGGTTTTCATGGAGGGATAGAATGGATGACCCGCATTCTGACGCCGCTGTTTGAAGGCTATTCGATTCTTTTTTCATCGCAGGGCTCAAACCATCCTCACAGTTGCAAAACAGCCCCTTCTGCGCTGGGGTGCGCAAATCATGAAGCTCCTGCCAACCCTCCTTCTTGTCCTATTCGCTGCTCCAACCTTCGCAGCGCCCGATGTGGTCATTTACGGAGGCACGTCGGGTGGTGTCGCCGCGGCCATACAGACCGCTCGCATGGGCAAAACAGCCGTTTTGATCGAACCGACAAAATTTCTCGGCGGCCTGACCACCGGTGGCCTCGGCGCGACGGACATCGGCAACAAAAAAGCCATCGGCGGCATCTCGCGTGAGTTTTACGCGAACATCTTCACCTACTACGCCGATCCTGCGAAGTGGAAGCAGCAGACCCGTGAGCAATACTACGCTAAGCGCCCGCACGGCAACTCCAGCACCGAAACGACCATGTGGACCTTCGAACCGCATGCCGCGACGAATGTTTACGACGCCATGCTTGCGAAGGTGAAAGACAAGGTGACGGTCGTGTTCGGTGAACGGCTCGATTTGAACAAGGGTGTGGTCAAAGAAGGGTCAAGGATCGTCAAGATTGTCATGGAGAGTGGCAAGGAGTTCGAAGGAGCCATGTTCATCGACGCCAGCTACGAGGGCGATCTCATGGCGAAAGCAGGCGTGAGCTACCACGTCGGCCGCGAGGCAAATTCGCTCTACGGCGAGACCATCAACGGCCTCCAGTTGGCCGGCGCGAAGCATCATCAGTTCGTCAAGAACGTCGATCCCTATGTGAAGCCGGGCGATCCGAGCAGCGGACTCGTTTGGGGCGTCACCCCGATGCCCGAAGGCAAAGACGGCGACGGCGATCACCGCATCCAGGCCTACAACTTTCGCATGTGCAACACGGACGACGATTCCAACCGCGTCCCCTTTGCCAAGCCCGAAGGCTACGACGAAAAGCAGTTCGAACTGCTGCTGCGCAACTGCGAGGCCGGTGATCCGCGCCATCCCTGGGCCCCCACGCCGATGCCGAACCACAAGACGGACACGAATAACAACTTCGCCTTCAGCACGGACATGATCGGCATGAACTACGACTACCCGGATGCCGATTACACCACGCGGGCGAAGATCTGGAAGGCGCATGAGGATTATCAAAAAGGCCTCCTGTGGACGCTCGCCAATCATCCACGCGTGCCGGAGAAAATCCGCGCCTACTACTCGCAGTGGGGCCTGGCGAAGGATGAGTTTACCGACAACGGCAATTGGCCGCGCCAGATGTATGTGCGTGAGGCCCGCCGCCTGATCGGCGGCTACGTCATGAGCGAGCAGAACTGCAAACGCCGCGTCATCGTCGAAGACAGTGTCGGCATGGGTGCCTACAACATGGATAGCCACCACACGCAGCGCTACGTCACAGCGGATGGCTTTGCCCGCAACGAGGGCGACATCCAGATCGGCGTGCGCCCGTATCCGATCAGCTACCGCAGCATCACGCCGAAGGCGGAGCAATGCACGAACCTGCTCGTGCCCGTCTGCCTCAGCGCCAGCCACATCTCGTATGGCAGCATCCGCATGGAGCCCGTTTTCATGGTCATGGGTCAAAGCGCCGCCACCGCTGCGGTGCTCGCCATCGAAGCCAACGTCGATCTGCAAAAGCTCGACTACACCAAGCTCAAAGAAAAGCTCCTCGCCGACGGCCAGATGCTCGATTTCGAATCCCCGCCCATGCCAGAACACGTCGCCTTTAACAAAGAACAACTCGGCGGCATCGTCGTCGATGACAGCGAGGCCGACCTGACCGGTTTCAGCTCCGAGGGCCACACTACGCCCGGTTTCGTCGGCCAGGGCTACCGTCACGACAGCGACAGCCTCAAAGGTGAGCAAAAGGCCCGCTTCACCCCGAATCTCCCCGCCGCAGGCCAGTATCGCGTCGCCATCAGCTACACCGCGCTCGGCAATCGTGCCGACAAAGTCCCCGTCATCATCCAACACGCCGACGGCGAGAAAACGGTCATCGTGAATCAGAAGACCAAACCCACCGAGAAGCACAACCTGCTCCCGCTGGGCACCTTCCGCTTCGAAGCCGGCAAAACCGGCTGGCTCGAAATTCGCAACGATGGCACCACCGGCCATGTGATCATCGACGCCGCGCAGTGGCTGCCCGCGAAGTGAACTCAAGTCAGGTTGTGGCAGAGCGTGTGAGCGATCCTCAGAATCCCGGCCAACTGATCACCGCACGATCTCTAGCGTTCCCGCTGCGCCCGCAGGCCAGTTCGCGCCTTCTTTGACCCATTTCGTGAGGATCGCATATTCATCCTGTGTCAGGCGCTCGCCCACGGCGGGCATGACGCTGATGTTTTGATGCGCGGAGTGGACATTGGCGATGAGCAGGCTGCTTTCAGGCTGACCGGGCACGATGTAGGCACCCAGTGCTCCAGAGCGCATCGCCTGAGGGCGATTTTCGAGGCTCATGTGACCGGGCAGCGCCTTGCGGTTGTGGCACATGACGCATTTGCGTTCCAGCACAGGCTTCACATGCGCCACAAAATCCACCGGGCCGGATTTTGCGGCCTTGATCTCTTTTTTGCTCAGCACGTTCTCACCCATCGGTTTCGTTTCCGGGTCAGGTGGGGTGGCGCAAGAAGCGAGGAGGAGGCAGATCAGGCTGAAGAGGTGGCGGATGTTCATGGGATGACTGGTGTGCTGTATGATGCCGCATGCAATGCGCTTATCAGCGCCTTTTTTGAGGGGTTGCAGAAGACATGACCCCCGCTTTAAAACTATCCACCATGAACCGCCGCCACTTCATCCGCTCTGCTGCCGCCCTGCCTTTGATCTCTGCCATCGCCGCGGAGAAGCCCAAGCGGTTGATCCTCCGCTCGTCGTGGCAGACGGTGAACATCGGCGACATCGCACACACGCCGGGCGTGCTGGCCCTTCTGGAAAAGCATCTGCCGGAGGTCGAAGTGCGGTTGTGGCCGAGCAAGCTGGACAATGGCGTCGAGCAGATGCTGAACGCACGTTTTCCGAAGGTGAAGATCATTCGTGGCGAGGAGGTGAAGAAGTCCTTCGAGGAGTGCGACTTCCTGCTGCATGGCTCCGGGCCGTCGCTGGTGGCGCAAAACGATGTGGTGAAGTGGCGCAAGGCTACTGGCAAGCCCTACGGCGTCTATGGCATCACGTTCTCTTCGCAGGGATCGACATCCACGAAGCCATCGTCGGACCAATCCATCCTATCGACGATCGACGTGTTCAATGGCGCGAAGTTTGTGTATTTCCGCGACTCGGTGTCGCTCGAACTCGCGAAAAGCAAAGGATGCACCTGTCCGCGCATGGAATACGGCCCCGACGGTGCCTTTGCGGTCGATTTGAAGGACGATGCGAAGGCGGAGGCGTTCCTGAAGGCGCACGGCCTCGAGGAAGGCAAATTCCTCTGCTGCATCCCTCGTTTGCGCTTCACACCCTACTGGAAGATTCCCGAAAAGAAGGCTGCGAAGGACGAAACAAAACACGCCCGCAACGAAGCGATGAAGGAGCATGATTGCAAACCGCTGCGCGATGCGATCATGAGTGTGCTCCACCAGACCGACCTCAAGATTTTGCTCTGCCCCGAGGACAAAACGCAGATGGCTGTGAACAAGGAGATGCTCTACGACAAGCTGCCAGAGGAGATGAAGTCCCGCGTCGTCTGGCGTGAGAACTACTGGCTTACCGATGAGGCGGCCAGCACCTACCGTCGCAGCGCTGGCCTATTCGGTCACGAGATGCACAGCCCGATCATGTGCATCGGCAGTGGCATTCCTGCCATTGTCTGCCGCTGGGCGGAACAAACAAGCAAGGGCTACATGTGGCGTGACATCGGCCTGAGCGACTGGCTGTTTGACCTCGATCAAGAAGAGGAACTGCAAAACGTGGCCGCCGCCGTGCTCGCCATGGCCCAAGATCCCGCCGGATCGAAGGCAAAGGCCGAAAAGGCCCGTGATGTGGTGATGGGCAAATTTGCCGCCAGCATGGCCGTGGTGAAAAGTCATCTCACGGCGTGATAGCAGTCAGGCTTTTCTGGTGGAGTCGCCGTTAAACCCGGATCATGCAATAGAAGACGTTCAAGGTGCCGGAGCGCTTGTCAGACCAG
>JAPLUL010000176.1:0-24428 GCA_026397635.1 Verrucomicrobiota bacterium | reverse complement strand
ACACGCTTTCCCAAGTGCAGAACCTGAATGTGGGCGTGCCATTGCTGCAACGGAATTCAGCCACAGGTGAATTCACCCTCACCATCGGTGTGGATCAATCAACCAACCTCACCAACTGGACACCACTTCCAATGACCGCTCACCAGACGATCATCAATAGCCAAGGCAAAGTGGAGTTCCGTTTCACCACGCCAAAAAACGCCGCCTTTTTCAGGCTGCAGACTCAACCCGCACCTTAACGATGAACCCTTTGGTTCAGGGGGCTCGTCTAAGTTTCCATTAGCATGAAACATCAACTCATCAGTTTGTTCATCCTCGTCTTAACCAGCGTTGCTTCGGCGCAATCCACGGCCTTCACTTATCAGGGCCACCTGATGGATGCGGGGGCCTCTGCGAATGGCAGCTATGACCTTCAGTTCACCCTCAAGAGTGCGCTCATGGATGGTGCTACGGTCAGCACGTCGCACCCAATCCTCTGAAGCTCAATCTCTCCCGCTTGAAGAATAGCTCCTCGGCGTGGGATGAACCGGGAACATAGGTCACAGATTGACCGGGGACATGGGTAACACTTTCGAGGTGTTCGATGCCTTGGAACACCACCCCCACACCGGAACAGAGATGGAAGTTTGTCACGCTTGCCAACAGCGGCAGGTTGAACGTCAGCGGAAAACGGCAGAACTGGGTCAGCGTGCCACTGCTTGACGAATGCAGGGGATTTCTGCCTTCGTACCATGGGTCAGTCAGTTGCACTGACCCCCATTTACAACGACACGCCAAGTTCGGTTGTCTGGAGGCACCCAGGGAACAACGATCCGCTGCCGATAGGCTGGTGATCTGCTCAAAACCGCCACGTCACGGACACACGCAGCATGCGCGGCTCGATGGGATGGATGTGGCGGTCCTCGACGGGGGCGGCTTTGGAAGCGAGCTGGCTTTCGTAGAAGTACTCGATGTCGTTGTCACTGCGGTTGAGCAAGAAAGGGTCAGCGTGACCCCTGACCCTTTCTTGCTCCCATGCGGAGCGAATGATGCGGGAGATTTGTTCCGGCGTGGAGATCGTTTTCATGATAACGGAAGTGCTTTGAGGTGACGGCTCATCTTCTCCCAAAAAGGAAAGAAGCCCGCCGTGGCGAAGGAAAAGGCGGTGGCATCGGAGGCCCTGCGGATCAGCGTCAATCGCGCCCCCAGCGATTCTAGGCTCGCCCTGAGACCTGGCAGCAGGTCGTGGATCGGACCCACCATGGGCGCAAAGGCGATGACTTCGGCAAGTTCATGCTCCCGAGCCCATGAACACAGACCTGCCACCGGATCATCAGCTTCAACGGCAATAGCCTGGCAAGAATAGTGAGTCCCTGCTCTCGAAAGTCCATCCTGGAGCAAGGAATGCAGCGACGCGATGCGCTGACTGCTGAGCCGATAGGTCTCGCTGTAAATGCGATCGCTAATGCATGCTGCAATGCTGGTTGGAACGAGCGCTGCCAACGGCCCAATCTCAGGCGTGAGATCATCTGGATGCAACCAGAGTCCTGCTCGCTCGCGGGTGCGGCCAAGTTCTGCTGGATACGAGGCCAGAGGCTGTTTCAGATCTGGAACAGTGCCACTCACATCACTGGCGACCACCGCCCCGTCCGCTATTCGTTCGATACCCGCTTCATTGCCGCTGATGTAACCCGGTGCGTATTTTTGGATGTTCGACAGCCGAACCATGTAGCTCTTGCCATGAGTTTGCAAACCCGCGACCCACCTCCAAGAGAGCGTGTTACTCGCGGGATCGGCATCCATGAGATGTCTGAAAAAGAAGTCAGCGCCCAGTTCCCACGGCAGCTTCTCCACATGAATCCAAAAGCTCGCCCACCACATTCGAGCGTGATTATGAAGATAACCCGTATCGATCAACTCACGGGCTATGGCATCCATGCAGGCAACTCCACTCTGGCCAGACATGACAGCTCTGGCGCGAGCCAGCACCTCTGTTGGAAGCTGCTGGTTGAGTTGCCGAACCTGATGTCGCCATTGGGTCCAAATTTGCGGGCGCATCTCAAGCCAGCCTTTCCAGTAACGACGCCAGCAAACTTCTTGGAGCCACTTCTCTGCCACTTGGAAGGGATGAGCGGCCAAGGTTTCGGCTATGACCTCATCTTCGAGCAAGGTGCGGAAGCGAATGCATGCGCTCAGGCGCGAAACATTCGCGTGCCCGTCCTGCACATGATTCCGAGCGCCGCTGTAGTACGCCACCTTGGGGATAAAGGCTCTCCAAGAACGGAGAGCATCATGGCGAGTCAGCCGTGCAAGCGGGCGCATCGATTACATGTTGGATACTGCATTAGGGCATGCGGGGTGAACTTTCCAATCCGCTCTCTGTTTACGCTCGGCACGAAGATTGAGATTCGACGAGTGCGCCGAAATCCATGGTTCTGTGACCGGCGTAGTGAGGGTTGGTCCGCGGAAACCTTGAATCGCACCCCAGCGGGTCAGACCCCGCGCGACGGAGCCTGGAGCCAGGCCGCCGGAAGCGAGTCATGCGTCGTCAGTCGTGAGGTTTGGACGCGGGGCTGGCTACAAAAGCATGGCTGATTGCATGGGCACCCACGTCACTGGCGTTTTGTCAGCCAGTTGCACCCTGGATGCCTTTCCCCGTGCCGCCTGCGGGCCGTGGGAGAACGCGAGGAGGACGTGCAGGTGGGGTCTATGAGTTCAGGCCCCGTCAAAGACGAGGCGCATGGGGATCATCTTGGAGAACTGGAAGCCGTGCTTCTGGAAGAAGGACTGTGACTCGGCGCTGATGCGGTCTGTGAGCAGGGTGATGCGGCGGAAACGCTTCTCATGGGCGAAATCGATGGCGTGCTTCAATAGACGCCCACCGTAACCCTGGCGGCGATGCTGGGGATGGACGATGACGTCCTCCATCAGCACCACGAGGCCGCCTTCCGCCGTGCTGATGGTGAAGAGCAGATTCACCATGCCGAGAACCTGGTGGTCTGTGCGCAGCACGAAGATGCGGCCACGATTTGGCTGCTCCAAAATGAGACGCAGACCGTGCTCCTGCTTCGACTTGTCTGGGCGAAAGTCCTCTTCCTCGCTGAAGAGAGCGACGAGCAACTCCACGAGCTGGGGGAGGTCTTCGATGGTGGCTGGCTCGATACGCGGCTCAGTGTCAGAATCAGGCATGCGCGGAGGATAACGGGGGCAAAGGCAAAGGCAATTCGTTCGATGGAAAGCTTGCACCACGATTTTCACACCATGCTTTCACACAAGAAGGTGTGGCGGTGGCGTTGAGTGGGGGACCTCCGACCTCGAACCCACACTCAGACCATGAAACCACGAATCCACCTACTCACTCGGCTTTGCGGCCTGTTGGCGCTCTGCGTCACGGCCTTGCAGGCCCAGGAAAGCGCCTCAGCGCCCGCCCCTGCTGCTGAAACTCCCCAAGCCGACTCCCCGCCCGCCATCGGACGGCGTGAGCAGGACAAACCCCGCGTCAATCCCACTCCTGAGCGTGAACAGCCCCCGCGAGGACTGCCGCGTGAAGGTGAACGCCGGGAAATGCCGCCGCCCTCGCATGAAAACAATCCACGTGAGCCGCAACGCCGCCCGCAGATGGAGCCTCAGCGGGAAGGGGATCGCCCACGTGGCGAGCAGCCTCGGCATGAAGAGCACCGAGAAGAAGGCCATCGTCCGCGTGGCCAAGAGCACGGTCGTGGTGACGAAGATCGGCTTCGTGGAGAGCGCCCGCGTGGTGAAATGAAGCACCAGGAGGAAGATCGTGGCCCCATGAAGTCGCCACTTGGCGATGAGCGCGGTCGCGGCCAAGCCGGAAGCCCCCGAGGGGAGCGTCCGCACGACGAGGGACGACCACCGCGTGGTCCTCGTCCGCAGAATTTTGCACAGCGTGGTTTTGATGGCCCGCGTGGTGGTGGTGAAGGTTTTCGTCCACGGTTTGAAGGTGGCTCACGCGGCGATGAGCAACGTTATGGGCCGCCGATGATGGGGCAGGGGCCGGATCGTCGCTTTGAAGGTCGCATGCCGCCGCGTCAGCGCTTTAGCAGACCACGTCCACCTTCCGGCCCGCCAATGCACCGCAAAGGCCCGCCACCGCGTGGGGAGGAGGGCCATCGTGGTCCGCGCCCTCAGTTTGACCGCGACCACGGCCCGTACCACCCACCGCAGCGTGACCGTGACCCGCGGGGCGTTTGATTCGGCTAACGGACTCTCGATTTCGATGCGGCCTGGCTTGCGGGCCGCATTTTTTGTCCTGCCTGACGAATGAGGCATCCGCCCCCTCACCTAACCTCTCCCCGCGCCCTGTTGCAGAGCATGGGATCACCCATCGCGGGGAGAGGGACTGCAAAAGAGAGCGGCTTTGATGCAAGAGAGCGTCCCTGACTAAGCTGCCTAGCTGGAAGGCCCGCTTTCAGTCCCTCTCCCCGCTCACCGCCTGCGTGGTGGTCTGTTTGGTCTCTGCGAGGAGAGGTTAGGTGAGGGGAGCTGTCACCACCTCATGCAGCGCGAACGCACTCACTTCCCGGATGAACCCAATCTGCGGGAAACCATCTGCCTACTGTCTTGAGACCGAGGGTGGATTTTGGGTGCGGAAGCACTGTTCGAAGGCGATCCTGCTGTCTCTCGGGTTGTGTTTGTCGAAACGATCTTCATAATCGCGCGCGACACTCCCTGATGAGCCTGCCAGACAAGTCCGCCAGCACCCAAGGCACGATCCCCCCCGCAGGGAGGGGGGCAAAGTCATCCTGGTGGTCGCTGGAGCGCTGGGCGCGTCTGCTGGACGGCAAGCCGGAAGTTTCAGCCGCATCCGCCGCCACCGCCAGCACCATGCTGCCGGTGTTGATCGAGGTTTTTGCCGCGTTCAGCAAGCTGGACGGCAGCATTGAGGAAGAGGAAGTCGAATCCAGCCTCGGCTACCTGCGCTACGATTATCCTGAGGCGATCTACGCCGACATGCGTCGTCTCTACTTTGAGGCGCTGCAGCATCCGCAGGATCTCACGCAGCGGGCAAAGGAACTCGGCCAGAAGCTCACTCAAGAGCAGAAAATCCTGCTCGGCGTGCAGCTCTATCTGCTGATCTCCCGCTCGCAGCAGAATCAGCGGCAGATGGTGGAGTTCTACCTCTTCATGACGAACCTGGGAATCGCTGCCCAAGCCATCGACATCGTTTATCAGCTAAACGCTGGGGACAAACCACCGGAGGAGGGTTTCGCCTCGAAGGGCATGCAGCCGCTGGACACGCTGCGCATTGGCTCTTCAAAGAACTGTGATGTGCTGCTGCGCTCGCTGTCTGCTGACTGCTCGGTGGTGGCGTTTCGCTTCCAGAATCTCGTGCTGCTCAAAAACACCGGCAGCATCTCGATCTTAGTGCGCAGCCGCCGCCAGCCGCCGGGTGAGTTTTCGCGCCTCTATCCAGGCGAGCGCGTGGTGCTAGAGGATGTCACGCTCGATTACAACGACTTGGTTTCTTACTTCAATGCCAAGAAAACGCTCTCCGGTACGCAGATTTACCTGACGCTTTCTGAGAACGGAAATGCAGAGATCGCCCCGCAGCGTGCGCGTGGCACGAACCTGCGCCTCACCTTTGGCCTCGGTGTCACGGTGGAGGCGCTGCGCACAACGCAGGCCACACTCAATGGCGTGGTACTCAGCAGCGGCACCGTGGTGGAGGCGTCCATCGAGGACAGCCTCATCGCCCATGGCGAGGTGGAGATCTCGCTGCGTGATCTGCGCGTGCGTGCGCAGGAGTTTGGCGGTCAGTTTCGCCTGGAAGGCAGCCGCAATACCTATCTGGTCTCCAACAAGCCTGATTTGCTCGATGAGGGCGACATTTTGCTCTCCGAGGACACCGATGGCGAAATTTTGCTGCGCATTGAGTGCAACTACGCGCAGAAAACCGGCACGCTTGAAGTGCTGCGTTCCTCCCGTCCGCTGTACATCGGCCAGATTCCGGTTCGTGACCGCATTTCACTCAATGACGGAGACACGATCACGCTCGGCGAGGGGCAGTACCTGCGCTGCCATTTTTCCGACCGCATCATTGAGGAGGAGCGCAACACGATCCGCCAGATCGAGGTGCGTGAGCTGAGCCACCGCTTCGATGGTCGCGATACTGCGCAGGACGGGGTGAGCTTCATCGCCCGTCGTGGCGAGATGATCTGCGTCATGGGGCCGAGCGGTTGCGGTAAAAGCACCCTGCTGCGCATCCTCGGCGGCCAGCTCAAGCCGCGTGGTGGGGAGGTTCTCATGAACGGCCTGCCGCTCTACGGCAACCTGAAGAATCTTACGCCCTACGTCGCTTACATCCCGCAAGAGGACGCCTTTGATCCGCTGCTGAAGGTGCAGGAGAACCTCGACTTCTCCGTGGCGGTGCGGTGCCCGCATTTGAAGACGGAGGAACGGCGCAAACGCGTGGATGCCAAGCTGGCGGAACTCGGCTTAGCCGATCTGCGCAAACGTCTGGCGGGAACGCCGCAGCAGAAATTCCTCAGCGGTGGCGAGCGCAAGCGCCTCAACGCAGGTCTCGACATGATCGGCATCTCTGATGTGTATTTGTTCGATGAGCCGACCTCCGGCTTGTCCTCCAAGGACAGCGAGCACGTGCTGGAGATCATCCGCAGCCTCGCTCGCAACAAGATCGTGCTTACCTCGATCCATCAGCCGAGCTCAAGACTGTTGGCGATGTTCGACAAGGCTCTGCTGCTCGACAAAGGCGGCAAGATGGCCTTCTTTGGCACACCGCAGGGCATGCTGGAGTATTTCTGGCGGGTTTATCATACTGAAACGGGCCATGCGGGTGACGCAGACGCGAAGGTGCCGGACAATCTCACGCCGGACTTCGTCTTCGACGTGCTGGAGACGCCACTGCGAGACATCAGCGGTGACATCATCCATGAGCGCAGCGCCGACGGCCATTTGGTGGCTGCGCGTCGCTTCCCGCCAAATTTCTGGCGGGATGCTTATCAGCGGCACCTCATCATGGAAAGCATGGCGAAGCAGCAGCTCGCGCCCGGCAGCACCAACGTCATCGCCCGGCCAAAACGGGATGAAAGCCAGAGCGCGACCCGCATGCGGCAGGCACCGAAGCCGCCGAAGCACACGTTCCGCGAGGAAGGCATCTTGTTTGCCACGCTGCTCAAGCGCGCCTTTCTCAGCAAGCTGCGCAGCCGCACCAATCTGCTCACCACGCTGCTGGAGGCTCCGGTGCTTGCTTGGCTGATCGCCAGCGTGCTGAAATACTCCGAGGAGGCGAACTACACCTTTGCCACGGCCTTCCACATCCCGACGTACCTCTTCATGAGCCTCGTCGTGGCGATGTTCTTGGGGCTGACGAACAGCGCTGACGAGATCATCCGTGACCGCCACACGCTGAACCGTGAGCGCAATCACAACCTGCGTACTTTCTACTACCTCTCAGGCAAGATCATCTCCCTCTCCGCCTTCGCGTTGGCGCAGTGTGTGATCTATCTGCTGATCGGCAACTGGGTGCTCGAGATCCGCGACATGTTCCTGATTCACCTCTGGTGGATGTTTCTCACCGCGCTCACTGGCGTGTGCCTCGGCCTGTTTATTTCCAGCATCGTCACCGACAACCGCACTGCAGTGAATGCGATCCCGCTCATTTTGATCCCGCAGATCATCCTCGGAGGGGCTTTGATCAAATACGAGGAGATGAACAAGAACCTCGATCTGGTCTATTCTGTAGGCCGCTGGCTCAAAAAGGCCGGCAACGACGAGGATGCCGCGAGCAAGCTCAAGGTGCCCTTCATCTGCCAGTTCATGCCGCTGCGCTGGTCGTATGAGGGGGTCATTATTGCCCAATCCAAACTCAATCCGCTCACCCGGAACCAGGATTTCCTCGATGAGCGTATTCAATCACTCCTGCCGCCAGTGGGTTCGGATATGACGGACTTGCAGCGTCACGAGTTAGAGCTGACGAAGCAGTCGCTGGCCGTTGTTTCTGGCCTGTATGCCGAAAATCCGCGTGAAATCTCCAAACGACTCGGCTCCATCCGCGAGGCGGTGCTCAGTGGACGCATCGAACCGCCGCTGCTGGAGGGCATGCTTTCCCAGGAAGACGGGGTCAGTGCCGAAGAGGTCTATGTGAACCGCAAGGTGCTCGATCTCGTGACGAAGGCGGAGATGGAGCGTGAGGACTATCGGCGTAACACCAGCCCGAATGTGTTCTTTGGCACGCGTAAAACCTATCTAGACACGAAGTACAACACCCTTTGGATCAACAGCGTCGTGATTCTGTTCAGCATCGGAGTTCTGATCGCCGCCGTGCAGATCAGCCTGCGCCGCCAGCTCACCAAGGTGTGAGGATCGCCCGCCGCTCGGGTCAGGCTTTGTCTCGTTTGGATAGCCACTGGGCGAATGTGCCGCAGGGCACTGGTGACGTGTCTGCAGCTCCATGGAGCAGGAGTTCGCCGCTCTCAACTCCACCACCGAAAATGGTGAACTCCTGACGCATCAGATTGAGCAAAGTCGTGGGTGAGACACTGCCCTGGCGGCAGAACAGCAAGACCCCGATGGATTTCTCCGAGAGCAGCCCGCTGACCGTGCCCAGCAATGGCCCTAGATCGCGCTCAAGCTCAAAACTGCCGCGTTTGGCGTCCTTTGGAACGAACGGGTCGATCACGATCAAGTCGTGACGGACCGTTTGCGTGCGCTCACGCTGCGCGAACTTCACCGGATCATCCACGACCCATCGGATATCTCGGTTTGCAAGGGTATTGATCGCGGCGTTTTCGCGCACCCGCTGGATCGCTTCTGCCAACACATCCACATGCGTGACCGCCGCGCCAGCCTGTGCCGCCGCCAAAGTCACACCGCCTGCGCCCCCAAACAAATGCAGCACACGAGCCGGTAGCCGGTTTTTTTCCGCGAAGGCTGCGCATAGTGTGCTCAAACTTTTCCAGTGAGTGCAAAGTTCAGGCGCTAGGCCACGCACACCACCGCCACGCGGGATTTGAAAGCGTACAGAGCCGATTTTCAGCCGCAGTGGTGATGATGGCTCACGTTTAAGATCCACCGCCTTGCGCCATTCGGAGCCAGGCAGCTTGCGCCGCCACCAAGCGGCAGGGCAGGGGCGCGAGGTCACGATATTGCCCAGTCTTTCCAGCACACGACCACCGCCGCTGTCCAGAAGCGCGTAATCCTCGAGGTTCAGTTCATTTTCAGCCATTTGGAGTTCCCAAGTATCTTTGATAAATATCCTCAAGACAGTCCAGCATGAAATTCAGGCTGTGTTTTTTCTCCACCATCTCGCGCCCCACCTGGGACATGCGCATGGTGGCCTCTTTTTGAGTCAATGCCTCCAGAATTCTCACCGCGAGCGCATCTGCGTCTCCGGTCGGGGCAATGCGGCCCGTCATTCCATCCTGGATGATCTCCGGGATGCCGCCGCAATCGCTCCCCACTACAGATGTGCCGCAGGCCAGGGCCTGAAGGCCGATTTGAGGCACGCCTTCGTGTTTCACAGAAGGAATGCACAGCACATCCAGCGCACGAAGGACTTCTGGCACATCCTCACGATGCCCGGCAAACTTGACTTGATCCGCCACGCCCCTCTGGCGTGCCGTATTAGCATAAGCCTCTACGGGTGCTCCCCCGCCGACAATGACGAACTGAAAAGCGTGCCCTGACTCGTGGAGTTTTCGCACCGCATCAAAGAACACTCCATGACCCTTCCAAGACCGTAAAACGGAAACCATGCCAATGACTGGCGGAGCGCCCGTTTCTTGCCGGATCGGCAGTTCCGCTTTGGCTCCGGTAGGATGAAAACGTGACACATCAATGCCTGTAGGCAGCGTGGTGATGCGGTCATCGGTCAAATGGAAGATCTGCTGAAAGTGGTCCGTGATTTTCTGGCTCGTGGTCAGCACATGATCCGCAAATGTCGTGAATGCATGTCGGCTGACTCGTGGATTGGGATAGCTCACGTCGATGTGGCGGCTGCGGATCAGCAGTGGCGTCCGTGCCAGACGTGCCGCAATGCCCAGTAACCATCCATCCCGCGAGCTGTGCGTGTTCACGATCTGAATGCGCTCACGTCGCAGCCATAGCGCCAGCCGCACCGCGTCCAGTGGCAGAAGCCGTCGATCAAACAGGCACTCGCGTGTTTTCATGCCAGCGTCCTTGGCACGTTGCAAAACTTGGCTGTGAGGGTGCGCCACCAGCCAAACTGGCCAACCACGTTTCTGAAAACCAGACAGCTCGGCCATGACCCGATGCTCCTGCCCGCCCCAACCACGGGAGGCTTCGGAATGCAAAATGCGCCGCGGGGTATTCATTTAGACGGCTGCATAGGCTCAAACAAAGCCGGGATGCGTGGGTAAAGTTTGGAGGAGGGAAGCGCCACGAACAATTCCACCCCCTCGGGTTTGAGCACTTCCTCGTTGAAGGCATGAATGACCTCATCCATCGGCAGTGGATTGAGTGCTGGGTCAATGGTGTTGTGAATGGCAGGGTTCGGTGCTTGCCGCATATGTACACCCGTTTTACGATACATATTCGCCAAAGCCTCAGTGGTTGCGGGGATTGTCGGCGGAAGCGGTAACTCGCTTCCGTTAAACCTGGGATCGTTGTAAAAGTAATGGGCGTTGCTGAGGTCAACGCCACACAGGACGATGCGGCGGTAACCTGCCATTAGCGCAAAGCTCATGGCCAGGAACACGGTAGCCCGTTTCATAGGCACACCCCAAAGTTCGTCACTTGGGTTAAATAATCCTAGACGCCGGTACCAGCGTAAATAAAAGCGCAGGGAGCGCACACTGCGTCCAGCCACTCGAAGAGTTGCAATTGTGTATAAATTACTAATCTCGGATAAGGGCAATTTTTCTTTCCATTTTGGGAGCCGCTCATCAAGCTTGGACACGTCTCGGAGTAGGAATGCGGTGTTACGGTAATCTTGCAGTTTCAGTCGTAACACCTTCAACTGTAAGTCGATCTCCTTCTCTTCTCTTATGTCCTCCCACGCATTTTGTGGAAGGTCAAGGATGGAGCTCCCGCTGCCCATCACATACAATGTGTCGCTCTTTTTGAAGTCCTCTACGCGCAGGGCCAACGGGTCGTGTTCACCATTCCACTTTGGAAGAATGTGGGATGTAACTGTATTGCGAAACTCCCGGTAACGTTTGCTGAATTTTCTAATGCGCAGCAGCATGATGGATGGCTTGAATGACGCGTTGAATATCCTCGTTGGTGGCGAACGAACACGAGGGCAATGAAAGGCAGTTCGCAAACAAATCCTCCGATACTGGGCACGGTAACATGAACGCATCCTGGTGCGCTGGGGACAGATGGGCGGGCTGCCAAAGGGGACGGGCCTCAATCTGTGCGCCTTTGAGCTTCTGCTGCAACTCTCGTGCCGTCATGCCGAATTGGACGCGGTCGATGTAAACTGTGGTGAGCCAGTAATTGCTTTGTACGCCTTCCGCCTCGTCCTGGAAACGGATGCCCGGCACGTCCGCCAGCGCGGCACGATACAGAGCCTGAATCGCACGCCGTCGAGCCACATAACCCGTTAGCAATTCCATCTGCGCACAGCCGAAGGCCGCCTGGATGTTCGTCAGGCGGTAGTTGTAGCCGATCTCATGGTGGATGTACTCCTGAGGGTCATCCTTGGCCTGGGTAGTAAGGTAACGGGCCTTCTTTGCCCACGCCTCGTTCGAGGTGACAAGCATGCCACCGCCCCCCGTGGTGATGATCTTGTTGCCATTGAAGCTGTAGCAGCCCATGTGGCCAAGTCCGCCTACTGGTCGGTCATGGTAGGTCGAACCGAGGCTTTCCGTGGCGTCCTCGATTACCGTGAGGCCGAATTCCTCTGCCAACAGCATCAGCGCATTCATGTCCACTGGATGTCCGAGGATGTGGACTGGCACGATGGCCGCTACGCGCCTGCCGCTGACTTTGTTGAAAACTCCTCCCTCACGCCGTTCACAGCCGAGAGTCAAAAATTCGCGTACTTGCCGGACATCCATCTGCCAGTGCTGCGTTTCGGCATCCACCAATACGGGAACGGCATTTGCATAGCGAATCGCGTTTACGGGAGCGATGAAGGTCATGGAGGAAACCAGCACTTCGTGTCCAGGTTTCACTCCGGCGACCAGAAAGGCTACATGCAAAGCGGCCGTGCCACAAGTGGTCGCCACGCCATGCGGGACCGCCGCTGCTTTGGCCAGATCATTCTCAAAACGCGTTACATAAGCGCCGACTGACGACACCCAGCCGGTGTCCAAGCAGTCTTTGATGTACTTCCATTCGTTGCCGCTGAGGTGAGGAGCACTGAGAGGAATGAATGCAGACTCAGACGACATAACCTTTGGCCGTGTAGTGTTGCAGATTCTGCATCAGCCAAGCGATGGTCTTCTCCAGGCCTGATTCGAGCGAGACTTGTGGCTCCCAGTTCACCAGCTTTTTGGCCTTCTTGTTGCACGCCAGAAGGCGTTCCACTTCGCTCTTGGTGGGCCGCAGGCGCTCGTCCTCACAGACGATGTTGATCTCCTTGTTCATCATTTTGGCAATGAGTAGTGCCAAATCGCCGATGCTGATTTCACGCCCAGAGCCGAAGTTGATGGTCTCGCCAACAGCCTCAGGTGCAAGGGCGCTAGCACAGAAGCCTTCGACAGTGTTCTGTACGAAATTAAGGTCGCGAGTTGGCGAAACGGCCCCTAGATGCACATTGTGTCCCCGCGCCAACTGCGTGATGATGGTAGGAATGACCGCCCGCATACTCTGGCGAGGCCCAAATGTGTTGAAGGGTCTCACCGTGACGACCTCCAGCTCAAACGAGGCAGCGAACGCCTCAGCCATCTTGTCAGCACCAATTTTGGACGCGGAATATGGCGATTGGCCCTGCAAAGGATGCTCCTCGGTGATTGGCACGAACAGTGCCGTGCCATAGACCTCGCTGGTTGAGGTGTGCAGCACACGCTGTGTGCCGTTTTCGCGTGCGGCCTGCAGCACATTGAGCGTGCCTTCAATGTTCGTGCGCACATAGCTGTGCGGTGCCTGATAAGAGTACGGAATGGCGATCAGTGCACCGAGGTGGAAAACGATTTCCGTGTCCTTCACTCCACGGCGCATACTGTCGCGGTCAGCGATGTCTCCCGAGTAGATTTCCATGTCGCCAACGAGTTCGGACTCGTCAAGCCAGCCTTTTTTGCCCAGCGCGTTGTAATGCACCAGTGCACGCACGTTAGCCCCTTCACGCACCAAGTGTTCTGCCAGATGGCTGCCGATGAAGCCACCGGCACCGGTGACCAGAACTTTTTTGCCGTCGAATTGTCCCATATTTGTCAGTGCGCACCTCCCTGCGCTTGTTTGAGCTGTTCACGTTGCCCCACATCAATCCAGTCGTCCATGATTTCAAACGCGCCGACTTTGTCGCCGAGGCGAATTGCCTCATCGAATAGTTCAGTGATAGGGAAAAATTTCTCTGGAACCCGCCGAATGATTTCCGGTGAGAGCATGTAGATGCCTGCGTTGATGAGCTGCGAAAGTGTTGGCTTTTCGACGATGTTGGTCACACGACCACCATCAACCTCCAGGCAGCCGAAGGGAATCTCATGAGCGTAGCTGCGAACGCCAATGGTTGCTAGATAGCCGCCGCTGGAATGGAAACACGTCAGGCTTTCGAGATCAACCTGAGTGACCAGATCACCATTGCAAACAAACACCGGATGATCTGGTGGTGCTGGCAACAGGCTAAGCGAGCCACCGGTGCCTAGTGGGCTTTCTGTCTTTTCGCGCAAATACTCAATCCGGCAGCCAAATCGCGAACCGTCTCCAAAATGTTCTTCGATGATGCTGGCGAGGTGGTTCACAGAGATAAAAATGCGGCGAATTCCGCAGCCGACGAGATGCAGCACGAGGCGTTCGAGGATAGGCCGACCCGCAACCTTGAGCATTGGTTTGGGTGTGGTTTTGGTCAGTTCGCCGAGACGGGTGCCTTTACCTCCAGCCATAATGACCGCCCAGTTGGGTTTTGGTGTGCCGCCTAAAATCTCGTGCATCAAATGGAGTCCGATAACTTTGCCTGATTCATCCACGACAGGAATCTGCCGCAGCCTCATTGCCTGCATCAAATCGATTACCTCTGCTCGAGGGGACCGTTCATTGACGGTAGCTGACCGGCGATTGATATGAGGGGCGACAGAATCCTGCAACACTGCCCCGCCGAGTAAGGCGCGCCGGACATCTCCATCGGTGATGGTGCCGATTAATCGTTCCATTTCATCAGTCACCAGTGCGATGCCTGCTCCCCCGGTCTCAATGACCTCAATGGCACGATGCAGACTTTCTGTGGGCAGAAGACAAAATTTCCCTAAACTTTGTGAGCCTGACTTATGAATGACCATCCCTGCCATATGTAACATTAGCTTTCCCAGACCGGCTTGTTAAGGCTCCACCCCTCCGGCGTCTTGGTCCAGAGATGCAGACCACGCCAGTTATCGACGACATTGTTGAATTCATCATCAGAAAGTCCTGTATAATCAAGAAACTCTTGATAGTGCCTGCGGGGAAACTCTCCATCGAAGCGTTTCACCAAGGCCACAGCTTCCTCACGAGTGATGTGCCCGTCTCGAACCTCGTGCGCGGCATCGCTAGTACAGCGACCGATGCCAAACTTGATGTAGGCTAGGTAGTAATGGAAACCGTCCAGGCGGTCGTCAAGGCTTGCGTACTTGGAGTAGGTTCCCTGGCTGCGACCGTCCGGGTTGGCCTGAAACCCCGTGTGTTCCGCGCAGTAGTAGTAGAGTGCCTGCGGGATCCACTGGTGGTAGTAGCCCATGAAGTGGCATTCCACACCGACTTCCTTGAGCTTCTCCTGGGAGGGGCCGCAGTAGACCGACAGATCATGCCCATTCACGCCATGCTTGGCCCATTTCTCCGGACTGATGCCAGAGAAATAATGCTTCACCATGTCGCCGCCGGTGTCGTGCGTGGGTTTGAATGCATTCTTCATGTCGCCGCCATATTCCACCTCGCCATTCTCTCCATACATGATTAGAGGAATGTCATACTGGACCGCCATGGTAAGCGGGAAATTTTTCTGGCCGTAGATGAACGGCTGGAAGGGATCCCCCAAAACAATGAAGGCGAGGCGCGTCATGAGGCGGTGCACACGGCCATCCGGAGTGAAGCAGACGTTGGACAGGCCGGAGTGAATTAGGCGGGACAAGTTTTCCCGGCCGATGTCTGTGTACCAGTGCGGTGCCCAGGTCACCGTCAGCGGGTGCATGCCATACTTGGTTTTCAAAATGTGGGATACATAGCCGCTGTCCTTCCCGCCGCTGCAAGGGACAACAACGTCGAAACGACCGTCGTTACGCCGGTGCTTGTCACACAAAGTCTGCAACTCCTCTTCGCGCTTTGCCCAGTCAATGGTGCCCTTCTTCACTTCGGCAAATTGGCATGCGGAGCACACACCCTGTTCGTTGAAGGTGATGCGCGGACGCTGGTTGGAAATCACACAGCGGGTGCAGTACTTCACTTCGTCCGGGAGCTTGTAAAGGCTCTGAACATTATGACGTGGTAGTTCGACAGGAGGAAAATGGATTGAAGGCAGCATACTGCGGGAGGATGAAAGTAGGGGTGAATACCCGATCAAGACAGGAAAGCAAAAAGCATCAATCTTCAAAAACAAAGTTTCTCAACATATGAATTCCCCACGTACCACTTTTTTCGGGATGAAATTGAAATCCAGTGACATTTCCCTTCCCCACACAGGCGGTCAGCTTGTGCGTGCCATGATGCGCCGTTGCAATGACATCTTCAGCGCTCTCCGGCAGCATGTGAAAGCTATGCACAAAATACACCCATGTTGCTTCCGGGGTGTTCATTAGCGGGCACGTTTTCCAGGTCTGGGTGAGCACGGATTCCAGCCGGGCCCAGCCTACATGGGGCACCTTGACACCCTCTGAGGGAATTTTCACAACTCTTCCGGGAATGAGGCCCAGGCCTTCCGTGTGGCCGAACTCCTCGCTCCGGCTCAGCATGAGTTGTGCGCCCAGGCAGATTCCCAGAAGGGGGGTTCCTGCGGCTGCGGCCGCTTTCAGTGGTTCAATGTGGCCGCCCCTATGCAGCCCTTCCATGCCGTCTCTAAACGCGCCGACGCCAGGCAGGAGGATTTTATCCGCCTTCTCAAGCTGAGCACCGTTTTTAGCTACGATTACCTGAACCCCCAGATGGACAAGCGCTGTCTCGACACTGTGCAAATTGCCGAGGCCATAATCAACAACGGCGACTTTTATACTCATGCTCGCACCTCCACGCCTTGGCTGCTCAAATATTGTTTGATGACCTTCACGCTTGTCCGGTTGTAATGCAGCATTGACGCTATGGCCACGCCATCCACGCCGATTTTTGCCACAGCGGCAATGTCTTCCAGCGAACCCGCCCCGCCATGCGCCACAACGGGCACTGGGACTTGTTTCGCGATTTTTGCCACAAACTCCAGTTCAAAGCCTTTGTTGGTCCCCTCGCGATCCACGGAGGTCAGCAACAGTTCTCCGCAGCCGAGATCCACCGCACGCATGGCCCAGTCATAGGCATCCAAGCCGGTGTGTTCACGGCCATTGTCAGTGAATGCCTTCCATTTGCCGTCTGTCTGGCGAATCGTCTCGATACCAACAACAATGCACTGAGTGCCAAAGGATTTTGCCGCTTCTGTGATGAATTCCGGTCGCAGGGCCGCCGCAGTGTTGATGCAGACCTTGTCCGCGCCTGCCCGCAGGATTTGTTGGATGTCCACATGAGTGCGGATGCCACCACCGACGGTCAGCGGCACGAAAATGCGCCCTGCTGTCTCCTTAATGAGGTCGATGATATTGCTGCGCCCGTAAAGGCTGGCGACGATGTCTTGGTAATAAAGTTCGTCCGCGCCTTCCTCGAAATAACGCTGCGCGAACTCCTCAGGCTTCCCCATTACCCTCAAGCCTTCCAGGCGCACCCCTTTGACGAGATTCGGTGCTTTGATGTCGAGTCGGGGAATAATGCGTAATGGCATGGCGGAATGAGTTCCCGACACGCACCGGGAACGTCTTTCTATGCCTCTTAGAAAAACGAAATCAAACCAAAGTTTGATCATTGCCTCGCGTTAGCTCAGCGGTTTAGCTGGCACCCCGGCTACAACCATGTCGTCAGGCACATGCCGCACCACCACCGCTCCGGCACCCACCACAGATCGAGTGCCAATACGTATGCCCTGTCGAATCACCGCTCCAGCCCCAATGTGGGCCGCCGCGCCGATCTGCACCCCGCCGCACACCACCGCACCCGTGGCAATGTGCACATGAGCACCGATGCTGCAATCATGCTCGACTACAGCCGCCGTGTTCACTAGCACATGTTCCCGCAGTCGAGCGGACGTATGAATGACTGCACCGGGCAAAATTTGACAACCTACGCCACAAGATGCGGATTGAGCGATATAGGCCGTCGGATGGATCACACTCTGCGGTTTGAGACCTGCATGAACAGCTTGCTCATACAGAGCGGTGCGCCGTGCGCAGCTTTTGGATGATCCGACACCGATGATGAAGTGGGTGTAACCAAGTGAAACCAATCCCGCCAGTTGATCGTCGCCTCCAATGACAGGAATCCCACAAACCTCCTTCAAATTTGGCTGGGAATCGATCACACCATGGATTTGCCCGGGTCCCAAGGCTTCGATCAGCACGCGGCCGTGGCCGCCGCCTCCGATCAAAATGCATTTCATGGTTTCAAATTGTGGAAGGTTTTGTCGAGCAGACGCACGTCATTCGACGTGCGTAGGATGAGTTCGACGATTTTCTCCGCTGCATGGCCGTCACCGAAGAAGTGCTCGTACCCACGGCAGGTGGTGCGGAATTCAGGTGACACCGCCTTGCGGATCGCCTTAGCGATCTGCGTGGCATCGAAAGGCACATCCAGGACGTTCCCGGCACGCAGCCGCCCCTTTTGCCTGTTTCCAATGTTGACCACGGGCAACGCGAAGGATGGTGCCTCTAGCAGTCCACTAGAAGAATTGCCCACCATCGCAGATACCTCTCCCAGAATGGAGAAATAGCCCTCCGGCCCAAAGTTTTCGACCGTGCGCGCCGTGGATACTTGACAGCAAAACTCTTCCAGGCGTGCTCGGATCACCTGCCCAGCCATGTCAGCGTTGGGCATGGTGAAAATCACCGGCAGATCAAGCTCACGCAGCGCTGCCAGCAGCGCGTCTGTCTGTGGTCCGGTCTGCTCATGTTCGCTCGTCGTCGGGTGCAGCGTCACGAGCAGCGGTGGCGTGCTCA
The DNA here is from genome assembly GCA_026397635.1 of Verrucomicrobiota bacterium. Taxonomy (GTDB): domain Bacteria; phylum Verrucomicrobiota; class Verrucomicrobiia; order Verrucomicrobiales; family Verrucomicrobiaceae; genus Prosthecobacter. The sequence continues at coordinate 6,147 of JAPLUL010000176.1, read as the reverse complement.
AATCCAGATGAAAGCGCTCTTCGAGTTCTGCGCGGCTCAGCCGCTGAATGTCATTGAGATTGTCGAGCGACAATGCCCCACAATGAATCACCCGCCACGGCTCCTCGCCGAGCTGAATCACCCGTTGGCGATAAATCTCTGTCGCCACCCCGTGCAGGTGGCTCATTTTTGTGAGTCCGTGTCGAAAGCGGTCATCCATGGCCCCCTCACTCAACTCTCCGCCATGCAGATGCAGGATCGGAATGTTGAACGGCACTGCGGCGAGCGCAGCGGCGAACATTTCAAAGCGGTCTCCAAGCACCACCAACAGGTCTGGCGGCTCCTTAGCAAAATATTTGCCAAAGCCCGTCACGCCTGCGCCCATAGCGCAGGCTACCGCTTCGGAGGTATCAGATGCCTGTAGAATGGGAATGCGGGCGTGGATCGAAAAGCCGTCCTCTTCAATGATCCGAACTGTGAGGCCGTATTTGTCCTCCAAATGCATGCCAGAAACCAGCATGCGCAGTTCAAACTCTGGATGGTCTATGATTCGGCGTAGCAGCGGTCGGTAGATACTGTAGTCCGACCGACCGACGGTGACGACCGCTACGCGCTTCATTCCAAGTCCTCCCAAGACAGTATCGTGCCTGCGGCAATGCTGCGGGATGAGCGGCGGCCCAGTACTTCCGGCAACTGAGCAGGCGGAATCCCAGTGCCCGGACGTCGTAGCACCAGCATGGAATCCTCCAGCACGGATCCTGCGGCGATTTCACACGTCGTCACAACACTGCGTCGGACGATCTTCGCCACCGCGAGTTCCGCCTCGTTAGGCTGCTTTTGGCTGCTTCCCAGTAGCACTTCCACCCGCCGGATGCTACGCACCATCTCGCCCAGATCCTTGGGTTCCAGCGACGCTTTGTGATCCGGGCCGGGGAGATTGCAGTCTAGGGTGAAATGCTTCTCGATCACCTTGGCACCAGCGGCCACAGCAATGACGCTGGCCTCAATGCCCATGGTGTGGTCAGAGTAGCCGATTGGAACATTCAATGCGGCCTGTATGACATGCATGGCTCGCAGATTGACTTGGTCGGGTGGTGTGGGGTAGTCCGTGACGCAATGGAGCACGGTGATGTCCTCGTTGCCCGCCGCCTTGATGGTGTTCACCGCCTCCTGGATTTCCGCGATGGTGCCCATGCCGGTGGAGACGATCACAGGCCGACCAAAAAGTGCCACATGCCGTAGCAGTGGCAGGTTGGTTAGCTCACCGGAAGGAATCTTGAAAATGGGCATTCCCAGTCCCGCAAGGAAGTCGGCACTCTCCTCGTCAAAAGCGGTGGACATGAACATGATGCCCTGTTCCTGGCTGTAGCGACAGAGTTCGGCGAAGGCATCCAGGGGTAATTCCAACCGTTTCAACATGTCGAATTGGTTTTCTGTCTTGCCTGTGTTGCGCGCCTGGTAGGCCGCCTGCGGAGCGTCGGCAGTGACGAGATGCTTCGCTTGGAACGTCTGAAATTTGACGGCGTCCGCGCCGGACTCGGCTGCGGCTTGCACCAGTTTCTTCGCGAGGGCGAGATCGCCATTATGATTGACACCTGCCTCAGCGATGATGAAGCATGGACTTTCGGTGGTGATACGGGATGCGGACATGGGTGGATTACTGGCGCCCGGCCAGGATGTTTTCAACTATGGCAAAATCATTCAGCGTGTCGATGTCCACCGAACGATCCTCCGGCATGACCCACCCGTAGGCGCCCGGCGGTTGAAACTGGTGGCTTTCGCGCAGTGAAGCGCAGCGGTTCAAATACAGGCCGCCGTTGAGGTTGAATGCAGGCGGCAGATCCTGGCGGCGCGGGTAGCGCATGCCATGATCAATGAAGCCCTTCAACCGGCCGCCTTCCTCCACCTTGTATGTGAGGTAGGGATGCACCGCCGCCGGGCAGACACCGACGACCGCCGGACAGCCGGTCTTCTCCATGAGCCGGATTGCTCCATCGAGATCCTCGGACGTGCGCATCGGCGTGGTGGGCTGCAACAGCAAAACAGCATCTGGCAGATCACCCTGCGCTTCCAGCCAGTCCACTGCATGCAGCATGACATCAATGTGGGCGGATTCACCCGTGGCAAGTTCCGCAGGGCGGACAAAAGGCACCTCGGCCCGCCACTTCAACGCGACGTTCATGATCTCCGGGTCGTCAGTCGAAACGATCACACGGTCCACCAGCTTGGCACCCTTTGCGGCCAGAATAGAATGCGCCACCAGTGGTTTTCCGGCCAAAGGCAGGAGATTCTTGCGTGGAAGGCCGGTGGAGCCCCCGCGAGCAGTGATGACAGCGACGACTTTCATGCAACTCCGAAGATGATGGATATCATGCGCATCGTTTCGATGGCACTGGCAAGAGTGGGAGCGCGGGAAGGGGTCCCTCTCAAGGCTTTAATCACTTCTTCCGCCTGACGTTGAAAGCCTGGTTTGAAGTTCTTGTCCGCGTCCGTCGCAGGGACCTCGTTGAGCGCACGTTCGCCTGCGTTGATGAACTTCGCCTGCTCCAGCGGGCGAAGTTCCCAGCGGCGTCCCGGCGTGTTGACCGTCACCGTCCAAGGACCCGGTCCGTTCCAGGTGCTTTCGTAGAGACCCACATCACCGCTGTCAAACTCCACGGCCGCGATCACATAGGCGGGTGCGACTGGATTCCAGGGGGTGATTGGCGTGATCTTTTTCACCGCGCCGCGGCACAGCGTCCGGAGGAAGTCTACGAGGTGAATGGAGTTGGCGTACATCCAGCGCTGCACAATCTCCTCATCGTACCCAAGAGAGCGGGCAGTTTCCAGGGATTGCTGGTCTTCCACGCGGACGAAGCGGGCCTCGCCCTCACGTGATCCGGCATCTTGCAAAATCGCCTCCGTGCCATAATAAAAGCGACGGTTCAGGGCCACGTATACGGTGCGTCCGTGCTGCTGCGCGAGCGACTCGAGATGGAGCGCTTCGGCAAGGTCCTTGGCCGGCGGCTTCTCCATAAGAATGGTCCACGGAAACTTGAAAGCCACCTCCGCGACACTGCGGATCGACATCTCAGGCACTGCGATGACGAGAAGGCTGGCCTTGGTCTTCTCATAAAGCTCCGCGATGCTGGCGGCGACGACCGGGATCGAGTAGTCGGCGGCGACAGCCTCGGCCCTAGCGCTGCTACGGCTGTGAATGCCGGACAGACGGGTGTTGGGAAGTGAGGTGAAAGCCTTGGCGTGCTCACGGCACATGCCGCCGGCACCGACAAAGGCGATTTGAGTGGTTTCTTGATTCATGAAGGATGTTAGGCCCAGGGAAACACGTGGTCATCCGGAAGTTTTTCGTCCATACGAACCGTGCGGTTGTTCTCGGCGTCGGAAACATGGGCCGCCACTAGGACGCGAATGGCGGCGAGGCCGTCCTCTCCGTTGGTGAACTCTTTTCCTGCCAGCAGCGCGTTCAAAAGACGCAGCGAGGGTATCAGCGCGTCTGCCGGCTCGATCCGCAATTCACCTTCGTCCCATGGCATACCATAACGGGTCGTGGGCATTTCGCGATGCTCAGCTTTGCGTGCCGTCCAGTAAGCCTTGCCTCCAAGTTCATCCACAAAAATCTGGCCGTTGCGCGCGGTGTAGATTACCCGGCACCCATGGCCCTGGTCGCTGCCGCAGTCCATGGTAAGGCGAACGCCGCTGGCCGTCACCAAGCGAAGCGCCCCGGCACGGTCCTCAAACTGCGGTCCGCGCGGATTGGTCACTTTTTCCGAGCTAAACCACGCCTGTGCCTCGACGATGGGCGAGCCGGTCATATGACGGAACTTTTCGAAATAGTGGGTGCCGTTCATGGCAATGCCAAAATTGCCCCCTGCGACATGGACGCTTTTCAGGCCGCCGAACTGTTCCGAGTCAAGCATGGCTTTGGGAACGTTGTATTGCTCCATGAAGCGCATGGGGTGGTTGATGGCCAGCCGGGCGCCATGCCGGGCGCAGACATCAAGCATGCGGCGTGCGGCCGCAATGCTGGTGGCCATGGGCTTCTCACACATGATCAGAGAGACGCCATGTTCAGCCGCCGTGCAGGTAAGGTCCGCGTGCGCATCGGCGGTGGTGGAAATAATTAGCAGCTCGGGACGAGCTTGCGCGAGCATTTTATAAGGGTCGGCAAACAGGCAGGACTCCGCCAGATTCGCGTGGGCGCGTGCGTCAAGGCGCGCCGCCTCAATGGGATCACAGAGACCGACCACATCGAGTTGGAGGTTCAGGAGGTTTTCAAGGTGTCGTCGGCCCATGCGGCCCAGACCAATAAGTGCGGCTTTCATAGATTAGTTTTTTTGCAGCTGCCAGGACCTCGTCGCAAAGAGCCAGCAGCCGCTCGTGACTGCGACCGTCTAGACATCCCCACTCCGGGGCGCAGCGTTGTTGATGAGCTTTTAATTCTTCTAGGTATTGACTGTCCTCCGCGGTGTGGTTGAGAAAAGCGACAAAGTCTTGTTTGGAATCTGTGTGCACCACTCCAGGAGCGCCGCGGTAGTCGTCAAAGTGATAGCGGTACACGTCGTAGTTGATGACGGGGGTGCCGCATGCGATGGCCCAGCGAATGGTGGCGGACGTGAATGACAGGTAAACGTCACACAAGGCAATCAACCGCCAGATGGGGCTGGTGGACACCTTGATGTTTGGATGCTCCTGAGTGTTCAACCCGAAGTCGGCCGCCTCTGTGCGGGGATGCAGGTTCACGATCACCTGCCAGCCACTTTGGCCAAGTGCCGCGAGGCAGAACTGAATAACATCGATATAGCTCTCAAATTCCATCCCCTCACGGTTGGTGTTGAACTGGTTGGGTGGTAGCGCACAGAGCAGGAACGGGCGAGACGGGTCAAGCCCTACCTCCTGCAGCAGTTGAGCCTTCAGCGTCGCCGCATTCAATCGGATCTCATGCATCGCATCCATGGTGAGGGATCCGATGGGCCGACTTTTGCTGCGGGCATGCGGATCCTTTGAACGAACAGCACTGCCTTCAACGACCACGGCGTGGGCAAAGGAGCAGGCGTTGCTCCATGGGGAAATGGGGGCGAGCTTAAGCCATTCCAGGGCCACCACAGTCATGGGAGGAACATGGAAGACCTCGCGGCCCTTGTATTCTATCACCCAGGAAGGATAGCGCTTTGCGATGATCTTCGTGAGGATCGAGCGCACGAGGTAGTCCGGCTTCTTGGAAAACTCCTCAGCGGCTCCTTCAGGGTTGTCCATAACAAAAGGAATGACCAGCGCACCGATTCCCAGCGCCTGGGCCTCAAGAACAATCAGAGGGGAAAGATAATGGATATCTTCTTGGGAAAGGAAAACAATCTCAGGCATGTGCGCGGCCAGCAGCTCGTGGAAGAACCGTTTGACGCGAATGAGCCGGTGCATGTTTTTAAATAGAGTTCCTGAGACAGGTAGTGCGAGAGGCTTTTTCCCCTTTGGCAGGAGCCCAGGATACATTCCATCCTCGGTCGAACCGTCATAGAAAATCACCCGGCCACCGCCAGTCTTGATTTCCTCCAAAAAGTCTCCGCAGCCTATGTAGGCCCCGATCCGCCGCGCCAGATAGACTGAGACGTCGTGCCCGCCCTTCAAGAAGAATAGGATGGTGGGCACAAATGATTTGAAATCCGAGGCAATGTTGCAGACGAAAAACAGCTTCATAAACAACATTCGTGTCTGTTCATCGAACACATGGGGCCAAGGGGGTTAAACGCTCACGAAAAAATTTGTCTCCGTCTTGAACTGAAGACGGTGCAGCTTTTGATAGAGACGGCAGCTGGCGAGCAGACTTTCGTTGGAGCCGACCGCCTCCACCTTGCCGTCTTTCATCACAATGATTTTGTGCGCCGCAAGGACCGTTGAAAGCCGGTGGGCAATGGCAATCACCGTGCGCCCCTCAGCGAGGTCATGCAGCGCATTCTGAATGATGCGCTCGCTCTCGGTGTCCAGCGCGGACGTGGCCTCGTCCAACAGAAGAATGGGCGAGCCGCGGAGAATGGTGCGGGCGATGGAAATACGTTGTTTCTGGCCTCCGGAAAGCTTGGAGCCGCTGTCCCCAATGATTGTCTGGTAGCCCTCGTGGAACTCCTGGACAAAAGAGTCCACATGCGCCTTGCGGGCAGCCTCAAGAATTTCCTC
>JAPLUL010000014.1:0-64310 GCA_026397635.1 Verrucomicrobiota bacterium | reverse complement strand
GACAAAGACGGCAACGGCACCCTAAGCCGCGAGGAATACATCAAGGGCGGAAAGAAGTGATCCTCAGCCGCCCTGCACTGGCGGCATGATCGCCACTTCACCGCCGTCGTGCAGCAGTGCATCGCGCTTCACATAGGTTTGATCGAGGGCGAGGAGCAGGCTGTTTTGCCAGTCGCGCAGCTTGGGCCAGCGGGACTCGATTTGAGCGAGAAGATCGGCCATCGTGCTGCCTGCGGGCAGTTCGAGTGCGACTTCAGCGGCACCAGTGATGTCACGCAGGACGGAAAAAAACAGCACGCGCAGCTTCATGACGGCTTGTGCGGGTTGAGGATGCCGATGCAGGGCAGATTGCGGAAGCGGCCCATGTAATCCATGCCGTAGCCGACGACGAACTCGTCGTCGATTTCGAAGCCGGCGTCGTCGAGCGCTACCTCACGCAGGCGTTGGCGGCGTTTGCTGAGGAGAACGCAGGTGCGCAGGCTGGCAGGCTGCTGGGCGAGGATGCGTTCGGAGATCACGCTGAGCGTGAGACCGGTGTCGAGGATGTCATCGAGCAGGAGCACGTCCTGACCGCGCAGATCGACGTCTGCGGGCCAGCTCACCTTCACCTCGCCCGTGGTGGCAGTGCCACCCTGGTAGCTGCTGGCGCTGAGGGTGTGCAGGCGCACGGGCAGTTCGAGCGCACGCAAAAGATCCGCCACAAAAAACAGGCCGCCATCCATCAGCGCCACGACGGTGACGACCTTGCCTGCCAGCGCCGCATTCAAGAGGGCCGCCATCTCGCGCACACGAGCGTGGATTTGTTCCGGCGTGAGCAGGATGCGTTCGAGATCGTGGATGACACCGGTGACCGGGGATGACATGGGACAAAAGAGGGCGAAAAGACCAAAGCTGACGTAGCGGAGGCCGCACGACACACGTTTCTTGTAACCCGAATGAATCCCACTGACAAACCGAACCTACCTGACCTGCGCGTGAGCTACGACCAGGGCGAACTCGACGAGCACAGCGCCCCAGCCGATCCGGTGGAGTTGTTCACGCATTGGATCAATGACGCCCTCGCTCACAAACTGCCGGAGCCGAATGCCATGAGTCTGGCTACGAACGGTCTCGATGGCACGCCCACGGTGCGCACGGTGCTTTTGAAGGGCATCGACGAGCGCGGTTTCCATTTCTACACGAACTACGAGAGCCGGAAGGGCAAGGAGATCACCGCCGATACGCGTGCGGCCGCCTGCTTCCTCTGGACGGACCGACATCATCAGGTCTGCCTGAAGGGCGTGATTTCGAAGCTCGATCATGCCGATGCGCAGAAATACTTCGCCAGCCGCCCCTACGGGCATCAAATCGGTGCCTGGGTGTCAGATCAAAGCGTCGTGATCCCCGGCCGCGAGTGGTTGGAGCAGCGCGATGCCGATTTGAAGGCGCAGTATCCTGAAGGCCAGGTGCCCTGCCCGCCTCATTGGGGTGGTTACACGCTGCTCCCGGACGAAATCGAGTTTTGGCAGGGCCGTGTGAGCCGTTTGCATGATCGCATCCGCTACCGCAAAGCGAGCGGCGAGTGGGTGAAGGTGCGTTTGAGCCCGTGAGCGGCTGATTCACACACCGACGGGGTGCCTTCCTCAGCCCAAGGCAAAGCCCAGCGCCATTGGGGTAAGGATTCGTCCATCCCCCCGTCTTCGCAGAAACCGGAGAGAATGCGCGTCTGACGCATTGTTTTGGGCGCCTGCCATCCTCGAAATAGATCAAGGGGGGCGATTGACTCCTCTGCGATCACCCCTTTCTCAACGTGTTGTTATCCTTCTGGCTGTTGGTAACTCGCATGAATTCCCAGGGCGGACCTCAAAAGTCCGCCCTGGCTATTTTATGGTTTTTATAATTTTTAGATGACCCGATAGATCGCGAGGCTAAATTATCCGTCTCGCGAATGATCCAACGCCCCTCAACGATCCTGTTCATCATTCTGGTGCTCCTTCCACTGGCGCTGCTGGCTTGGCTGGGAACCTATCTGATCCGTGACGCGGAAAAGCGCACCGACGCCTCCATGCAAGCCGTTCTGGCCGAGCGACTTAGCTCCGCTGACAACCACCTGCTGCATGACATGCGCCAGCTCACGGACCGCCTCGACGAATGGGGGGCGAGGAGCGACGGCTCCGCGCGGCTGATGTCCGCAAGGCTGGCGACGCACCCATGGATCGCCCAAACGTGGGCCAAGGCAGGCACAGGGGGCCCATTGGACACATTTACCGGAAAAGCACCGTATGAGCCAGGGCAGGCTTTCAACGTGGAGGAAAGAATCCAGGCCATTAGCAGCGCCACCCGGCAGCCTGAGACGGAATTTCCTTTCTCCACCGACGCAGGCGGTCCGCCATTTCAACGCTTCAGTTCAACTGGAATGTCCGCCGCCACACTGCCGCGCACCACGGCTTGGTTCACTTATTTGAAGATCTTCGGCTATCACATCGATGACCGACCGGAGGCTGAAACTGTGCAGTCCTGGAGCGGCTGGCATGTGGGCGACTCCACCTTCATCTACTGGCATCGTTTTGCCGACGGTGGTCTGAGTTGCGCCCTGATGAACCCGCAAGCGCTCATGAAGGCCTTGTTTCTGCGGCAGCCAAAGCCTGGCTTGGACGCGCCACCGGGACGCATGATGCTTACCACGGTGAGTGGGATTTCCCTGCATGATTGGGGCAAGCGTCTCCCAGGCTCCGAGCGCACGCCAGCAGCCCACCGCGCCTGCTCCGAGCCGCTCTCGCAGTGGGAACTGGCCTACACCCCCGCCACCGAGGAATTCCCCAAACCGTATCTTTTCCCCATTCTGCTCGGCGTCGGCTCAGGCATCATTCTCGTGTTCGTCGTGGGGTGGTTGTATTTCCACGAGAGCGCCCGGGAGATCCGCGTGGCGCAGCAGCGTGTCACCTTCGTCAACCAAATCTCTCATGAGCTGAAAACGCCGCTCACCAACATCCGGCTGTATGCCGAGATGGCCGCGCAACGTGCCGAGTCGCAGGGAGATGCCATCGCGAAGCGCCAGCTCGGTGTCGTCGAGGCAGAGACCTCGCGACTGCACCGCCTGATCCAAAACGTGCTCAATTACGCCCGCCAGCAGCGCGACAAGCTCACCATCCAGCCCACTGCCCTCGTGCTGGATGAACTGGTTGGCCGCAATATCGAGTTCTGGAAGCCGCTTCTCGAAACCAAGGGCTTCGAGATCACCTCGTCGCTCAATGGCCCCTCCTCCATCCAGGCGGACGCGGACGCCATCGAGCAGATCCTGGGCAACCTCATCTCCAACGTGGACAAGTATGCCAACGTCGGAAAGTGGATCGGCATCCGCACCGAGCACGACGCGAACAGCACGCGCATCATCGTGGAAGACCACGGTCCAGGCATCCCCTCAGGCAAGCGCCGCACCGTGTTCGAGCCGTTTGAGCGTCTGCGCTCCGACCTCGCCGAAGGTGTCAGCGGCACCGGCATTGGATTGACCATCTCACGCGAGCTGGCACAATTGCACGGCGGCACTCTCACCGTCTGCCCGCAGTATCGCGACGGTGCGCGTTTCATTCTGACCCTCCCCCACCAGCCATGACCAAGGTCCTCATTGCCGAAGACGACGACCACACCCGCGACGCCCTGCGCGAGGTGCTCAGCATGGAAGGCCACGAAGTCATCGCCGCTAGCGACGGACTCCAAGCGGTGGACTTTTTCCGCGCCGAAAGCCCAGATTTAATCTGCCTCGACGTCATGATGCCAGGCCTCAACGGCTATGAAGTCTGCCGTCAGATCCGCAAGCAGGACGAAAAAGTGCCCATTCTCTTCCTCACGGCCAAAGCCGAAGAGATCGACACCGTGCTCGGTCTTGAGCTTGGCGCGGACGATTACATGACCAAACCCTTTGGCGTGAAGGAGATCATCGCCCGCATCCGCGCCATCCTGCGCCGCACCGCCATGCGCAGCGGCGCAGGGTCCAAGGACGCGGAAGAAGCCTTCACCATGGACGACTTGCGCATCGTGCCCGCCGAACTGCGCGCCTACCGGGACAAGCAGGAAATTCAACTCAGTCCGCGGGATGTGAAGCTCCTGCGCCTCCTCCATGACCGCCGCGGCAAGGTCATCAATCGCAATACCCTCGCCGACGAGGTCTGGGGCGTCGATTTCTTCCCCGAGAGCCGCGCCCTCGACCAGCACATCTCCCAGCTTCGCAAACGCGTCGAAAAAGACCCCTCCCAGCCGCGCATCATCCGCACCGTGCATGGAGCGGGTTATCGCTATGAATGACGTTGGGGATTCTCGGCGTAGAGTGATGCCTCATTCGCCCTCTGGATTGACTCATTTGATATTCCATCCCCATGCTCACCTTCGACGCTCACCTCGACCTCAGTCTCAACGCCCTCGGCGGTTTTAACCGCGACCTCCGTCTCCCCGTTCATGAGATCCGCCGCCGTGAGGCCGGTATGACTGGGAAAGGCCGCGCTGCTGGCACCACCGCCTTTCCTGAGATGCGCCGTGGCAAAGTCGGTCTCTGCGTGGCCACCCAGCTCGCTGGATGCATGCCGGGAGTCTCGCCGATCGCGAACTGGATGTCTCCCGAGCAAGCCTGGGCCGAAACCCAGGGCCAGCTCTCTTGGTATCGAGCCATGGAGGAGGACGGCCAGCTCCGCCAGATCACCAACCTGCTCGAACTCGATGAAATGATCGCTCTCTGGAGTGACGACAGCATTCCCGATGACGAAAAAGCCATCGGCTACATCCTCAGCCTCGAAGGGGCCGACTCCATTCGCAGCGTCGGCCATCTCGAAGACGCTTGGGCGCAGGGACTCCGCGCCATGGGTCCAGCCCACTACGGCGTGTGCCGCTATGCCCTCGGCCACGATCAGGTCGGGCCGCTGCGTCCCGGTGGCAAAGAACTCATTCAGGAAATGGACCGCCTGGGCATGATCCTCGACGTCACTCATTTGAGTGATGAATGCTTCTGGCAGGCGCTCGACATCCATCACGGCACGGTCTGGGCCAGCCACAGCAACTGCCGCGCCCTCGTGCCCGATCCGCGGCAGTTTAGCGACGATCAAATCAAGGCTCTCATCGAACGCGGAGGCGTCATGGGGGCCGCCCTTGATGCCTGGATGATGGTCCCCGGCTGGACTCGTGGCCAAACCACGCCTCAACAAGTCGGCCTCAAACTTGAAGTCATCTGCGACCACATCGACCACGTCTGCCAACTCGCCGGCAACGCCCTGCACAGCGGCATTGGCACGGATCTCGACGGCGGCTACGGCACCGAACAGACCCCCGAAGACCTCGACACCATCGCCGACCTCGCCCGCATCCCCGCCATGCTCGAAAAACGCGGTTACAAGCCCGAGGACATCGCCAACATCATGCACGGCAACTTTCTCCGCCTCATCCGCGAGGCCTGGGCCGAATAACGGAGCGCGGAGGCCCTCCTCCGCTGCCAATCCTTCCCATTCGCTTGAAACATGCCCGCTGCCAGCTCCGCCCCCACCGACACCGTCGTCCTCATTCATGGACTCGGGCGAACGCCGCGCAGCATGTGGGTCGTGGCTGCGTGGCTGCGGTTTTGCGGGTATCGCGTGCGATTCATCGGCTATCCCTCCCGCAGTGTTTCGATCGCGGAGGCGGTGGAGCGGCACATTGAGCCGGGATTGGCGGAACTGACGCTGGAAGCGGGTTCGCGGGTGCATTTTGTGACGCATTCACTCGGCGGCATCGTGTTTCGGGCCTGGGCGGCGCGGCGTGATCCGGCGTTTCCACTGGGACGCGCCGTTTTGCTGGTGCCGCCGAACCAGGGCAGTGAGATCATCGACATGGTGCGGCCGCTGGGCTGGCCACGCTGGGTGCTAGGGCCGGTGGTGGATGAACTGGGCACAGAGCCGCACCACACGCCCAAGGCGCTCGGGCCGCTGCCGCCTGAAACTGGCGTGCTGATGGGCAACAAGGGCACGCTGCGTTTGTTCGGCCATGTGCTGGGCGCGGAGCACGATGGCATCGTCTCCACCCAAGGCGGACAGGTGGAAGGGCAGGCGGATTTCACCGTCCTGCCGGTGAATCATCTCACAGTGCTGTTCAGACCGGCCGTGATGCGTAGCGTGAGGCGCTTTCTGGTCACGGGCCGGTTTGCAGGGTGAAATCAGGCCGTCGGAGCCGGATCACCGCCGAAGAAGTGCGTCAGCGCCTCCATCATGCCCTCGCTAGCAGGGCGCGTGGCGATGAAGCCGCCATAGGTTTGCACGACCTGCTTCACGGGTTTGAGCGCGTTGACCGGGCAGGCAATCATGCGGGCGTGGCGCGGGTCGAGCATGCTGAGGTCGTTGAAATTGTCTCCAGCCGCGAAGCAGGCAGACGCGTCGAGGCCAAGTAGGCGCGCCAGCTCACTCAGCGCAGTGCCTTTGCTGTAACCGCTGTGGGAGAAGCGCAGGTAGATGCCGTTGCGATGGTAGCCGATGTCTGGGAACTGCCGAGCATGCGAGTCGATGTAGGCGCAGATGCCGTCGAGTTCGGCATCCGTGGTGCCGACGATGCCCATCTCTCCCTCGCCACCCGAAATGAAGGAGGCTTGCGTCTCAGTCTCGACCATTTGCTTGATGGCTTGAAACGAAGGCTGGTGATCTTTAACGAAGCGCTCCTGCGCACGACGCGCCAGACGGTTCCAGGAGCCGTAATCCGTCCAGCGGCTGAAGAAGCCGGGCTTATAGATGTCGCACTCCTGAGCGATGATGAAGTCTGGTTCCGAAAAAATGCCGTATTGCGCAAGTCCTTGCAGCGTCTGGCTCAAGCTGCGCCCGGTGTTGATGACCCACGCAGCACCTTGGCCGCGCAGCACCTTGATCATCTGCCCGAAACCGGGATGATACACAGGATCGCTCTCTGGATGCACCAGAGTGCCGTCGAAGTCGAAACAGAGGATGAAGCGGTGTTTGGGGGCGGCCATGAATCGGGGGGCGCATTCATGCCGTGAAAGAGGCGGGCTGCAAGACCGCGATCACCCGCAGCACCGCCAAGACGCAGAGCGCCCACAGAATCGCCTCATACATCACGAAAATCGGCAGCCGCATCTGCCGCCGGCGGGCACGCTGCACCAGCGCCTCGCTGGCCCACAGCAGGCTGAGCACCAGGGGCGGATACAGCGCGAGATGGCGGCTACCCCAGGTGAGAACGGGCATGTCCCAGCCAAAATCCAGTGTGCAGACGACCAAGGCCAACACCGTGAAAAACACCAGCGGTGCGGCCTCTGGATGCAGCGCCTGCCCAGCATGAGCGGCACGCGGTGCCACAAACCACACAATGAGCATCAGCATCATCAGGACCGCCGTGAGCCCGGCCACGAAGACGCCGCGCTCGTGTGGCAACGAATCAAGACTCCAGGGCCATTGCAGCACGGCTTCGATCATTTTCAGACCGCCCTGACTCAGCCGCTCATTCACCGCGTCCGAGGCATGGGATTCGAGAAAGTTCGCGTAGCTCGGCAGCTCGCCCGCTGGCACGGCCAGCAAGGACTCGCGGGTCTGATGCGCCGCCGTCCACTGCCGCAGAGCGTTTTCATCATCAAACCAGCGCCAGAAGAAGGGCGCGGCGTCGCCCAGCTTCTCCGTGGCGTGCGCGAGCATCGGCCCCACAGTGATCAGGTGGCAAACCACGAGCAAAATCATGCCCAGCCAGTGATTCCGCCATACCCAGAGCGTGGTGCGGTCTTCCTGAAACCAGTGCGCCACGATCAGCCCCCACAACCAGCGCAGAGTGCTGACAAAAATAAAGACGAGCACCAGCGTCGTCGCGGTCGGCAGGGCCAGATTCGCCAGCGCGGAAAAAAAGCCGATCATGCCGTAGAGCCAGAGTGAATTGCGCTTCAGCGCAGCGATGCAGCACACCCAGACGAGCAGAAACAGGAGATGAAACAACCCATCCGGCAAAAACTCGCTCGATGCAGGCAGCAGCACCCCAAAACCGATCGTCAGGATCGTCAGCAAGGCCGCAGGCACTGAAAAGGCGCGTGCCGCCGCCAAGCCAAGCATCAGCAGGAATCCCAGACTCAGGCCAAAAAGCCAGCGCTTGCCGGAGCGCAGCACTTGGTGATCCTCGGCGCTCAAGCTCGCCGATGCAGGCGGATGATCCGCCGAGATACTCCACGCAGCAAGCCAGGGCCACATCGGCCGCACCACACCATCGGTGCGATGCGGCAGCCAGTCGTTCAGAGGCTTGGAGACTCCCTTGGAAAAGTCCGGCGTCAGATCATGCCGCGTCTCAATGGCGGCATTCAGATACATGCGTTCCTGCTCGTGCATCTCGGCTCCGGTTTCGCTTTGCCGCTGAAACGCTCGCACAGAACACCAGACGAAGAATACCAAACCCGCAAGCATCACCACCCAGCGACCGCCGCTCAGCCAGAGCCTTGTGAGATGCAGAAACACGGATTTGACCGGCATGCGTGCTGCGAAGGTGAAAGGGGTGATTACTTTTTCGGCCGAACCTTGATCTCCACGCGGCGATTCAGGCCCTGCTCCTCCACTGTGCCAGCGACGCTGACGATCGGCTTCGATTTACCCATGCCCATGGCCTGGATGCGATCACTGCCAAGCCCGAGCGACTCCCGCAGCCATGAAACCACCGCGTTCGCGCGGCGGATGCTGAGTTCGAGATTGAAATCCTCACCACCGAAGCTGTCCGTGTGGCCTTCGATGATGAAGAGCGAGTCCGGGTTCTTTTGAATGAGGAAACCCAGCTTCATGAGGCTGAGGCGGGCGCCTTCGGCCAGTTGATCGCTGCCGTAGTCGAAGAGCAGATCCGTCGGCATCAGGATCGGCGCGGTGCTGCCGCCCATCTTGCCACCGCCGCCAAGGAGGTCGTCGAGATTGCTGAAGCCCTTCACACGCGCGCCTGCGGCGGTCGTGGTGCCCTGGCTTTTCACCGCGTCGAGCAGGCCGCTGTCCATTTTGCCGCCTTCGCCGGGATCAAGCGCGCCGGCATCGAGCAGCATTTGTTTTTCCGACACGGGCTTCGACAGCACGTCCCGCCGCACACTGGCCATCTCGGCGGCGATGTCAGGCGCGGCCATCGTTTGCGGCGCGAGGAGCATGGCCATGTCGGAGGCCTTGGGAGAACCGGGAGCGCCGTCACCGGGATCGTTGGCGCGGATGAAGTTGGTGATCTCCTTCACATTTGGCGTGAGGTCGATCTCCTGATTGGCTGGCAGCTCCTGCATTTTATCAAAGTTGTCCAGATTCGGCTCGAAGGCCTTCATGTCCGGCACATTGCCCGGGGCGATGATCTCAGGGATCTGCTGGATGGCCTGCTGCTCCTTGAGCACCTTCTCGCTGATGCGGAAGCGCTCCGGCACATCGCGCATTTTGACCGGCTGCATGGCGGAAACGCCCAAGAAGTCGAACCCCACCACGAGCATCATGTGAAACACCACGGAGAGGATCAGCGCGAACATGACCCACCATTTCAGGCTCCAATCGTCGCGGGAACGAAACGAGGACTGTGGAGTGGTCCACTCGGGGGGATGAGTAACGGCGGCCATGACAAACAAGATCTTACCACGACGGCAAAGCTTTGCACGCGTCACTTTATAGCCATGTCGCGGTCACTTTATAGCGGTGTCGCGGTCACTTTAGCCGTGACATCGGGCTGCCAAGCTTCGTATCATGCCGCGCACTCAAACCCAAACCACCACCATGAACCGCCGCATCTTCCTCACCACCAGCACCGCCGCCCTCGCTGGATCCCTCATCGCCCCAGCCAACAGCCAGGCGCTTGATCTCACTCAATCCCCCCTGCCTTACGCTCCTGAGGCTCTGGAGCCGCACATCGACGCCATGACGATGAATATCCACTTCGGCAAGCACCACGCCGCCTACATCAAGAATCTCGGCGATGCCTTGAAAGCCGCCAGCGTGGACAAAACCGACCCTATCGCCCTCATTTCCGACCTCAAAGCCGTCCCCGAAGCCCAGCGCATGCTCATCCGCAACAACGGCGGTGGTCATGTGAACCACACCTGGTTCTGGAAATGGATGGCTCCTGCTGGCAGCGGCCCGAAAGGCCCCGAAGGCAAGCTAGGCGAGGCCATCCAGAGCACCTTCACCAGCATCGACGACTTCAAGAAAGTCTTTGGCGAAGCTGGCACGAAGCGCTTCGGCTCCGGCTGGGCTTGGCTCATCGTCACCAAGGATGGTGCGCTCAAAGTCACCTCCACGCCGAACCAGGACAACCCGCTCATGAAAGGCGTCGTCGAAGAGGCCGATCTTGGCACCCCAATCCTCGGCCTGGATGTCTGGGAGCACGCCTACTACCTCAAGTATCAAAACAAACGCCCCGACTACATCGCCGCGTGGTGGAACGTGGTGAACTGGGCGGAAGTGGCGAAGCAATATGCTGCCGCGAGCGGCAAATGACGAATGAGTAAACCCGCATGACGAACGAAGTCCCAATGACGACGCTCGAAGATCAACCTCAACACAAGGGCAAGCTTCAGCCTCGTCATTCGGGCTTCGCCATTATTTCGTCCTTCGTCATTTTCCCGTCATGACCGGACTCATCGAGGTCAAGCTCACGGAGTTGAACCAGTTGTTCAACTCCATGGACCCCTCTCCCTTCCATGAGCGCGATCTGGACCGCAACGCGGAGGAGTTCATCGTCAGCTGGGCGCAGGAACATCCGAAACAGCACGATTTGAAACTCCTCGTGCATCTCTCCAAACGCCCTGCCGATCTCGCCGATGCGCAGAAGGTCGTCGCCGACTCCGTCGCGCATTATTTCGAGTATCGCGCCAACATGACGATGCACGAACTGAAACGCCTCATGCGCGAAGGCCGCGCCTCGTTAATCATCGGTCTGCTCTTCCTCGGCATCTGTCAGATCACTGCCACCCTGCTCACGGCGCCCGCCGGAAGCTGGCAGACCGTCGCCCGTGAAGGCCTGACCATCATCGGCTGGGTCGCCATGTGGAAGCCGCTTGATATCTACCTCTACCGCTGGTGGCCTCTTCTCTCTCGGCGACGGCTCTACCAACGCCTCAGCCGCATGCCCGTCGAAGTCCGCTGCTCTCTCACACCTTGAAACCTTAAACTTAGAACCTCTGCCTTCATGAAACACCTCCTCACCACACTCCTCTTTCTGCTCATTCCCGCCTTGGCCTTCGCCGCTGATCCCGTCAAACACGTCAAAGCCGACGAAGCCGCCAAAATCATCACCGCAGGCAAAGTCGTCATCGTGGATGTCCGCACGCCCGACGAGTTCAAAGACGGCCACATCAAAACAGCCAAGAACATCGACATCATGGCCGCCGACTTCGAAGCTCAGCTCGCCAAGCTCGACAAAACCCAGCCCACGTTGGTTCACTGTCAGGCCGGTGGCCGCAGCATGCGCGCCTTGAAATCCTTCGAAAAACTCGGCTTCAAGAACCTCATCCATCTCGACGAAGGCTTCGGCGGCTGGGAAGCCGCAGGCAAGCCGGTGGAGAAGTGATCACAGGTCTAGCAACCGGCGCATGTGCTCCTTCGAGATGCCGCCGACCTCACGCGCGGTCTCTCTGCCATTTTTGTAGGCGATGAAGGCAGGAATGCCGCTCACACCGTGTTCGCGGGCGAGCTTGGGATCTTCATCGACGTTGATGCGGATCACGACGGCCTTGCCCTTCAATTCTTGTGCGAGTTCATCGACCATCGGGCCGACGACTTTGCACGGGCCGCACCAGTCGGCATAAAACTCCACCAGCACCGGCACCTTTGCCGTGCGCACGACGGAAATCGACGTGGTACCACCCGAAGACGACCCCGAGCGGTTCATGTCGAACACGATCCATCCGATGTACACCATGACGGCCCCGATGATCCAGAGATGGAAGTTGCCCTTGTTCATGCGGTACCATCCAGGCCGGTTTTTGATCTGGCAAGCTCGGAGTAGATTCGATTGGCCATCGAATCCGCAAATCCCGGAGGCTTCGACTGCCAGTCCAAGCTACGAAAATCTGATCGTCGAAACTCCCTTGGCCATTTTGAAGCAGAGCAAGCTGGCGTCTTTTTCACGGCACCATGTTCCAGGCTTCAACTGCAATCGAGAATCAACCTGGATGAGTCCCTGCGGCGCAGTTTCAGTCAATGGCAGAGAAAGCGTGAACTCCTCGCATGCAAACGGTGCCCGAAGCGCCACCACCCGCCTCGCGGCATCGAATTCGATGCGCGTCAGCTCCTTTGCGGCCCAGTAGCGGGAGATCTCGCTGAGTTTCATCCAGTGCAAATGATCAAAGGTGGCGTGGAGGCGTTTCACGACCTCACGGAAGATCTCAAAGCCGATTTCGAGGCCGTTCCAGTAAATGCCCGTCCAGTGGCAGACGATGATCGCGGGTTCACCACGCTGGATCACCTCGACCATGCGACCGCGCTTGCCGTCCTCGGTGATGAAGGCATCCGCACCCTTCGGGGTCACGCAATCCCAGCCGCCGGTCCAGTCGCCCGTGCAGCCGAGGATGTGGACGACACAGCGCGGATCGTCCGTGTCCAAACCGGTCGCGTTTTGCACGATGGGGGCCACGCTTTGCTCGCCCTTGTCATAGAGATCGCGGAAGTAGTGCGGGATCTCGGTCTGAAAAACGTCGCGGCAGGCCTCGAAGGTCGCTTGAGCTAGCTGGGGCCGCGCATCGCTGCCGAAGCCGCCCGGTGTCGTGACGCCCTCGCACGGCAGGCCGATGTTTTTGAGGATGGTGAGCGCGTAGCTCATGTAGTCGGCGATTTCGTCCACGCCGCGGCCGCCGCACCATTTCCAGTTTTCCATGAACTTCGGACTGATCTCCGGAAACGGGTGACCGGTCTTCGTGTTGATGATGCGCGTGTGCGTGACCATCTCAGGATGAATGTCCCAGTTCGGCAGGATGCGCTCGCGCACGAGGCCGATGCTGCCCTGCAGCTCTTTTTGGGTCCAACCGGGGATTTGCAGGTCGAGCCGACCCACGCAGGCGGGATAGGGCACGATGCTGTACTTGCCCTTCACGCCGTTCTCCATGGCCCAGTCGGCGAATTTGCGCACAAAATCGTCCGGGATCTCATCCGGCCAGCTTTTCCACGGGTAGTGATCGTAGCGCCCCGGATTCGCCGCCGCGAACTGCGGGATGGCGAACTTGTTCAGGTTCACCAGACAGGTCGAATCGTCGATGATGATGCTCACCGGCACGCGAGCGCGTGGATTGAGCACTTTGATGGTCGCCTCTTGTTTCGGTCGATCACCTGGCACCTGGCCGAGCAATTGGGAACCCAAGGCGAGCGCGGAGGCTTCGAGGAAGTGGCGGCGTTTGAGGGGCTTCATGACTTCATCAGACGATACGCACGCGGCGGGTGCCTTCACGCCTCGTTCTGCTGTTTCGCAGCCTGCAAAACGGCTTGGCGCTGTGAATAGCGGGCTGAACATTCTATTTGGCACGCTCGGTCAAGTACTCTTGCGTGAAATTGGCAGCAGTTCCTTCCACGCGGGGCATCATCGCGCGCCGACGAACCACTTCGGCTTTTACACGCTGATTGGGGACCGGCTATTTGGGACGCTGGAGCGTCCGAATCCCCCCAGTTTTCGACCTTGAATCTCACTCCCGCGCCAGTAAAGGAACGGCCCCGCGTCTGGCCGCCTCCGGCGCTTTTTTCCAACTCTTAGCCCTACGCCCCTCGCTCTTTGCTCATGAACAAAACCCTTCTCGCCCAAGCCGCCAATGAAGCCCGTGGCCTCGCCATGGATGCCGTCCACAAGTGCTCCTCCGGCCACCTGGGGCTGCCGCTCGGCTCCGCTGAAATCGGCGCGGTTCTTTTTGGTCAAGCCCTCCAGTGCGATCCAGCAGAGCCGAAATGGCTGAACCGTGACCGCTTCATCCTCAGCGCTGGCCACGGCTCGATGTTCATCTACTCCTGGCTACACCTGAGCGGCTACGCGGTGAGCATTGACGACGTTTCTAAGTTCCGCGTCCTGCATTCCATCACGCCAGGACATCCTGAGTTTCATGAGACGCCGGGGGTGGAATCCACCACCGGCCCTCTGGGTCAAGGCGTGGGCAATGCGGTGGGGTATGCCCTTTCCGGCAAAATGGCGGCGGCGAAGTACAACACCGCGCAGCACACGATCATCGACAACCACGTCATCTCCCTTGCCGGTGACGGCTGCCTTCAGGAAGGCGTGGCGCGTGAGGCCGTCGCCTTCGCCGCCCACAACAAGCTCGACAACCTCATCCTCATTTTCGACTCCAACGATGTGACCCTCGACGCGATGGCCAAAGTCACGCAGAGCGAAGACACTCAGGCGCTTTACACCGCGCTCGGTTGGGACGCGGTGACCATCGACGGTCATGACCTCGACGCGATCCTCTCCGCCATCGAAACCGCGAAGAAGAACGACAACGGCAAGCCAAAAATCATCATCGCCAAGACGATCATCGGCAAAGGCATCCCCGAAGTCGCCGGCACGGCCAAAGGCCACGGCGAAGGCGGCGCGAAGTTTGCGGATGCCGCCAAAAAAGGCCTCGGCATCCCTGAGGGCACGCATTTTTACGTCAGCGATGAAGTGAAGGCTTACTTCGCCGACTTGAAGGCCAAGCGTGCAGCGATCCATGGCGAATGGAACAAGACTTACCTCGCCTGGAGCGCGGCAAATCCTGAACTGGCCCAACAACTGGACGCCGCCCGCAACGGCACGCTCAAAGCGGAAGACCTGCTCCAAATGGTGCCGGAATATCCCGCCGAAGGCAAAGCGGCGACGCGCAACAGCGGTGGTGAGATCCTCAATCACATCGCCAAGGCCGTTCCGCATCTCGTCACCGGCAGCGCGGACCTCTTCGGCTCCACGAAGAACTATCTCACCGGCCTTGGCGATTACTCCGCCGCGAATCCGACCGGCCGCAACATCTGGTTTGGCATCCGTGAGCACGCCATGGGCGCAATCTGCAACGGCATCGCCTACGACGGCCTCTTCCTAGCCAGCGGCGCGACGTTCCTCGTCTTTGCGGACTACTGCCGCCCGAGCATCCGCATCGCGGCGCTCGCCAAACTGCCTGTCACCTACATCTTTACGCATGACAGTGTCGGCGTCGGAGAAGACGGCCCCACGCATCAGCCGGTGGAAACCGTCAGTGGTCTGCGTGTGATCCCGAATCTCGATGTGATCCGCCCTGGAGATGCCGAAGAAGCCGCCGCTGCCTTCGCCGCCGCGTTCAGCCGCCATGACGGCCCCACGCTGCTCGCCTTGAGCCGCCAGGACTTGCCACACCAAGGCCACGCCAGCGCCACCACACGCCGCGAAGGCACGCTCAAAGGCGGTTACATCCTCGTGCAAGAAACCGCGCCGCTGGAAGCCATCGTCATCGCCACCGGTTCCGAGGTGCAGCACGCCGTCGAAGGTGCCAAAGGCAAGCCCGGCGTGCGCGTCGTGAGCCTGCCGTGTTTCGAGCGTTTTGATCGCCAGAGCGCCGAATATCGCGAAAGCGTGCTCCCCGCTGCCTGCACGAAGCGCGTCGCCATTGAGGCCGGTGTCTCCGGTCTCTGGTGGAAGTATGTCGGCACTCAAGGCCAGATCATCGCCATCGACCGTTTCGGCATGAGCGCTCCCGGCAACACCGTGTTCAAAGAACTCGGCATCACTGCCGAGGCTGTGGCGCAGGCGCTGGCTTGATTCTAATAGAGAAATCATCGTTGCATGCGGCAATCCCGGTCCGTGGCCGGTCGCTGTCGCATGCATCGCAACAGCCGTCCCTGGCAGGAAACGTTGCCGAGAAGGGCCTGTGCTTTGCGATCGGATTTTGCGACGCCTGCTCAAGGCAGAAGGGCGGCGCGGCTAGGGCAGGCTTGGGGCGCTTCACGCATGTCGTGCCGGTGGCTGCGGGCACCGTTCCAGCAGGTAGTCGCCTAACGTGGTGCTGGCATGCAGCGTCTCCGTGAGAATGTACTCAGAGCGCAACTGCGACAGCACCGTTGCCAGCCGGTCCGGTCGCGTTTCGATGCAGATGAAACGCGGGCGGTGGCGCTCGAGGTCGAGGCCCTTGAGCACCTCGAGTTCGTAGCCCTCGACATCCAGGCTCAACAGATCGAACTCCGCCGGCACTCCGCTCTCGGCCAGCACCTCGGTCAAGGTGCGTACCGGAACGTCGAAGACCAGCTCCTGAGCCGGAAGTCCCTGGATCTCCAAGCCGTTTTGGGCGCGTTTTTTTTCCGAGTCTTCGTCTCCCCAGGCACCACAAACGCCGGTCATCAATCCCGCGTAGCGAAGCTGCGCCTTGGAACCTGAGCGATCTGGCGGCCCCAAGGCGCAGGCATGCACCTGAGACTCCGGCCGGGTTTTCCCACAGATTTCAGCAAGCCATGGCACGGGTTCAATCAGCACCCCCCGCCAGCCCTGGAAGCGGGCCAGATGGTAGGTGTTGCTCTGCTGGAATCCGTCGTTGGCACCCGCCTCCACGAACCAGCCATCGCGAGATCGAAGGTGCCGAGCGAGTTTTCGATCCAGCCCGTTCAGCGCAGGCCATGAAAGCCGGTCGATACCACAACGCTCCAGCCAGGGGCGGAGCAACGCAGCGCATTTTTGCCGCCGGCTCATGGTTGATAGGGGATGGCACCGCGATCTGCCCTGCTCCATGACGCAGGCAGGCGTTGCAAATTGAAAGTAGCGCCCACAAAGGCCGAGGTCGTCCAAGTGTAGGCGTTGCAGGGTCCAAACCCTTGAAAATCCACCTGGGTGAGACCTTGGGATCGCAAATAATCCGCCGCGGTCGTGAACCAATCGGAGTTGTCGAGCAGAATGAGGCCGCCCGGACGCAAGACCTCCACAGCCACCTGAGCGCAATCGGGCCGATGTCTTCCGTCGATGATCACCACATCCCAGGGAGCGCCTATGCGGGCGGCAGCGATGTAGGACGCGCCATCCATCGGCCCATGCAGGGTCAGGTTCGGAGGCAGGAGCGGGGTGATCCTCCGCACCCACGCCGCGTCACTCTCCACCGACGACACCTCACGCGCTCGCCCAGCCCAGTGGATTGTACCCCAGCCAGCCCCGTATTCAAAAATCCGACATTCAGCGAGATCGAGCTGGTCCATCCAAGCCAAGGCCGGGTAGGTCATCCAGGGCAGCGGCTTTCCCTGGGCGTCCACCGGCCTGGACTCCTTGACCGAGCGCCACCAGCCGGTCTTTGAGCAGAGAATCTCCAGCACGGCGAAAACGCTCCCCAAGGCCGGTGAGAAGCGCCGGAGCAGACGGTGTAGGAAAGAGCGCATGGACAGATCGGAGATCAATCTCAACCCGGGGTGTATTGCAAGATTCTTCTTGCGACAGTGGCGAATAGGCTGAAAGCGCAGTTTCCACTCCCTGACCGCGTGACCGCTCCAGCCAAGGCCCAGATCGTGATCCCCGTTCATAACCGCAGGGAAACCACCCATGCCTGCCTTGAACGGCTGAATCAACTTGGCGTCCCAACGTGGGCTGGAGTGATCGTCGTGGACGATGGCAGCACGGACGGGACGGCGGAGATGATCCAGGCAGAACATCCCTGGGTGCAGCGTCTGCATGGCCATGGGCAGTTGTGGTGGACGGGGGCCATCGTCCTGGGCATGAGGGAAGCCATCCGGAACGGAGCTGAGTGCATCGTCTGGTTAAACGATGACGTTTTGCCAGATGCCGGAGCTTTAGAACTCCTGGTTGAGCAGGCGCTGATGAACCAATCTGTCTGCGGGGCGGTGTGCCGGGGTGGAAATGAGATCCCGGTGGCTTATGCGGGCGGCGTGATGCGCAACCTCTGGCCGCACCCCGTGCGGCACATTCAGGGAACCGCCCCGGCCCCTGTGGAGTGGCTGCACGGAAATCTTGTGGCTATCCCGGCCGTCGTCTGGCGGCGTTGCGGTCTTCCTGAGGCAAGGCACATGCCACACAACCTTGCCGACATTTCATACACTTTGGACGCGCATCGGGCGGGCATCCCGGTTCGTCTGCTGCCTGGGGCCACGGCGCTGGCCACCCCAAATGACACTGCCTCCTACTGGGCATGGACGGACCCACGAATACGGCCTTGGAACCTGCTTACAGGGCTTTGGAACGTCAAAATGTGGTGGTATATGCCCGGCGTGGCATGGTTCCAGGCACATCATTCTGGCTGGCGAGCCGCCCCGGTCCTGGCGATTCTTATCCTCAAGCTGCTGCTGTGGATGTTGCTAAAAAGCCTGCTGCCTGCCCGTGCGCTCAAGCAGCTCAACACAATCATAGGCTGCAAATCCGCTAAGCAGTGATGGATAAGGGTGGGGCTAGATTTTCATCGCTCTTCGACCGCTTTCTTCAGCCGCCGCAGTTCAACTTTGCCCTTCCACCTCAAAATAATCATCCTCCGCAATGTCCGGGATGCCGACGACGAGGACTCGCATTTTGCCACGGGCCCCGTGGACGACACCTGGCGGGATATGGACGAGGGAACCCTTGCTGACGGGATGTTCGACGCCGTCGAGCATGACCGAGCCGCCGCCTTCGAGGACGTAGTAGAGCTCGGTGGAGCGTTGGTGGTAGTGAAGCTTCGAGCCGTCGATGTCCACGGCATGCGCCCAGGCGGCGGGGTTCAAATCGGCGTCTTCACGACTGATCAGTCGGTCCCGCCAGCCGCAGGTGCTGCGCTCTCGCGGCGTGTGGCCTTCATGACGGATGAGCTGCGGGCCGGAAGCGGACATCGGCGTGATTATTTCCGGGGCTGATGGTTTTTGATCTCCTCAGCGAGGTGGGCAAAGTCGCCTTTCTCACAAAGGCGCACGAAACCCTCGGTGAAGCGTTTCAGCTCATCCCAGACGCTGCGGATGTGCTCCGCCTCTTCATGGGTGATGCGGTTGTCTGACGCGGCCTTGCTGATGGCGGTGAGCAGATCAGCGAACTGCTGCACGATCTCCTGCGTAGCGGGCATAAGCTCCATGCCGCGCGGACCACCGCCGGAGGGATTCTGCACAAAGACGCCGTTCGCCTTGTGGCAGAGCCATTGCATGATCTGCGGATCGCGGGTGATCTCGTAGAGCTGGCGCACACGATCGAGCGGATTGGCCGTGCCGCTGCCCAGCATCTCGTCCGGCTGGGACCATTTGTAGGCGAGGGAAAGGGAGACACCCATCTGCGCGGCCACTTCTTTGAAGCTGGTGCGCTCGACGGCCTTGCTGATCACTTCATGCGAGTCCATGCGCGACCTGTTTCCGAGGCGGGGCACTTTGGCAAGCGGCATGATTGGGAGGATTTCTGAGCCAGTCATGCGCCGCAGGTTCCGGTTTTGGCGCGGAATTCTCCTTGTTTGCGGCAATGGCCGCGACGTAAGCTCGGGCTCTTATGAAAAAAATCCACCTTCTCCTCTTCGCGGCGGCCTCCTTCATTCTGACCTCCTGCCTTGAAATCAAATCCACCCTGATCGTCAGCAAGGACGGCACCGCCACCATTGAGGAGAGTGTTCTCCTTGGTGCCCAGCTCGCGGCCATGATGCAAGCCGGTGGCGGCCAGGGCGACCAGCTCAAGGGCCTGGTGATGGACAAGGCAAAGGCCGAGGAACGCGCCAAAAAGCTCGGCGAAGGCGTGACCGTGAAGTCACACGAGGAAGTAAAGTCTCCCGATGGCAAGAGCGGCGTGAAGGTCGTCTTCGCCGTCGCAGATCTCGCGAAGCTGAAATATGTGCCCTTTGAGCCGGAGCAGGAAGGCAAGCCGGCCTCCAAATCAGAGCCGATGACCTTCGCGCTGAGCGGTTCCACCCTCACGATCACCAACCCCGAGGCTGACAAGAAAAAAGGCGGTGACGTCGAAAAGCCGAAGAAAAGCGCCGAAGAACTCGCCCAGATGAAAGCCCAGATGGGCATGATGAAGCCGATGTTTGCCGGCATGCGCATGGCGGTGGAGCTCAAGGGCGCGGGCGGCATCGCCAGCTCCAACGCTACGCATCAGAGCGACGGCACCATCAGCTACCTCGACATCCAGTTCGACAAGCTCATGGACAACACGGACGCGTTCATGGAAGTCATGGAATCCGGCGAAGGCGGCATGAGCATGAGCGAGGCTGCGACGAAATTCAGCAAGGTCGAAGGTCTCAAGATCGAGGGCAAAAAAGTGGTCACGGTTGAGTTGAAATAAACTCGATCGGCTAGCGAAGCCGAACTTTTCAAACTGATTCGACTGACAGTCGAATCTACTCGATGGCCGGGGCACGCTGCCCCGGCCATTTCTGTGGGGTGATGGGACACCTGAGCAGGCAACGCTTTTTTCGTTTGCCGCGTTGGTTTGCAGCCGGACAGTTAAGTTCGCATGATCTCCCAGCTTCTCGATTTCGTCCTCCACGTTGACAAACACCTGCAAACCTTCGCGCAGGAGCATGGGGTGCTGATCTATGTCTTGCTGTTTGCCATCATCTTTTGCGAGACAGGCCTGATCGTCACGCCATTCCTGCCCGGGGATTCCCTGCTGTTTGCGGTCGGTGCTCTGGCGGCGCAGGGCTTCATGCGCATCGAATACATCATCCCGTTGCTCATCGTGGCCGCGATCCTCGGTGACAATTTCAATTACTGGATCGGGCGGAAAGCTGGCGGCTGGATCGTGCAGCAGCGCTGGTTTAGAAGGGATTACCTCTCGAAGACCGAGGCGTTTTTCGTGAAGCATGGGGGCAAGGCTGTGGTGCTGGCCCGCTTCGTGCCGATCGTGCGCACCTTCGCCCCGTTCACGGCAGGTTTTGGGCGTATGGCCTCCGGCCGCTTTCTTTGTTACAACGTCGTTGGAGCGGTCGTATGGGTGCTGATTTTTGCCGTGGCTGGCTACTTTCTCGGCAGCATTCCGATCATCAAAAACAACATCAAGCTGGTCTTCTTGCTCATCATCGTCGTCTCCATGCTGCCCATCGTGATTGAGGTGCTGAAGCACAAGGCGGAGGCGAGGAAGGCGAAGGAAAAGAGCGAGAGTTAAGGGCGCACCCTCGCCCCGGTGCTTGGGTTGAGGTGATACCCCGGATTCCCGCCCACACCGGGCACATAGACCGGCTGCTGCGAAGTGGGAGCGCCGAAATACGGCTGATTGGGCAGGTAACCCGGCACTGATGCTCCTGGATACACCGGCACGCCACCAATGGTCTGATAGCTCTGCACCCCGCCGGAGGATTGGATCACCGTGCTGCGGCTGCGGGAGCCAAACAGGCCGGACTCGTTTTGCTGATGCATGAACTGGTCCGTAGGCGGCACCGCTATGAGGCCTGAGCCAGGCGCATAACCGCCGCGTGGCAGCGGAGTGTTATTGGCGGTTGACCGGCTGCTCACCACCTCGCGTGGCACAGGCAGATGATTCGCCGAAGGATCGTAATAAGCCGAGCTGTCCTGCGCGGATGGCGTTTCACACGAAACCAGCCAAACCATGGCCGCGACGCTAAGCCAGAAACTTGTTTTCATGCCTGCATCGTATCATGCGCGTCAATCCAGCGGCAGAAAACTTTGCCAGCACGGCCAAACACGCCACTGTGCGCGCATGCCCCCAGTCGTCGTCCAGCATCCTCTGGCACAGTGCCATCTCGCGGCCATTCGCGCGGCAGCCACGCCCCCGCATCAGTTCCGCCGGCACTTGAACCTGCTCGCACGCATGCTTTTCCTGGAGGCCACGTGCGAGCTGCCTGTGCAGGAGATCGCGGTGCGGACACCGCTCACCGAGACCACCGGATCACAGTTGGCGCGGCCCATGGTCTTCGTCCCCATCCTGCGCGCTGGCCTTGGGCTGCTGGATGGCATCCTGCCACTGGTGCCAGACGCCAGCGTCGCGCATGTCGGCATCAAGCGGAACGAGGAAACCGCCCTGCCCCATGCCTACTATGCCAATCTCCCCGCGAACCTCGCCAGTGCAGACGTTTTCCTGCTCGATCCCATGCTCGCCACAGGCGGCAGCGCCTGCGAGGGCTTGCGCCAGCTCAAGGAGGCGGGCGCCCTGCGCATCACGATGATCTGCGTGGTGAGCTGCCCGGAAGGACTCGCCGCCTTGAACCGCGCGCATCCCGACGTGCCCGTTTTCACCGCCGCCATCGACGATGGCTTGAACGAGAAATGCTACATCGTCCCCGGCCTCGGCGACGCTGGCGACCGTTACTTTGGGACGTGAGCATTTCTGCCACCCCGCCGCGCACGATTCCGCACTGAAGCTGCGTTTTGTTTTCCCCATGCCCATTACCCTGCCACCCCTGACACGCCGCGACTGGATCAAGCGCGGCTCGGCCGCCGCTTTTGGAACCTTCGCCACGCAAACCCCTGCGCTGGAGATTCCTGAACAGGTCTGGGTGCTCTTCTCTGACACCCACATCGCTGCTGACGAGACGCTCACCGCCCGCGGCGTGTGCATGGCGGAAAATTTGCGCCGCTGCGCCAATCAGGTGCTCAAAATCGGCCAGAAGCCCTTCGGCCTCATCGTGAACGGCGATTGCGCCTATTTGGAAGGCATCAGCGAGGACTACGTCGCGTTTTTGCGCTGCATTCAGCCGCTGCGTGAGCAGTCCATCCAGATTCATTGCACCCTCGGTAACCACGACCACCGCACCAACTTCCTCAACGCCGTCATCGGCCCTCCACCGCCCAACGCCGAGCGGATCATGAATGTGCCGGACAAGCACGTCGCCACCGTCACCAGTGCCCAGGTGAATTGGCTCCTGCTCGACTCGCTCGACCTCGTGAACAAAACCCCCGGCATGCTCGGCCAGCCCCAGCTCACCTGGATCGAGCGCGAACTGCGCAACTCTCCGGACAAGCCCACCTTCGTCGTCGCCCATCACAACCCGATGCAGACCAGCATGGACGAAAAGAAAAAGGGCTCTTGCCTGCAGGACAGCGACGTCTTGTTCGACCTCCTGGCCGCTTATCCGAAAGTCCAAGGCTTCATCTACGGCCACACGCACACCTGGCTGAAGTCCAAGCACGAGAAGACCGGCCTACCGCTCATCAATCTGCCTCCCATCGCCTACACCTTCAATCCAGAGGCCCCCAACGGCTGGGTCATCGTCCGCATCAACGCCGACCGCGCCGAATTCGAGCTCCGTGCCCTCAACCCCGCCCACGAGCAGCACGGCCAAAAGCACGTCATCAAATTTGTGTGAGCCACTGCACACTCCCAGCGCCCGATCCCAAGCCTCGGCGGGCAGGTTGCGTTGCGTCGGCCAACCGCCATTCATTCTAGCAGTTGCAGCCTGAAGAGTCACTCTAGGCTGGATGACGTGGATCAATGCGAGTCTTGGAGAGAGGCTCAAAACAACACAGCTGTCATCAAAACCTGACCGCCGAACCAGATCAGGTAGAAAGTTCTTTGGTTGAAACGGCCTGCCGAATCTACGACAAATCTGAGGCCAGCACCGAGTTCGCGGCACGCAGCGCCAGTTCTTTCGCCTGCGCGATCACGCGCACAGGGGTGTTGTCGAACATGTAGGCATGGCAGCTTGGGCACGTCACTGCACGGGCGACCACGATGGAGCCACAGCCTTCACAGACTTTGTACTGCTCGGGATGGGTGGCGATTTTCTCCGCCTGCTTCAGACGTGAGTCTGGTTTGTGCTCGTGCTCGCTCATGAGACGGACCATGCTACGGCGCACGCTGCGCTGCGCAACCCCAGCAATGCCAAACTTGTGCTGAATTTTGCCGTTGCTTCGCGAATGTTAAGGAGTCGCATGAGGTGCTTCAGCCCAACCCCTCAACGCTCCACCCATCGCGATACTTCCGCGTGAGTTGGGCATTCAACTCCGGCTTGTTTGTCACCTGACCCGCCGCCGCATCCCATTCGATCCAATCACCAGGATTGCGTTCGGAAAGCACGCCCAAGAGCACCGCCTCAGTCACTGGGCAGCCGTAGGTCGGTAGATCGGTGCTGGCTTTTTCCCCCTTCATGCAGGCATCGACCCAATCGGTGTAGTGATTAGCGATGCGCGTCTTTGGATAGGCGTGGCCGGTGAAATTCGCCTCGGGCACGAGCCACGGGCGCTGACTGTGCGGCTTGAAGATCCCGCCGTTCTCGCCGATGAAGAAAATACCGCTCGGGGTGTCCTTGGTGAGCACGCTGGGCTTGATGACTCGGCTGTCATATGGATAGCCGCCGTCACTCCAGGTCATCTTGAGCGTATCGCCCGCCGTGAGTGGCGTGCCGGGGAATTCGAGCTCTAGATGGCGCTTCTGCGCGTAAAGATTGCCCGCGCTGCCTTCGTCGAGGCAGCGTACACGCTTTGGTGCGGCGAGACCGAGACAGGCGAAGACGACATCAAAATAGTGACAACCCATGTCACCCATCATGCCGACGCCAAAATCGACCCACGAGCGCCACATGGACGGATGATAAGCGCCTTCGAGGAACGGCACTTCATTCGCGACACCGAGCCACAGGTTCCAGTCGATGTGCTCCGGCACCGGATCGGCCTGCGCTTTGCGTTCGGTGACTTTCGGCCACCAGTTTGCCTTCTTGTTCTCCCAGCAGATGACTTCCTTCACTTTACCGATGGCACCACTCTTGATGAGATCGACTGCCAGCGAAGTTTCGATGGCCGAATGGCCCTGCGTGCCCATTTGCGTCGTCACCCCGGCCTTCGCTGCCTCCACACCGAGAATACGTGCCTCGTGGATGTGATGCGTGAGCGGCTTCTGCAAATAAACATGCTTCTTTGCCCGCAACGCCGTGACCGCCTGCGCTGCGTGCATGTGATCCGGCGTGCCGATGGTGATCGCGTCCACCGTGTCGCCCAGCTTCGCGATCATCTCGCGGTAATCGCGGAACGTGGCCGTATCTTCGAGACGCTTCGCCGCCTCTGGATCCTGATGCTCTTTCCTGCGCGAACTCATGCCCTTGGAGCCAAGCGCGAGCGTCTTGGCATCCACGTCACACATCCCCACGATCCGCACCTTCGGATGCTGGAGCACACTCATCATGGTGTTTCCGCCCATGCCACCCACGCCGATGGAGGCGACATGGAACATCGAGTTCGGCGACTTTGCACTCAGGATGGCAGGTGCAGAGGCAAAGGCGGCGGTTTGCTTTAGGAAGGAGCGGCGGTTCATGGTCCCTGCTTGAACGTGACGGCAAAACAAGCTCTCTCGGCGAATCACACACCTTGGTTGCAGCCAGGCGCCCTGGATGGCGGGCTCCGAAAGCGCAGCGTTCCTTTTCCAGCCTCGCATAGTTGCTCGACCC
The DNA here is from genome assembly GCA_026397635.1 of Verrucomicrobiota bacterium. GTDB lineage: Bacteria > Verrucomicrobiota > Verrucomicrobiia > Verrucomicrobiales > Verrucomicrobiaceae > Prosthecobacter. Next base: position 39,142 of record JAPLUL010000014.1, on the reverse strand, counting down.
CATTCACGCCGAAAATAGCGGTGAACATCATTCCACGTCTCGTCCTCATTCACCTCGCACACGGTAGAAGTTCCACCTTGTCTCCCTGTTAGCGAAATCACACGCGGCCACGATCACAGCGCCAAGTTCTTCACGACGTCCCAGCGTTTCACCGAACTCGACCGGCTTGGTCCAAGTCTGGCCGAAGTCGCTGCTGCTGACGTGGTTGAGCGCGTAAAACACACCACTCCAGCGCCTCTTTACTGCGCTTTTCTATCCCACAGCAGCTTCATCGCGATCACACCGAGCCATGGGGCCAGACCCGCCATCGCCATGCCCAAGTCGAACGATTTCGTCTCATCGACCATTCGACCGAAGAGCTTGTGCATCGGCGATGACACTGCCCACACCCAGGTGCTGAGCAAACCCGTGAGCCGTCCCACATGCCGGTCCGAAAGCTCCTGCACAAAACTGTAGTAGCAGGGAAACAACGCCAGCGCACCGGCCCCCACGACAAGGATCGCTCCCATCAGCGGCCAGCCTTTCGGCAGCCACAGCAGCAGCACGCTGAACGACGTCATCACGCACGCTCCCGCATAGACCCAGCGGCGCGCGCCATGCGCCGAGATGGCAAATCGTCGCGCCAACCATAGCGAGATGAATCCCGCAGCGATACAACCGATGTCCGTGCCGATGTAGTAGGCCGAGTTGAACGTCAGCGCTTCCGTCTCTGAGTAACCGCGTCCTTCCTGCATGAACTTTGGCAGCCACACGCGGAACAGATGCCAGCATGTCTGCGCCCCGAAAATCAGCGCCGCCAGCGCCCAGAACCGGCGGCCTAGCAGGATGTCCCACATGCCTTCACGCTTGGTTGGGTCATCCGGCATCACCACATCCAGCTCCGTTTTGCGAATGGAGAGGAACCATACCACCACCCAGAGCAATCCGATGCCGCCGATGATCTCAAAGGCGAAGCGCCAACTCGTAATGTCGTCCGTCATCAGCCAGATCATCATCGGCGGAGTCACCACCGCGCCGATGGACGCGCCGCTTTGCAGCACGCTGTTGCCCATGGTGCGATCCTTTGGGTCCAGCAATGCAAACGTCGTCTTCAGCGCGCACGGCCAGTGCCCAGCCTCAAAAAATCCGAGCAACACTCGGCACGTCAGCAGCGGCCAGTAGCCATCCGTGTGCGCCGAGGCGATCCCCATCAACGACCAGCCGCTCAAAACAATCGGATACAGCCAGTAAACCCGGAATCGGTCGGCCAAAAAGCCAAACACCAGCGATCCCAGCGCAAACGCCCAGCCAAACGCCAGCTCCATGTCTCCATACTGCTCCTGCGACAGATTGAACTCCTTCGTCACCCGCACCGCCGCGTTTGCGAGCGTCTGCCGGTCCATGTAATTGATCGTCGTCGCCAGCAGCAGCAGGCCGCAGAGATACCATTTCCAGAGGGGGGAGCGTTGTGCGGTCATAAATCAATCTTTCGTGTCCCAGATGAGCGTCTTGATCATCCAATAGACCAACACTCCATACGGGATGAGTGCTCGATCACCAGCAGTGCAAACCAACCAATGGTCCCGATTGGCGTAAGTAGTTCGTGATTCATGCCCGTGTTCCCACATTCATTTCACTTTTTCGTGCTAAGCACCGATTTGACGGCTTGGAGGATCGTTTCGACTTCCGCTAGCCGTCCGACGCCTTCGTAACCGCAGGCGAGCATGCCTTCGGCGGGTTCAACGAACTGTGCGCCGTAACCGCGCAGGGTTTCGATGTTCTTCAGGGTGGCGGGATGCTGCCACATCTTGCCGTTCATGGCCGGGGCGATCAAAATCGGCGCACGAGTGGCGAGCGCGATGGCGGTGAGTGCGTCGTTGGCGAAGCCGTGGGCCATGCTGGCGAGGATGTTGGCCGTCGCGGGGGCGATGAGGAGCAGGTCGGCCTCGTCGGCGAGCTGGATGTGGCCCGGCTGCCAGCCTTCTTTTTCGGCAAAGAGGTCGGTGATGACCGGATTTTTGCTCAGCGTGCTCAAGGTCAGCGGTGTGACAAATTCGAGCGCGGATGGGGTCAAAACACACGTCACGCGATGGCCAGCCTTGGTGAGCTGGCTGGCGAGGTCCGCCGCCTTGTAGGCCGCGATGGAGCCGGTGACGCCTAAAATAATGCGGGACATGATGGGTGGACGATAAACGTGAAAATGACCGCGCAAAGCCCGAACTACGAAGGGACTTGCCTTAGTGCTTACGAGAAAGCACATTCCGCTCCCCACCTCCCAACTGAATGCGCTGCCCGAAATGCGGAAGTTCCCAGGATAAAGTGATCGACTCTCGCGAGGCGCGGGAAGGTCATGCCATCCGCCGCCGCCGCGAGTGCATGAAGTGCGACTTCCGCTTCACGACCTATGAGATCGTCGAGCGCGAGGAACTGCGCGTGGTGAAGCGCAACAGCGCCCGCGAGAGCTTCAACCGCGACAAGCTGCTGGGCGGCGTGCGCAAATCCTGCGAAAAGCGCCCGGTGAAAATGGAGCAGCTCGAACAGCTCGTGGATGACATCGCCAACGAGCTCGAAGAAGAAGGCTACCGCGAAATCCCCTCGACCGTGATCGGCGCGAAGGTGATGCGCCGCCTGGAGGCCATCGACCATGTGGCCTACGTCCGCTACGCTTCGGTGTACCGCCAGTTTGAGGACGTGGGTGAGTTCATCGACGAAATCAAGAGCCTGGGTGAACGCCGTCCGCGGGACGGGGGGCAGCCTGAACTTTTCCGTTAATCCGCCATGTCCGAGAAGACCATTTTCCAAAAAATCATCGACCGCGAAATCCCCGCCCCGCTTGTTTATGAGGACGAGCTGGTCGCAGCCTTCAATGACGTCAATCCACAGGCTCCGACACACATCTTGATCGTGCCGAAGAAGCTGATTCCGCGTGTGGGCGAGGCTGAACCGGAGGATCAGGCCACGCTGGGGGCTTTGCTGCTCGCGGCGGGCAAAATCGCCGACAAGCTGGGAATCAAGGATTGCAGCCAAGGTTTCCGGCTCGTGATCAATCACGGCAGGGACGCGGGCGAGTCCGTGCCGCACCTGCATGTGCATCTTTTGGCCGGGCGCCGGTTGGAATGGCCTCCGGGCTGAGAAATGTTGCAACTTCGGGCCGCTGAAGCGGTTTTTTGCCATCATGGAACCGTTCTCGCCCCAAGACCCTCTCACGAAGCTGCTGGCCCAAGCCCGCCACATTGAGGTGCGTTCCAATTTCACTCAAAACGTGGTGCGTGCTGCCCGTCAGACCCCGCAGGATCGTGGCTGGTTGGCTGCGCTGCGTGCGTGGTGGGAGGAAAGTGCAGGGTTCGCTCCACAGGCCAAGTGGAGCTTTGCCTCAGCAGTGACCCTCATGGCTGTTGTTGCGTTAGCGCTGCAAACGCGGCCTGACGCAACGCACCAAGTCGTCGAGAGGGCGGTTGCCCCAGTCGCTGAGCTGCCCCTGCTGCCTGCGGCGGAGACGCCTTGGGAGACCGCCTATCAAACCGAGGCGCTGCTGGCCGTGGAGGACACCACCCAATTCACCGACAGCGAGATCGGCTTCCTGCTTGATTGAGGCGGCACCGCAGCACCCAGCTGCTCGGCTGCAACGAAACTGTTGCATCTTGAATGCAGACGAAAAACGCCCGCATGCCAATGGACTGCATGCAGGTTTTTGAAGAATCGTTCTGGAATGAGTCCCGCTGCCGCACGCATGGCTGGTGGCTGCTGCTGGTCCTGACACTGATCTTGTACGTACCGGGAACCGGGACGATACCTCTGATGGACCGGGACGAGCCACGTTTCGCGCAGGCGACGGTGGAAATGATGGCGCGCGGCACCTGGACGATCCCCTATTTCAATGATGAGTTTCGTTTCGACAAGCCGCCACTGACCTATTGGTGGATGCGGCTGCACTACGCCCTGCTGGGCGTGAACGAACTCTCGGCGCGGCTGCACAGTGTGGTGGCGCTCTTCGGGACGGCGCTGGTCGTGTCCGGCATGGCCCGCCGCTTAGCGGGAAGCTCCCCGGCGGGGCTGTTTGCCGGTATGGCCTGGCTCACCAGCCTGCAATCGCTGATCCATGGCCGGTTGTGCGTGGCGGACATGCCGATGATCCTGTGTGTGGCGCTGGCCTGCCGCGCACTGCTGGAGCTGCTGACCGATGAGACTGGGAAACCGCCTTCGCGTTGGTGGTTCTGGTGTCTCTGGCTTTCCCTGGGGGCAGGTTTTTTGGCAAAAGGGCCGGTCTGCTGGCTGGTGCCAGCGCTTGCACTGGTACTGTGGCGCTGGGTATTCTGGAAACAGCCGCTACCATGGCATCGGCTGCACTGGGCTCCTGGAATGCTGCTGGTGCTAGGGATGGTTGCTGCCTGGGGCGTTCCCGCGCTGGTGGAGACGAAGGGGGCTTTCTGGAAGGTGGGCATGGGCGAGCATGTGGTGAAACGCGGCACGGATGTGTTCAACGGCCGCAAATTTGTGCCGGGCTACTACATGCTGACGACCTGGCTGAGCCTGTTTCCATGGCTAGGTTTCGCGCTGCCGGTCTGGCGGCACCTGCGGTCGAACTGGACGGCGCAAACGAGCTTTCTGGCGGCTTGGTTTGCCGCTCCGCAGGTCATTTTTTTCTTCTACGCTACCCAACTGCCACATTATGTGATGCCAGGCTACCCGGCTTACATCGTGCTGCTAGCCGCCGCCTGGATGAACCGGTCGTCCGAACCGCCCGCGCATGTTCCAGGCGTGGCGAAATGGGTCACGCTCGCGCTGGTGGTCCTGGTGTCCGCTGCCGGCGTCACCGGCTGGATGACCGGGGTCGAGGATCTGACGATGCAAGGGCTGCTGTGGAGCGCCCTGCTGGTGCCGGGCGTGGTTTTTGCCGCAGGCGGACTTGCGGCGGCCATGGTCTGGACAAGGCGCTCCCACTGGGTGGTGCTCGTGGCGGTGCTGCTGACATCGGCCAGCGTCTCCCTGCTCGGAGAGCGTCTGCGGATGTCCTCCATTCCAGTGAAAGTGGCGGAGAACCTGGGAGCCATGCCCGAGGGCATGACCTTGCATGGCTGCGGCTACACGGAGCCAAGTCTCGTGTTTTACACGCATCGTAAATGGCTGTTCACCGATGATGTGAGCGCCGCGAGGCGGCATCTGGAGTCGTTCGGCCCCGTCGCAGTCGTTTTGCTGCGCCGGGAGTGGACGCTGGACCGCTGGTTCAAGGGAATCACTGGCGCAGGGCAGGCGGGCTTACCGGCAAAGGATTATTCAACGATCGTGAATGCAACGCTGCTCGAGGAAACCGGCCTGGAAAGCCATGAGATCAAGGGCTTCAACGCTGCGCGCTTCAGTTGGGCGGAGGTGACGCTGATCGTCAGGCGGACCGACGGCTCCCCGGCCGCGAACGGCGCACCATGAGTCCCAGCGGCACGCCGAAGAGGGTGGAAAGCAAAATGGAGGTAACCACATCACTGGGATGATGGCAGTTGTTCTGCATGCGGGACCAAGCGACACCGCTGGAGACCAGTAGCATCGGCACCCCTGCGGGAGGAAAGGCCATGGCCACCGGAACGCTCATGCCAAAGGCCGTGGCCGTGTGGGCGCTGGGAAAGGAATGCTTTTTGGCGCTGAGGCTGGGACCGTGGAAACCTGGGACAAGATGGCTAGCAGGCCGTGCCCGACCGGTGGAGACACGAAGCACATTCGCCAAACCGCCTGTGAGCAGGGTGCCGAGGACCGCCGCTAGGGTCATACGCCGGAAAAAGGGGGAGCGCCGCACGAAGGCAAAACAACCCAGCGTGACAAAAATGATCGTATTGAAACCGGCAAAGTCACCCCAGTAGCTGAGCAACTGCGCTGCAGTCCTCAGTTGAGCACCTTCTGCGGAGGGGGCGTCCTGACGGATAAACGCCAGCCACTCCAAGTCATATGGGAACATGTGCAGGATCAGTCCCGCGCCACCCAGGAGCAGGCAAATGACCTTCCAGCGATTCATTCGGAGCGTCCGCCATAGTCCGCGAATGAGAGCAGCCGCATCCTCACGGCAGCACCACGCCAGCGAGCGAGCGCAGCCCCAAGATGAGGCTTCGTGAGTGGCGGAGTTTGCTCCCCTCCAGGTCAGGTCTTGTAGCGGGAAAACAGGGTCTTTTTCCATCGAATCCAGGAAGACAACAGAACCATCAAATTCACATGGATGAAGTGAAACAAATTCGTTCCCCAACGCCCCCCCAGTCCGTTTTTCAAAAACGGCTGTGTGACGAAACCTGCACAATCCTTTGCTCGCCAGATTGACGGAGCATGGAACACATGCGGCTCATGCCCACGCTGCAAGAATCCACGCGCCCTAGGCCAACGCGACTCCTGAAATCGGCCCATGACATGGTTTTCCGCCATGTTCACAACTCCAACCTCATCTACAACACCGCCTGGGAGGACCCGCGACTCGACCGGCAGTTGATGAAACTGGACCGCGACAGCCGCGTGGTGATGATCACCAGCGCTGGCTGCAACGCCCTGGATTATCTGCTCGATAACCCGACGGTGATCCACGCGGTGGACATGAACTACCGGCAAAATGCCCTGCTGGAGTTCAAGCAAGCGCTCATCCGCAAAGGCAACTTCGATGAGCTGTTTGAGATGTTCGGCCTCGGCTCGCATCCTGAGTTCACCGCGGTGTATCAAAGCGTGCGCGGAACGCTCTCCGAGCCGGCGCAGAAGTTCTGGGACAAGCGCATCAGCTTCTTTAATCCGACGAGCCTCAAAAAATCCTTCTACTACCACGGCACCTCCGGGATCGCCGCATGGGTCATGGGCAACGCGTTGTTCAAGCTGCGCCCGAACATCAAGAACTTCGCCGCCTGCATTCTCGACGCCCGCTCACTCGATGAGCAGCGCGAGGCGTATGCTTTGTTTGAGCGCGAGGTGTGGGGGCCTTTCAGCCACTGGCTGCTGCGCCAGCCCACGCTGATGACGCTGCTCGGTGTGCCGCGCCCACAGATCAAGCTGATCCAGGACTCGTATCCCGGCGGTCTCACCGGTTATGTGAAGGACAAGCTGCGCCACGTCATGACCGAGCTGCCCATGGCGGACAATTATTTCTGGCGTGTGTACATGACCGGCTCCTACACGCTGGGCTGCTGCCCAAATTACCTGAAACAAGAAAACCTGCCCGCGCTTCAAACTCGTGTGGACCGCCTGAAGACGCACACCACCACCGTGTCGAACTTCCTGCGTGAGCATCCCGGTGCTTACACGCACTTTGTGCTGCTGGACCACCAGGACTGGCTGGCCGCGCACGACACCGCCGCGCTGCTGGACGAATGGGAGCTGATCCTCGCCAACAGCGCTCCCGGCGCGAAAATCCTGATGCGCTCCGCCGGTCTTGATCTCAGCTTTGTGCCACAGTCGGTGCGCCAGCGGCTGCGTTTCTTCCCAGAACACACCGAGACGCTGCATCAACTCGACCGCGTCGGCACCTACGGCAGCCTGCACTTTGCGGAGGTGCTCGGATGAATGCGACGGCGGCTCCAAACTCCGCGCTGGAGGGCTACTACCAGTTCCATTCGCGCATCTACGATGCCACGCGCTGGAGCTTCCTGTTTGGGCGCGAGGAAATCCTGCGCCGCGCCGCCCGTGTGACTCAGCCGCGTCGCATTCTCGAGGTCGGATGCGGCACGGGGCGGAATCTCGTCTCGCTGCGCCGCCGTTTTCCGCAGGCGGAGATCACCGGCGTTGATTTGTCCGAGCCGATGCTCGCCATCGCCGCCAGCAAGGTGCGTGATGAGCGCACCACGCTGCTGCGCCGCTGCTACTCGGCTCCGGTGCATGAATCCGGTGCTGGCTTTGACCTCGTGCTGTTTTCATACGCGCTGTCGATGTTCAATCCCGGCTGGGAGCAGGCCATCGACGCCGCGCATGCGGATCTGGCACCGGGCGGCAGCATCGCTGTCGTCGATTTCTCCCACTCCGCGTTTGGTGGCTTCCGCCGCTGGATGGGCGTCAATCATGTGCGCATGGAAGGCCACCTGTGGCCGCGTTTGGCGCAGAAATTCGTCCCGCTGCTTGATGAGCGGCGGCCCGCTTACCGCGGCGTCTGGCAGTACGGCCTGTTCATCGGCCGGAAACAGGCTGAGTGTGGCGAATCTGTTTCGTGAGCCTTGGTTAACAATCAATATCTTGGGGTGCCTGTAACCAACACCACCATGACCAGTATCCACCTCCTCTCCACCATCCCGTGGTTTGCCACGGTCGGCTCCAGTCCGCTCCTGCAAACCGCCCTCGTCGGCTCGGCCCTGGCACTCGCCGGATTCGTGCATTTCCTTCGTCGTTTTGGCGCTGCCTGGACGATGCACCGCTGGCCGCGCACCCAGGGCCGCGTCATCCAGGCCGAGATGCGCCGGGGAAAGAAAAAAACGTCTGATGGCTGCCTGCTCTACGATCCCGTGCTGCGCTACACCTATGCCGTGGGCGATCGCACCTTTGAGAGCAGCAGCTTCACTCACCGCGCCGTCAGCAACGCCGCGAACCTCGCCACGCAGTTCATCACGCGTGTGAAGCGGGATGCCGAGGTGCCGGTCTATTATCATCCGCACAATCCAGCCGAGGCCGTCGTGCAGCCCATGCCCTGGCAGGGAGCAGCGATTGGGGCGGCGTTTTGCGCTCTCCTGCTCGTCGCTCTTGCCGCGCAGTTATTCCTGGCATGAACGCGTCCGCGACCACGATCTCACCCGCGTGGTCAGGCACCTTCGGAGGGACGCTGCGGCCCCTGGCGGCGCAGATCGCCGTCACAGGCTACCTCGCCGGTTTTTCCGTGTTGCCCAACCAGTGGTTTCACCTCGGCTGGCTACTGCTCGTCGGCAGTGTGGCCTTCGTCTGGAAAGAAAACGCGGCTCAACGGTTGCGCCAGCCAGTCCATCTCGGCGCATGCCTGATCGCGGCCTTTCTGCTGTGGATGACGCTGCGCTCCTGCTGCAGCGAGGCGTTTCGGCAAGGGCACACCAGCAACGAAGTCATGCGCGGCATGCTGGGCAGCCTGCTGCTGGCGCTGTTCTGCGCTTTGACCTGGCAGATCGCGCGAGATCGCGACGCTTTGCGCACCACCGGCTGGATCACCAGCATCTTGGCAGGCTGTGCTGCGCTGACCAGCCTCGTGCTGTGCTACTTCGTGCTGCCCGGCCATGTAGCGGGTGAACGGCTGGTGAACCTCCTCGTGCATGGTGGGCTGAATCCCATCTGCACCGGACTGATCTTCGGCTTTTCCGCCATCTGGCTCTCCGCGCTGGTGGAGGGAAGAGTTTTGCCCATACCGCGGCGCCTAGCCTGGGCAGTCATCGCGCTGCTGCACCTCGCCGCCTTCTTTTCTGGAAGCCGTGGCGTCATACTGGCGCTCGCCTGCGGTCACGCGGCCCTGCTCCTGGCGCGTGGCTGGCGGCGTAGCGTGGCGGCTTTGAGCGTGTTCGTCATCACCAGCATGCTGTACTTCACCAGCGCCCCGCTGCTGACCAAGCTTGCCACCTGGCGTGCCGGGTCTGCCCTAGTGATCGAAGCCCCAACCCTCACGCATCACCTCCAAAAGGCGATGGAGCGCAGCGACAACGGCCGCTTTGACATCTACCGCGCCGGTTGGAACGCCCTCGACAATCTCTGGCTTGGCACCGGCCAGTGGGGGGTGGGTGACGTGTGGCAGTGCGAGCTCCAGCCTGATCCGTGCAGCATGATGACGCACCTGCACAGCGCCTTCTTTGCCACCTTCGTTCACGGCGGCATCATCGGGACCGCTCTTCTGCTCGCGCTGCTGTTGCAAGCCCTGCGCAGTGCCAGAAACCTCGCCCGAAAAGGCGACGCCACCTGGATCGCCCTCCTCGCCTTCGGCTGTGGCGGCCTGCTCTTCGATGGCGAATCCCTCACCTCCCTCACCACCGCCCCAAGATTTGAGGGACTGCTGTTCTGGCTGCCGGTGGTGGTGGTTTTGGCGCGTGATGGACTCACTTCGCCACCACGAGCTGCTTGATGCCCACTTCGCCGTCGAAGGCGATGAAGTTGAGCTGCTCTTTCGCTTCGGCAAAGATCGCGTGTTTGGCCTTCGTGGTTTTTCCGGCAAACTGGACGGTGATCTCGTCGCCTTGGAAGGTGACGCGAAAAGTTTGCCACTCGGCGGCTTTGAATTTCACCTGGGTTTTGCCCAGCGGCAGAGCTTGGTCGGCAGCTTCGCCCTTTTCAGGATTTTTGGCGATGTCGAGGAAGGCATGCGTGAGGACGATGCGAAAACTATGGGCGTTTCCGGCGGTGTGAATGCGCAAGGAGTGCCGGTCGGCCTCACCCAGGCGGATGTGGAACTCGAAGGCACCGTCTTTCATGGCGAGCGGTCCGGTCAGGGCGCTGCCCTTGACGCCGGCCCGGCCAAACATGGCGTCGTCCCGAGCGGTCCATGCTTCTTTGCCCTGCGAGGATTTGAAGGTTTTCACATTCACCGGCTGCGCGTTGGCGAGGGGTGGCAACGCAACAGCCAGAGACTTCGGTTTGACGCCTGCGGGCGGGAGTTCACGGCTGTAGCCGCCGTCGCGATAGCGGTTGAGCAGCGTTTCCAGCTCCTTCACGACTTCGGGATGCTGCGCGGAGACATCGCTGACTTCGGCGATGTCCTGGCGCACGTCGTAAAGCATGCGCTGCATCTGATTGGCCCGGGCTTTTTTCGCGGCGGGCTTCACGTCGTCGGCTGGCACGCCTTCGATCCATTTCCATGCCCCTTTGCGGATGGCGAAGTTGCCGTCAGCACCGTGGACGATCACGTCGGGGCGGATGGGGCTTGCGTATTTCGCGCCGAGCCAGGCTTTCGAGACATCGTGGCTGTCCTCGGCGGCCTCGCTGGCCTTCGGCAACTTGGCACCGGTAATGGCCGCGATGCTGGCGAGCGTATCGACCACGCTGATGGTTTCATCACACACGGTGCCTGCGGGCACATGACCGGGCCAGCGCACGAGGTAAGGCACGCGGAAGCCGCCTTCCCACACGTCATGCTTGCCGCCGCGAAACGGCCCCACGGGCTTCAAGCCGGCGGTTTGGGCCACGTTTTGCGGCGTGTCCCCGGCTGTCTTGTTCACGCCGCCGTTGTCGCTGCTGAAGAGCACGAGCGTGTTTTTGGCGAGGCCCTGCTGGTCGAGGGCGTCGAGCACACGGCCCACGCTGAGGTCCAGGTCGCTGATGAAGTCGCAAAACGGCCCGCCTTTGCTTTTCCCGGCGGTTTGCTTGGAAGGTGTGATCGGGTTGTGGACGGCCACGGGCGTGAAATAGACGAAAAACGGCTTCTCCGCACTCTGCTGGCCGATCCAGGTCACGAGCTTTTCGGTGAGCGTGCCCATGACCTCGTCGTCGATGCGCTTCGGCGCGTTGAGTTCGAGCATTTTGACCGGCTTGCCCTTCTGCTGGCCCAGGGTGACGTAGGGCGGGCTGGGCGCGGAAGGGCTGTCCTTGTTCAGGCCATAGACCCAGTGATTCTCGACATAGACGCCGCTGAGATCGCCGTGATTGGCAGGGACGCCGAAGTGGTAGTCGAAACCGATTTCGAGCGGCCCGGGCTTCAATTCCTTCGTGTAGTCGCACTTCTCCGCTGTGCCGTAGCCGAGGTGCCATTTGCCGACGGCGGCACAGTTGTAGCCCTGGTTTTTCAGCATGGAGGCCACGGTGAGACGTGTGGTCTCGATGTGCAGCGGCGCGGTGGTGCCGAGCACCTCGCTGATCAATGACGTGCGCCAGCAGTAGCGGCCGGTCATCATGGAGTAACGTGTGGGCGAGCACACGGACGAGGTCGTGTTCGCATCCGTGAAGCGGCGGCCTTCTTGGGCGAGGCGGTCGATGTTTGGCGTGCTAACGAGTTCTGGATTCGCGCCGTAACAGCCGACGCTGCCCCAGCCGAGATCATCGCTGAGAATGACGATGACGTTGGGCCTTTCAGCGGCAAAGAGCCAAGGGCAAAGGACGGAGAAAAGAATGAGGAAGCGGTTCATGGCGCGGAAACGTGGCGGAAGGCGCGGACTTGCAGCGCATTCCCCGAGGCCACCTCTAACCTCTAACCTCTCACATTTCACCGCTGCCCCCTCCCCACCCCGCCTTTCCCATTGCGGCAGCGGCGCGGTGCGGCACAATACCCGCCCGCCATGCCGACCCGTGCCGTCATTTCCTCCCTGCTCTGTCTTCTCAGCCTGTTCATGACCGGCTGCGAGACCGGCTCCTCGCCAGCCTCCGGCCCGCAGGCCGAAGCACGCCGCCGTCAGATCGCCATGGAGCCGCGTGGGGATTATTACATCGGCCGCCGCTTCCACATCCCGCACACGCATTTCTGGGGTTACCTGCGCAGTCCCGGGCAGGACTGGAGCACGGCCCGGCTCGTCATCATGCAAGAGCGCTTCATGAAAATCCCGAACCGCCTGCCAGAGCAGCCGAACGACGGCGGTTACGCCTACGGCGACGACCACAACACCGAATACCGCATCTTTGGCAGCTACTCCGGACGCCGGGTGTTTGACCCGAACAGCAACATGATTCTGCCCGAGTTCGAACTGCGCCGCTGGGAAGTGCTCAACGACAGCCCCGGTTGGCTGTTCAGGCCCAACGAGCGCTTCAACGGCCAGCAGCTCCTGCGTGGCGAGCCCGGCTCGACACCCTAACCTGAATGACGCAACCAGAATGGCGAATGACGACTTGCGGAGCGTTCCCTCGTCATTCGGCCTTCGGACTTCATTCGTCATTTTGATTTCGTTATTCGTCATTTTTTCCCATCATGCCCACGACCGATCTGATCGCCGATCTCGAATGGCGCGGCCTGCTCAAGCAGTGCAGCGACCTCGAAGCCCTCAAAGAAGCCCTCAAGACGCAGCAGACCTTCTACTGCGGCTTTGACCCCACGGCAGACAGCCTGCACATCGGCAATCTGCTGCCGCTCATGGCGCTGCGCCGTGTGCAGGAGCATGGGCACAAAGCCATCGCCATCGTCGGCGGCGGCACCGGTTTGATCGGTGATCCCAGCGGCAAGGCCAACGAGCGCACGCTCAACACGCCCGAGACCGTGGCCGCGTTTGTGAAGCGGATTGAGGCGCAAATCAGGAGCATCCTCGTTCCCGACAAGACCATCATCGAAAACAACGCCGACTGGATCTGCCAACTCAGCGCCGTGGAACTGCTGCGGGATGTGGGCAAGAACTTCACCATCGCCTGGATGCTCGCGAAGGAATCCGTCAGCGCCCGTCTGGAGAGCGGCATCTCGTTCACCGAGTTCACCTACATGATTTTGCAGTCGTACGACTTCGTCGTGCTCAACGAGCGCCACGGCTGCACCGTGCAGATCGGCGGCAGCGACCAGTGGGGAAACATGACCGCTGGCATCGACCTCGTGCGCAAAATGCGGGGCCAGCAGACCCACGTCGTCACCTTCCCGCTCATCACCACCAGTTCTGGCAAAAAATTTGGCAAGTCCGAGGCTGGTGCCATCTGGATGGACCCCGCCAAGACCAGTCCGTATGCCTTCTACCAGTTCTGGGTGAACTCCGAAGACCCCGACGTGCCGCGTTTCCTGCGCCAGTTCACGCTGCTCACGCACGAGGAGATCGAAGCCATCGAAGCCGAGCACAACGCCAACCCCGGACAACGCAACGGCCACAAACGCCTCGCTGCCGAAGTCACCCGCCTCGTGCATGGCGAGGAAGAGCTGCAAAAAGTCATCCTCGCCTCCCAGGCATTGTTTGGCGGCGCAGATCTCGCCACCGCCGACGTAGGCACGCTCATCGAGGCCACCGCCTCTGCCCCCAGCACCGAAGTCGATCTCGCGAACATCCCTCAGGTGGCCGATTTGCTCGTCACCCTCGGCCTCGCCACCTCCAAAGGCGATGCCGGCCGTTTGATGAAAGGCGGCGGCTTCTACATCAACAACCAGCAAGTGGATGCCGGTTCCGTGCCGACGCTAAGCGCCGATCATTTCCTCGGTGGCAGGCTCTGCATCCTGCGCAAAGGCAAGAAGAGCTACGCGACAGTGCGGGTGGCGGGGCAATTTCTCTTGGAAGGAGTGAACCGCCTTTAGGCTTGTTTTGCCCAATCCGGCTTTAAGTTTTTGAGCCAGTTCTCTGGCAGCGAATCCGGTCGCTTCGAACATCTCGAGAAGAGGCCTGAACTGCGCTTGTAACTGTCAAGGCTTTCATCATGAATGGACTTCCGACTCAGCCCTGGTCCACAAACACCGCACGCTTCCAGATCGGCACGCAGGTTTTGATTTCCTTCAAATACCAGCGGCAGAGGTCGAAGGCCTCCGCGCTGTGCTTCGTGCGCACCTTGATGATGATGCTCGGCTGCTCCGCCGCCACGAAACCGAGCCGGTGCTGGATGAAGACACGATGCGGGCCCTGCTCGCGTTCACCGCGTTCGACGAGTTCGCGGAGCATTTTCTCCGCCATCGGCAAATACACCGAGTAATCAATGCCAGAGATGGCTTGGCCGTCCTCCGAACCACGCACCACGCCGAGAAACTGCACCTCCGCGCCCTCATCTGGCTCAAAGACAGACGCGGCGGGCTGGATGGATTCTTCGTTCAGGATGAAGATGGGCGGCATGGGGCAGAATAAACCGCAGGTTGGCCGATGGCTCATAAAACTTGTCTGCCAGCGCCGCTTTCTGATAGCGTTGGTTTTCACTCCGCCATGAAAAGCTTCCTTTTCGCTCTCCTCGCCGCCTCCAGCCTGCACGCCACCACCCAGATCACCTGGAAGCGCCAGCAGCTTCATGGCGATTTTTACTCCGAGGGTGCCGCGATTGGCGACATCAATGGCGACGGCAAACCGGACGTCGTCGCGGGGCCCTTTTGGTGGGAAGGGCCGACCTTCGAGAAAAAGCACGCCTATTACGAGCCGAAGATTTTCAGCATCCATGGCTACTCGGACAACTTCTTCGCTTACATCCACGATTTCGATGCCGACAAGAAGAACGACATCCTCATCCTGGGCTTTCCCGGCAAGGAAGCACGGCTGTATTTGAATGTAGCGCGGAATTCTGATTCCGCGTCAGGGGTGAAGTCAAACAACTCGGTTTCGGAAAACCGAGCTACAGAATACTGGCCCATGCACATCGTCGCCGACGTGGTGGACAACGAATCTCCCGTCTTCACCGACATCACTGGCGACGGCAAACCGGAGATCGTGTGTAGCAGCGGCGGCAAGTTCGGCTGGTTCGCCCCGAATTGGGAGAACCCGACCGAGAAATGGCCCTTCGCCCCCGTCACGGATGACCTGAAGGTCGCCAAATTCACTCACGGCCTCGGCGTAGGCGATGTGAATGGGGATGGAAAGATGGATTTGCTCGAAGCACGGCGCTGGTGGGAGAATCCAACCACGAACGAAGAACCAGGAACCACGAACTTCACCCAGCACAACTTTGCCGCCGGTGTTGGCGGTGGCGCTCAGATGTTTGCGTATGACTTCGATGGCAATGGAACCCAAGACGTCTTCACCGCCCTGGCCGCGCATCGCTATGGCGTCGCCGTTTTCCTCCAAACCAAGAACCAAAAACCAGGGACCGCGAACTGGCAACGCGTCATGCTCGCCAGCGAGCAGCCGCAGGACAACGACTACGGCATCGTCTTCTCCCAGCCACATGCCGCGTTCCTCGCCGACATCGACGGCGATGGCGTGCAGGACATCGTCACCGGCAAGCGCTACTGGGCGCACAACGGCCACGACCCCGACGAGCGCGGCCACCGCGTCATCTACTGGTATCAAACGAAGCGCGATGGCAAAGGCGGGGTCGATTTCGTCCCGCACCTCGTCGATGCCGAGAGCGGCGTCGGCGTCGATGTGCAGGTCGGCGATGTGAATGGCGACAAGCTGCCCGACATCGTCGTCGGCAACAAAGCGGGCGTCTTCATCCTCACGCAGGAGCGGAAGGACACCACCGCCGACCTCACGCCGAAAAAGCTCTACGGCCCCGCGCTCAAACCGCAGGCCGAATACGCCAAAGGCCAGTCGCCCGCCGAGGCGCTGAAGTCCATGCAGCTTCCCGGCGGCTTCAAAGCCGAGCTCATCGCCGCGGAGCCAGACCTCGTGCAGCCGATGGCTTTCACCTTCGACGAACGCGGCCGCATCTGGGTCGTGGAAGGAAACAGCTACCCGCAGCCCCGTGAAGTCGGCCAAGGTCAGGACCGCATCAAGATCCTCGAAGACCAAGACGGCGACGGCACCTTTGAGACGAAGAAGATCTTCTGCGAAGGCCTGAACCTCGTCAGCGGCATCGAACTCGGCTTCGGCGGCGTGTGGGTGGGGGCTGCGCCGTATTTGATGTTTATCCCGCGGGATGGGGATAAGCCTGTGGCCTTGGTCAAAGAGTCAAAGGGTCAAGAGGTCAAGGATGCCTCGAAGCAAGCCTTGCCCCCTACCTTGACCAACTTGACTGCCTTGACCCAGGTCCCGGGCCTAAACTTCACCGCCTACGCCCTCCTCGACGGCTGGGGAACCCAGGACACCCACGAAACGCTCAACAGCTTCATCTGGGGCCCGGACGGCTGGCTGTATGGCTGCCATGGCGTCTTCACACACTCAAAGGTCGGCAAACCGGGCACGCCAGACGACCAGCGCATTCCCATCAATGCCGGCGTGTGGCGTTACCATCCCGTGCGGCATGAGTTTGAGGTCTTCGCGCATGGCACCAGCAATCCCTGGGGGCTCGATTACGACCAGCATGGCGAGTGGTTGGTCACCGCGTGCGTGATTCCGCATCTCTACCACATCGTCCCCGGCGGGCGATACCACCGACAGGCCGGGCAGCACTTCAACGCGCACACTTACGAAGACAT
Organism: Verrucomicrobiota bacterium; assembly: GCA_026397635.1. Taxonomy (GTDB): domain Bacteria; phylum Verrucomicrobiota; class Verrucomicrobiia; order Verrucomicrobiales; family Verrucomicrobiaceae; genus Prosthecobacter. The sequence goes on along the minus strand of JAPLUL010000014.1, from coordinate 22,332 downwards.
CAAGACCATCGCCGACCACGCGCACTACGCCGGCAATCCGCGCCCCGATGTCACCTTCGACAAAACGACCGGCGCAGGCGTGATGAACAACGACACCAACGCCCTCGGCGGCGGTCACGCGCACTGCGGACTCGCTATCTATCAAAGCAGCCTCTTTCCGCCGACCTATCGCAACCAGCTCCTCTTCGGCAACCTCCACGGCCATCGCCTCGTCACGAACTACACCGACCCGCACGCCAGCACCTACATCGGCAAACACGCCGCTGACTTCCTGCGAGCGAACGACATGCATTTCATTCCCGTCACGCAAAAGGTCGGCCCGGATGGGGCGCTGTATGTGAGTGATTGGTCCGATCAGCAAATCTGCCATCGCGGCAGCGGCGCCGTGGAGCATTGGGATCGGAGTAATGGGCGGCTCTACCGCATCAGCTACGACGGCTGGAAGCCGTGGAAGGGCGATCTCGCGAAAGAAAGCGATGAAGCGCTCGCTAAACTCGCCGTGCAGACGGAGAACGAGTGGGAATCGCGGTTGGCGAGGCGGGTGCTGATGGAGAAAAGCATCAACCGCAAATCGGCAGCGATCTATGTCCCGGAAATGTTGCAGCCCATCTCATCGGCCGGAGCAATTCGTTACATGTGGCTTGCTGCGAGCCAGACAACATTGTCCTATCTGCAATCTTCTTCTTTTGATGGTAAACACGATGAGAGATTGGTTGCTCAAACAGTCCGTCTTGCTGCTTCAGACGGTGATTTCGCAGATACCGATCTCCGTGTCTTGAGTGATGCTGCCCAGAAACATTCTTCCCCCATCGTTCGCCGCGAACTCGCCTCCGCGCTCCAGCGTCTTCCCATCGACCAGCGCAAAGACCTCGCCACCGCGCTCCTCAAGCATGGTGAGGACAAGGACGATCCGATGATCCCGTTGCTCATCTGGTATGGCATCGAGCCGGTGGTGGCGGCGGACCCGGCGGTGGGGATGCAGCTCGCGAAGGTGTCGAAGATGCCGAAGGTCACCGGATTCATCTATCGTCGGCTCTCGGCGGATGACACGGGACGCACGAGCCTGCTCAAACTGGCTGCGGAGACGCCGGATGCCGTTTTGAAGCTCGATCTGCTCAATGCGTTGGTCCAGGCCGCGCGAAATGGGCACCCGATCACGAAACCGGATGGCTGGAGCGAGCTGCGCCAGAAAGTGGCTTCGGCTTTAGCCGAACCCCATCCTGATGCGGCTAAAGCCGCAGCCACTTTGCTCGAACTCGAAGCCTCCATGGGCATCGAAACGGCTCTCGCGACCTATCGCGACCTTCTCGCCTCCGCGAGCGCTCGGACCAGCGAACGTGAAAACGCGCTCAACGTGCTCCTACAGGCCAAAGACGCCTCCACGGCCAAAACGCTGCTCCAGCTCATCCAAAACGACGCACCAGCCTCACTACGCCGACAGGCCATCCAGGCGCTCGCGTCGCTCAAAGATGCCGAAACGCCGCGCATCCTCGGCGCGGCCCTTCCCAAGCTCTCCGCGAACGAATTGCCCGATGCGGTGAACACGCTCGCCTCGACCAAGGAAGGCGCGAAAGCACTGCTGAAGGCCGTCGAGGCCAAAACCGTGCCCGCGACGGCCCTTTCGCCGTTTTTGGTGCGCCAGCTCACCGCCTTCGATGACGCGGAGATCAACGCGCTTATCAAGTCCGCTTGGGGCGATGTGAATGCGCCGAAGGCCGATCTCGGCGAGAGAACGAAAAAATACAAAGCGCTGCTCACACCCGCCGCGTTGGCCAAGGGCGATCTCGCGAAGGGCAAGATGCTCTACACGGCCACCTGCGGCCAATGCCACAAACTCTTCGGCGAAGGCCAAAACGTCGGCCCCGACATCACCGGCAGCAATCGCGCCGATTTGAACTACCTGCTCGAAAACGTGCTCGATCCGAACGCGGTCATCGGCAAGGCCTACCAGCTCAACCTCTTCACCATGAAGGATGGGCGAGTGATGAGCGGCGTCATCAAGGAGGAAAATGCGGCGGCGGTGAAGATCGCCATGATGGGCGGTGTGGAGTTCACGCTGCCGCAGGCGGACATCGCCAAACGCGAGGTGTCGAAGCTCAGCACGATGCCGGAGGGGCTGTTTGATGCTTTGCAGCCGGAGATGGTGGTCGATCTCGTGAAGTATTTGCAGAGCGGGGGCACTGGAGGCACGCTAAAGCGTGAACAACGTACGGTGGAAGGCGCGCTCGAAGGCGAATCGCTCAAAGTCCTCGAAATCACCGGCGGGAAAGCCAAGCCACAAGGCATGGGCGGCTTTGGTGGCGATTGGAGCGGTGCGGCGCAGCTCTGGTGGACGGGCGGCAAGCCGGATCAGAAGCTCACGCTGGCCATTCCGGTCAAAGAAGTCGGCAAATACACCCTCTACGGCGCTCTGACGATGGCGCGCGACTACGGTGTGGTGAGCATCACGCTCGATGGGAAGCCGGTGGCGTCGTCGTTTGATGGCTACAACGGCCCCAAAGTCATCCACACGGGTGAAAAGGAGTGGGGCACGCATGAACTCACCGCCGGCGAGCACCAACTCACCTTCACGCTCGCTCCGCCGAATCCGGATGCGGTGCCGGGGAACATGATCGGATTGGATTATGTGCGGATCGCGAAGCATTGAATCATGAAACTGCTAGGTGCCCAAGTTCCGATCGTCGAGTTTGTGGATCTTTACGGCAAAACTCAGGCCACATCTTCCGTCACTACTGCTCTCCAAAACTCCATGAAGCTCACACTCGCCCTCCTTTCATCTCTCGCCGCTTCTGCTTTTGCGCTCGATCCTCACGTTGAGGCCGTGACTCGCATCGTGGAAGCCGCCAAAGGAAAAATCGAAAAGACCGAGGACGGCCAGAGCCTCAAACTTGTCGATCTCGCTGTGCCAAACACCGGCCCGCACGACCACCGCAAAGTCGATCCCTATGACGCCGCTTTCTTTGAGCACCTCAGCCACATCACCACGCTGGAGTCGCTCAACGTGATCTCGACGAAGGCTAACGACGAATGGATCGCGCCACTCGGCAAGCTCACGAATCTCAAAACACTGCGCTTCACCAACAACGGCAAACTCACCGATGCGGGGATGGAAACCTTCGCGGGCCTCACGAACCTCGAATCCTTCTCCTTCGTCGGCACCGCGATGACGGGCAAAGCCTATGCCAAATGTTCCGGCTGGACCAAAGTCACCAAAGTGAGCCATCGTGGCAGCAGCATTGACGACGAAGGCCTCAAACAGCTCTGCGAGCATCTGCCGAATCTCGAAAGCATCAGCCTGGCCCACGCGAAGTTCACGGACGCAGGTGCCCCGCATCTGGCCAAGCTCACCAAGCTCAAAGGCCTCGAACTCGGCACCAAGAATGCCTCACCGGCGTGCCTAAAAAACCTTGCCAGCCTGCCGCTGGAGTATTTGCAGCTCGGCGATGGTCTGGATGCTCCCGAAGGCATCGCTGCCATCAAGGCCATCTCCAGCTTGAAGCGTGTCACGCTCACGGACTGCTCCAAACTCGACGACGCGGGCCTGAAACTCGCCGCCGACCTCACACAGCTCGAACAACTCGAACTCGGACGCCCCGCACTGCCAGACGAACGCATTCCACAGCTTGCCGCCTTCGCCCACCTCAAGGAATTGAAGCTCATCGACCGCTCCAAAGGCTACACGTCCGAAACGCAGGCCAAAATCAAAGCCCTGCTGCCGAACGTCGATGTGAAATTCCAGTGATCATTTGTCCCGACGCTGGCTGGTTCTCGAAGATGTAACTCATCGCAAATCCAGGTAGCGAAGAGGGCAAAAAGAAGTCACTGACACGACTCATTCTCTGTCCCGCGCTCGCGTGGCATGAAAAGGCCCTTCACTGGCCGTATTGGATGTGATATGCGCATCATCAGTTTCATCATCCTCGCCACCACACCCGCTTTTGCGGTGGATTTCGTGCGCGAGGTGCGGCCCATCTTTGAAAAGCACTGCGCTGAGTGCCACGGCGCTGAGAAGCAGAAGAACGATTACCGCCTCGACATCAAAGCCGTCGCTTTAAAACAAATCGTGCCGGGCAAAAGTGCCGAAAGCCCGCTCTTCCGCTTCGTCAGCGGCTTGGAGAAAGACACGCCGATGCCGCCGAAGTCGAAACTCAGCAGCGGGGAGATCGAAACGCTGCGCCGCTGGATCGACGAAGGTGCCAACTGGCCGGATGGCGTGGATGTGGCCAAACTCGAGGACAAAACGGACTGGTGGGCTTTCAAGCCGCTGCAAGTTTCAAGTTCCGCCAAAGCCACCGCAGGCCCTCGCGATGAAACTTTAAACCTGAAACTTGAAACGGATCGTCTCGACACTTTCATCCGCGCCAAGCTCTCCGAAGTCGGTTTGAAACCCGCTCCACGCGCAGACGCCCGCACCCTCGTCCGCCGTCTCTTCTTCGATCTCACGGGCCTGCCGCCCACACCGTCGGACATGTCAGACTGGTCCGACCTGACCGATGAACGCTACGAAAAGCTCGTGGACACGCTCCTGGCCTCCTCGCGCTACGGCGAGCGCTGGGCACGGCATTGGCTCGATCTGGTGCATTACGGCGAGACGCACGGCTATGACAAAGACAAGCCGCGCATGAATGCCTGGCCGTATCGCGATTACGTCATTCGTGCCTTCAACAACGACAAACCTTACCGTCGCTTCATCGAAGAGCAGATCGCCGGAGATGCGCTCTATTCCGGCACCACGGACGGCATCACGGCGCTCGGATTCATCGCGGCGGGGCCGTGGGACTACATCGGGCACGCGGAGGTGCCGGAGACGAAGCTGGATGGCAAGATCGCGCGACACCTGGACCGCGATGACATGGTGCAAAACGCCGTCGGCACTTTTTGCAGCCTCACCGTGCAGTGTGCACAGTGCCATTATCACAAGTTCGATCCCATCAGCCAGGAGGACTATTACTCGCTTCAGGCCGTGTTCGCCGGGATCGACCGCACGGACGTGGATTATTATCCCGACGATGCCTCCATGCAGAAGTTCGCTGCGCTGCAAAAACAGAAGAAGCAGATCACCGACGAGATCGCCGCGCTGGAGGAGCCATTGAAAAAGAAAGCCGGTGAAGCCTACGCCGCGCTCAGCAAGCGCATCGACGGTGCCGCCGAGAAAGGCGCGAATCCGAACGCGAAACCCGACTTCGGCTACCACAGCGCCATCTCGCCAACCCAAGACGCCGTGAAATGGGTGCAGGTGGATCTCGGCAAGAGCGTGCGGGTCGAGCGCATCGTGCTGAAGCCCTGCTACGACGACTTTGGCAAGATCGGCGGCGGCTTCGGCTTCCCGGTGCGCTTCAAGATCGAGGTCAGCGACGATCCCGAGTTCAAAACCGGCGTCACTCTCGTCTGGCGGAAACATGACGCCACGTTCATGAACGACTTCCCCAATCCCGGCCTCAAACCCTTCGAAAGCGGCACAGCGGGAGATGATGGCGTCACGGTGCGCTATGTGCGCGTCACCGCCGTGAAGCTCGCCAAACGGAGCAACGACTACATGTTCGCACTCGCCGAGATGGAGGTCTATGACCGCAAAACCGGCCCCAACCTCGCCGTCGGTCGGCCCGTGAGCTCGCTCGACAGCATCGAGGCCGCGCCACGCTGGCGGAAAGCGAATCTCACCGATGGCATCGCCCCCGAAAGCCGCACGGAGGAGGACAAACTAAAGCTCATCCGCGAGCGCGATGCCCTCATGCTCGCGCAGGCGAGCGAAGCCACCAAGAAGAAGCTCCACGCCACACGCAAGCAGCGCGATGCCTTGCCGCAACTGCCTGCGCCGCAGAAAGTCTATACCGGAGCCGTCCACTACGGCAGCGGTGCCTTCAAAGGCACCCACGGCACTCCGCGCACCATTCAGGTGCTTAAGCGCGGAGACATGAAGCAGCCTGCGCAGGAAGTCAGCGCTGGCACGGTGACGGCACTGAGCGAGCTGCTGCAAGCTCCGTTCAGGGTGGCCGGGGATCACGAATCCGACCGCCGTGCCGCTTTGGCGAAGTGGATCTCGCATCCCAACAACGCCCTCACCTGGCGCAGCATCGTGAACCGCGTCTGGCAGCATCATTTCGGGCGTGGCCTGGTGGATACCGCGAACGACTTCGGCCGCATGGGCGGCAAGCCGAGTCATCCTGAGCTGCTCGACTGGCTGGCGGCGACTTTCCGTGATGAGATGAATGGAAGCGTGAAGAAGCTGCACAAGCTCATCGTGATGAGCGAGACGTATCGGCAAAAGTCAGACACGTCCGACCTGTCCGACAAGTTCGACGCCGCGAACCAGTGGCTATCCCACCAAAACCGCCGCAAGCTCGACGCCGAGTCCATCCGCGACTCGATCCTCGCCGTCAGCGGCAAACTCGATCTCACCATGGGCGGCCCAAGCTTTCAGGACTTCATCATCGACAAGCCGCAGCACTCGCAGCACTACGAATACCATCTGCACGATCCCGAGGATCCGAAGAGCCACCGCCGGAGCATCTACCGCTTCATCGTGCGTAGCCAGCAGCAGCCCTTCATGACCGTCATGGACTGCGCCGACCCCTCCATGCGCGTGGACAAGCGCAACGAATCCCTCAGCCCGCTGCAAGCGCTCGCCCTGATGAACAACGGCCTCACCGTGGCCATGGCGAAGCACTTTGCTGCCCGTGTTGGCAAAGAAGCAGTCGGACTTGAGGCGCAAACGAAGCGTGCCTTCGTCCACGCACTCGCCCGAGAGCCAAAAGCCGACGAACTCCCCCCGCTGGTGGATTACGCGCAGCGCGAAGGCCTCGAAAACACCTGCCGCGTCCTTTTGAATCTGAATGAGTTCAGCTTTGTGGATTGAGGCCGGAGAGTCGCTGCAAGTTTGAAGTCGTGATGACGCTTTATAGCCATGACTTGGTCCCAAAACTATGATCCTCTCGGCAATCTGATCTTTTCGTCGCTCGTGGCAGCGTTGCCGGTGGTGGTGCTGCTGGGGTTGCTGGCGTTCTGGCATGTGCGGGCGCATTTCGCGGCGCTGGCGGGACTGATGGCGGCGGCGCTGATCGCGGTGTTTGTGTATCACATGCCAGCTCAACTCGCAGGCATGGCGGCGGTGAATGGGGCATTTTTTGGCCTGTTCCCCATCGGCTGGATCGTGCTCAACGCGATGTTTGTGTATAGCCTGAGCGTGGAGACGCGGCAGTTTGAGGTGATGCAGAAGCAGATCGCGGGGGTGTCCGGGGATCGGCGCATCCAGGCGCTGATGATTGCGTTTTGCTTCGGGGCCTTCATCGAGGGCGCGGCGGGCTTTGGCGCACCGGTGGCCATCACGGGGGCGCTCATGATTGGTTTGGGCTTCAAGCCACTCGAAGCAGCCAAGCTGGCGCTGATCGGCAACACAGCGCCGGTGGCGTTTGGTTCACTCGGCATCCCACTGACGACGATGGCGGACATCACAGGCCTCGATCTCATGAAACTAAGCGCGATGGTGGGACGGCAACTGCCCGTCTTCTCATTGATCGTGCCATTCTGGCTCGTAGCGGCGCAGGTGGGCTGGCGCGGCATGGTGGCGGTCTGGCCCGCATGTTTCGTCACGGGAGCGAGCTTTGCGGTGATGCAGTTCGTGATGAGCAACTACCACGGCCCGTGGCTGGTCGATATCGTCAGCGCGGTGGTGGCTATGGCTGCACTCGTGCTCTTCATGAAGGTGTGGAAGCCGCGTGACGTGGCGGATGACACGGCTGGAGATACGACGAGCACAGCCGGTGCCTGGAAAGCCTGGCTGCCGTGGGTTTTTCTGACGCTCTTCGTTTTTGTCTGGGGCACGCCGCAGGTGAAGTCCGCGCTGAATGCCCTCTTCAATCGCGAGATCGAGGTGCCGCTGCTGCACCTCGCGGTCGAGCGTGTGCCGCCGGTGGTGATTCATGCAGAGATGGAGAAGGCGGTCTTCAAACTGAACCTTCTCAGCTCTGCCGGAACCTCGGCATTGCTGGCGGGAATGCTCGCGGGCCTTTGCCTTGGCGTGTCGCCGCGTGAACTCCTCGGCATTTACGGGCGAACCCTTTGGAAGCTGCGCGTCTCACTGCTCACCATCTCGTTGATGCTCGCGATGGGTTACCTCACGCGCTACAGCGGCACAGACACGACGATGGGGCTGATGATGGCCTCTACCGGCGTGCTGTTTCCCTTTTTCTCACCGATCATCGGCTGGCTCGGCGTGGCGCTGACAGGCAGTGACACGGCATCGAACGTGCTCTTTGGCAATCTCCAGCAGGTCACCGCGAACCAATTGAGCCTCTCTCCAATTCACATGACGGCCTCGAACAGCTCCGGCGGCGTGATGGGCAAGATGATCGACGCGCAGAGCATCGTCGTCGCTGCGGTGGCGACGGGTGGGCGTCCCGACAGCCCTGATGCGGGCACAGTGCTGCGCAGCGTGTTCTGGCACAGCGTGGCACTGGCGCTGCTCATGGGGCTGCTGGTGATGGCGCAAGCTTACTGGCTGCCGTGGATGGTGGTGAAGTGAGCCGCGATTACGTGACAAGGCCCGCCTCGCCAGCAGCGTATGATTAAAACACATTCCGTCATGCTCACCCGCCGCCAGCTTCTTCAGACCACCGGACAAGGGTTCGGCGCACTTGCCTTTGCCTCGCTGAATGCGGCGGAGACAGCGCATCGTTCACAGACCGTCGCGCCAAAGGCGAAACGCGTGGTGCAGCTCTTCATGGGAGGCGCGGCGAGCCACATCGACCTCTTTGATTACAAGCCGGCACTGATCAAGCATCACGGCGAGGAGTCCAACTTTGGCGAGAAGGTGGAGGCGTTTCAAAACGGGCTCGGGCCGTGGAAGAAGCCGGTGTGGGAGTTCAAGCCTTATGGAAAAAGCGGTCGAATGCTCAGCGAGGCCGTCGCACCGCTCGGCGCGTGCGCGGATGACATGGCGTTCGTGCATAACATGGTCGGCAAGACCGGCGTGCATTCACAGGGCACGCTGCTGCAGGCCACAGGCTTCAATCTGCCGGGCTTTCCGGGCATGGGCTGCTGGGTGAGCTACGCGCTTGGTTCGCTGAGCGACAATCTGCCGACCTTCGTCGTGCTGCCAGATCATCGTGGCTTTGCCTCGAACGGGCCAAAGAACTGGGACAGCGCCTTTTTGCCCTCGCAGCACGCGGGCACGATCATTTATCCCGGTGCTGAGACGCCGATCAGCGATCTGTTTCCGCACAAGTCGGGGCGCTACATCAGTGCGAAGGCGGACCGCGCCGGTTTTACGCTGCTGGAGCAGTTGAACCGCCAACACCTGCAGCAGCGCGAGGAAGACTCGCGTCTCGACTCACGCATCAAGAGCTACGAACTCGCCGCGAAGATGCAGCTCGCCGCGCCGGAGGCGCTCGACATCAGCCATGAGTCCGATGCGATGAAGGCGATGTACGGCATCCAAGAGCATCGCAAAGTCTGGCCCACCGAGATCAATGCCGAGGAAGAAGCCGACTACATGGGCCGCAAATGCCTCGCCGCGCGTCGTTTGCTGGAGCGTGGCGTGCGTTTCGTGCAGATCTGGAGCGGCAACGACAACGGCTTCCCGCGTCGGAATTGGGACTCGCATGAAGACGTCGAGCGCGATCACGGTCCGCTCGCCTGGGGTATGGCGAAGGCGGTTTCAGCGCTTATTCTCGACCTAAAACAGCGCGGCATGCTCGAAGACACGATCATTCTCTGGACCACCGAATTTGGCCGCATGCCGAGCACCCAGGGCGGCAAAGGCCGCGACCACAACCCTTACGTCTTCACCAACTGGCTCTGCGGCGGCGGCATCCAGGGCGGCGTCACTGCCGGCGAAAGCGACCAGTGGGGCTACAAACCGCTCGATCGGGCGAATCCGACGACGTGCTATGATATTCACGCCACGATGATGCACCTGCTTGGCATTGATCATGAAAAGCTCACCGTCCGCCACAACGGCATCGACCGACGCCTCACGGACGTGCATGGGCATGTGATCCGGGATTTGGTTGGCTGAGAGTTTGCCACTCTGGAGCGCATTCCCGCTGGCAATTGACCCTATCGTGACGGATGGCACGGGATGTCGCACCCATTTGCAGAACTCGGAGTCCCAGAGGCCATGATTCGTGGCCTGGAAGAGCTGGGCATCGTCACGCCGACGGAGGTTCAGAAGAAAGTCATCCCTTTCCTGCTGACCGACGGCAGCGATCTCATCGCCCAGGCTCAGACCGGCACCGGCAAGACGGCGGCGTTTGGCCTACCGCTGCTGACGAAGATGAATCCGAAGCATCGGGACATCCAGGGACTCGTTCTAGCCCCCACGCGTGAGCTGGCCAAGCAGATAGGCAAACAGCTCTTTCGCTTCACCAAGTACACGGAGAAAATCTTCATTGAAGTCCTCAGCGGTGGCGACAACATCGACCGCCAAACGGAGGCGCTGAAGCGTCCAACGCACATTGTCGTCGCCACGCCGGGCCGCTTGCTGGACTTGCTGGAACGCGACGCTCTCACGCTCGAATTCGTGCGTTATGTGGTGCTGGACGAGGCGGATGAGATGCTGAGCCTCGGCTTCAAGAAACAACTCACGGACATCCTCAAACTGGCGGCCATGCGTCGCAGCACTTGGCTGTTTTCCGCGACTTTCCCAGATGCGATCCAGGTTCTGATCAAAGGCTGCATGTCGCCTGAAGCACATTCAATCCAGATCGACCAGGCGAACGTGGTGAACCGCGACATCGACCATCGCTTTGCGATCTGCAAGCGTGAGGACAAGACCGCGTTCATCGCCAACTTCTTGAAGCGACAGGCGGGACGCGGACTCATTTTCTGCCGCACCAAGGCGGGGGCGAACGAGCTGCATCAGGAACTGGTCGCGCTCGGGCTGCCGGTGGATGTGCTACAGGGAGATCTCATGCAAAAGGAGCGGGACAAAGTGATGCGCGCCTTCAAAAAGCAGCGGGTACAGTTCGTCGTCGCCACCGATGTCGCCGCACGCGGTATCGATGTCGAAGGACTGACGTTTGTGATCCACCACCAGCTTCCCGACCAGCGGGAGTACTACACGCATCGCAGCGGTCGCACCGCCCGTGCCGGGAAGAAGGGCATGTCGCTCGCCCTGATCAACTCCAAGGAAAAATGGCAGCTCACCGAGCTTGAAACGAAGCTGCGAGTGAGGTTCAGCGAGTATCGGAAGTAGGAAGTTGAGATAGACATGCTGGGGTGTTCGGATGAACCAGCGGATGCGTCCGCTGGATTCGTCTCACCAGAACAGCCACCCTCAAGAGTCGAGGTCGTCTTGGCGTTCCGCCAATGTCACCCCATGGCCTCTACGGGTGCAGTTTTGCGTCTTTACTCACGCGCACTGGCAGTATCCAAGCTGCTCCGTCCCCGCCCAAGACATCCGCCCAACCTCTTTTCGTTGATCCCTCCATGGTCAGGCCGCTGTGCGCATCTTCATCAACGCGGCCCGCACCATGAGCGTCTCGCCGATGTTCTCGGCGGTGAGCAGGCCGATGAGCTCGCCGCTGAGCGGATCAAGCACAGGCAGCGCCGGGCAATGGCTGGCCCCGAGCGCATCCAGGGCCTGCGAGAGATCAACGCCCGGCCCGGTGTGCTCAGGACAGGGCTGCATGACCGCGATCACAGGATGATCCGGGCCGTTCTCAGCCAGCGCGGCGATCAAATCCCGCCGCGTGAGCATGCCCTGCATCCCACCTTGAAGATCGAGCACGGGAAAATCCTGCTGCGCACCGGCGAGCAGCAAGGTGACGCCGTCCCGCAGGGTGGCCTGCGGTGGCAGAGTGCGGAAATCGGTGAGCATGGCGTCGCGCACGCGCAGATCGCGTGTGGCCTCTTGCTGGGTAACCGCCGAGGCTTCCTGACCAGCGGCCATGAAGATGAAAAAGGCAATCAAGAGCAGCATCGGGTGAAATGTGGCCGTGAGCAGCATGTAAATGGCCACCAGCATGGCGAGCCCCTGCCCGAGCGCGGCCGCCCAGCGGGTGGCCTTGCCATACTCGAAGACCATGGCCAGCAGCGCACGCACGACGCGGCCACCATCCATCGGAAAGGCCGGGATCATGTTGAAGGTCACCATGAAGACATTCCAAACCATGAGTTTTTCAAAGAAGTTCCCGGTTTTGCCAAAGTCATAACCTGGGTCGATGACCGCGCTGATGCCAAACACGAGATAAATGGCCGCCGCGATGATGACGTTCACCAGCGGCCCGCAGATGGCGACGACAAGCTCCTGCGAGGGCTTGCGCGGCATGCGCTCCAGCCGCGCCACACCGCCGATGGGCAGGAGCGTGATGTCCGGCGTGCGGATGCCGTAGCCGCGTGCGGCCAGCACATGCCCGAACTCATGCAGCAGCACGCAGGTGAACATGACGGATGCGAAAGGACCATTTCATGGGGTAAGAGCTAAGTGTTGGCCTGCTTGGACGGATCGAAATAGCTGCGCACGTCGGCGTCCTTGATGCCCAGGATCTCCTGGGCGCGCCGCAGAGCGTTGCGCGTGGCGAGGTTGGGGTTTGAAGGACTGGCGGGGAAGATGTTGTCTTTGCCCACGACTTCCACCAGGCCGGAATCCTTTAAAACACGGTAAAGATCTTTCACCACGCCGCTGATGATCAGATCGCGCCCATCCATGCGCAGGGTGCGTACGAGCTCCTCGATGGCCATGGCGCAGGTGGCGTCGAGATGACGCGCGTTTTTGAGCCGCAGGATGATGATGCGCAGGTTCGGATCGACGCAGGAGCGCTGGATCTGCGTGCGAAACAGATCGGCGGAGGCGAAGAACAGGTCGCCCTCAACATGCACGATGGAAATGGCCGGATGCTGGCGCACTCCCGCACGTGCCTCGGTGAGGAGGCCTTCTTCGTTGAACTCGTACTCGACCAGCGACGGGCGGCTGGCTTTGCGCAGATACAGCACGATGGAAACACCGATGCCAACGAAAATGGCCACGTGCAGCGGCAGCATCAGTGTGGCGAACAACGTGATGTAAAACACCAGCGCGTCCGAGCGCGTGGCATGGATGGAGATGCGGATGTGCCGCTTGTTGAAGAGCGAAACGGCCACGCAAATGACCAGCGTGGCCAGCGCCGCGCGTGGGATGTAGGCCACGGCACCGCCTAGGGTCAGCGCCCCGATGAGGCAGCACAGGCCGTTCCACATGCTGGCCAGGCCGGTGCGCGCGCCAGACGCATGGTTCAAGGCGGAGCGGGTGAGCGAGCACGAGGCGGGCATGCCGCTGAGATAAGCGCAGGCCAGATTCGACGCGCCCAGCGCCAGCATGTCCTGGTTCGGGTCCACGCGTTGGTTGGAGCGGCTCGCCAGCGTCTTGGACATGGCGCTGTTTTCCAGCGTGGCGAGGAAGGCCAGCGCGGCGGCGAGTCCGAACAAGCGGCTGGCATTGGCCAGTGCCCCGGTGGCCATGAAATCAGGAAAAGGAGGCAGCAGCTCGCTCCAGGTGAAGGTGGCGTTGCTGAAAGTCGGTACATGCAGCCCGAACGCCGCCGGAATGAGCGCGAGCACGGAGATCAAAACGATCGTGACCGCAAACGCAGGCCAGCGTGGCCGCCAGCGCTTCAGGCCGATGAAGCATGCCAGAGTGAGCACGGAAAAAGCGATGCTAAGCCAGCCCACATGATCCAGATGCGTGAGAAGGCGGTGGACGTGGCCTGGAAAGGTGATGACCAGCTTCCCGCTGGCCTGCAAGACCTCACGCGGAATGCCCAGCAGCGCCGGAAGTTGGTTCGCCGCGATCAAAATCGACGCGCCGGTCACATACGCCACCACCACCGTTCGACTGATGAACTGCGTGAGGTCCGCCACCCGCAGAAAAGCGCCCGCGATGAGCAGTGCCGCCGTCATGAACACCAGCAGCGGCATCATGCTGATCCGGTCCATAGTCGGATAAGCCGCGAAATACGAGAAAACCATGAACGCCGTCGCATTCGTCGGCCCGAAGATCGTATGACGTGAGGAGTTCAGCAGCGGGCCCACCAAAGCGGCCACGGCAGAGCAGGTGATGCCGTATTGCAGCGGCAGCCCGGCGATCAGCGCATAGGCCATGCCCTGCGGGATGTCGAGCAGCGCCACACTCGACCCGGCGCGCAGATCGGCCAAGAAGCTGCGCTTTCCATAGCCCAGCAGGGTCCGCCGCAGCGGAAACGAGTCCAATGCGCTCTCCGCGACGACGGATTGCAGCGACGCCTTTCCCTCTAGCGCGATGTCACGCAGTTGCTGGAACCAGGCTCGTAGTTGGGAAAGCAAAACAGTTTTCTTGGAACAACACCATGCTAAACGCATTGGCGGGGATCACAAGCCTGCGAGGCTTCGGCGGGACGACAATACCCGGACTCAACCGCTTTGCGCTGGACGCTCCCCTGCCCCCCCACACACTCCGCCCATGTCTGAGTCCGATGAAGAAGCGATTCCCGAGCTGGTGGAGCACCCCATCGGCCCGGAACTCGACCTGCACACCTTCCGTCCAGGCGAGATCGGCAGCCTCCTGCCCGAATACTTCGCCGAATGCCGCAAACGCGGCCTGCTCCGCGTGCGCATCATCCACGGCAAGGGCAGCGGCACCTTGCGGGTCGGCGTGCATCACCTGCTCGCGACTTTGCCCGAAGTGCAGCAATGGATCTGGCCTGCCGATGGAGCGAGCGGCTCCTGGGGCGCGACGTGGGTGATTTTGAAGGCGTGATGTGATCACAGCCCCCAAGCCGCACTCGTCCACACCTGCGGCTTCTTGTTCTCCAGCTTTTCCAGGTCGAACGGCGTTTGAGTTTTCACCTCCAGCTTCAAACCGCGAATTTCCAGGGTCAGGGGGCCGGTGAGGTCGGCTTTTTCCAGCCAGAAGCGCAGGCGGATGTCAGAGGTGGTCTGCGCCTCGACGCTGGCGGAGCGCTCGACGGGCAGGATGAAGGGCGGCACGTCCTGGCCAGCGGCGTTGATCAGGCGCACGTCCGGCGGCTGCATGAAAAGGGGGCGTTGGCTGGAGTTTTTGTAGCGGACTTCAAGATCGAGCCGGGCATTGCCAAAATCGCGCTCCAGCGTGCAGCGGCGGAGCTGCAATGGGGCATCTGCGTTCATTTCGGCCACGGGAACGCCCTCCTCCCCAGTGGCGTCGGATTGAAAAGACCACCACACGGCAATGCCGCCCGCGATGAGCAGCAGCCAGACCTCGAATCGTTGGAACAAGCGCATGTGGGGAAGAACCGGGTTTTCCGGGGTTGTCAAACCGGGAAGTTGTCCTAGCATGCCCCCCCCCCGACCCCGGCGACCGGTTCCCAGCCCGCTGGACCCGCCCACAGACCCATTTCCCATGAACATCAACGTCGAACACCAGCCCAACTGCCGCGCCGTCGCCCACGTCCGCGTTCCCGCCGACCAGGTCGGCAAGGAGCGTGACGAGATCATCACCTATTTCGCCAGCATGGTGCGCCTGCCCGGCTATCGCCCCGGCAAAACGCCGAAGAGCATCGTCGCCAAGCGCTACGAGAACGAGGTCAAGGACGAGCTAGAAAAGAAGCTCATCAGCGAAGGCCTGCGCCAAGCCGTGAAAAGCGAAGGCCTCGAGCTGCTGAACGTCCTGGCCGTGAACGACAAAATGTATCACGACACGGATAAGAGCTTCAGCTTCACCATCGAGATGAGCCTCGCGCCGAAGTTTGAGCTGCCTGAGTACAAAGGCATCCCCGTCAAGCTGCCACGCATCGAGGTCACCGACGCCGATGTGGACCACGATCTCCTCCACCTGCGCGAAAACCAGGCCACCTACGAAGACGTGGAACGCGCCGCCGCGAACGGCGATGTCGTCGTCCTCACCGTCACTGGCAGCCTCGACGGCCAGCCGCTCTCTGAGGCCTTGCCTGATGCCCCAGCGCACCTCAAAGAGATGAAGGAAAACTGGTTCCTCCTGGCCGAGGAAGACGACTTCCTCCCCGGCTTCTACGCGGGTCTGGTCGGCATCGCCAAGGACGATGAGCGCACGCTCAACATCACCCTGGCTGACGACTTCAACTTTGAAGCCCTGCGCGGCAAAACCATCGCTCTGGCCGCTCAATGCCACGGCGTGAAGAACAAATCCGTGCCGGAACTCACGGAGGAATTCATCAAGAAGATCGGCGGCGAGGACATGACCCTCGAAACACTGCGAGACGAAGTGCGCGACGCCATCCGCCGCCGCAAGGAGCAGGCTCGCGACGTCGCCAAGTCCAACCAAGTCATCGCCCACCTCTTTGAAAAGGTGGAATTTGAACTGCCACAGGAAGTCGTGAACCGCGAGGCCCAGCGCCGCACCAATGAGATCGCCATGCGCGCCATGCAGCAAGGCATCGGCGAGGAAGAGCTCATGAAGCAGCAGGACGAGATCCTCAACAACGCCACCAATCAGGCCCGCCAGAACGTCAAAGTCAGCTTCATCCTCGAGCAAATCGCCAAGGCGGAAGCGCTCGAAGTGCCCGGCCAGAAGATCGCCATGGCCCTCGCTCAGCTCGCCGAGCGCCAAAAGGTGCCCGTGAAGAAATTCATGGCCGAGGCGCAGAAAAGTGGCCTCATCGACAACGTGCGCGGCGACCTGCTCCTGCAGGAAGCCATGGAGTTCCTCAAGGACAACGCCACCGTTGAAGAAACCGAGCCCGAAGCCGAAAAGTGCGACGTCCACGGGCATTGATGCCGCGTGAGTAAGACTGTTGGAGACCGGTGTTGAGGCTCATCAACACCGGTCTTTGTTTTTTAAGCGAAGATATCGTTCACCACCTCGCCATACACATCGGTGAGGCGGAAATCGCGACCGGCGTAGCGATACGTCAGCTTTAGGTGGTCGATGCCGAGGAGATGCAGGATCGTCGCGTGAAGGTCGTGCATGTGGACTTTGTCCTTCACGGCGTAGTAGCCGAAGTCGTCGGTCTCGCCATACGCGAGGCCAGATTTCACACCGCCACCGGCGAGCCACATGGTGAAGCCTTGCTGGTTGTGATCACGACCGTTCGCACCTTGCACGATGGGCGTGCGTCCGAATTCGCCGCCCCAGACGACGAGCGTGTCTTCGAGCAGGCCACGTTGTTTCAAATCAGTCAGCAGACCAGCGATGGGACGATCCACGGCAGCGGCATTCTTCGTGTGGCCTTTGATGAGATCGCTGTGCTGGTCCCACACGTTCGGCGTGCTGACCTGGATGAAGCGCACGCCGGATTCGGCGAAGCGACGCGCGAGCAGGCACTGGCGGCCGTAGTTGTCGGTCACCGCATCGCCGATGCCGTAGAGCGCTTTGATGTGCGCGGGTTCGTTTTCGATGTCCATCACGCCGGGAGCCTCGCGCTGCATGCGAAAGGCGAGTTCCATGCTTTGAATCATGCCCTCGACAGGTGCGTGACGCGTGCGCTCGAAGTGCTCGCGGTTCATCGCCTGGAGCAGGTCGAGTTTGCGCATCTGACCGGCGGAATCGCCGCTGGCATCGAGGAAGCGGAAGGTGGCGTCTTTGCCGAGTTTGCCTGCACGACCGACGGTGGTGCCTTGATGCGCCGCAGGCAGGAAAGCGGAGCCGTAATTGCGCGGCCCCCCATGCGTGGCCGGTGGGCTGATGCTGACAAAGGCGGGCAGATCGGCGTTTTCACTGCCGAGGCCGTAGCTGATCCAGGAACCGATGGACGGCCGCACGAAATTGTCCGCGCCGGTGTGGATCATGCACACCGCCTGACCGTGCGACTGGCCTTTGCTCTGCATGGAACGGATGACGCAGAGGTCATCGAGCCGCTTCGACACCTCGGGAAACAATTCACTACCCCACAGGCCCGCCTCGCCATGCTGCGAGAACTTCCATGGCGATCCCAGCAGCTTCGCCTGGCTCGTGGACGATGGATCGAGGTTTTTCGCGGGTGCGAAGGGCAGCTTTTGGCCGTCCATCTGCTGGAGCTTCGGTTTGTAATCAAACGTGTCCACCTGCGACGGTCCGCCGTGCATGAACAGGAAGATCACGCGCTTTGCTCGGGGCGTGTGATGCAGCCCGTGCGGCAAACTCGCCGCCGTGGCGATGCCATTGAGCGCCAGCGCTCCAAAGCCGCAGGCGGCGGTCTGCAAGGCATGGCGGCGCGTACAGTAGCCGTTTTGCTCCGCAAGACGAGCATTCGGCATGATCGAAGCGGAAGACTGGCGAGTTAAAGAAGGCGTGGTCATGAGGCGGTGGCGTTTAGCTCATCTCGCGGAGCGAGATGGCTACTTTATTCGAGAAACAAAAACTCCGTGGAGGCGAGCAGCACATGCGCGAGGTCGGCGAGGGCTTTTTCGCGATCATCGCTGGCGGTATTGATGAAATCATTCGCCCGCTTCGCCGCCGTGGCGCTCGGCGCACGTCCGAGGATGGCCTTGTGCAGCCAAGTCACTGGGTCAGTCTGCGCGTAGGCTTGTTGCGCGAGTCTGGCGCCTTGTTTTGGCAGGAATGGGCTGTTGAGCAAATACAGCGCCTGCGTTGGCACGGTGGTGAGGGGGCGGTCGCCGGAGACCATCTCGGGATTGGCGACATCGAAGATCTCCAGCTCGGGTGCGAGGTTGTTGCGCGCGACGGGCAGGTAGATGCTGCGGCGCAGTTCTTGGTCGAACTTCATCGGCTTATCGAGATCCTCGCCGTAGGTGAGCGCGGTGGCGGCGGCTTGCTCGAGTTTGAGTTCGCCGGTGAGGAAGAGCAGGCTGTCGCGAATCTCCTCGGCAGTGAGGCGACGATACGTGCGTCTGCCGAACAAACGATTTTCGGGATCAGCGATGGTGCGTGGCGATTGCGCCTCGGCAGCGAGCTGATAGGTGCGGCTGAGCACCATCTCGCGGATCAAGGCTTTGACGGAGCCGCCACTGGCTCGGAACTTTGCAGCGAGATGATCGAGCAGCGCTGGATGCGTGGGTTTCTCGCCCTGCACGCCGAAGTTATCGACAGTGCCGACGATGCCGCGCCCGAAAAGCTGCGCCCACAGGCGGTTTACGATCACGCGGTCGAGCAGCGCATTTTCCGTGCTCGTCATCCAGGCGGCGAGTTGCAGGCGACCGCTCGATCCGGCGGGAATTTTCGGTGCTTTACCGCTGTGCAGCACGGTGGGGAAGCTGCGTGGCACTTTGGGGCCAAGTTGATTCACTTCGCCACGCACTCGCAGGTGGATATCGCCCGCGTCACGAGCATCGCGCGGGGCCATGGCCAGTTCGGCGTCCTTGAGTGCGTTCACCTGTTTGTCGAGTTCCTTCGTGAGCGCGGCGTTGTCCATGAGGAGCAGCGGATCGCCCGTGCTGCTGCCGTTCGCCATGGCCAGCGAGGTGGACTCGCGCTCGATGTCCTTTTCGGAGATGAACTGCACCGCATCGACGATCACAAAGTCTTTCGTGCCCTGCGTGCCGATGATGACATTCACGCGCCCGCCTTTCTCGAAGTGAAAACGCCCCACCGGCTCAAACAAGCCGCCGATGGACGGCTTCTTCGTCTGGTCAAAGAGGATCTCATGCACGCCATCGAAGGCTTCGACGGTGATGGGCACGCGCTTGTCGCAGTTGCCCTTCGCCGGATAGGCGAGGCGCACCTCGTAGATGCCGGTTTCAGGCAAAGCACCGCGAAACACGGCCTTCTTGATGCCCTGGCCCTGCTTGTCGTTGCGGATGTAGAAATCGCCAAAGCGGTTCTTCGACAGGTTGGATTGCTTCCAATCACCGACGAGTTCCGCACTCGCCTCATCATAAATAACGCCTGCGAGTGGCAGTTTCGTCAGCGCCTTCTTGCCTGCGACGGTTTCCATAAAATCGCGCTCTACTTTGAGCCGCATCGCGAGTTCGAGCCGCGCCACTTTCTGCTTCAGCTCGGTAAAGGCAGGCTCCGGTTGCGGCAGCGCCTGCTCCACCCAGCTCGCCACATTCACACAGCCATTGCGCGTGCCCATAACGACCTCCGTGGAGCGGAAGAAGCCCGCGAGCGCGTAGTAGTCCTGCTGGCTGAAGGGATCGAACTTGTGATCGTGGCAGCGTGCGCAACCAACAGTCAGTCCAAGAAAAGCGCGGCCAATCGTGTCGATCTGCTCGTCCACCGTGTCGAGATGCAGCTTCTCCTTGTCGCGCTCCGTGAGCATCTTCGGCCCCAGGGCGAGGAAGCTGGACGCGATCATCTGACTGCGCCGCTGCTCGGGGGTCTTGGCAGGCATGAGATCACCGGCGATCTGCTCGCGAATGAACTCGTAGAACGATTTGTCTTGGTTGAAGGCATCAATGACGTAGTTCCGGTAACGCCAGGCCTGATAGAAGGTGTAATTGCGGTCACCGCCGTTCGAGTCCGCATAACGCGCGAGATCCAGCCAGTAGCGGCCCCATTTTTCGCCGAACTGGGGGCTGCTGAGGAGCTTCTCGACGTAGGCGGGCAGGTCGGACGGGTCCGACTCATCCGAAGGCGGCAAACCGGTGAGATCATAGCTGAGCCTGCGCATCAGCGTGACGCGGTCCGCATCGGCCGCAGGCGTGAGATTCTTCGCCTCCAGATCGGCCAGGATGAACGCATCCAGCTCCTTGCGCGGCCAGTCCTGCTGCTTCACCGCAGGCGGCGTGGCTTTTTGCAGCGGACGAAACGCCCAGCCTTGCCGTGCCGCTGTGAAATCAATCGTCTTCTTCGTGCTCGCCGCTGCCATCGACTCCACCCGCGGATCAGGCGCACCCATCGCGATCCATTGCTCCAAAATGCGGATGTCCTCCGGCGGCAGCTTCGACTTCGGCGGCATTTGCAGGTCTTCGTCCTCGTAGCGCACGCTGTGGAGAAGAACGCTCTTCTCAGGCTTTCCAGGCACCAGCGCTGGCCCTGCATCGCCGCCCTTCACCCAGCCCTCCTTGCGATCCAGCAGCAGCCCACCTTTCTGCTTGCCCGCCTCCTGCGAGTGGCACTCATAACAATGCTTCACAAGCAGCGGTCGCACATGGCTCTCAAAAAAGGCCACGCCATCCGCTGCCGATGAATCAGCCGCCGCGAGGACAAGAAGGAGCGAGATGGAAGAAAAGCGACGCACGGCTTCAGAAGGCGAGAAAGGATCAACCTTGGACAGAAAAAGATCGAACTGCGCATGCGAGGTCTTTCCGAGAAGGAAGGGCCATCAACCGACGGCTCTAGCAAAACTCAGTGTTCCTCACAAACCAAACATGGCTGACATGAAGAGCCTCTTTTTTCTGGACGGGGCGTTTGGCTTCACCTCACCAAAAGCTCCTCACCGCGATACACCACGCGTTCGACCATGCCTTGCAGCGTTTGATCGAGGAAGGGCGTGTTGCTGCTCTTCGACTTCATGAAGGCGCGGTTGAAGGTCGTGGTGCGGGCCGGATTAAAGAGGATGAACTCGGCAATGCCGCCTTCTTGGATCGGCACGGGCGGGAGCTTCATGAGGCGGCGGGGTTCGGCGCTGTAGCGCTTCACAATGAGGCCCCAGTCGAGGATGTCTTTGCGAATGTAGTAGTCGTAGAGCGAGACGAGGGCGGTTTCGAGGCCGGTGATGCCGAAGGGGGCGCTGGCGAAGTCCTGGTTCTTCTCAAAGGGCGTGTGCGGGGCGTGGTCGGTGGCGATGACGTCGAACCAGCCGTCTTTGAGGCCCTGGAGCAGCGCGGCGTTGTCCTCCGGCGTGCGCAGCGGCGGGTTCATCTTGTAGTGCGTGTTGTAGTCGCCGATGTGCTCATGATTGAACATCAAATGATGTGGCGCGATCTCGCAGGTGACGCGGATGCCGCGGTCTTTGGCGCGTTTGATGGTGCCCATGCCGCGCTCGGTGCTGACGTGCTGGATGTTGAGATGCACGCCGGTGAATTCAGCGAGGCGGATGTCGCGCGCGATGCAGATTTCTTCGCTGATGGCGGGGATGCCGGGCAGTCCGAGCGAGTAGCTGATTTTGCCCTCGTGCATGCAGCCTTTGCCGCTGAGTTCCTTCACCTCGCAATGGCTGGCGAGCGGGATGTCGAACTCGCGGGCGTATTCCATCGCGCGGCGGAGGACCTGGGGATTATCGACGGGAAAACCGTCGTCGGTGAGCATGACGGCACCAGCGGCCTTCATGCCGGCGATGCCCGCGAGTTCTTCACCCTTGCGGCCTTTGGTGATCGCTCCTGTCGTGTAAATGCCGGGGCCGATGCGCGTGCGGCGGGCGCTTTCGAGCACGCTGCGCACGACGCCCGCGTTGTCGATGGCAGGGGAGGTGTTCGGCATCATGACGAAGCCGGTGACGCCGCCGTTGATGGCCGCCTCGGCGCAGGTGGCGATGTTTTCCTTGTCCTCCTGGCCGGGTTCACGCGTGTGGACGTGGATGTCAAACAGGCCGGGCAGCAAGATGC
>JAPLUL010000075.1:0-1871 GCA_026397635.1 Verrucomicrobiota bacterium | reverse complement strand
CACCTCGATCGCGAATCTGCGGACCAAACTGATGCGCTACATCCGCCACTATAACAAAACAGCCACTCCGATTCGCTGGACTTACTCCGACCCCTCCAAGCGGATAAAATCGTAGTCGTTTTATCTGTTACACTGCACTAGCGTAGCATATCTCGTCTATGATTAAGGCGCTCATGCCCCTTTTGTTTTTTTGCACGTTCAGTCTCTGTGCCGAGGCGGAGGAGCACGCACATGTGGTTGTCGTCGCAGCCGACCCCGCCTGTTCATTTTTAAATGGTTTTGGGATCAGCGCACTGCTTGAGAATCCCATGAGTAAGCCCAGTCGCAAGGTCATGGAGTTGAACCGCCTGTTCGGCGATTTTGGCGCGGACCGCTGCGAGTGGATTCCTTATTGGCAATCTGATCGCGTCCCGTGTATCGAGCCTCCAGATCGATGCGCCCAAATAGGCATAAACTAGGATTCATCATGACCGTGCGTTCTGACTCCATTGGCGATCCTTCAAACTAGCTAAAGATCCAAAAGAGCTAATCGATATGAACCCCACCACCTCACACACTCGCCGCACTTTTCTTCAAACAGCCACCGTCGCATCCGCAGCGGCCGTGCCTGCTCTGCTTCTCGCGACGGAAGCAAAATCCTCGGGCAAGACCACGCGCACCATCGAGACGGACGTCCTCGTCTGCGGTGGTGGCTGTGCAGGGATCGCGGCTGCGCTTTCGTCCGCTCGCAACGGCGCCAAGACCCTGCTCATTGAGCGCGCGGGTTTCTCCGGCGGCATCATCACCACGGTCGGGCTACCGTATTTCGATGGCCTCATCGACAAACCTAGCGGGCGCTTTGTCGTGAAAGGCATCGCTCTGGAGTTGCTTCAGAAGCTGGGGGTTGCCAGAGAAGGCGCAAAGCACATTGAGGATCTGCCGCCTGCTCTAATTTCGAAGCATTGGGCGACTGTGAGGATTCCGAATGTGGAGGAGTTCAAGCTCATCGCTGACGACCTCATCATGAATCATAGCGACAACTTGAAGGTCCTCTATCACAGCACCGCCTGCGATGTAGAGGTGAAGGACGGGCGCGTTGTTGCGGTCGTGATCGCCAACAAAGACGGCCTAACCCGCGTGGAGGCCAAGCAGGTGATCGATTGCACCGGCGATGGCGACATCGCGCATTGGGCCGGTTGCCCGACGATCCGATCCACGCCGATGATGCCTCTGACAATGCATTTCCGCATCGGCAACGTCGTGCCGGTGGCAGAAACGCAGGCCGCCGCGAAGAAGGCGCTCATTGAGGCGCAAAAAGAAGGGAGACTGCCGAACTTCTACGGTCCTGGTCTCATCTTCGCCTTTGCGAAGGACGAATGCTACGTTCACGCCACGCGAGTGCCTGCGGATGCGACGGACGCCGCTGATTTCACCCGCGCGGAGATGCAGGGCCGCAAGGATGCGTGGACCATCTTCAACGAATGGAAGACCAAGGTGCCTGGTTTTGAAAACAGCTACTATATCATGAGCGGACCATACATCGGCGTGCGCGACACGCGCCGCATCGTCGGCCAAAACACACTCACGCTCGAAGATCTGCAAAAGACGACGCGGCACGATGACGCCATCGCCACCGGTTGCTGGTTCCTCGACATCCACCCGCCTGAAACTACGCTCGACAAACCCTTCACCGGCTCCGGCTTCCAACCCAAACCCTACGACATCAGCTATCGCACACTGATTCCCCAAAAGGTGTCGCCGGGCGGTCAAAGTGCACCACCTCTGGGCGGAATGAACGACCTCAAAGTGCACCACTTTTAGTACGCGAAAACGGTTCCATCTGATCGCCGCAAGGCGGTTCGAATGGGACATGTCCAACGTCCTTAAAGTGA
>JAPLUL010000218.1:0-4307 GCA_026397635.1 Verrucomicrobiota bacterium | reverse complement strand
GTGAGAAGGTCACGCACGGTGAAGCCCTTGTCCGCAGGATCACTGCCGAGGGCGAAGGGGCCGTAAGCGCTGCTCATGTAGCCGGTGCCCTGTTCAGGAGCGACCATGTTTGGCACAACGACATAAGGAGGAAGATTGTTACGGCTGCCCTGCTCATGCGAGATGATGGAGCCAAAGCTGGGGAACTTGATCGCCGGGCTGGGGCGGTAACCGGTGAACATGTTGTGCGTACCACGCTCATGGGCGGCCTCACCATGGGTCATCGAGCGGATGACGGTGAGCTTGTTCATGATCTTGGCGATGTTCGTGAATTTCTCCCCCACGTATTCACCGGGGATGGAGGTTTTGATCGGCGTGAAGGGGCCACGATAATCTGGCGAGGCGAAGGGCTTCGGATCCCACGACTCATGTTGGGCCATGCCGCCAGGGAGGTAGATGTGGATGACAGAATCAGCGACGGCTTTGAAGGACTCCACATCAGGAATCACCGGAGCAGCCTGAAGGCGAAGCATGTCAGGCAGGGTAAGACCACCGAGTCCGCCGAGCATACCGACGTATAGGAAGTCACGACGGCTGACACCGGAACGAAGATCAAGGTGGCTGCCCTGGCAGTTAGGATGCATTTTCATAATTTAAACGGGGTGGGTTGTTGCTGGAATCGCGAGGAGTTACGAGGGAAGACTGGTGTTCTTGCAGATCCTGCGAAAAATTTCTCAAATCGTGTCATTCAGTCATCGCGGCTGATTTATTTGGATACCCAACCCTCGTTGACCACCTGATGTATCCAAACCTGGAAGTCCACTGGCGCATCTGGGGGAAATTTGAGTTTCTGGGTCATCGGCATCGTCTCTTCGCTGCTCTGCTCCAGCCAGTAATTCAGCTCCTTGGCCAACGCACTGTGACGAACCACATAGCCATACACCACCTTGGCGCCAGGTTCGGAGATGGATCGCAGGCTCAAGCATTGCAACATGGCGGGATCACCGAACTCATTTTCAAAATGACCGGCAGGAGACACCAGCACACGAAACAACCGCGGCGCCACGGGCCTTGTCTCCAAGAAATCTGACCACGCCATCTCACCCGCGCCCACGAACGACTCCCAGTCCACCCTGGGACCAGATGCATGATGCTCCAGCGTGGCCAGTCGTCGGCCACCGCCCTCAAATACGACGACATGCTGGGAGAACAGTGGGGAAATTTCCTGCGCTTCGACGATGGAGTCGAACAACACCGGTCCGTCCGCGTTCTTCCCATAATAAATGCCCATCAGAGGAGCCACGCGCACTTGGTCCCGCACCCACAGCGCACGCTGTTTCCAGTTCGGAGCCTGCAAAAACTGGCGCAGCGCCTCATCTGCAGCGACCAGCCGCGCAAGGTCTGCTGATGTTTCCTTCTCACCAGCTTGAATGGTGGCGGTCTGATGCTTTTCACTGCCTGTCGGGCGGAAAACGAGATTTCCTGGATTGACTGGCGGCAGCGTTTCATCGGGCGTGATCATCGCGGCTTCAGGAGCAGCCGGGCTGTTTGTAAGCAGCAGGCTCTCGTCTTGAATTTTGTCCGTTCCGAAAAGCCTGAGCCTCTCCTGTTTCTCTTGGAAAGACTGATACAGGCTGAATGCCATCATCACGACCACAACGGCAGCCACCAAACCGCCCCCAATCACCAACCGACGGCGAAAAATGCGTACCTCAGGGTCCATGCGCATGCGGTCAAACGCGTCTCCCGGCAGCGGCTGCGGCTCATACTCTTCGCTCACAGGCGGCGGCTCTGCGGCAGGCTCAGACTTGGCCTGGGTCACGAGGAGAGCGCGGCGTTTTGTCTTGGTGCTCTTCTCGGCCATCTGGAGCATCACCATTTCTCCGCACTCCGGGCAAGGGCGTGAGCGTGTGACGGTCGAAACCTGAATTTCGACGGATTTTTCGCAATGAGGACAGACGAGTTTGGTGGCCGGCATGCGGGCGGTTTTTCAGTATGACGAGATCTTAGACTTTGCGTTTGTTCACACACTGCCGCAACCGGCACATGGTTCATTTTTTGTTACCATTTGAACGCCACACCACTGCGGGACCGGAGACGCTGCAAGCCCCAACTCATCATCAAACGTCCGTCATCCCAGATGTAGGCGGTTTTGGTCCCGAGCTGCACCAGGATCACCTCGCGTCCGCCACTGGCCGCGCTGGAGATCAGACAGCGGCCACTGGCGACGGTGTAGCCGGTTTTCATGCCATTGCATTCAGGCATGACCCCGAGCAGGTCGTTCGTGTTTTCCAGGGTGACCGAGCGACCGTCCGCGCGGCGGAAGGTGTAGTACTTGCGCCGCACCGCATCGCGAAGGGTGCCATTGCGGTACGCGGCCATCGCCACGCGGGCCATGTCTCGGGCGGTGGAATACTGCCCAGGAACGGTCAAGCCATGCGGATTTTTGAAATTCGAGTTCGTGCAGCCCAGGGAGCGCACTTTGGCGTTCATTTTCGCCGCGAAGGCGCTGATGCTGCCCGCGTTATCTCGCGCCAGCACGTTGGCGATGTCATTGCAGCTCTTCACCAAAAATGCGTAAAGCAAGGTCCGGCGTGAATACATCTCGCCGGGCTTCAACCCCATCCGTGTCGGCTCCACCGCCACATCCGAGGACTGTACACGCACCATTTTGTCCAGATTGCCAGCGTCCAGCACCACCAGTGCCGTCACCAGCTTCTGCGTGCTGGCCACAGCACGGGCGGTCTCAAAATTACGCCCCGCCAGATGCTGGCCGTTGCGCGCATCGAGCAGGAGGTAGGAGGCGGCCCGGATCGAAGGCCCGGAACTCACCACCAGCATCGAACTCTCAGGCATCATGACGTTGTGCGCATCAGGATTCCCATCTCCCTGCGCCGTGGCATCCGCCAGGTACTGCGTGGGGCTAGGTGCCATCGGAATCGCCTTCACGACTTGGTTGTTGGCACAACTCACCAGCGACCAGGCGGCCGCCGCTGTCATTATTAGCTGGGTACATTTCATCATGGCAGGCAACGCAGCGCGAATCCGCAGTTTTCATGCCGAACTTGGACACCACGCGGCGGCCATCTAGGCCACCCAGCCTTTATTGTCAAACCTTGCGCCCCTCGCTTCGCGCTCCATGATCGGCGCACTATGGCTCTCATCATCAACGACGAACACATCGACGAAGAAATCATCGAGGCGGAATTCCGCCAGATCAAAGGACATTATGAACGCACCCTGCAGGTCGCCTGCTGCGAGCGCGATCCTGAATTTCGCGGCATGGCCAAGGACCACATCATTTCCCGCGTCTTGCTCAACCAGGAAAGCCGCCGCCGCTTCCCCGACGTGGCCGAGGAGGACATCACCACCCGTTTGAACAAGCTCATCGACGAGGCCGGGGGGGAGTCACAATTCTACCTCAACATCGGCCTGCCGCCCAAAGACTCCGCTCTGGTGCGTGACAACATCGCCGGAGGCGTCCGCCTCGACAAAACACTCCAGCAAATCTACTCCCCTGAACCGGTGCCCACTGAGGCCGACCTGCGGGCCTGCTACGAAGCCAATTTGAAGCACTACATGACCGACGAGCAGATCAAGGCCGCTCACATCACCAAAAGCCTCCAGGGAGCCACCAGCCGCCAGGATGTTTATCAGGCCATGCGCGATGTCCGCTCCCAGCTCCTCGCCGGGGCCGCATTCGCCCAACTCGCCGAAGAACACCGCGCCGACGAGCAGCAGCAGATCGACCTCGGCTGGTTCAAACGCGGCGAGTTCATGGAGGAGTTTGAAACCATCGCCTTCTCCATGGGCGAGGGTGAAATCAGCCCCGTCTTCACCACCCAACTCGGCTTCCACGTCTGCACCGTCACCGGGCGCAATCCCTCCGTCGCCCGTCCGTTCGATGAGGTGAGGGAAGACGTTAAAAATCGCTTCCTCGAAGAGCACCGCGACAAAAAGTTCAACGTCTTCCTCGAAGAACTCAAAACCGCCGCCAAAATCGAGGACACCGATCCTGAAGAAGGAGCCAATTGCGGCCATTGATCGAAATATGGTAGTCCCGCCTTGAGGCGTTTCCGGGAGCCTCCTGCCCCTATGGTGAAGTACCTCCCGGCGTGAGAGGTTAGACGTGAAACGTGAAATGAGGTGCAACTGATTATTGGACCAAAGACTCCCTTAATTTAGGCTTTGGTTATGGGCTTGGGTTTCGAACTGGTTGGGGGTGAGGTATCCGAGAGCGGAGTGTTTGCGTTGATGATTGTAGTAGCCTTCGATGTATTCGAAGAGTTCCAGCCGAGCATCCGTGGCATCTTCAAAACAGCCGCCCT
>JAPLUL010000112.1:0-70718 GCA_026397635.1 Verrucomicrobiota bacterium | reverse complement strand
AAGCCCGGCATCTACGAAGTCGCGATGGGCACGCCGCTCACGGACGTAGTCGCGCTCGCAGGCGGATTCAAGACGAAGGTCAAGGCCATCCAGGTCGGCGGCCCGCTCGGCGGCATCGTGCCCGTCGGAAAAATCGGCGAACTCACCGTGGATTTCGAGTCGTTCAAGAAGGCCGGATTTTTGCTCGGCCACGCAGGCGTCGTGAGCATCCCGGAGTCGTTCCCGATGATCGAATACATCCAGCACCTCTTCCAATTCACCGCCGACGAAAGCTGCGGCAAATGTTTCCCCTGCCGCCTCGGCAGCACCCGCGGCAAGGAACTCATCGCCAAAGCCCGCGGTGACAGCAGCTACAAGATCGACCGGGAACTCATCACCGACCTGCTTGACACCATGGAGCAAACCAGCCTCTGCGCTCTCGGCGGCGGCGTACCACTGCCGATCAAGAACGCGCTGGAGCATTTCCAGACTGAACTCGCCCCTTTCTTCAAAGCCTAACTTCAAACGCGCCCTGCCATGGTCCAAGATCTCTCCACCCTCACTGCATTCATCGACGGCGAACCGCTCGGCTTCGAGTCCGGAGAAACGCTGCTCAACTTCATCGACCGCCACAAAGGTCGGGGCTTTGTGCCGACGCTGTGTGATGCGCCGCAGCTCGAGCCGTATGGCGCGTGCCGTGTTTGCAGCGTCGAAGTCGCTTTGCAGGCCGATGGGCCGCGTCGCGTCGTAGCCTCATGTCACACGCCGTTGGCGGCGGGCATGCATGTCTTCACGGAATCGCCGAAAGTGCGAAAGCTGCGCAAAAACATCGTCGAGCTGGTGCTCACGGACCATCCGCTGGACTGCCTCACCTGCGAGGTGAGCGGAAACTGCGAACTGCAAACCGTGGCAGCGAAGGTGGGCATCCGTGGCGTGCGCTATCCCGCCGGAGCGAATCATCTGGATCGTGCGAAGGACCATTCGCACCCTTACATGACTTCCGAGTTGTCGAAGTGCATCAACTGCTCCCGCTGCGTGCGTGCTTGCGATGAAATCCAAGGGCAGCATGTGCTCTCGATGCATGGCCGCGGCTTCAACGCGAAGATCATCAAGGGCCTCGACCAGTCCTTCGCGGACTCCGAGTGCGTGAGTTGCGGTGCTTGTGCGCAGGCTTGTCCGACCTCGGCCATTAGTGACGTGTTCTTCTCGAAGTCCATCGAGGCGACGAAGAAGACCCGCACGATCTGCACTTACTGCGGCGTCGGTTGCAATCTCAACGTGTCCACCAAGGGCGATCAGGTGCTCAGCATCCAGGCACCCGTCGATGCCGAGGTGAATCATGCGCACACCTGCCTGAAGGGCCGCTTTGCCTTCAAGTTCTACAATCACAAGGACCGCCTGCGCAAGCCGCTCATCCGTCAGGCCGACGGCAGCTTCAAAGAAAGCTCCTGGGACGAGGCCTACGACCACATCGTGGCGAACCTCACACGCATCAAAAACGAGCACGGTGGCAACGCGGTGGCTGGCATCTCCTCCGCACGCTGCACGAACGAGGAAAACTACCTCATGCAGAAGTTCATTCGCCATGTGATGGGCACGAACAACATCGACTGCTGCGCCCGCGTTTGCCATTCGCCGACCGCTTGGGGCATGCAGAAGTCCTTTGGCACCGGTGCCGCCACGAACAGCTACGAGGACATCGAGCACACCCGCTGCATCATGGTCATCGGCGCGAATCCGACCGAGGGCCACCCCGTCACTGGTGCACGCTTGAAGCAGCACATCATGAAGGGCACGCCACTCATCGTGATCGACCCACGCAAGATCGAGCTCGTGCCGTATGCCAAGCATCATCTCCAACTCCGCCCCGGCACGAACGTCGCATTGCTCAACATGTTCGCCCGTTGCATTTTGGACGCTGGTTTGGTCAAAACCGAGTTCGTGCGCAAACGCTGCGAAAACTGGGAGGAGTTCGAAAACGGCCTCAAAGCCCTCGATTTGGACGAACTGGCCAAAATCACCGGTGTGGCCGTCGAAACCGTCCGCGCCGCCGCTCTCGAATACGCCAGCGCAGAAGCCGCGATGAGTTTCCACGGCCTCGGCGTCACCGAACATGAGCAAGGAGCCAAAACGGTCATGCTCATCTCCAACATCGCCATGATGACTGGCAACATCGGGCGTCCCGGTGTGGGCGTGAACCCACTGCGCGGACAAAACAACGTCCAAGGAGCCGCCGACATGGGCTGCCAGCCGCATCAAGGCGCGGGCTACTTTGAGATGATCGATCTCGACGTGCAAAAGCGCTACACCGAGTTCTACGGCACGCCTGCACCCACCGAGCCCGGCTGGAAGATCCCGCAGATGTTCGACGCGGCCATTGAAGGCAAATTGAAGGCTCTCTGGCTCATGGGCGAAGACGTCGTGCAGACCGATCCCGATGCGCACCACGTCCGTCACGCGATGGAAAGCCTCGAATTCCTCGTCGTGCAGGAGATTTTCATGACCGAGACGGCCAAGTATGCGCACGTCATCCTCCCTGCGTCCTCCTTCCTCGAAAAGAGCGGCACCTTCACCAACGCCGAGCGTCGCGTGCAGCGTGTGAACGCCGCCGTAAAGCCCCTCGATGGCACCAAGCCCGACGGCCAGATCATGTGCGAAGTCTTGCAGCGCTTCGGCTTCCCACAGGCCGATTATACACCCGATGGCGTGCTCGCCGAGATCGCGAAGATCGTGCCCTTCTTCAAAGGCATCACTTGGTCGAATCTCGACATCAACGGCAAGCAATGGCCCGTGCAAGAAGGCGGTGTGGACACGCAAATCCTCCACCAGACCGAGTTCAAGCGTGGCAAAGGCCACTTCCATTACTTCGACTGGAAGGAGTCCACCGAGCTGAAGACCAACGGAGCCGAGTTCCCCTTCATCCTCACCACCGGCCGCATCTTGGAGCACTACAACTGCGGCACCATGACTCGCCGCACCGGCAACAGCGAGATCGTCGTGCAGGACTACCTCTCGCTCAATCCCGCCGACGCCCAGCGCAAATCCATCCGCACCGGCGACCGCGTCCGCCTCAGCAGCGCCCGCGGTGAAGTCGAACTCGAAGCCCGCGTCACCGATGAAGTGAAGCCCGGCATCCTCTACACCACCTTCCACTTCCCCGAAGCCATGGTGAACAACGTCACCGGCCAAGGCTGCGACGGCGATACGATGTGTCCCGAATACAAAGTCGTGGCCGCGGATGTCGAATTCGTCAGTGCCGGCAAGCCGAAGAAGAAGCGAATGATGGAGATGTCCTAAATCTGGAGTGGCGACGACTCGTCGCCCATTCCTCATTCCCTGCCGACGAGTCGTCGGCCCTCCCCATGTCACTCGTTCTCATCGCCACCGATCTCCATCAGTGTGCGGTGCTTTATGAGGCACTGGTGAAGCTGTGCGACGAGGTCAAACCGAATGCACTGATCCTTGGAGGGGATTTTTTGCATGGCACAGGTTTGTTACCGTATGGAAAAACGCGGCAACTGACACCAACTCAGTGTGCGGTGGAGCTTCACGCCGTCTCTGCGCCGATCCTCTTCGTGCGCGGCAATCACGAGGACGAAAACTGGTTCGAGTTCCGCGAGGCATGGCGTTCGCTTCACTCAACGGCTCCGCTGCGGATGAACGGCTCCTTTGCCGAAATTGGCCATGTCGGCGTGATCGGCTTTCCCTGTGCGCTGGGGCAGGAGGAGGCGTTTTCCGAAGGAGAACCACTCGGCGGCGAACATTACGGCTTCTGGCTGCCAACTTTGCTCAAAGACCACGGCGACGCGGCGCGGCAGCTTTGGGTCATGCACGAACCACCGACGGGCACGCGGCTCTCCGCAGCCGGTTCGGTGGTTGAAGGGCATGCGTGGTGGCGGGATGCGATTGAGGAACATCAGCCGTGCATGGTCGTCTGCGGCCACGATCACGGCACCAGCATCCGAAACGGCCTCTGGCAGGAGCAGATCGGTCGGACGACCGTCGTCAACGTGGGCCAGCACATGGACGGGCCGCTGCATGCGACGCTCGTGGTCGAAGCTGATGGTCAGATGAATGCTGAACGGCGGGTGCGTCTCTGAGCTTTAAGCCTCTGGAAGATCTTTGCCCTTGGTCTCTGGCAGGAAAAGCAGCACGAGCAGACCGAGGAGGAACAGCCCACCGAGCATCGCGATGGCTTTCATGAGGCCAAACTCATCCTTCATCCAGCCGCTGAGCCACAGCAGCATCGGAGCGGCGAGGATGCGGCCGGTGTTGAAGCAGAAACCAGCTCCAGTCGCACGAAGGTGCGTGGGGAAGAGTTCCGGGAAGTACACCGCATAGCCGGCATGGATTCCCTGGGCGAAGAAGCCAAACACGGGCAGCAGCGCCAGCAGCAAGGCATAACTGCCGAAGTGCAGCGGTGCCCAGCAGACAATCATCGTCATGATGAAGGCACCGAGGTGGAGACAGGCAAAGGTGCCGCGCCGGCCGAAGCGTGCTGCCAATGGGCCAAAGGCCAGCATGCCGATCCCCGCGCCAGTGGTCTGGATGTATCCGAATGCGATCTTGGCCTTTTCCGCTCCGGCGTCCTCAATGTGCAGTTCTTTGAGCACATGCGAGGCGATGTCCTTGCCAGCAACCACCACGCCCCAGAACGTGCCAAGACCGATCATGGAGAGTAAGGCACCGCCGATGGCCCGGGCTCGCCAGCGCGGATCACCCAAAAGATCGCGAAAGCTGCCAAGCGACTTGTCGCCCTCATTTTTGGCGGCCAGCCAGGCCTCAGGCTCACGGATGCTGACACGCACCCACAGCACCAGCAGCGCGGGCAGCACGCCGACGATGTAGGCATAGCGCCACTGCGTGCCTACCGCGAGGCCTGCCGCCGTGGCGAGCCACAGGCCGATCACACTCGTGGCATGGAAGATGCCTCCCGCACGCTCACGTGCGCGATTGCGAAAAACCTCCGCCACCAGCGCTGCGCCGACGGCCCACTCGCCACCTACGCCCATGGCCACCAGGAAGCGTAGCGCTCCCACATGCCAGAGTTCATCCGCAAAGTAAGTCAGGCCTGAAAAGACCGAATAAAACAGGATCGTGAGAGACATCACTGGCTTGCGGCCCCACTTGTCCGCCAAGGAGGCAAAGATCCAGCCGCCCAGCGTGCTGCCGAGTAGGAAGATGCCGTTGAAGTAGTCTTTCCAGCGGCCTAGCTCACCTTGGCGTGACGGGCCGAGAAGCTCTTGCAGCAGATCGTCACGGGTGACGGTGTAAAGCTGGCCCTCGAAGGCATCAAAGGCCCATCCGAGTGACGCGACGACGAGCACGAGCCACTGGTAGCGGGTGACGGAGGAGTGCCATTTGGCGGGGGCGGCGTTCATCGTGAGGTGGAAAAAAGAATGACGAATGGGTAAATCCGAATGACGAGGGAATGTCGAAACCAGAACGCCGAAAAAGAGCCGCTTTCTCCTGTCCATGCCTTCCCCCACCTTTTTGTCCGAGTCACACGTCCGCGTGGTCGGCAGTTTTGAGGAACTCATCGCCACACCTTTCCGTGATGGCGTGAACGCCTTATGCTGGCCGCGCACGCTGGATGGCGATTTCGGTGAAGTCGTGGCTCGGCTTGCTCTGGGGCAGGGGATCACGACTCTCGATGCCGAGATGCTTCACGCGCTGCCTTTGAGTGCCGCAGGTCAGGCGGCGGTCGAGGCGATGCTTACCGATCATCGCCTGCTCACCGAGCACGGGCTCGAACCGGTGTTGAATGGCATCAACGGTTACGTGCAGCCGGAGGAAATGGGCCCCGTGCGCACCGATGTCTGCTCCTGGCATGCCGACAGCGCCACTGCCGAGTTGGACACCTGGCTCTGCACCTATCACGGCGCTTCTTCCGAGGGCCTGCCCAACGAACAAGCCATCTGTCGTGTCGATGTGCCGGAGACACGATCGTTGCTGCTCAAAGCGTATGGAGGTGCCGATGATGAAGCCTTTCGCGAGTGGTTGAACGACCACTTCTACGATCTTCACTTTGCACCAATCTCCGGCGCAAAGCCCTACTCTTTTGGGGTCGGTGTTCTTTGGCGTGTCGCCACGCTGCATGAAGGCTGCCTGGTGCCGCCCTGCATCCATCGCGCTCCAGATCCGGTGCCGGGAGAGATGAGGTTGTTGTTGATCAGTTGAGGATTACCCAGGCATCGTCCTCCCCAGACTGACACGGAACACCAGCCCTCCGCATCCGGCTTCATTGGCGTCTCGGTATTCCAGGTGAGCTTATCCGGCGCGAGGCGCTCTTGCGAGGCCATCACCGGCTCCCAGGTGTTTACCTGGCCCATTGGTGGAGTTCACTGCGTGCGGTAAAAACGGAAAAGTCAGACGTTAGTAGGGATGTCCACGTGCCGTTCACTCCTGACTTTTCACCTCTCACCGTTTTCTTTCCAGATGAATCCCACCCGCCGCTCCTTCCTCGCCTCCTCCGCCGCAGCGCTCACCGGTTGCTCGCTGCTTCCTTCATTTAACCCAGGAGATTGGATCGACGCCCATGTGCATGTATGGACGCCGGACGTCGAAAAATACCCGCTGGCCCGTGGTTATGCGGTCAGTGACATGCGCCCGCCGAGTTTCACGCCGCAGCAGTTGTTTGCGCATTGCCAGCCGGAGGGCGTGCGGCGCATCGTCCTCATCCAGATGAGCTACTACCAGTTCGACAATCGCTACATGCTCGATGTGATGCGCCAGCATCCCGGCACTTTCAGCGGCGTGGCCATCGTGGATGAAAATGCGCCGGATCTGGCAGAGACGATGACGCAACTGGTCAAACAAGGCGTGCGTGGCTTCCGCATCTATTCTGGTAAGGCAACCAACCTCTCCGAGTGGATCGGCTCACCCGGCATGGCGACGCTTTGGAAAACCGCCGCCGAACTCAAGGTGAGCGTTTGCCCGTTGATCAACCCAGACACGCTCCCGCTCATCGACAAAATGTGCGAGTGGTATCCTGACACGAGTGTGGTGATCGACCACTTTGCCCGCATCGGCATGGCAGGTGGTTTCAAAGAAGCGGATGTGCGTCATCTTCTGCGCCTCGCCCGTCATGCGAAGACCCATGTGAAGGCGTCCGCGTTTTATGCACTGGGCGGCAAACAAGCGCCGTACCTCGACATGGCACCGCTGATTCGTCAGGTTCGCGATGCCTTTGGGGCACAACGAGTCATGTGGGCTAGCGATTGTCCGTTCCAGGTCGATCCTGGACACAATTACCGTGATTCCATCGCCCTGATCCGCGACCGGCTCGATTTTCTGAGTGAGACGGACAAGGCGTGGATGCTGCGTGGCACGGCGGAGCGGGTGTTTTTCTCCCGTTCCCAGACGGCATGAAGCCAGTCTCCTCAAATGCGCGTTTGAGAAGGTATTTGGGGGAGGGGAGCAGAACGAACTTCCGAGTTCGTTTCCTGGATGGGTGATTTAAATGGAGAGCGAACTTGGCAGTTCGCTCTCCATTCGTACGCCCACTTCCGTGCAAAAAATCACACCACCTCGGGGACAACGTAAGGCTCGCGATATTTGTCTTTGAGCATGCCGTTAGCGGCCTCGTGGTCGATGAACCGTTCGGTTTTGCCGTCCATCTTCAGCACCGGGCCGAGGGTGAGCATCTCCTTGGTCAAGTCGATCTGGTTTTTCGCCAGATGCTCCTTCATGCGCTCGAAGGAATCGGTGGCAAACTTGTCGCCTTTGATCGTCTCGAGGATGGCGTCGGGGTGGTTCTTTTTGCCCAGGAGGTGGGAGATGTTGCCGGTGTGGCAGAGGGCGCTGGAGAGATGTCCTTCCAAAATGTCGGCATGCAGATCATCCACTCGGCGGCTGCGGCAGGCGTTGATGAAGTTTTTGAAGTGATCTTCGCTGCCCTCGAACTTTTTCACCTCTTTGCCGTCTTTGTCGAACACGATGGCTCCGGAGTAGTTCGGCACGACGACGGTGCCGCCCTCGCACTCCACGATCACGCCCACACCCGCGCCGTTTACGCCTTCTTGGCCGTCCTTGCCCGGCTTCGGATGGAATTTCACGCCTTTGCTGGTTTGCATGAGCTTGTCCATGTTCTTGCCTTCCTTGCTCTCCGCCAAACCGCGCACTTCAAAGATCAGCGGTGCCTTCTCGTAACCGTGATAAATGATCTGCGTGTTCGCGGTCTCGCCATCATCCTCATAACCGAGGCGTCCGCCGACACTCCACACGCTGGGAGACAACTCCATTTCGCCGAGGAACCAACGGGCGATGTCCATCTGGTGAATGCCCTGGTTGCCAAGGTCGCCGTTGCCATAAGCCCAGGTCCAGTGCCAATCGTACTTGAGCTTCTTGCGCATCAGCGGGCCTTTCGGGCCGGGACCGCACCACAGATCGTATTCGACGGACTCGGGGATGGGCTGCTCCCCTTCGCTCTTGCCGATGCTGGGACGGCGTTTGTAGCAAAGGCCGCGTGAGAGGAGGATTTTGCCGAGATTGCCTTCCTGCACATACTTGACTGCTTCGGCGATGCCCTTGCGGCTAGAACGCGACTGCGTGCCGGTTTGCACGATCTTTGAGTATTTCCGCGCCGCGTTCACGATCTGGCGTCCTTCCCAGACACAATGGGACACTGGTTTCTCGACATACACGTCCTTGCCAGCCTGAATCGCCCAGATGGAAGCCAGCGCATGCCAGTGATTCGGCGTGGCGATGCTCACAGCGTCGATGTCCTTGTTCTCCAGCAGCTTCCGCAGATCGGTGTAGCCGGTGACCTTTTGTTTGTCCTTGTTGAAGGTTTCCACCTCCTTGCCCAGCACATTGCTATCGACATCGCAAAGTGCCGCGATGCGCACGCCTTCGTTTTTGAGGCCTTTGTAGCCGCTGATGTGCCCTTTGCCACGCCCTCCGAAGCCGATGACAGCCACGTTCATGGTCTCTCCCGGACTTTTCTGCGCCCAGGAGGTTTTGGCGATGTAGAAAACGCCGGTGGAAGCGGCGACGGACTGTTTGAGGAAGGAGCGGCGGTTGGTCATAGCGCTGAACAAACGCCTACAGCACGAAGGACTTTCCTTTTAAAACACACTCTCCGACACAGGCGTTCAAGGCGAAGTCTGCATGGCAAAATTCGTGATTGAAGCCATGCCGCATCCGCAGCATCCTTCCCCCATGAACCTGCTGGATCGTATCACCATTGAACCTGGAAAATGTGGCGGACGACCTTGCATCCGAGGTTATCGCATCCGGGTGAGTGATATTCTTGACCTGATCGCCGCAGGAGCCAGTCATCAGGAAATCCTCCAGGACTACAACTTCCTGGAGGCCGATGACATCAAGGCCGCTCTGACCTACGCCGCGCGCCAGACTGATCACACGGTGCTTGCCATCGCCGCGTGAAATTTCTCGTGGACAACCAATTGCCCTCCGCGCTTGCGCACTGGTTGAGCGCCAAGGGACACGATGCCGTGCATGTTTTGGATCGCGGCCAGGGGCAGGCAGATGACCGCCAAATATGGTCAGAGGCTATCGCTGAAAGCCGTATCGTGGTTTCCAAGGACGAGGATTTTTTCATTCTCGCCACACGACCCTCTGATTCAGGCCGCCTCCTGTGGCTTCGGCTTGGCAACTGCCGCACGCAGCATTTGCTGACAAAGCTGGATGAAGCCTGGCCTGCGATTGAATCCGTTTTGGCTTCTGATCAAAGAATCATCGAGGTTCGTTAATTCATTCGTAAACGCGCTCACAATTTTTTTCATCAGCCTCTTCTCATGACTCGCCTCCTCTCACTCTTGTTTTCGTCATTCATCCTTCTGCATTCGTCATTGTCGGCGAAGCCGAATGTCCTTTTCATCCTCTGCGACGATCTCCGTCCCGACGCCCTCGGCTGCTACGGCTCAAAACATGTCAAAACGCCGCACATCGACCGCCTCGCCAGCGAAGGGGTGCGTTTTGCGAACACGTTTTGCACCACCTCTCTGTGCTCCCCGAGCCGCGCTTCGATTCTCAGCGGGCTCTATGCTCACACGCACGGCGTCACAAACAACTTCACCGAGTATCCGGCCGCCATGACCCATTTCCCCTCGGCCCTTCACGATGCTGGCTACGCCACCGCCTACTTCGGCAAATACCACATGGGCGAGGAAAACGACGAGCCGCGCCCCGGCTTTGACAGGTTCGTGACGCACAAAGGCCAGGGCAAGTATTTCGACACCGAGTGGAACCTGCACGGCAAGGAGCGCAAGGTCATCCCTGGCTACTACACCACCGTTGTCACTGACCTCGCGCTGGAATGGCTCAAGCAGCAAAGCAGCGACAAGCCATGGTGTGCTTTCATCGGCCAAAAGGCACCGCACAGTTTTTACACACCTGAACCGAAGTATGAGCACACGTTTGATGACGTGCGCGTCCCATATCCGGCCACCGCGTTTCAACTCGATGACAAACCCACGTGGATCAAGCAGCGCCAGCACACCTGGCATGGCATCTACGGTCCGCTCTTCGAGTGGCGGAAAAAGTTCCCCGATGACCGCCCCGAGGCCGTGAAGGATTTTGAAAACATGGTCCACGGCTACTGGGGCACTGTGCTCAGCGTGGATGACAGCGTCGGGCGCATCCGCCAGTGGCTTGAAGAGACGAAGCAGCTCGACAACACCATCATCGTCTTCATGGGAGACAACGGCCTGCTCGAAGGTGAGCACGGCATGGTCGATAAACGCACCGCACATGAGGCCAGCCTGCGCATCCCGCTAGTCGTGCGCGCCCCACAGCTCACGAAGGAGCCGCAGATCATCGAAAAACAGGTGCTTACCGTCGATGTCGCCCCCAGCCTGCTTGAACTCTGT
Organism: Verrucomicrobiota bacterium; assembly: GCA_026397635.1. GTDB lineage: Bacteria > Verrucomicrobiota > Verrucomicrobiia > Verrucomicrobiales > Verrucomicrobiaceae > Prosthecobacter. The sequence goes on along the minus strand of JAPLUL010000112.1, from coordinate 59,904 downwards.
GGCGCTCCTGCCTTGGAAAAGATCCACGGCAAATCCTGGGTCAAGCTGGTTCAGGGTGGCGACAGTCATTGGCGCACAAGTTGGTTCTACCAATACAACTACGAAAAGCAGTTCCCCTACACACCCAACGTCCGCGCCATTCGCACTGATCGCTGGAAGTACATCCATTACCCACATGGCGATGGCAGCCCTGACAAGCATCTAGCTGAGCTTTACGACTTGGCCAACGACCCTGGCGAGACCAAGAATCTGATTCATGACCCCAAGCTCTCTGGCACCATCAGCGAATTGAAGATCGAACTCGCCAAACTCATGCTCGCGACCGGACTGAATGCCGAAACCGACCAAATGCCGCTCGACGAAGGCGTGAAGAGTGAGCTTCCAGACGCAAAAATTCGCTGAGGCTCAGATAAACCCTTGTAAACGGCTAAGGGGATGAGACAGCGTCTCATCTCTTGACCATGAATCGTTTTCACCTCGCTTTTCTTTGTTTTGCCAACCTTCTGAGTGCGCAGACTCCCCCTCCGAGTCCTGAAGCCATAGCAGCGTCAAACCCACCTGCCATCGCCCCTGCTGATGCTCCGCCAGCGGACGCTCCTTTGCCCCCGATCCAGCCGCCGCCCGTCAAAGTCCCGGTGCTTCCGCCGCTTCCCGCAGGGCCGCCGCCCAACATCATCGTCATGCTCATCGACGACATGGGCTGGACGGACCTCGGCTGCTACGGCTCGAAATACTACGAGACACCGCACATCGACCAACTCGCGCAGGACGGCATGCGCTTCACGCAGGCGTATTCAGCCTGCACGGTGTGCTCGCCGACACGCGCGGCCATGCTGACGGGAAAATCCCCGGCACGGCTGCACCTCACCGACTGGATCGCTGGGCATGTGCCGGACAACAGCCGACTCGTGATACCCAAGTGGACCCTGCAACTCCCACTGGAGGAGGAAACACTCGCTGAACGGCTCAAAACGCGTGGTTATGCCACGGCGAGCATTGGGAAGTGGCACTTGGGCGGTGAGGTGTTCTATCCGACCAAGCACGGCTTTGATGTGAACATCGGCGGCACGGATAAAGGCTCCCCACCGAGCTATTTTTCACCTTACAAGATCGCCACGCTGCCAGACGGGCCCAAGGATGAGTTTTTGAGCGACCGCCTGACGAGTGAGGCGGTGAAGTTCATCGAGAAAAACAAAGCGAAGCCGTTTTTCGTCTATTTGCCTCACTACGGCGTCCACACGCCAATCATGGGCAAACCGGAGATCGTGGCGAAGTATCAGGCCAAAAAGGCGGATCGTGGACACAGCAATCCGGTCTATGCCGCACTGGTCGAGAGCATTGACGACAGCGTAGGTGCACTGCGGGCGCAGCTGAAGGAACTGAGTCTCGATCAAAACACGATCTTCATCTTCACCAGCGACAACGGCGGTCTCAGCCATCAAGTGCGGTCTGAAGGCTGGTCGCGTGGTCCCACGGACAACAGCCCCGCGCGTCTTGGCAAAGGCAGCGCGTATGAAGGTGGCGTGCATGTTCCGCTCATCGTTGCTTGGCCCGGCTTAGTGAAGCCCGGCAGCACCTGCGATGTGCCTGTCATCACTTACGACCACGTTCCCACGCTGCTCGCGGCCACCCAGACACCGCTCAAAAAGGAACAAGTCGTCGATGGCGAGTCCCTGCTGCCGCTGCTCGGACAGACCGACACGCTCGCGCGTGAGGCCATTTACTGGCACTACCCGCACTACCATCCCGGCAGCGCCACGCCTTACAGCGCGATTCGTGAAGGCGACTGGAAGCTCATTCAGTTCCACGAGGACAACCACGTCGAACTTTACAATCTCAAGCTCGACGCTGGTGAGAGCGACAACCGCGCCCCCTTCGACGCCGTGCGCGCCATGCAACTGCGGGACAAACTCAACGCTTGGCTCAAAGACACCGGCGCGCAGATTCCCGAGCGCAATCCGAAATACGATCCCGATAAGCCGCTCAACGAGCCGAAGAAAGGCAAAGGCGAGGCCAAGAAGAAGGCAGAGTAAGGTTTCAAGTTGGTGTGCAGTGATGCCAAACTTTAAACCTGAAACATGAAACTCATGCCGCGAAGTGCGTTGTAATGGTCACCATGAGTGCCAGCCAGCCCATTTCATCCCGTCGTCAGTTCCTCACCCGCAGCGCCACGGCGGCTGCGGCCTTCGGATTTCCCGCCATTGTCAGCTCACGCTCGCCGAATGCGAAGCTGAACCTTGTTTTCATCGGCGTCGGCGGTCGTGCCACGGGAAACATCAAGGAGCTGACGGGTGTCACGCTTTACAATCCGAAGACTGCCGCCAAAAAAGACCCGAAGAAGGCCGGTGAAGCCGTGCCGCCTCCGCCGCCGGTCGAAGCACGTGAAAACGTCGTCGCCCTCTGCGATGTGAACGGCGAGAACCTCGACCGCGCAGCGGAGGCATTCAAAGGGGCGAAGAAGTTCCGCGACTTCCGCAAGCTCTACGATTCCATGAGCGCCTCGGAGATCGACGCCGTCATCGTCAGCACCACCGAGCACACGCACGCCTATGCTACGCTCCCAGCGCTGCTGATGAAGAAGCACGTTTATTGTGAAAAGCCGCTCTCCCACAACGTCGCGGAAGCACGCCTCATCACCCAGGCTGCTGCCGAAGCCGGTGTCGTTACGCAGATGGGCACGCAGATTCACGGTATGCCGAACTACCGCCGCGTCGTCGAGTTGATTCAAAGCGGAGCCATCGGCAAGGTGACCGAGGCGCATGTCTGCGTGTCACGCGCCTGGGGTTTGCAGAGCAAGGAGGACGCGGAAAAGAATGGCGACATCGTCTTCGTCACCGAACGGCCCACCGTTGCCGAAACACCGCCGCCTTACCTTGATTGGGATCTGTGGATCGGCCCCGCGCCGATGCGCCCTTACCACAGCGTCTATTTCCCAGGACCGAAGTGGTATCGCTGGTGGGATTTCGGCAACGGCACCATGTCCGACCTCGGCAGTCATTGGAACGACCTACCTTTCTGGGCGCTGAAACTCGATGCACCGCTCAGTGTGGAGGCTTTCGGTCCTGAGCCTCATCCTGAGATCGCTCCCGCTTCGATGCATGCCGTGTATGAATACGGTCCACGTGGAGAAATGCCAGCGTGCAAGGTTCACTGGCACCAAGGAGCCAGCAAACCCGACGCGTGGAAGAACGATCCCTACATAAGCAAGTGGAGCAGCGGCGTGCTATTCATCGGCGACAAAGGCATGCTGCTCTCCGACTACAGCAAGCACGTCCTGCTGCCCGAGGCCGATTTCAAAGACTTTCAGCGTCCGAAACCCTTCATCGCCGACTCTCCAGGCCACCACGCCGAATTTTTGGCCGCCATCAAGAACGGCACGCCCACTGGCAGCCCCTTCAGCTATGCCGGCCCGCTTACGGAAGCAAATCACCTCGGCAATGTGGCGCATCGCGCCGGTGGGAAGATCGTGTGGGATGCGAAGGCCATGCGCATCACGAACCATGAGTCGGCCAACCGTTTTCTGAGCCGCAAACCGCGAGATGGCTGGCATCTGGGCTGATCGAACGGCTGGCAGCGGCGAAAACGTGGGGAAATCCACGGTTGCGATGCGGACACACGGGGCTAATCATCGGCCCCTATGTTTTCCCCCAGCATGACGCGAGCAGGCTGTCGCGCGTTGATCCCAGGCCTTGTCTTTTCCCTTCTCACGGCGGCTCCGGCGCTGCTGGCGCAGTCCTCTGTGCTCGTGGTGGACGCTTTTAACAAGAAGGTCCATGTGGCCGGCAACGCGCAGACCAAACGGCCCGTCGGCGGTCTGGCGAAGATCGCCACCGCGATGGTCACGCTCGACTGGGCGGAGGCGTCCAAGGTGGGCGTCGGTGTGCTGGCCACAGTGCCCAGCTATGCCTTCCAAATCTCCACTCCCGGCAACCTCGGCCTCCAGCCTGGAGATCAGGCAACCGTGCGCGATCTCATCTACGCCACCATGATGGGCAGTGACAACATCGCCGCCATCACGCTGGGAGATTTCGTGGGGCGAGATCATCTCGCGCGTCTCGGCCGCAGCGGGCATCCGATGGAGGAGTTCGTGAAGCAGATGAACCAGCTCGCCAAGCGTGAAGGTGCACGCGGCACGCGCTTCACCAACCCGCACGGGCTCGAAAACTCGCGTCCTTTGCCCTATTCCACCGCCGCAGACATGGGTCGTCTGTCGATCTATGCTGTGTCTCGGCCTGCTATGCGCTTTTACACGAATCAAAGCAGCCGCAGCATCACCATCTACCGTGGCGGCCAGTCGATCAGTGTGCCCATCGGCAACACCAACCAGCTTCTTGGCGTGGACCGCATCGACGGCGTGAAAACGGGCAACACTCCACAGTCGGGCGGATGCTTGGTGATCTCCGCTGAAAAGCCCTCCAGTGTGCAGGTGCAGGCTGACAACAGCAGTGTCATTTACCGTCACCGCATGGTGGTCGTCGTGCTTGGCTCTGCCAGCCCCTTTGCAGAAGCTCGCACCTTGCTGCACCAGGGTTGGGCGGCGTATGACCGCTGGCTGGCTGCAGGACGTCCCATCACGAATAAAAAGCAGATGCTTGACCAATTTTAAAATCCCCGTGGCAACCCACGCCTTTAATTCACCCAACATCCCAAACTCATGCGAATCGGAATCTTGAACAGCGGTGGAGATTGTCCCGGACTCAATGCCGTCATTCACGGCGTCGTCGGTGCGGCGCACACGCATGGCTGGGAGGTTGTGGGCTTTCGTGATGGCTTTGAAGGCCTGCTCCCGCCCGGTGACTACATGATGCTGGACCCCGACAAGACCATCGGCATCATGAAGCTCGGTGGCACCATCCTCGGCACCACGAACAAAGGCCATTTCGTTGCCAAAGTGGGCGAGGGGAATGTTTCTCAGGTGCCGGTCGAGATCGTGGAGAAGGCCAAAAACACGCTGCGCCACCTCGAAATCGGTGCGCTCATCGTCGTTGGCGGTGATGGCAGCCTCACCACGGGTCTGCAATTGTTCCAGATGGGCATTCCTGTCATCGGCGTGCCGAAAACCATCGACAATGACATCCAAGCCACCGCAATGACGTTCGGCTTCGATTCTGCCGTGGCCGCCGTCGTCGATGCGCTTGACCGTTTGCACACCACAGCGGAAAGCCACAAGCGCGCCATCGTGCTTGAAGTCATGGGCCGTCACGCTGGGTGGATCGCGCTCTATGGCGGGATGGCTGGTGGTGCGGACATCATCCTGCTGCCTGAAATTCCCTTCCAACTCGAACAAGTGGCCCAAGCCGTCCGCAAACGCGACGCGGCCGGTCGTCACAGCACGCTCGTCGTCGTGGCCGAGGGCGCACGCCTCGAAACGGGTGAATTGCTCAAGAAAGAACGCGTCGGCGGCAAAGGCGAGGACCGCCTCGGCGGCATCGGTGATTTTGTGGCCAAACACATCGAAAAAGCTACCGGTAAGGAAACCCGCGCCTGCACGCTCGGCCATTTACAGCGTGGTGGTGCCCCCACCGCGCTCGACCGCATCCTCGGCGTGCGTTTTGGTGCCAAGGCGGTCGATCTTATCGAGCAAGGCAGATTCGGCCGTATGGTTAGCTACCAGCACTACCAAGTGGGAGATGTCTCCATCGAAGAGGCGGTCAATCAGCTCCGCTTGGTCAACAAAGACAGCGAGATCGTCAAAGCTGCCCGCGCGATCGGCATTTCCTTTGGAGACGTGTAAGCGCACTCATCGACGCACAATAAAAAACGGCGGCTGGTGACAGCCGCCGTTTTTGTTGGCATTGAGATCAAGCCAAGGCCGCAAGGCGCTTGGCGAGCGCGTCCTTCGATTGCACACCGACCACCGTGTCTTTGGCTTGGCCGTCTTTGAAGAACACCATCATCGGAATCGAGCGCACGCTGAATTTTGCGGCGAGATTAGGAGCGTCATCGACATTCACTTTGGCGATTTTGACCTTCCCGGCATGCTCCTTGGCCAAGTCGTCAAGAATCGGTCCCAGCATGCGGCACGGTCCGCACCACTCGGCCCAGAAATCCACGATCACTGGCACGGTGGAACTGGAGATTTCGGCTTCAAAATTTGCTTCGGTGAGAGTGATGACTGCGTCGCTGGCCATGATAGTGAGTGTGTGAGTTGGGAAAAGGCTACGAGTGCACGCTGGCATCGGTGAGAATCGAATCAACGAAAGTTTTCGCCAAGTCCGCAGCATGAAGGAAAAAACTGAGTCCAGACAGTTTTTCGACTGATTGCAGCGTCTCGGACCATTCGCCGCCCTTGATGACTTATGCCCACTACACGGGCACGAATGTGAAAAACTCTTTCTTGCTGTTTGAGAGGCCGCCGTGCTCAATAGCGATGTTATGAAACGCCATCGCGACTTCACAGACCGGTCCGGTCGGCGTTTGAAGCATTTGCTGCATCATTTGTGTGAGCGCTCCCAGGAGGATGTCTCGCGGCTGGAGCGGTATGAGGAGGTGGCCACGCACCAACTGCGCGTGCGCATGAAGAAAATCCTGGCGCTGCTGCGTCTGGCGCGCGCTGGCATTGAGCCTGAGACGATGCAAGCCCTGCGGTGGCACATTCGAGCCGTCAAGCTGGCCTGTGCTGGCAACCGGGAACGCACGGTGCGGTCGAGGCTTATCGACAAGCTCGTGCGCCGCTTTCATCTCTCTCCCAAACATCGGCCACACGCATTGGGAAAGCCGCCCAGCGTTCCTTCGTGCTCGTGTCTGCGGCATCAGCTTCACGCGCTCGGGCTGCTCATCGACAGCACCTGCATCGAGTCACTGAGCGCCGGGCAAGTGCTTGAGCAGCATGTCCGCTGCTACCGTCAAGGCCGCCGCCTGATGAAACAGGCCTGCGAAAGCACGGACAACGAGGTGCTGCACCGCTGGCGACATCGGGTGAAAGACCTCTACTTCCAAACACTGGCGCTGCGGCACCTGCCTGGAGCCTCGCGCCGCATCCACCGCGCCAAACGTCTCGGAAACCTCCTCGGACGTGACCAGGATTTGGCCAACCTGACGCGTGAACCCGCGTTTGCGATCCGCCGCGGCCCGTGGCGGCAGGTCATTGGCGAGCAGCGCGAGAGCCTGCGCCCGCGTTATTTGGAGCTCGGCCACAAGCTCTATGCGCCGCATGCCTCCCGCTTTGGTGGCAGAATTTTCGCCCACGCTTGAGTGGGCCGCACGTCAAAGCCCGGCTACGCGCTGCGCTTCTTGAACCAGCCGGACAAAGCGGGCGCGTTCACCGGTGGTGTCGGCGCCTTTCGCTTGCTTGGCCAGATTCAAGACCAGTTCATGGCTTAGCACACCGGTCTGCTCCGCGCCACGCATCAGTAGGCCGAATCCGACCACGGAGGCCTCAAACACGAAGTCCTCGCGCGCGTTTTGCAGTGAGAAACCGCGATCAATCACCTGCAACTTGCTGCTGTCGAACGGTCCGACAGTCTGGGAGGTGAAATGCGCGTTTGGCAGCGTCACACTCGCGATCTGGCGGTCACGCACACCCTCGGCGCCACCATTTGGCTGAAACTCATACCAGAGTACATGCGTGCCAGCGTTGCGCAGCTCTGTGGCGGCAAGGTGACGCTCGGAGAGCATGCGGAACTGCTTTACCCGCGCCTGATCAAAACTGATCTGCACTGGAAAGACCGCGTCTGGCCGCATGACTGCGGCCTGGTCTGCCGGGAGCTGGATCACGACCCGCAGGAGGCGATGCGCCGGATTCCATGGGCAGTCTGCCATCTCTGCTTTCCAGGAATGAATGTACAACTCAGGATCACGCGCCGGTTTAGCCTCTGGACTGTCCTTGACCAACTGTGGTGAGGCCAACATCTCGCCCTTGGCCTTCGGGGCGGCGGGTTTGATCAAGGAAGGGCGCAGCTTGAACTGGTCGTTTGACTGCTTGGCGGTATTGGCAAACACACCGCGTCCTTGCGGCATGATGAAGCCGAGATTCGGCGAAGGAGCCTCCGCTGGTTTCGTTGCGGGGACTTTGACCACCACGACTGTTGGCTCGTGTTGGGTCGGAATTGCCTGCTGCGGTGGGACTGGTTCGGTTTTTACCGGCTTTGCAGCAGCAACTTTGACTGGCTCTGGCTTGACGACGGGGGCCACTTTGGCGGCGACAACTGGCGCTCTAACGACCGTGGTTTGGTTTTGTTCTTTCGTTTCTTTCGGCGGATTCGGGCGCGTGTCCGCCACTTGCTCATGCGCTTCAGGGCGCACGGACCAACCTGCCAGGAAGGCTGCCCCGGTGAGGGTGATCAACGCAGCGCTGCGCAGAAGCACTCTGACCACCGGCCAGAAGGTCTGCGGGCTTGGCACCGGTTTACGCGGCATCATCGGCTGCATTCTACGCGGCAGGCTCGCTGGATGCAGCACCGCATGGCGTTGCTCATGCGTGAGACGTGGCTGGGGGATCGGCGCGCCATGACGCAAGGCGTCGGTGACCGCCTCAATCTGTTCCAACTCATGCGCGCCGGCCGGTGTGGCAGCTAGGGTGGTGTGAAACTCACACGCCTCCTCGGCGCTCAGCTCGCCAAGTGCGTAGGCGGTGAAGTGGGGATTGTCCTGTGGGTTCATGAAAGTTGGGTGTGGGAAGTTTCTTCGGCCATGTCGCGGCTTAGCAGCTCGCGCAGTTTTTTGATGGCATGGTGCATGATGAAGCCGACGTTGCCCACACTGAGGCCGGTAATGCCCGCGATCTCCTGGTAAGAGCAGTCGTGGATGAACTTGAGCCGCACGACCTCGCGCTGGTTCGGCCGCAGACGATCCACGCAGCGCCAGATGCTCTCGTACAGCTCCTGCTGACCGGCACATTGGGCCGGATCGAGCTCATGATCCTGGGCCGCGCCGATGACTTCGTCGTTGCCAATATCGAGGCGATGGTCCTTGCGCAGGACATCGAATGCACGGTTGCGGCAGACGGTGAAAAGCCAGGATTTGAGATTGTCACGCACCCGATCCGGGTCGGTGAGATAGAGTTTGAGCAGCGCATCCTGCACGACGTCACGCGCTTTCTCGGTGTCTCCACCGAGAAGGCCGGATGTGTAGGCGATGAGTGTGCTTTCATGCTGGTCCAGGGCGCGTCGCACCAGCACGGAGGCTTCATCCTGGACGTGTGGGGCGGACATGCTTCAAATCAACGGTTGGAACGGGCAAGCACAGGTAAAATTAGGCCTTGAGGCAAACTTGCCGCCAATTAACGCCTTGGAAACCGCAATTTTTTGGCCGCGCAATTCAGTGAAACAGGAAGGTGGGCTCGAATGGCGTGCTCTGAAACTACTCCTCGGCAGTCTCAAAGACGTCAGGCACTGGGGCGTGTTCTGCGATCCAGGCTAGGGCGTCTTGCTTGGTTTGGAGTGTGCCTTCGAGTTGGAGGGTTTGAATCGTGGTCAGCAGGCGGCCCATGGCTTTGCCAGCATGCCAGCCGAGGGCGATGAGATCGGCTCCCTTAATGACTCGTGGCGGAAGCATCGGCTCGTTGGCCAGTTCTTCCCGTTTCGCGAGGAGGAATTCGTAATTGTCGGTGAAGCCGTTGGAGCCGAGGCAATCGACGCGGTGGAGGGCCATTTCGTCATCGAACGAAGGACGGGCCATGAAGCGGCGCAGCTTGGCGGTGCGCATCTTTTTCACGTCCTTGAAGATCATGTGGTTCTCCACGGCGATGACGGTGGGGTCGATGACGTCGTTGGGGAATTTGAGGCGGCGCAAGATCTCGCCGGTCATCTCTGCGCCGAGCTTGTCATGGCCGTTGAATCGGATGCGACCGGTGTCGGCATCGCGTGTCTGCGTGGCGGGTTTGGCGATGTCGTGCAGCAGCACGCTCATGACGAGGGGCAAGGAGGCCTCGGCGGGCAGCAGGCTGAGCATGAGACGAGTGTGGATGAAGACATCTCCCTCGGGATGGAATTGTGGCGGCTGTTCGCAGCCTTGCAGCCCGAGGATTTCAGGCAGGAACTGCGCCATGAGGCCGCTGTTCACGAGGAGGTCGAAACCGCGCACACGGTGCGGGCTGAGCATGATTTTGACGAACTCATCGCGGATGCGCTCGATGCTGACGCTCTTGATTTTCTCCGCCAGACCGCAGATGGACTCCCAGGTGGCGTGCTCGATGTCGAACCCAAGCACGGTGGCGAAACGCACGGCTCTGAGCATGCGCAGGTGATCCTCGGCGAAACGATCCTTTGCCACGCCGATGGCGCGGAGCAGGCCCATGCGTAGGTCGGCCTGGCCACCGACGTAGTCGATGACGCGCTCGGTGAGGGGATCGAAAAACAGGCCGTTGATGGTGAAGTCGCGGCGCTGGGCGTCGAGTTCTGGCGTGGAGTAGGTCACGCTATCGGGCCTGCGGCCATCGCTGTAGCTGCCATCACTGCGGAAGGTGGCGACTTCGAGGTGCTCGTGGTTCAGCCGAACGATGACGACGCCGAAATGTGCGCCTACGGTCTGTGCGCCGGGAAAAAGCCGCACCACCTGCTCTGGCGTGGCGCTGGTGGCCACGTCATAATCTTTGGCCTCGCGCCCCAGCAACATGTCCCGCACGCACCCGCCCGCTAGGAGTGCGGTGTGGCCTGTTTGCGTGAGTTTTTCGATGATCTGGACGGCAGTTTGTCGCATGACTCGATGTTCCATGGGCCGGGTTCAAAGTTCAATGTTCATTCTGGTTTCCGCTGTTCAAACCAGTCTCTCGCGTTACAATCGTGCCCCCCTCATCATGGACCCGCTCATCGAACTGCTCCGCAACAACTCCAACCGCAGCCCCAAGGAGCTCGCTCTTAGCTTGGGCTTCGCCGAATCCGACATCGCTGCCCGCATCGCGGCGGCGGAGGCGGACGGCACGATCCTGGGTTACAGCGCGGTGGTGGACCGCCTGAAGGCGGGGGACCGCCGGGTGACGGCTCTGATCGAGGTGCGCATCTCGCCGGAGCGTGACGGCGGTTTTGACCGGCTGGCACGGCGTATTTCGAAGTTTGACCAAGTGCGCGACTGCTACCTGATGAGTGGTGGCTACGATCTGGCTGTGATCGTGGAAGGCAAGGACCTGCTCGATGTGGCGACTTTTGTTTCCGAAAAGCTCAGCACCCTCGGCGGTGTGCTGTCCACGGCCACACGCTTTGAACTCAAAGCGTACAAGGAAAACGGGTTCCTCGCGAACGTGGGTGGCGATGAAGAACGCCTGCCAGTGAGTCCATGAGTTGAGAGGAACCTGAAGTCATGGAATACGACAACAAAATTTCCCACATCATCCGCGATCTGCCGCGTTCCGGCATTCGCGACTTTTTCGAACTCGTCATCGGTCGCAGCGACGTCATCTCGCTCGGCGTTGGTGAGCCGGACAAACCGACGCCGTGGCCGATCCGCGAGGCGGTGATTCGCTCCCTGGAGAAAGGCCAGACGAGCTACACCTCGAATCTTGGCCTCGAATCACTGCGCATCGCCATCAGCGAGTATGTGACGAAGCAGTTCCGCGTCACCTACGATCCAAAGACGGAGATCCTTGTCACCGTTGGCGTGTCCGAGGCGCTGGACATCGCCTTTCGCGCCGTGTTGAACCCCGGTGACGAGGTGATCTATCATGAGCCGTGTTATGTGAGCTACAGCCCGAGCATCAAGATGGCTTATGGCGTGCCCGTGGTGGTGCAAACGCGTGAGGAGAATGAGTTCGCGCTGATGGCCGCCGATGTTGAAGCTGCCATCACACCGAGGACCAAGGTCATCGCTCTGAACTTCCCCACCAATCCCACCGGCGGCATCATGCCGCACGAGGAGTTGGCCAAGATCGCCGCGCTGGCCGTGAAGCATGATCTGCTGGTTTTCACGGATGAAATCTACTGCGAGCTTCTCTACGATGGCCGTCAGCACAAAAGCATCGTCGAGTTTCCTGGCATGCGTGAGAGAACAGTGCTGTTGCACGGCTTCAGCAAGGCCTTTGCCATGACCGGCTGGCGTCTCGGCTACGCCTGTGCTCCGGCCCCGCTGCGCGAGGCGATGATGAAGATTCACCAATACTGCATGCTCTGCGCTCCCATCATGAGCCAGATGGCCGGCCTGGAGGCCCTGAAGATGGGCGCGAGCGCATATGAGGAGATGCGTCAGAGCTACGAGCAGCGTCGCAACCTCATCGTCAGCCGTCTCAACGGCATGGGCCTGCATTGCTTCAATCCGGGCGGTGCGTTCTACGTCTTCCCTGACATCCGCAGCACTGGTCTTACGAGCAAAGAATTCGCCATCCAGCTTCTGGAGAAGAAATGCGTGGCCGTCGTGCCCGGCAGCGCCTTCAGCAGCGCTGGCGAAGGTTTCGTCCGTTGCTGCTACGCCACCGCACGGTGGAGGCGGCCAACTGGCTCTGTGTGATGCCGCGTGCTGTGAGGATTTCATTCCGCAGGATGCGTCCGGGATGAATGCTAGGGAGACGCTCCGCAGTTGATGAGCGCTGTTTGGCTTTGGCTGGCGTGGTCATAAGATGTCGTGGATGATGGGATGTTTAATGATAGTCCGTGATTTCGACGGCGGTGACAATGATCTTGTCGGCGTTCCAAACAAAGCAGACTCGCCATTGCTTGTTGATGCGGATGCTCCACTGGCCCTTGCGACTGCCGCTGAGCTTTTCGGCGTGGAGAGACGGGAATGCCCATAGATCCTCAATGCGCACCATGCCATTGAGCAGCGCCAGTTTTTCACGTGCGCTTTCCTGAATATCGCGAGGCAGCTTCCGGCTGACTTCACCCCGGAAGATTTTAGCCGCCTCACGATCACTGAAGCTTTCGATCATGGTCGCATTTTAACCAAAAACAGAAAATCGTCCAGATTAGATTTGCTTGATGCCCGCCCCGCTTGCTGTCGTTGACTCACGCCTTACCCTTGCCACTCTCGCCCTCATGAAATCCATCCTGCTTGCCGTCCTTGCCCTTGTTTTCACCATGACCACCGCCACCCTCGCTGCCGACGCCCCTTATCGCCATGTTGTGTTCTTCAAGTTCAAGGACAGCGCCACACCGGAGCAGGTGCAGGGGCTTGAAAAGGATTTCATCGAGCTGGCCAAGAAGATCGACACGGTGAAAGCTTTCGAGTGGGGCACCAATGTGAGTCCGGAAGGCCTGAATGATGGCTTCACTCACTGCTTCTTCGTGACCTTTGCTGATAAGGCCGGTCTTGAAGTCTATCTGCCGCATGCTGCGCATCAGGGGTTCGTCTCCAAGCTCAAGCCGCAGCTCGACAAGGTCTGCGTGCTCGACTACGTCGCGAAATAATCAGCCGCACACGGCGCAGTCATCACGACGAGGCAGACGCACTTTGCGGAACTGCATGGTCGCGAGGTTCATGGACAGCATCTCGCCCTGCAACGTCGTGCCGAGGCCGGTGATCAGTTTGATCACTTCCATCGCACCCACACAGGCTGCCGTGCCAGACACCGCGCCAAAGACGGGAAACTGCCGTGTCCAGGTTGGCGGCACTTCGGGCACATAACAGGCAAGGCAGCCGGTCTTGCCGGGCACAAAGGTGGTCACGTTGGCCTCCAGCGTGTGCATGGCGCATTCGACCATCGGCTTGTGGGCGCGGAAGGCGGCCGCATTCAGCGCCAGCCGCTCCTGAAACAGCGGCGCTGCATCCACCACGAGATCTGCCTGCGCCACCAGAGCGTCCGCATTGTCAGCGCTGACGTTTTCCGGCACGCCAATGATGTCACAGCGCGGATTCAGCTCCCGCAAGCGGCGCACGATGGATTCGATACGCGGTTGGCCGATGTGATCGTGCGTTTGCAAAAGCTGGCGGTTCAAATCGGAAGGCTGCAAGTTCCCAGCGTGGGCCAGGATGAGCCTGCCGACACCGGCGGCAGCCAGTTCCAGCGCCACCAGGCCGCCCAGACCGCCGACACGGGAGATGAGCACTGAGGAGGCCTTCAGCTTACGCTGCCCCTCATCCCCCATGCCAGGCACCCACATCTGCCATTCGTAAACGGCTTGTTCTTCAGGGGTAAGCGCAGGGTGGTCGGGCATGGTCGGCACTCAGGACAAACGGGGGGAAGATTTTTTTCTCAACATTTTTCAACATTCGCCCAACAGCGCGCACTAACAGGGATGAACAGTTCGTGCGGGGCCTTTAAAACGCCCTTCATCGACTGGGTCTTGAGAGTGATTGGTTGTTAACTGACACCCTGCCTTACCGCAGGCCTTAGTTGAGGTTGATCAAACCAGGGGCCGGACGGAATCGGGAGCCGTCCGGCCTCAATTTTTACCACTTAACCTGCGGTCGTCGTGGTCTGCACCCAAGCGGTCTCACCGCACCATTCGCGGGCTTTTTCGGCCATCTCGCCAGCCTGCTCCAGAGTCTCGGTCACAGCAAACATTGTGCTGCCAGAGCCGGACATCAGCGCAGCGCGCACCTCTCCATGCTCCAGCAGCCAAGTTTTCAGGGCAGGGAGCAGCAAGAACTTTTCAAACACGGGACGTTCGAGGTCGTTCACCATCGCTCCCCAGGGGCAGAGCTGCGGAGCGTAAAGAACCCCTGGAATTTCCTTTGAGTCTGCCCAGCGCTTGTAAGCCCAGGGCGTGGGGATGGGAAACGGCGGCTTGATCAGCACCAGTGGCAGATGCCAGGGAAACTCGGCGGGCGTCACCTGCTCGCCTCGCCCTGATCCATCGGCTGCCGGAGTGTCGAGCAAAAAGCACGGCACATCCGAGCCGATCTGCGCTCCCAGCTCGATCAACTGCTCAAGCGAGAGCGGATTCCCGGTCAGTTCGTTGCAGGCCTTCAAAACGGTGGCCGCATTCCCACTGCCACCGCCGAGGCCAGCCCCAGCGGGGATTTTTTTCTCCAAATGGATGCGCCAGGAGGATGGTCTGCCCGTGCGGCTCTCGAAGGCGCGGAGGGCTTTCATGGCCAGGTTTGACTCATCCAGCGGCACCGTCGGCTCCGAGCAGGTGAGGCTGACAGCGGTGCCCGTGCCGCGATGCTCGACTTCGACGAGATCGCCCAGCGCCAGACGGCACAGACGAGTTTCCACCTCATGGAAGCCGTCTGGGCGTTTGCCCAAGACACGTAGCCAGAGATTGATTTTGGCGGGAGAATGAAAAGTCATCGCAGATCAGCTTTTTCGGCCCAGCAGCGCGAGCATGCGCCCGGTGCGGCCCTTTTCCATGCGGTAGGAATAAAACCGGCGCAAATCCGAAGACGTGCAAACGCCCGTGTCATGCACCTGCACGGCTGGCACGCCTGCATCGAGCGCCTGCTGCCGGATTTGCGCTGCGAAGTCGATCTCGTAAGCTGGCGGGCGGATGCACGGGCTGAGCTGGACGACCAGATCGACCGGATTCGTGCCATAATGCTGCTGCATGAGCGCAATGGCCCGCGCCGTGATGCCGAGTTCGGAGCCTTTCTTGCCCGAATGCACCACGCCAAACGCCCCGGTGCGGGCATCCGCCAGATAAACCGCGCAGCAGTCCGCCACATAGATGCCGATCACGAGTCCGGGCACGTTCGAGATGAGGCCATCCGCTCCTGCCGCCACTTCGCTTTGAGGTGACTCCACCACCGCCACTTCGCAGCCATGCACCTGCTCGGTGATGCACAAGGCGGTGCCACAAAAGCCAAGCTCTGCCGCCTGTTCGTGATGCCACGGCCACAACCGCTCCACCACCACTGCCCGCTCCGCGTCCACATCGATCTCCGGGTGTCGCAGCGTGAAACGATGCGCAAAACCAGGCAGAGCCTCAAGGGCGGGAAAGGACATCCAGGACATGGCCGCTGAGTCTCATGCTTTGGCACGGGATTCAAGCATGGATCGTGCCCCAGCACCATGCGCAGCCTTTCGGCTTCGACATGCTGGCTTGACCGCAGGGAGCAAGTCGAGACACTGGGCCGCCTCAAGCCTCTTACCATGATCAAAGCCGCCTCCATCGTCATTCTTCCATCCCTGCTCCTTCTCGGCTGTAGCCAGCCGACCAAGCCAGCGCCCAAAAAAGCTCCTCCTGCTGCCGCCTCTCTCCCTTCCGCCCCCGCACCTGCGGCGACTTTGAATTTCAACGTCGGCGGTGGCATGCAAACCACCGCGTCAGGATTGCAGTTTGAGGTCTTGCAGCGCGGCAGCGGCACGGTTTCACCCAAAGCCACGGACACCGTCAAGGTCCACTATCACGGCACTTTGCTCAGCGGCGCGGTCTTCGACAGCTCGGTGGAGCGTGGTGAGCCGATCAGCTTCCCTCTCAATGGCGTGATCCGTGGTTGGACCGAAGGCGTGCAGTTGATGAAGGTGGGTGACAAGTTCCGCTTCGTGATTCCCACCTACCTAGGCTACGGCAGCAGCAGCCCCTCACCGAAAATTCCGGCGTTCAGCACCCTGGTCTTTATGATCGAGCTTCTCGACATCAATGGTCTCACCAACTGAGTGAGGGGGGGGCAGGATGCAACAGGCTGACCCATCGTCAGGGGCATTCACTACCATCCATTCCGTCATGCCGTTGCACACTGACCTGAATGGCACCGAGGATTGCTTTTTGAAGGCTGGTCTCCCTGAATCTGCGGGAAGTCACTCCCCGTCTCAGCATCCCCGTTGAGTTCAAGCCTCTGCGCTTTTCTCATCTCTGCGGTGTGTTCTCTGAAACTTACCTCCCAAACGCTTCCCCGGCCACTCACAAGGCTTGAGCGACCTTCCGAACGTTTCCCCGGTCAATCACAGGGCTTGAACGACCTTCCAAACGTTTCCCCGGTCACTCACAGGGCTTGAACGACCTTCCAAACGTCTCCCCGGTCACTCACAGGGCTTGAACGACCTCCCAAACGTTTTCCCGGTCACTCACAGAGCTTGAACGACCTTCCAAACGTTTTCCCGGTCACTCACAGGGCTTGAACGACCTTCCAAACGTCTCCCCGGTCACTCACAGGGCTTGAGCGACCTCCCAAACGTCTCCCCGGTCACTCACAGGGCTTGAGCGACCTCCCAAACGTAAGAAGACCTCGTTTTGGCCAAGGGAATGAACAGCCCCTGCACCAAACAGGGCCTACGCATGAAATCGAAAACTGAATGCAGCCGCTCTAGTTTCTCCCACAGATTCATGGAGGCCCGCAGATTTTCTTCCGACATCATCGGTGGGCCTCTCTGAATCTGCGGCTCATCCGGGGAAGTGGGTGCGCAGTTTTTATCCTGCCTGACGAATGAGGCATCAGCCCCCTCACCTAACCTCTCCCCGCGTTATGTTTCAGATCATGGGAGCACCCGTTGCGGGGAGAGGGACTGAAAAAGAGAGCGGTTTCGATGAAGAAGAGTCCCTGACAGTGCTGCCTAGCTGGAAGGCCCGCTTTCAGTTCCCTCTCCCCGCGCACCGCCTGCGTGGTGGTCTGTTTTGTCTCTGCGGGGAGAGGTTAGGTGAGGGGAACTGTAATGATCTCATGCAGCGCGAACGCACTCACTTCCCGGATGAACCGAATCTGCGGGAAATCATCTGCCTACTGTCTTGAGACCGATGGTGGATTTTGAGTGTATAAGCCCCCTGCACCAAACATCCAAGCGCGTTGAGTCATTGACACATTTGGGCCATTCGCACGAACAAGGAGAGAGACACTTCATCCACCGAGCGGCGGCGGCAGCCACGAGATAGAATGCGACTAAGGAGCCGCCCTGGAACGCAGCGGAAGGGTGAATGTGCCGGAGATGGCGACTGAATCAATGCTGCTTGAGGCGGATCGTGCTGCTCTGGCACTCCTCAAGACTCGGCTCAGCGGTTGGAATATTCACCCATGGAATTTACCCTCGTTTGCCGTTGCAAAGCCACATTTTTGTTGCCCAGCAACGGCATAGGAGGGTAAAACGACACCCATGAGCACCGCCGCCCGTACTTTTCCGACAAAAACGTTAGCGATAAAGCTGCTGACAAACCTCACGATCTGTTAACCATCCGCATTGTTCGCCCAATCAAAAGATGTCTGCCGATATGAAGTGATGAGTCTGGTTCGCACATTAGCCAAAGTCTGTGCCATCATCGCGGGCCTCTTCGTAGTGCTCATCGCTGTAATGATAGTGGTTGAGGAGGCCGGCATGGATCGCATCAGCCAGGAGAGTGAGCGAAAGTTGCAGCCAGTCATTCGGTTCGTGGATGGGTTTATCAAAGACAACGGCAGGCTTCCTTCGCACGAGGAGTTTCATCGCGCGGCAGATCCCATGGCCTGGATGGTGGTGTTACGCACCAAGGACCACCCGTATGCCGCACGTAAAGGAGCCAAGACCGAACTTGACTACATGGCCGGGATTTGGCGAGCAGATTGGTATCACTACTACAAGTCTTGGGATCACAAGTTTATTAATGCTGCTGACGAAACGGTCGACATGATGAATGGTCATTAACCTCCACAACGATCCAACAAAGGCGAACAAAACGGATGCAGGCAACGGCTCGAAGGTTATCTGTCGTGTCAGCAACGTCCTGCGCTCGCCGTCGCTTGATCCGAAGCGTTAGCCCACGAAACAATGTCCATCGCACACACATTAATGATCCTCGCAGTGATCATGTGCTCATCGTGCGCCACAACTGCAAAGCGGCAGGAGGCGGCACTTAAGACCATGGGTGCGAGCAGGATGTATGGTGACGCAATCAGATTTGGAGTTATGGCCACAGGGCGACCACCGCCGAATGGCGTCCGATTTGGAGAGTCCGTCATTGATGTTTCACTTAACTCACAGCGAAAGCTGAAAGACACAGATCTCCGCGCGCTTGCCGATCTCTCCTCACTCCAGAAGTTGGAGCTAGATCACACAAACATCACCGACCACTCGACAGTCTTCTTGAAGAACTGCCCAAACCTTCGAGTGCTCGGACTTCAACAGGTTAAGATCACCGATGCATCGCTTCCTCACATAGCCAAGCTCACCCAACTCCGCGAGCTAGACCTGTGGGGGAGTCTTGTGACCTCGAATGGACTTCGGTCACTAGTCACTTTACGTCATATCGAGAAGCTTTGGCTTCATGATACTAGCATCGGTGATGACGCTGTTCCCATTTTGGCAAGCTTCAAGAGTTTGAAGGTGGTGGGATTGGGGGATGCGAAGGTTTCCCCCGGCGGCAAACGGGAACTGCGCCGACTCCGCCCTGACATCACCATTTACCCCGATGACTTTAAGCCCAGCCAAACTAGCGATGCCATACTACCACCAACGGGCTAACAAAACGGATGCAGGCAACGGCTCGAAGGCTATCTGTGGTGTCAGCAACGTCTTGCGCTCATGAGGACATTCTTGAATTACACGGGCGCACTGTTCGCGACCTACATGGTCGCCTGGTCAGCTTCGTATGTGTTCATGTTCATCAGTCGTGGTGACCCTTTGGATTTCCGTTACTACTGGGAGTATTTCAAGTTGGCTTGGACATTCAATGGCCTAGAGGTGCCGTCATTCATCTGGCTATTCAGCATCGTGGCGTTTCTCCCCTTGGCAGCGCTAGTGGTGATACTGTTGAAAAGACATTCGAGGCACAAACATGATGCGGCCGAACATTAAAGGGTGCATGGCTGCGAGACCAGCGAGCCAGCAAATGCCCCTGTCGTTGAACAAGCCCGGAGTGTGGAGCGGCGTTCAGCGTGAGGCAGTTTTCGCACTGCGTTTGCCGAGGCAGATGAGGCTGTGGTCACCACGGATGAAGATCTGGCCTTCGCTGAGGGCCGGAGAGGCGAAAACCTTCTCACCCAACTCGCTTTCGGCGATCGCCTGGTAGCTCTTGCCCGGCTTCACAGTGCGCAGGGTGCCGAAGTCGTTGATGAAATAGACGTGGCCCTCAGCGCTGGCGAGGGAGGCATGATGCTCACGCAGACGCTCCTCCCAGAGGATTTCGCCGGTCTTCGCGTCGAAGCAGTGGCCGATGCCGGAGTCGGAGACGATGAGGAAATGATCACCTTGAACCATGGGCGATGGAACATAAGCCACGCCTTTGTTCGTGCGCCAGACGATGTGGGTGTTGGTGACGTTGCCACTGCCGTCGGGCTTGATGGCCAGGAGGTGATGCTCAGGGAAACCACCCGTCATGTAAAGCAGCCCGGTTTGTTCGCTGAAGACGAGCGATGCGACAAACTGCTCGGTGGGCCCGTCAATGAGCCACAGCAGCTTGCCAGTGCGCGGATCGTAGCTGGTCACGCAGAGCGTGCCGCTGAGCACCATCTGCGTGCGTCCGCCGATGTCGCGAATGAGCGGCACGCAGTAGCTGCGGGTATGGTTGGGGCGTTCGATGCGCCATAGCTCTTTGCCGTCGGTTTTGGCCAGGGCGACGATGTAGCCGTCGCCATCGTGGTCGCAGTTCACGATGACCTTGTCCTCAAACACCACCGGGCTGGAGCAGAAGCCGTGCTTGCTGGAAAACAGACCCGGGCGCACCTGCCAGAGCGGTTTCCCGTCAAAATCATGCGCTGAGATGACGACCGTGCCCTTCGGCACCTCGCCTTTGCCGATGACGCGTCCGCTGTTGGCTTTGCGCGTGGCTTCGGTTTCGGTGTTGTCCAGGAAGGCGGTGAAAACGCGCTCGCCGTCGGTGGCTGGCGTGCTGGAGGCTTGGCTGTTGAGGCGATGGATGCTCTCGATGGGCGCTTTGAGCACATTCGATTGCCAGAGTGTCTTGCCCGTGGCGCGGTCGAGGCAGATGAGCACACGCTGCTCCGTCTCAGCCACCGCTGCGGCGATGAAAAGACGATCATTCCACACAATCGGCGAGGCATGTCCGCTGCCGGGCAGCTCGACCTTCCACGTCATATTCCCATCTGCCGAAACTGGAAAGCCTGTGTCCTGCGAAGTGCCGTCGAGCCGCGGCCCACGCCACTGAGGCCAGTTTTCAGCGAAGGACAGCGTGGGGCTAAGGGCAAGCAGCAGAGAAAGAGAGCGCAGAATCATGCGCGAGGATCAACGCCGCGAAAGGAACACTCGTTGCATGACGAGCGCTGAGAATTCGACGCTCTGCCTTTGTCTATAGGATCACCCCGGGCTGATACTGCGCGGCCTCAGGAAATTCCTGCGCGATGGCTGAGACGCGACCACAGAAGGCATCGACCTGCTGCGGGGCATCTCCAGCGTTGGCCTTGCCGGCCTCGACGATGCGCTGCATGTCGGACTCGGTGAGTGTCAGGCGCGGATCATGCACCAAGCGGACGAGGAGATCGTTTTCGCGGACCTTGCCGGTGCGCATGTCCTTGGCGACCTGCACAGCGTGCTCCTTGATGACTTCGTGCGCGGTTTCGCGGCCCGCGCCGGATTTGACGGCCTCCATCATGACCGACGTGGTGAGCAGGAATGGCAGGTAGCGCATGAGTTCCTGCTCAATGACGGAATCGAAGACTTCCATTTGATCCAGGATCGTGAGGAAGGTCTCCAGCAAGCCGTCGAGCGCGAGGAACGCGTCCGGCAGCATCACACGGCGCACGACGGAGCATGATACGTCGCCCTCATTCCACTGGTCACCTGCCAGACCTGCGGCCATGGCGAGGTAGCCTTTCAAAATGACATGCAGGCCGTTCACGCGCTCGCAGGAGCGGCTGTTCATCTTGTGCGGCATGGCGGAGGAGCCGACTTGGCCTTTGGCAAAGCCTTCGGAGGCAAGTTCCTGCCCGGCCATGAGACGCAGCGTGCGGGCAAAGCTGGATGGGCCGCTGGCCACCTGGCAGAGAGAGGCCACGACCTGCATGTCGAGGCTGCGCGGATAGACCTGGCCGACGGCCCCGAAGGCCGCAGGCATGCCCAAGTGATGCAAAATGCGGCTTTCCAGCTCACTGGCCTTGGCGGCATCCCCGTTGAAGAGCGTGATCTGGTCCAGCCGCGTCCCGACCGCGCCTTTCAAGCCACGCGCCGGATAGGTGGCGATGACGTTTTGCAAATCGCCAAACGCGAGCAGCATTTCCTCCCCAAACATGGCGAGGCGCTTGCCCAGCGTGGTGACTTGCGCGGCGACGTTGTGAGTGCGCGCCGTGAGTGGGATGTCACGCGTCTCAGCCGCGCGGCGGGAGATGCCAGCCAGAACCGCGACGCTTTTGGTGCGAATCTCTAATAAGGAGCGGAAGACCTGAAGCTGCTCCACATTTTCCGTGAGGTCACGGCTCGTCATGCCCTTGTGCAGGTGCTCATGACCAGCGAGTTCGCAGAACTCCTCGATGCGCGCTTTCACATCGTGCCGGGTGATGCGCTCCCGCTGCATGATGGCGGCCACATTCACCTGATCCTTCACTTTTTCATAGGCCTCAATCACGCCCTCTGGCACAGGGATGCCGAGATCCCGCTGGCCTTTCAGCACTGCGATCCAATAATCGCGTTCCAATCGGACTTTGCCCTCCGGCGACCAAAGGGCGCGCATGGGGGCAGTGGCGTAGCGTTCAGCAAGGACATTGGGGATCGAATCAGACATGGAGCCGTTGATCTAGGCCAAGCGGTGGCAAAGCGCAAATCAGATGCCGAACGGGCCTGCCTGAAATTCAATTCTCAAAAATCCAGGTCTTGCATCTTTTACGCCTCAAAACAGTCATCGTAGCGGCCATGATTCAACACGGATGGAAGTGTGCAGTGGCTCTATTTCGCTCGACTTTTTGTTTGGGTTCTGGCTTGAATGTTTTTGTATGAAATTATTCAGCATTTCCGAATTTTTCATTCGATGTGCAATTTTGGTTTGCAATCTGGATTCCCATTCGCAAATCTACCACTTATCTGAAGTCCGTGTTTCTTCCGAAGCCGGAAAAGACCTTGTAATGATGGGATTTATAAACGAATCTTGAATTATCCAAATTCAGCGACTCATTTTTATTTTCTAAAGCCCCGAACTTTTCAGTCCACTCCACTAACCATATGGCCGATCTAGCAGCACCTGAACTCATGACCGTGAAAGAGACTGCGGAATACCTCCGCATTCCTCTTCCCACCGTCTATTATCTTGTGCAGCGTGGGCAGTTGCCTGCGGTTCAAATCGGAGGTCGCTGGCGCATCAAGCGCAGCCTCCTTGACCGTGATGTGCTGCGCAAAGAAGAGGAATCTGGACAACCGACCGTCTTGGTGGTCGATGACGATCCTGCTTTGCAGGCGCTCTTTAAGCAGTTCCTCAAAAAGGCAGGTTTCGGTCGTTTGGTGGTTGGCACTGGTGCAGAAGCCATCGCGATGGCGAAAAAGCAGAAATTTGACTTCGTCTTTCTCGATCTCAAGCTGCCGGACGTTCCCGGAGACGAAGTTTATTCCCAGCTCAAGGCACTATATCCCGACCTGCCCATCGTGGTGATCACTGGTTACCCTGACAGCGAAATCCTCAGTCGCATTCTCGGTTATGGCCCCGTCACGGTGATCAAGAAACCGATCGAGTACGACCAACTCAACCTCGCCGTGAAACAGCTCGGTCACAAAGGTGCTGAAGCCCACGCGGCGTAAATCAGTTCTCAACCAAACTTCCCCGAGACTCGCTAGCCTGTTCCATTGATGGAGCAAGCAGAGGCCTTGCTGATTCGGTGGATGCGTTAGAATTGAATGGGGGCAGCTTGGTGAGTAATTCTCAATCATGCGCAACGTTCAGGCTTGGGATACGTCCCCGATGCTGTAAAACAGCAGGCGGCAGACCTGAGCAGAATGATGGCAAATAAGAGACCGAGGAGCGCAGCCCTGAACTTGCCTGCTCGGCATCCAGATCACGGCGGTTGCGAATGGTTCCCTGATCAGAGCTAAGACCTTCTGCCGTGAAGCTTGCGCCAGATAACCTTGGCAACCATGAGAACTCGGTTGCAAGTGGCTAGGATTGGATGGGCCGGATTAAGGGCACCTCTCGATTAATCAATCACGGCCACTAAAATTTGAATGAAAGATCAGTGATTCAGTAAAGGCGATTTTCCAAAATGAAAAGATGCCCCATGGAAATGGTGATAGGATCTAATGTTCATCACCCGCTAAAGTATAAATGACGTTTAGATGATTGGTTTCGATACGCGGTGAAGCATTTAAACGCGGCTCTAAAATGTCGGACTATTCATCATGCCTCACCACACTTTAGACTCAGAAACACAAACACAGGTAGTCAGGCATCAGCTGATTCTTAGCAGTCATCTGAAAGAAGAAGACCAGCGCTGCATGATCATTTCGCAGATGCTCCACAAGGAGGTCTTTGGCAGTCTGGTTGCCTGCTCCTCCATCGGAGAAATGATCCGGCATGAGCTGAGCCACGGCGCGGATGCCACCAGCATCGGAAAGCTCCTGACAACTTTGGACGCAAACCTACGGCTGGCGATGCAGATCGTGCGGGAGTTGTCCGAGCGGCAATTTCCGCCAGTGCTCAAGGTTTTCGGACTGAACGCGGCGCTGCAGCAGCTGGTGCGTAGCATCTCGGAGGAGTTTACCGGCTCATTGGTGCTCAATATCAACGGTGACGAGCCGAAGTTTGACCTCGCCCGCCGTTTGAACCTGTTTCATCTCATGGAGGCGGTGCTGCGCCACTGCGTGCGCCATGCGCGCACTTCGTGGGTAGAAGTGACCTGTCGTGCCAGCCCCGAAAGTCTGGAGATCACCGTTGAGGCACGATCCCTGCTGCTGGGTTCGCGTCTGGAAGTCATGCGAACTGCCACTGGCGGCACCCGTGTGGCCCTACGGGTCTTTCCCCCGGTTCCAACGCCCTCCTAAACCCATTTCTCCCATAGTCCGCTCATGCTCGGTAACCTTTCGTTCAACCTTCTCGTCGTGGATGACCATGCCCTGGTCCGTGAGGCGTTCACCTGCATGCTGCGGACGGAGTTTCCGCTGGCCACGGTGATGTCCGCTGGCACCTGCGCCGATGCGATGGCCGAGGCGCTTGCGCATTCTTTCCAACTGGTTCTGGTGGACATCGAATTGGGCGATCGATCGGGAATGGAACTGACGACCGAGTTGCGCAGGCTGCCGGAACCGCCGCGCATCATCGCTGTCTCGATGCATCAGGAGGAGACCTTCGTCACACGCACGTTGCAGCTCGGAGCGCTCTCCTATGTGGCCAAGGACGCACCTCCGGACGAGCTTTTTGAAGCGATCCGGGTCACACTTGAGGGGCGCAGCTACATTTCCCGGGAACTGGTACTGAAGTTCGTCGATCAATCGGTTCGCAAAGGCATCGGCGGGCAGGTGCATGAAAAACTTTCCAACCGTGAGCTGGAAGTGCTCATGCAGCTCGCTCGTGGCAAAAGCCTGCAACAGGTGGCGCAGGATCTGTCCCTGAGTCCCCGCACGGTGGCCGTCCACAAGCACAACCTCTGCCGCAAGACCGGGCTCAAGGGCATGGTCGAAATTTTACGCTACTGCCAGTCCAACGGACTGGCCTGACGAAGCCACAACCGACAACCAAACCAGGAAAATCCCCGCGTTTAATGGTCTCAGGCTCCTCGCGGTTTCCGGCACCAAAATCTGGATCTCGACAAGCTGCGGGACGCCAGCTTCTGGCGCGACTTCCACGGCCTCGCGGTCAAGCAGTGCTCGCGCATCGCTGACCTGCTCCTGGAAGTCATCCATCAGCAGCTGTCGGCATTCACCGGTAAAGGTCTCGAATTGAACGCCGAAGCCATCTGTGAAGGACTTTCTGGGCTAAACACCGATAAGCCGCGGCGGCGGCAGAGGCTTCAGCCCTGCCACCTAGCCGCCGCATGAATCGCTCCAGATGGTAGCCGCACTTCATCAGTACTGTGCTCATGAAGGATATTTTTGGGAACATTTACAGCCAGATGGCCGACATCTGTATTATCAATTAAACCTTAATATTCACTCCTGATCATTTTTTTCTTTACCTGAAGGCTTGGGGTTATTCTTATAATGAGCTGAAGCGCAAAACTCTCGCAAAGTGCTTGAGTCATGGCTTTTGAAGCCTTAAATCTCCCTTCGTTGGCCCGTGCCAACTCACAGACCTATCTCGTTGGAAATCAACAGGTCCCCGTAGTTCAATGGATAGAACGAGGGTTTCCTAAACTCTAAATACAGGTTCGATTCCTGTCGGGGGCACTCTTGATTCCTAAAAAATGAATGCATATACGCATTGTGGATCAAGAAAGTGATTAAACCGAACTATTTATGGTTTTTTTCCTTTTCATTGGATGCGTGCCTGATTTTTGGGCTGGATTAAGCTAAGCAGTCTCCTCAAGGAGGTGGGTAAGTTACATTAGAGCACCGTTTGATATGCTCTAAAAACAGTATTACAAACAGTCTGAACTAGGTTAGTTTCTGAGTTCTTCTGCAGAGGGGTGATGGAATTGATAAATCATTGATTTTCAATGATTTAAACTTTTTTTCTGCAGATTAAAAATATGTTTGCAGAATAGGAGGGTCCTGTGGTTTCATGAGGGTTAATTCAAGAATGTTCTCCAACCACTATCGACGAAGCATGTCTCCACACGTTTCGCCAGCGGCTCCCCCTTGGGCGTCGCTGTTTTTGTTGGCCTGCGTGATCCATCGCTTTCCCTTTCTTTTCTCTGATTTTTAACTGCTTATGAAAACACTCCGCCAACACCGCCAACTCATTGGATGGTTCATGACTTGCCTGATGGCAACATGGCTGCCTGGTCCTGTCGTACAAGGTGCCACATTCACATGGACTCCGACTGGTGCTGGTCCATTGACTTGGAACTCGGGCGCGAACTGGACGGGCGGCGTGCCTGCCAATGCTGCTGGGGACATCATCAACCTCACGGCCAATCTTGCTGCGGCACAAACCATCAATCTTGATGTGAACGCTACGACTGGCACCATCAACATTGGAGATCCGGCCACGGGCTTCTTTGGCTACACGTTGCAGTCGGGCAATGGCAGCACGCTGACCTTCGACAACGGGGCCTTGGCGGCGGTGCTTTCCAAGGCGGCGGTGGCAACCGCCAATGACCTGATCTCCACAGAGATCATCCTTGCCAGCACCGACAACGCGAACTTCAACATCACCAACGCCGTCGCCAACACGACCAGCCTCCTCACCCTCTCCGGAAACATCTCCGAAAGCGGTGTTGTGAAGAACCTCATCATCGCCGGTGCGGCAGCTGCCAGCAGCAATGGTGTCACTGTCCTCAGCGGAACGAATTCCTTCACAGGCACGGTCACCGTCAACTCGGGAACTCTCCGAGCCCAGGGGGCTGAGGCTCTGAACAGTGGTGCAGTCAACGACATCGCCCTGGCCGCCGGTTCCACGCTCGATCTCCGTGCCAATGGCAATGGCCTTGGCAACCGCGAGAACCTCGTTTTCGGTGACAATCTTGCCCTGACTGGCAGCGCCACGGTTCTGGTGGATCGCACCGGTTCGGCCGGGTTTCCGGGTTCCACGGCGCTGAACAAGATGATTCAGCTCGGCAACCTGAACACCGGTGGTGCCAACATCCTCACCGTCACCCCAGCCAATGGTTACGGCTTGGAGTTCACCGGATTGACTACCCTCGGGGGCAACAGTACCTTCAGCGTCGGTGGCACCCAGGCTTCCAACGTGGTTCAGGGTCTGACACTCTCTGGGATCGTGGACGGCGCATTTACCCTCGCCAAGACTGGCACCGGCACTCTCGTTCTGGGCAATTCCGGAAATACGTTCACTGGTAACATCAGCGTGACAGGGGGAACCCTGGCCTTCGGCAGTGATGGCGCTCTCGGCAACGCTGCTAATACACTTACGGTTAACGGCACTACCACCGCGATCCGCGCGATAGGAACAGTCCCTTTTAGCAGCGCCCGTTCCCTCAGCTTCGCCAACGCGACCGCAGCCAACAACCTCTTTGAGGTCATTGGAGGGCAGACATTCACGCTCACTGGTGCCAATGCGATCACCAATGCAGTCGGGTTTGTGAAGGCCGATAACGGCACGGTAGCCATCAGTGCCAGCCAAAACTTCGCCGGCTCTGCCCTGATCAATGCTGGGGCGATCAATATCTCTGATGCAAATGCGCTTGGGACGACCGCCGGCGCAACAACCGTCGGCAACTTCGTTGGGGCCGCCCTGCAATTAAGCGGTGCCGGGATCACCTACGCGGCGGAACCTCTGACCCTGAATAGCACCGGCATCAACACGGGCGGCGCGTTGCAAAACCTCTCCGGGAACAACACGTGGACCGGGCCCATTACCTTGGCCAGCGCCGCGACCATTGGTTCGGATTCCGGAACGTTGACTCTTGGCGGTGCTACCGGTATCGCCGGTGCTTTTGGCCTTACCTTTGCCGGGGCGGGTAACACCCTCATCTCCACCGCCCTGAACGCCAACGTGACGGGCTTGACGAAGATTGGCACCGGCACCACTACCTTGGGCGTCGCCAACTCGTTATTCGTCAGCGCGATCACCGTTAACGCGGGCACCTTCGCCATCAATGGCGCGGGGATTCTCGGTGGCACCGGCGCAGTCACGGTCAACCCCGGAGCCACCCTCTCCCTCGACAACGGCTCCACCCAACTCAACAACCGTCTCGGCGGCAGGCCCATCACCCTCTCCGGCGGCAACCTCAATCTGATCGGTCCCACCGCCTCCGCGACCACGGTCACGGAAACTCTTGGTGCGCCTACCTTCGCCCGCGGCCAGACTACAGTGACAGTCACTTCGACAGCCGGACAGGGCGGAACGAACCTTGCATTCGGCGCACCCAACGCGGCGGTGTCCAACGCCATCAACAACGGCACTCCGCCCTCGGGTGCCACCGTGCTGTTCCGAGGCACGAATTTAGGATCGACCGCTGGCACGGGGGTCTCTACCATTGCTTCCACCACCACTGGCTTCACCTTCTTGGGGCAGGCGGGAGCGGCAGGCGCGACCAACAAGGGAATCATCCCGTGGGCCTTGGTTGACCCCACGGTTAGCGGGCTTGGAACCTCCTTTGCTACCGCCGACGCTGCTACAGGCATTCTCCGCCCACTCAATACCGGCACGGAAATGGTTTCCAGCCTCACGGTGGACACCAATGTCCGTATGACCACCAATCCGGCGGCCATTGATAGTCGCAGGTTGAACTCCATCACCTTGGAAAGCGGTGGAGCGGTCACCCTGAAGCCTCTGGACGTGTTGACTGTGCAGTCCGGTGGTATTTTGACCAAGGCCGGCAACGGAGGCATTTCTTCGGGTGTTCTGGCCTACCCCGCCGCAGGGTTCCCGATCTATATCCATACCGTCGGCCTCGCCACGGACAACACCACCATCACCAGCCTGCTCCAGGGCGGCAACGGCCAGGGCAACGGAAACATCTCCTTCGTCAAGGCGGGCGACGGCATCCTCACCCTCCAGCCCTCTTCCAGTGTGATCCCCGGCGTCGGCGGCAACATCGCGGGTGGCCAGACGGTCATCAACCAAGGCACCTTGCGGATGAACGGCGGCAACAACACCCTCTACTTCAATAACTTCCTCAGCCTCGTCGGCGGCACCTTGGACCTGAACGGCAACGCTCAGACTTCCCGTCTCTTCACCGATGCGGCCGTCGCCAACGCTGGCGGCACCATCACCGGCGGTGCAGGTTCGACCTTTGTTCAAAACCTTGACGCAGCTAACCGCAACTTCTCCGGCACTGTCACAGGTTCCGTTGCTTTCCAGCGCACCGGGCCGAACACCCTGACGCTTTTCTCTGACAGCACCACGACCGGTGACATCCTCATCTCTGGCGGCACCACCTTGATGCGTGATTCAGCCCGCTTCACGGGAACCACGAATCTGGGGATCAACTATGCCACGCTTCAGGTGGACAACACCACCAGCACCATCAACGACAACAATCGATTCAATGACTCCGCTGCCATCAATCTGCGTGGCGGCGTGCTCAACTACATTGGGCGCCCTCAGATGGCCACCTCGGAAACCTTTGGCACACTCGATGTTCTTCAGGCGGGTTCGACCATCAACGCGCAACACGGCAACGTGGGCATCAGTTCTTCACTGCTGACCTTCGATTCTTTGAACCGCGCCGCCGGCTCGGGAGCCACAATTAACTTCGGAAACTTTATCAATGCAGTCGGTGTCGGCACACTGGGTGCCATCGGCAGTAACCCAAACATCCTCTTCACCTCGTCCCCCGTGCTTACTAACGGCATCATTGGAACTTGGGCGATTACCAACTACGCCGATTACGCGAGCTACATCCCCGAACTTGGAATCGGTTCCATGGGTCAGGCGGGATACACGCCTTACTCGGCCAGCATCGCCAGCGGAAACAACCTGCCCAATAACATTTCCAATACCACAGCGGATGTTGCCATCGCCGCAAACACCACCATCGGTGCCCTGCGCCTCGGCACGAACGCTACCCGCAACATCACCTTTACCAATGGCACCGCCACTGGTGGAACCAATGTGCTCAATCTGGCCATGGGCGGTCTGCTCCGCTCCAACGACAACAACGGAACCAACATCGGCACCGCCGTGAACCGCGGTATTCTTACCACTGGAGGCACGGCCTCATCTGGCAACACCGAGTTGCTCGTCTGGGGCAATCAGAATACGATGGTTATTAACTCCGTCATTGTGGACACAATGACCGCCATAGGCAGCGGCACAGCTACGACATCGCTGACGAAATCCGGAGGGTTCACCCTCAGCCTTTCCGGGGCCAACACCTACACCGGAGGCACCATCGTCAGTCAGGGAACCCTCAGACTCGATGCCATCGCGGGCGGCACAGTCGTCATCCCCGCCGCTACGGTGCCGACCGATGGTTTGGTCATCAATGGCGGCACTGTTACTATGAACCAGTTCGGAGGCCAGATCGCCGCCTCAAACATTGTCACCCTCAATGGCCCCGGCGTTTTGAACCTTGCTGGAGCAAACACCTTGGCCGGTTTGGTCTTCAACAACAACGGCGGTGGTAACACCAACCCCACCGTCAACACGGCCAGCGGTGGATCGGTGCTCAATGGCGGCGCTGCTCTGGGCGGCACGCTCACCTTGAACGGCGGTGTCACCGTCACCTCCAGCAATCCGGGTTCCATTGCCACCATCGCGGGGCGCGTCGATCTCGGGGCGAGCAACCGCGATTTCAACATCGCTCAAACCATCTGGAACGGCCAAAACGTGTCCGCACTCCAGCCCGCTTTGCAGACCACCGCCGCTCTCCTTGGAACGGCGGGGCTTACCAAGACTGGCGACGGAGTCCTCGCCTTGGCCGCGCAGAACCCCTACACAGGCAACACCACCGTCACTGCGGGCACCCTTGCCATCAATGTCTTGGGGGCCACTGCTCCTGGCGGGGTTCCCGTAGGCGCGCGCAACTCTCGCCTGGATCTTGCTAGTGGCACTTTTCTCAATCTCAATAGCTTCAGTGGTTTGTTCGGTTCCCTGATTGGCGACGGCACCGTGACCAACTCCAGCAGCACCGCTGGCACCCTGTTCGTCGGTTATGACAACACCAACTCCACCTTTGGGGGTTCCTTCGCCCGCTTCAGTGCGGCGGCTCCGAATACACTCAACGTGACCAAGATCGGCAACGGCAACCTCACCCTCACCGGCACCAGCACCTCCACCGGCACCCAGATCGCCGCCCAGGGCGCTCTGACCTACTCCGGCACCGGCAATAGCCTCTTCGCTACCAATAACGTCCTTGATGGCGGCACCCTCGTCCTCGACAACTCCGGCACCAACGTCAATAGCCGTCTCGGCGGCCAAGTGGATACCGCCACGGACAGCGTCAACCTTACCTTGAACGGCGGCACGTTCACGATCCTCGGCAACAGCGGGGCCCCAACCACGGAGTCCCTCGGACGCATCAACACCCTTACAGCCGGGGCGACCACCGTCGCCACCACCGCAGTCACCGTGGACGCCGCCAGCATCAACAACCTCGTCGTCGGCATGGGCATCTCAGGCCCGGGCATCGCGGCGAATACGACGATTACCGCCATCAATCAGGCCACTAATACCCTCACGATCAGCTCCAATGCGCAAGCCACGGGCACAGGATTGACCTTCACAGCTCAGGGCGGCATCCTCTCGCTGGCCTCGGGAGCCAGTACGATCAATCTCACGCCGACTTCGACCCAGGGCACTACTTTGAATGCAGGCACCATGGCCGCCGTGACCTCAGGCAGTTCGCTGCTGCTGCGCGGACCAAACCTCGGTTCCACAAATGGCGCAGGGGTGGGGAATCTCACTTTCACTGGGGCAGCTCCTGCTCAGATCGGTGGTTTGCCGTTGGCGGCTGGTGTCACGACTGCTGGGAGTCCGAACGTCACCGTCACCGCCACAGCAGGCCTTAGTCCAGGTATGTTTGTAACCGGCCCCGGCATACCGTTGGGCGCCAGAGTGCTCTCGGTTACCAGCGGTACCGTCTTTGTTTTGGATACCAATGCAACGCTGGCACTAACCGCTCAGGCCTACACCGCCGCAGGCAACTTGTTCCAGGTGATCCGTCCTGACGTGCTCATTGACTCCTCGCTCACCGGCACAGGCACCGCGTTCGGCACCTACCAGGGTGCCGCCGGCCCATTCAGTGCCGGCGGTTCCGGCTTCCGCGCCCTCACTGCGGCAGAATATGCACCCTTCCTCAATTCCGGGGCCACCACCAATGTGGCGATGGGTTACCAGCACGGTGGTGCCTTCATCACTGGCACCACGATCAACAGCCTCACCTTGAACCAATACGGTGGCACTTTGGCCGCTGGTCCGATCCCGCAAAACACGGCCCTCACCGTCACCAGTGGCGGCATCATCGCCCAGGCTGGCAATGTGGGAATCAGCGGAGGACTCCTTGCCTTTGGCACGGCTCCCGGCTTTATCTATACCAAGGGTGATCTCAATGTCTCCGCCGGCATCACTGGCAGTGGTGGTGTGGCCAAGGGAGATGCGGGTGCCTTGAACTTTAACCGTCCGCAGTTCTACACAGGCGCGACCACCGTCAATAACGGCACTCTCAAACTCAACGGCGGCACTAACACCCTCTTTGTCAACGCCATCGGCGGCACCAATAACCTCCAGGTCAATGGCGGCACGGTCAATCTCAACGGCAACAACCAGGCCGTGGCTACCCTCGGCAGCGCCAGCAACCTCGCCGGCACGGGCGGCACCATCACCAATGCGGGTGCGCAGGCCATCTTGACCATCACCGGTGGCACAGCCACACCAGCGAATGGCGCGGGCTTCAGCGGCTCGATCAACGGCAACATCGACCTGGTCAAGACCGGCAACAACACCGCCACCTTCACCAACGCCAACACCTTCAGCGGCACGACGACCCTGCGCGGTGGCATCACAACCCTGATCGATAGCGGCACGTTTGCGAATACCACTTCGGTCGCCGCCTCGCTCGGCACCGCCTTGAACCTCGACAACCGCGGTCTCGTCAACAACGTGACTAGGCTTGGAGTCATCCCCGTCAGCCTCACAGGTGCCACTTTGGGCTACTTCGGCGGCAATGGTGTGGATTCCGTCCAAAACCTGGGCGCTCTGACGACGAATGGAGGAATGTCTTTTGTGAACTCCACGATCGGTTCCGGCGGCTCCGCTCTCCTGAACTTCACCAGTCTCACCCGCAACACCGATTCGGTGGTTAACTTCGGCGGCACCAACCTGGGCATCTCCCTCAATGCAGGCAACGCCCAGATCAAGTTTGGCACAGCGCCGACACTCACCAACAACCTCATCGGGGGCTGGGCCATCGTGAATGGTAATGAATTTGCGAGCTACCTCCCCGGCACCGGTGTGGGCACGCTCAACCAGACGGGCTTCCCTGGCTACACCGGCACCACAATGCCCGCAGCTTCCGCGCCTACCGGCAACTACCGTCTCGGCGCAGCTGTCGCTGTCCCCGTCGTCACCGGTTACAACATCAACTCCCTGAATGTCGTCGGTAACTTCAACGCCACCTTCACCAACGTGGGTGACGGCTTGCGTCTTGTCTCCGGTGGCTTGCTGAAAAGCGGTGACAACGCCAACTCCATTGGTGCTGCCGCCGACAGCGGTCGGATCAGTGCTGGCGATCTCAGTGCGGGCGTGAAGGAACTCTTCATCACCAACAACCAGAATACTCTGACCGTGAATTCGCGGATCGTGGACAATGGCTTTGCCGGTGCTTCCACCCGTCTCGTCCTCAGCGGGCCGAGTGGCGGCGCTTTTGTGCTCACTGCCCCTAACACCTACACCGGCGGCACGGTGATCAATACCACCACCGCGCTTTCCGGCACCAACGCCCAAGTCGTTCTCCCCTCCGCAGGCGGCATCACCATCAATAACGCCGCTCTGAACTACGGCGCCGGCCAGAGTGGGAAAATCGCCACCGGAGCAAACTTCACTCTGAATGGTGGAGCTGCCCTGAACCTCTGGGGCAACACCAGCTTGAACGATTTCACCTTTAACCATGATGGCAATGCCGCCGGTTCCCTCGTCCGCACCGCCAGCGTGACTGGCGCGGACTCCACCACAGTCGCAGGCAGCACCACCCTCACAGTCACCAACAACGGTGCCAATGGCCTCGTCGTCGGAATGCCGGTGACTGGAACGAACATCCCAGCAGGCACCACGATTGCCGCCATCGTCAATTCGACCACGGTCACCCTC
Source organism: Verrucomicrobiota bacterium (assembly GCA_026397635.1). Taxonomy (GTDB): domain Bacteria; phylum Verrucomicrobiota; class Verrucomicrobiia; order Verrucomicrobiales; family Verrucomicrobiaceae; genus Prosthecobacter. The sequence goes on along the minus strand of JAPLUL010000112.1, from coordinate 25,453 downwards.
TCCCAACCCGCCACGGCTGCGGCAACGAACACCGCCGTCACCTTTGGCAGCACGCTAACCCTCACTGGGAACATCACCGCCAACACAAACACGCCCAACAGCTCTCCTAGCTTCTCCGTCAGCACCAGCGGCAGGATCGATATTGGCACCGCCAATCGTAACATCACGGTGACGGGCACCGCCAACTCACCGCTGGGCCTCACGGTGCCGACGATGATTGGCACCACCGGTGGCATCACCAAACTCGGCAACTCCGGCCTCAGCCTCACCGGCGTCAACTACTACACTGGTGCCACCGCTCTCAATGCGGGAACGATCTTCCTCGGTGTCAACAACACCATTCCCTACGCCTCCACCTTCACCATGGCCGGCACCAGCCGCTTGGATTTGAATGCGTTTGACCAAGTACTGAGCCAGCTCTCCGGGGCAGGGGATATCACCAACAACTCCGGCACCGCCAAAACACTGACTTTCGGCCTGAACAATGCCAACACCGCCTTCAACGGCCGTTTCCTTGGATACAACGATACCGTCCTCGGCACCCTGAGTGTCAGCAAGATTGGCAGCGGCTCCTTCGGACTCACTGGCGGTGTCAGCACCTCCACCGCCAACTTCAACATCTACGGCGGCGCGGTCACCTACTCCGGCAATGCCCAGACGGCATTTACCAACAACATCGTCAACCAAACCGGTTCCCTGATCCTCGACAACACCACGACCAACGTGAACAATCGCCTCGGCGGCCTGCTCAAGAATCTCACGGTAGCTGGCGGCGAGTTCAAGATCCAAGGAAACGCCGCTGGCAGCTCCGAGTCTCTTGGCACACTGACGTTGCCAAACGGCGGCGGCGTCATCACCCTCGTCCCCGGCGCGGGTTCCACCGTCTTGAACTTCGCCAGCATTCCTGCACTTGGCGGCGGTGGGTCCTACCTCGTCCGCGGTGATTCCCTCGGCTCCACGCCCGGCAATGGCATCTCCAATATTTTTGCCAGTTCCGTCGCCTTCAGCGGCGGCGGCAACATCGCCGGTCTCGCCAACATCAGCACCCGCCCCGACATGGTCGGCGACGCCTCGTCCACTGGCACCGGCACCGGCTTCCTCACCTACACCGCCGGCTCAGGTTTCCGTCTGCTTGGGGCCAATGAAACCCTCGGCACCATCAACAACATGTTCACCACCACGGCGAACTTGGCCAAGAGCGCGAACGAAACCTTCACCACCAACTCTGTCGCCACCGTCACCCTCGAATCCGGCGGTGGACTCACGGGTTTCAACACCGGCAGCATCCTCACCGTCTCGTCCATCGGCATCCTGGCCAAAACGGGCAATTTGGGCTTCTCCGGCGGCCAGATCAATCCGGGGGCAAGCTCCATGTTCATACACACGCTGGGTAACCTGACCGTGGACAGCTACGTCCTCGGCACCGGCATCACCAAGGACGGCACGGGCAATCTTTCCTTCAACCGGCCCCAGTACTTCAGCGGCTTCCTGAACAATAACGACGGCACCACCACGCTGAACAGCGGCGCGGCCAACACGATCCTCGTCGCCCCCACCGCCACCGCAGTGACCACCATCGACCTCACTGCCAATGCCGGCACGGTCGATCTCAACGGTCAGAACCAGGCCTTCAGAAACCTCGCGAGCATCAACAACTCGCTCCCCGGCACGGGCACCCTCATCACCAGCGCTGGCGCAGCCCGACTGACCTCCACCGGCGGCGGCAACTTCGGCGGTGTCATTGGCGGCGCGATCACCTTTGACCGCTCCGGCAACAACACGACGCTGCTCACCAGCGCCCAGACCTACACCGGAGCCACCAACGTCCGCGGCGGCACTCTCCAACTCCGCGACAGCGCCACCCTCGCCAGCACCGCTGGCCTGAACCTCGAGTTCGGTGCCGTGAACATCGACAACGCCGGCACCGCCTTCAACTCCGCCCCGGCCAACCTCGCGGACCGCATCCTCGCCGGTAACGCCATCAGCACCCGCGGCGGCACCATCACCCTCACCGGGATCCAGGGCGAGACCGTCACCGAAACCCTCGGCACCGTCACCGTCCTTGGCGGCCTGAGCACCGTTACGGCAACTCCCGGCAACACCGGTCGCGCCGCTCTGACCATCACCAACCTTGTCCGCGCATCAGGCAGCGGTTCCCGTGTGAACTTCACCGGAACCAACCTCGGCTTCCCGGACATCGGCAGCTCGCAGATCCTGCTCACCAACCTCAACGGAGCCACTCCAACCCTGAGCAGCAACCTCCTCGGCGGCTGGGCCACGACCAACGGCACGGAGTTTGCCTCGTGGACCGCAGGCAAGGGCGTCGGCCCGCTGAACAACGCAGGTTACGCGGGTTACACCGGCACCACCATCACCGCAGGCTCCAACCCCACGCAGAACATTCGTCTCGCTGCCACCGCAGCCATCGGCACGGCCGATACGCTGAACAGCTTGAACCTGCCGGGCGACTTCAACCTCACCTTCGCCGCCGCCACGAACACGCTGAACATCGTCTCCGGTGGTCTCCTCAAGAGCGGCAATACCGGTAACACCATCGGGGCCACCGCTGATAGCGGTCGCCTGACAGCTGGCGGCACCGCTTCGGGAATCAGCGAGTTGTTCATCATGAACAACCAGAACACTCTGACCGTGAACTCTCGCATCATCGACAATGGCACGGGCCAGACCCGCCTGGTCATCGCAGGGGCCGGCACCACGGTCCTCGCGGCTCCGAATACCTACACCGGCGATACGGTCATCAATTCCGCAACGAATCTCGGTGGCGGCGCGGCGGTCGTGGTGATTCCAAATCCCGTCGCTGTCGGTGGCAACACCCTGACGATCAACAACGCCGCCGTCGGGATGCTCGTCAACGGCGGCCAGATCGGTGCCAACAACAACCTCGTCATCAATGGCGGCGGCACGCTCACTTACTTCGGGGCCAACAACTCCATCGCGGGCTCTATCACCCTGAACAACCAAGGCGGCACCGCCGGCCCCACCATCGCTGGCACAGGCTTCTCCCTGACCAACTCCACCACTATCACCGGCAGCAATACGGTCACGGTATCTGCTTCCGCCGGTCTCGCCGTCGGCCAACCCATCACCGGCACGGGCATCCCGATTGGCGCAACGATCACGGGCACTCCGACCGGCACCACCATCACCATCTCGGCCCCCGCCACCGTCTCCGCGACCAATACCACGGTGACGATCCCGACGGTCCTCAGCCCGACCGGCACCATCACCGCTGTCAATGACACCTTTGGCACCACGCCGACCATCAGCGCCGCGCTGAACCTGGGCGCTGCCGCGCGCACTATTGATGTTTCCGGCCTTTCCCTCAATAGCTTGGTCCTCTCGGGTATCATTCAGGGCAGCGGCAGCATCACCAAGACCGGTGCCGGTGCTCTTTCGCTCACGAGCAACAACAGCACATTCACTGGCGGGATTGCCCTCAATGCTGGTGGCCTCATCATCGGCGCCAGCGATCAGTTCAACGCCGGCATCGTTGCCGCAGGCCCCCTCGGCCTCGGCACGCTTTCCGTCGCCTCTGGTCTGAAACTCATCGGCGTCAACACGACGATCTTCAACCCCGTCACCCTAGCGAGCAACAACCTCATCATCAGCGGTGTTTCTGGGAACAATCTGGCCCTCAACGGTGCCATCACCTTCGGCGCGGGCACTCCGACCGTGACCGTCGAAAGCCCCGTCGTCGTCGGCACCCTCGGTGCCAAATACACCGGAAGCTTCACCTTCACCAAGGAAGGCCCCGGCATCCTCGCCCTGAGCAACATCGCCAACGACTACAACGGCACCACCCAGGTCAACAACGGCACGCTACGCTCCGGCAACACCAACAGCTTGTCACGCTTCTCCAACGTCAACCTCGCCACGGGCGGCACCTTGGACATCAACGGACTAGCTACAGTCACCGGTTCCATCACCGGCACTGGCCTCGTAACCAATAACTCCGGCACCGGCGCAACGCTGGCCACTGGCTTCGACAACAGCAGCTTCACCTTCTCAGGCCGCTTTGGCTCCGCCAACCAGACGTCGGGCTCGTTCAACCTCAACAAAATCGGCACCGGCACCATGACCATCGATAGTGCCGCAGGCACCGGCACCATGGGCATCGGAACGTTCACCACCTCGCTGGGCACCTCCGTCCTCAGCGGCGCAGCGGGCAGCACCAAGTTCATCACTTACACCGTCCTGGAAGGCGGTACGCTCACCCTCGACAACAGCGGCACCAACCTCAACAACCGCCTCGGCGGCACTGACTTTGCCATCGGCTCCGGCTTGGTGCGCAACATCACGATGCAGGGCGGTGAGTTCAAAATCATCGGCAATGCTGCTGCACCCACCGTGGAAACGATGAACCTCGGCACTGTCGGCGCCTTGAGCGTGGTCTCCGGCGGTTCGGTCCTCACCTTGGATGCGAATGCGGCCCAGTCTTTGATCCTCAATGCGGGTAACATCGCCAACCTCTCTGGTGGCGGTTCGCTCCTCATTCGCGGTGACAACCTCGGTGCTGCTCCCGGCGCCGGCGTGGCCAGTCTGTTCGCACCCTCCTTCAACCAAGCCATCGGCGGTGCCACCGGCAACGGCAGCAACACCATCAGCATCCGTCCTGACATCATCGCCGACACCAGTGCGACCGGCCTCGGCACCGCCTTCGCCACCTACTCCGCCATCGGCGGTGTGCGTCCATTGGCCGCCTCCGAACTCGCTCCCGGCCTGTTCCGTGCCATCGCTACCAACTCCAACGTCGCGGTGAACAGCAGCCAGCTTTTCGGATCGGTGACGGTCAACAGCCTCACCTTCTCCGGCGCGACTGCCCTGAACGCCATCAACGATGAGGCCATCCTCAACATCGGCAGCGGCGGTCTCCTCGTCCTTGACGCCAGTGGCACCGACTTCACGGGCGGTCTCATCCAGTCCGGCGGCAATCAGCTCATCGTCCACCAGCTCGACACGGTGAACACGCTCAACTTCAACGCTCAGGTGCTCGGCAGCAACGGCTTCATCAAGACGGGTGCCGGTGCCATGAGCATCGACAGGCAGCAGTTCTTCACCGGCGGCAGCCAGACCACGATCAACAACGGCTTGCTCACCCTGAACAGTGGTGCGGACAACACCCTGACTGTGATCCCGACAAATACGACGCCGACCCTCCAGTCGGTGCGTGTCAGCGGTGGCACACTGGACCTCAATGGCAGGAACCAAGCCATCAGCACGCTTGACTCCACCAGCAGTCTTCCCGGCACCGGCGGCATCGTGACCAACTCCAGTGTCACGGCGGCCACGCTCACCGCCAGCCCCGGCGGCACTTTCGCAGGCACCCTTACTGGCAACCTTGCCTTCACCCGTTTCGGTAACAGCACCACGACCCTCACCAGCAACAACACCTACAGCGGTGCGACCATCATCCGCGGCGGTGCGATTGCCCTGCAGGATGAAGGTCGTCTATCCGGCACCTCCAGCATCACCAATCTGTTTGGTCAGTTGACCCTTAACGACAGTGGTTTGTATGTGGTTTCCAACCGTGTCGGAGCCACTCCGATCTCGATGCAGGGCGGCACACTCGCCTACACCGGTGTTCAGAGCGCCGCCACGGTCGGCACGGTCACTCTCACCGGTGGCGCAGGCTCCGGCGGTGCCAACACCATCAGCGTCACTCCGGCCACCGGCACCGTCCTGCCTTCCACCCTGACCATCGCCAATCTGGTCCGCAATGCCGGCACGACGGTGAACTTCACCGGGACCAATCCGGGCGCAGGCGGCACCAACAACAGCCAGATCATCCTTACCCAGGTCAACGGCGGTGCCATCACCCTAGATGACGGCATCCTCGGTGGCTGGGCCGTCGTCAACGGCACGGACTTCGCCGGTTACCTCGCTCCATCCGGTGCCGCAGGTGGCGTCGGTGCCCTCGGCACACCTGGCACGGCTTATCCGACCTACTCAACCGCGCTCCTCACCGCAGGTGGATCGACCGATAACATCAACGTCACCGCCGCCAGCACCACAGGTGTCACGAACCGCACCATCAACTCACTCCGCGTCAACTCGGGTGCAGCGACGACCATCGACATCACCGCCGCCAACACCCTGACCCTCGGCACCGGTGGTCTCCTCATGGCCGCCAACCAAACCCTCGCCGTCAACGGCGGCAGCCTCACTTCCGGCGGATCGGAACTCTTCGCCTACATCAACGCCAACACCACCACGGTCGCCAGCGTGATCAATGGAGGGAGCGTTGCCCTCGTGAAGAGCGGCGCGGGAGGTCTCACCCTCACGGGTAACAACACTTACGGAGGAGGCACGATCGTCAACCAAGGCACCCTAACCCTGAGCACGGCCAGCGCCAATGGAGGATCTACCGTTTCCATCCCGAGCGGCACGCTGACCATCAACAACGCTGCCGTGACCCAGACAGTCGCCGGCACCATCCATGCCAGCGCCCCTGTGGTGATCAATGGCGGTGCCGTCCTCACCCTCACAGGCAACAACACCTTCAACGGCCTCATCACCTTTAACAATACCGGTGGGGTCACTGGTGGCGTCCAAGCCGCAAGCTTGGTGAACTCAACCACAGTCAATGCAAGTCCCACGATTACCGTCAGTTCAACGGCTGGACTGTGGGCGGGACAGACAGTCAGCGGCACCAACATTCCGGCTGGTTCAATCATCACCAACATCGTCAGTGCCACGCAGTTCACCATTTCCGCGAACGCGACCGGTGCCGCCACCACTGTGACCGTGACCGTCAACAATGTCGCCCCGACCATCTCCACTGGCGGCACCTTGACCTTGGGTAACAATGTCAATTCCACCAATGACAGCTTTAGCCATACGCCTACCATCGGCGGCACGCTAGCCCTGGGTGGTGCGACCCGAACCATCACCACGGGTGGCCTATCTTCAAACAGTTTGAACATTCCAGCGATCATTACCGGCGCGGGCGCTTCGAATGTCCTCAACCTCGCCGGAACCGGCAGTGTCGTCCTCGCGGGTGCTAATACCTTTGGCGCGATTGGCTCGACATCCGTCAATCTGCAAGGCGGTTCCCTGATCTTCGGCGCGGACAGCACGCCTAGCACTGTGGGTGCCGTCATCACAGCAAGCCCGGTCGGTTTGGGCAATCTGGTCATCACCGATGGCGCCAAAATCCTCGCTGCCGGTGCTGCTCGTGTGATCGCCAATAACATCACTGCCAACACCCAACTCATCTCAGGTATCTCCGCGCAAAACCTGACCTTGAACGGTATCATCACTTTCGGCACCGCCAATCCGACCATCAACGTCGAAAACAACATCGCGGGCAATGGCGGCATCACCACCACGCTGGGTGCGGCCTTTGCGTCGGGCGGTGGCTTCAACACCTTCACCAAGACCGGTGCTGGGCAGCTCGTCATCAGCGCCCCTAGCAACCCCAACCTGACGGCTCCGATCACCATCAATGACGGCTGGCTCACGACGACCACCCAGTATGGTCTGGGCGGTTCCAACTACACCGCGGGCCCTGCCCTCAACTTCAACGGCGGTTCTTACCTCAACGGTGCCACCAACGTCTTCGTTCAGAACGCCGTCAACTTCGGTGCCAATGGCATCCTGCACGCCTCGGTTGGCAATAGTGCCATCGGCCCCGTGACCATGGCCGCAGGTAGCACCGCTCTCGGCACTCAGGGTGGCCAGACCACCACCATCTTCGGTGCCCTCACCATGAACGGCACCACGGCGTCCACGCTGAATACCTTTAACCAGTTGAATGTCCTCGGCACTCTTGCTGGTAGCACTCCATCCATCACCAAGCAGGGCACGGCCAACCTGATCCTCGGCGGTGCTTCCACTTATGCAGGTAACATCATCGTGGACCAGGGTGTCCTCGAAGCTCGCGTCGGCAGCAGCACTCCTGCCAACGAGCAGCTCACCTCCGCCGGAACCATCACCGTGAACCCCGGCGCGGCCCTCCGCGTCCTCAGCGCCGCCAACATCGGTGCCACCGCTACCACGGTGAACACCAACAACGACGGTATCGGTGCCATCGGCCTCGGTTACAATGGAGCACTGCCAGGCAGCGTCACCTTCGCCACCACCAGCGGCACGGTGGACGGCACGCTCGCCATCGATGTGCTGGGCTACAGCACGGCTGTGGACCTCGGAGCACTCGGACCTAACAACCGCGTCTTCCTCGGTTCTTCCGCCAGCACGGGAGGCAACAACGCCAGCTACACCGCTACCACCCTCGGAGTCGGTGCGGGAAGCACCTACCGCCTCGGCACTGGTGGTGGCCTGCTCAACATCAACGCCCCGGTCCTCACTGGAGCCAACTCCGTCATTGTCGGCGCGGTTTCCGGCACTCCGGGAGCTAACCTCATCGGCAACGGAGGCACCGTGATCCTCAACACCCCGAACACCTTCACCCTCGGCACCACCCTCAACGGCAACGCCGTCGTGCAGGTCGGCAACGCGGGTGCGCTCGGCAGCGGCACGATTTCCTTCAACAGCGGCACCCTGCAAAGCAACCAATCCGGCATTGGTAATGCGGTTAACAACGTGACCCTGTTGCCTGCGATGAGTATCGCCAACGCCATCAACTTCACTGGCACGGGTGTCCTCAGCGCCCTGGCTGGCTCGGGCAATACCATCGGCGCCTTTGCCGCCGACGGCTTCATCGGTTCCGGCTTCGGTCAGGCTGACCTAAGCTTCAGTGGCGGGGTGAATCTCGCGGGCGCCACCTATCGCTCCCTCAGCGTGGCCGATGCTACGCGTATCGTCACCCTCTCCGGTGTCGTTTCCGGTGCCTCCACTCTCGTCAAAACCGGTGTTGGCATTCTGCGCCTCTCCAACGCTGCGAACACCTACACCAACACCGCCATCAGCCAGGGTATCCTCGCTCTCAGCGCCACTGGCAACCTGCCTGGCAACATCCTCCTCAACTCCGGCACGCTCGCCGGTTGGGACCGCAACTTCACGGTGACCAACGACATGCAGTTGATCCAGAGCAGCACCATCGACGTGGGCGCAGCCACCACGACGACGGCCAGCGGGATCATCAGCGGTGACTTCACCTACATCGGTGCGCAGACCGGCCTCACCAAGACTGGCCTCGGCACCTTGGTTCTCAGCAATGCCAACACCTACCTCGGTGCCACCACCCTCAACGCCGGTGTCCTCAGCATCAGCGCCGACAACAACCTCGGAAGCACTGGCGGACTCAACGTCACCCCCGGCGGCCTCGCCTTCAACGGTGGCCAGCTCGCCGTCACCGCCAGCCAGACCTCCAACCGCGTCATCACTATGACCGCCGCAGGCAGCATCTACGCCGCGGCAGGCCAGACCTACACCAATAACGCACTCACCGCCAACAGCACCGGACTTCTCACCATCAACGGACCCGGCACGGTCATTCTCAACGGCAACCAGACCGGTGCGAACTTGCACGACAACACCGCCATCAGCAACGGCGCGACCTTGCTGACCCAGGCCACCACCGGCACGCCCTTCGGCGACACCGCCGTGACGATCAACGGCGGTTCCCTCCGTGTGAACACCAACGGCCCCGGTGCCGCCTTCACGATTCCGACGGTGAACTTCGCCGGTGGCTCCTACATGCGTCTCGATGCCATGATGGGCAATGACATCCAGCTCACCGCCACCACCCTCGCTCGTGTCGGTGCGGGCACCTTGGCCATTGTTCCCGGCGCGGACGGCAACCTCGGCAACACCGTTGGAGCGGACGCCCGTGTCCTCGCCGGCACCATCCTAGGTCAAGTGACCACCACGCCGCAGCAGCTCGCCACGCTCAACAACATCGGCGGCTTCACCGGCAACAATGTCAATGCCAACGCTGGCTCCATCCTGCGCCTCGCTTCCAGCACGGATCAGTCCGCCAGCTTTGTCACCTACGATCCTGTCTTGGGCTTCGTCTCCGCCAATCCCGCCTCTCCCCTGACCAATACGTTTGCGGGCTCTACCTCGGCCACCATCGCCAACATCACTTCGGCCACCAGCATCACCGGCACGGCTGACGTTTTCGGCCTCACCACCACCGCTGGAATCAACGGCGGCACCCTGCGCCTCCGCGCCATGAACACCAACGACATGGGTGCCTTGATCTTCAATGACACCAGCACGATCGGTTCCAACGTGGTCTTCAACGGTTTGGCCCCCACGGTCAGCCTCACCGGAGCCTCCACGAACACCACGACCACCGTCACGGTTCAGACTACCGCCGGACTCGTCGTCGGACAGCCGATCTCCGGCCCGGGCATCCCGCTTGGAGCCACCATTGCCACCATCGCCAGCGGCACGAGCATTACCATCAGCGCCGCAGCCACCGCCACGGCCTCAAACGTCACTCTGGCCGTTAATCCCGCCGTCGCTGCGCAAGCCAGCGAAGGCATCATCTATGTAAGCGGAAACACTGGCGTTGTTGGCACCATCAGCGGCGGCATCACGGGCCGCACCCTCACCAAGACCGGCGCAGGCACCCTCGCCCTTACTGGCAGCAACGGCATCTACGGCGCGCTCACCGTCAACAACGGCATCCTCCGCCTCGGCAGCTCCGCCACCACGGAGCAGACCACTGCCCTTGTGCTTAACGACACCGGCACCCTCGACCTCAACGGTTCCAACGCCACTTTCGCCAGCCTCGCGGGCACCGCCGGGGTGATCACCAACTCCTCCGCCACCCCTGGCACTCTGACCGTCAGCGGCATCACCGGCACCACCTTCCTCGGCAATATCGTCAACGGCACGGGAACGACCGCCTTGGTCAAGAACGGCACCAGCACCCTGACCTTGGGCAACATCACGGCCAACAACATCTTCGCCGGCCAGAATAGCTTCACCGGTGGCGTCACCCTCAATCAGGGCATCCTCATCGCCCAGGACCCTCTGGCCCTCGGTGGTGCCAATGGAAGCACCCCCGGCACGGTCACCCTCCAGGGTGGCGAACTCCGCCTCAACAGCAACGGTGGCGGGCCGAACGGCACCATCCTCTTTGGCAACCCGGCCTCCAACGGTCTCAACCTTGCCGTGGCCGGTTATGCAACCGTGAACGTGAACCGCGTGAGTGCCAACACCGGAAACCAAATCCAAGTTGGCAACTTCTCCGTCGCCAACAACACCCTCATCCTCACCGGTGACAACAGCTACAGCCTCAAAGTCGCCGGCACCACATCCCTCGGCGGCGCTTATGCCAACTTCACCACCACCACTCGCGCCCCGACTTACCTCGACCTGGCTGGTCCGATCACGGGCGCGGGTGCGCTGAACAAACTCGGCGGTGATGCCTACGGCACCGTGCGCATCTCCGGTTCCGGCAACACCTATACCGGCGGCACCAACATTCAGACCGGTGCCCTCCAGGTCACCACCACCGCCTCCGGTGCGCTCGGGACCGGGCCGGTCAGTGTCAATTTCGGCGCGGCCCTCCGCATCGCGGGCAATGGCAGCCTCGGTGGTGTCACCAACCTGAACCTCAATAGCAACGTCAACAGCCTGCCGGCCCTCGTCCTCGACACCGACTACAATCCTGGCACCGCTCTGAACTCGATCATCAAACTCAACGGCGGCTTCGGAGCCTCCCTCCAGCTTGCGGTGCCTGAGTTTAACACCCCGCTGAACATGGCCAGCTTCGGTGACGGCACCTCCTTCCTCGGCGGCTACGGCAGCAACGAAATTCGATACATCGCCCCGACCCTCGGTGTCGGCGCCGCCAACACCTACCGCCTCGGTGGTAACAATGGACCGAGCTTGGCCTTCACCGGCACGAACAACGTGCTCACCGGCACGGCCCGCGTCATCGTCGGCAGCCAGCTCGCCAACCTCAGCGGTGCTGCCATCACCAACGGCAGTGGCACGGTCATCTTCCGCAACAGCAACGACTACAGTGGCGGCACCACGATCAGCAAGGTATCGACCGTCACCCTCGACACCGGTTCCACCGCCACCCCGTTGGGCAGCGGCACCGTCGAGGTCTTCGGCACCCTGGCACTGGGCAACCCTGGCGGCCTGAACAGCCCGTCGTTCTATAACTCAAACACGAACGCCAACAGCAACGTCATCCAGCTCCGTCCCGGCGGCACGCTTACCATCCAGGATCAGCTCGGTGCGGTCGCCGACGGTCAGGGCCGCTGGGCCGATGCCACCGGTCAGGACATCAATGGCGGTGTCTTCCGTTACGTCGGTGTTGCCAACGCTCAGTCCTTCGAGCAGGTCGGTACCCTGACCGCCAGCAAGGGCTCCACCATCCAGGTCAACCGCCCTGCTGGTGCAGGCTCCGTGACCCTGTCCGCCGGCGGACTTACTCGCGGGACCAATGGCACGCTCTTGATCAATGACGGCTCACTCGCACTCGTCGGTGCAGCAGGTACGGCACAGACCAGCGCCATGGGTATCATCAATAACGGCAGTACGCTTTCCCCGACTTCCTTCGCCCGTCTCGTGGTTTCCGGGGTTGCGCCAGCGCGGGCCGGCACCACGCTGCTCGGTTCCGGGATCACCGCTGGCGGCATCGTCGCCCCGTGGGTCATTGATGCCCAGAATAACACCTTCGTCACCTACAGCCCCACCAACACCCTCGGCGTGGTCAACAGCGGCTTCCAGTCTCTGCTGAGCAATCAGGCCGCATCCACCAACGGTGCCGCAGTCGCTCCCGGCTCCGGCCAGCTCGGTTACAGCCACGTTTACAACGTCGCCGCCGGCACCATCAGCGTGGATCCCGGCGCCGGCAGCGTGATCGACATCGCCGCCGCCGAGACTCTCGGGGTGAACATCAACACCTACGCCGCCCGCATCAGTGGTAACGTCTCCCCGACCGCCGCCTTCAACACCATCACCTTTGCAGGTGGTGACACCGCCTTTGGGGGGCTGCTCTTCACCGGCACGCCGACCATCAGCCCCGTGCAGACCGCAGCCGCCACCGTGACCCCCGTCACCCTCCCCATGACCCTTGCCTACGGTGCGCGTGAAGCCACCATCTACACCGGCGGCAATGCAATCATTAACGCCCAGATCACCGGCACCGGCGGTCTGACGAAGTTCGGCGGTTCAAACCTCACCATCACCTCCAGCAACCCCGGCCTCACCGGCAACATCACCGTCAATCAGGGCACCTTGATCCTGCAAAATCCGGTCTCGAACTCCGGCACCGCCATCGCCAGCGCCACGAACAGCCAGAACATCATCCTTAACGGCCACACCGGTGTCGGCAGCATTCTAGTTATCGACAGCTTCCTCTCGAACAACTCGTCAATGCGGATTCCCGCATCACGAGCAACAATCAGGCCTTCATGCAGCGGATCAACAATCTGACCATTGCGGATCTGGGGGCCAACTCGCCGATCTACCTCGATCTGGTCCAGAACGGCCTCACCGTCACCGGCACCACCAGCCTCGGTGCCAACACCACCTTCATCAACTCCGCCTTCGGTGCCTCCAACCAGAGCATCCTTGAAGGCGTCGTCAGCGGTGCGGGCGCAGTTGGCGGCAAGCTGGTCAAGACCGGCAACGGCGGTCTGACCTTTGCCAATGGCGCCAACACCTTCGGCACTGATGGTGCGATCGGTCTCGAAGTCTGGGCCTCCACTCAGAACACCGCCACCGGCGCGGTCATGAGCACCTCTCTCACCGGAACGCCCTTCGGTGTGGGTGACATTAATCTCCTCCCCGGCACACTCATCCGCCTCGCGGCCGCCTCCAACATCGCCAACCAGAAGGTCATCTCCAACAGCGATGCCTGGGGCTACTCCGGTGTGTCCATCGGTTACAACAACAACGGCGCGGCCCTCACCCAGACGGACATCCTCTCCGTCTTGACGGGCGGTGCCGCCACAGACGGCAAGATCCAGTTGCTCACCACCGGCAGCACCCGCGGGGTCATCTCCCTCGACAACGGTGTCCAGTATGGCGCGCTGAACATCGGGGCCATGGAAACCGCCCTCAACGCCGACGGCGGTGCCGTCGAGCGCCTCTGGCTCGGGTCCATGACCAGCGGCGCGATCAACCAGCTCTACTTTGCCCCGACCCTCGGTGCCTCCACCGATGGCGTCTATCGCCTCGGCGGCGGTGGCAACCAGGGCACCATTCAGTTCGGTGCCGGTGCCTTTGAAAACGTTCTCACCGGAGCCACCTCCGTTCAGATCGGTGCCCTCGTCGGCGATGTCGGCAGCAATGGCTACAACAACCAGTCCGTCATCAACGGCAACACCAACATCACCCTCAACACCCGGAACAACTTCACCGCCGGCATCACCGCCAATCGCGGCACCACGCTCAACATCGGCAACAACTTCGCCCTCGGCTCCGGCACACTGACCGTCAACCACACCGCCAACGCAGGCGTAAACATCGGCCAGGGCGCGGAAGGCGCGGTCAGCGGTGGTGGCTTCAGTATCTGGAACAACGTCGATCTTGTTGGCGACATGCGCACGGCGGGTAACAACTTTGTCCTGCGCGGCAATGTCAACCTCGCCCCCGGCGTCGTCGGCGGCACCCGCACGATTGAAAACGTGACGGCTGCCAATGACATGAGCATCCTCGGCGTGATCAGCGGCGCAGGCAGCAACCTCATCAAGGCCGGCGCAGCGAGCCTGATCCTCAACGGCACGAGCACCTACACCGGCACCACCACCCTCGCCGGCACGGGCGGCCTCTTCCTCGGCACCGATGTGCTGCCGAACACCAACGGCGCCCTCGGCAACAGCAACACCCCGCTGCTCATCACCGCCGCCTCCACCCTCGGCCTCAGCGGTCAGGTCACCTTTGGTCGCGACATCGTCACGACTGCCGCCGCCACGATCCAGGGCAACTCGCTCTACACCTCGAAGGTCACTGGCGGCATCAGCCTCGGTGGCGCGCTCACCCTGCTGAACGTCACCACGGGTCGCCTCGAAATGAATGGCCCGATCACCGGAGCCCAGGCCGTGACCATCGGCAGCACGGCGGCCAGCGGACAGTTGAATAACGGTGTCGTCTTCATCGGACCCGATGCCAATGGCTTCGCGCAGAACACCTACACGGGTGGCACCACGCTGCAAAACGCCCGCGTCGTCGTCGGTGCGGACTCTCTCTACTCCGGTGCACCGAGTGCTCTGAGTATCATCAGCAGCCCCTTCGGCACAGGTGCGCTAACCTTCGGCGCGGGCAATAGCAACGGTGGCATGTTCCTCGGTTCGGATGGAGCCAATCGGGTCATCGCGAACGCCTTGGCTGCCATTGGCACGGATGCCGATACGACAATCACCTTTGAAGGCAGGGGCAGCCTGAGTTTCATCAATACGGCTGCTGCGTGGGACATCCATTCTGGTGGCACTGCCCGCAATCGCGACATCCGCGTCAACTCCACACAGGGGGTGGTGCTACTCGACGGCGACATCGCTTCAACTGGCACCCAAGGAGCGAATTTCAACAAGACCGGCGGTGGCATCCTGGTAATTGCTGGCAACAACCGCTCGCAAAACAACCTGAACACCAGTGCGAACTACGGCACTTCCCTCCGTATCCAGGATGGTATGGTCCGTGTAACCGCCGATACCAATCTTGGTGCTCCAACGATCGTGGCGGTCGGCACGGGGGCGCACTTGGTTGCCGGGCTTCCTTCGGATGTTCAGTTCGGCGGGGGCACACTCTCTGTCGGAGGATCCTTCACTACGGGGCACCAATTCGTCCTCACTGCCGCCAGCGGTATTGAAGTCTCTGGCAACAACACCCTCACCCAGCCGCTGCCGCTTGCGGGCGCTTTCGGCCTGACCAAGATGGGCACTGGCACTCTCGTCCTCAACTCCACCAACGCCAACACCAGCCTGACCCTTGGCGGCCGTGTCCTCGGCGGTGGCACCGTGCTCACGCAGATGACCACGGGGACCCCCTTCGGCTCAGGTGCCATCACCCTCACCGATGGAACCCTCGCACTGCAAGGCACCGTAGGCACGGCTCCAGTCGGTGTCGTGGTCGGCACCGCTCAAGCAGCAGCCAGCTACGTCATCAATGTCGGCAACAGCGCGGGAATCGTCCCCGGTATGACCATCACCAACGCCAGCATCCCAGTCGGCGCAGTCGTGACCGGCGTTTCCGGTAACAATGTCACCATCAGCGCACCGACCACGGCCGCCATCGCTTCCGGTCAGGCACTGACGTTCGGCGTGGTCAACCAGGCCCTCACCGCCACGGCCATGACCTACAACGCGGGCCGCATCCAGTTGACCAAGGGCACCGGCGTGACCTCCCAGCTCACCGCCACTGCCCTCACCCGCGGCACCAACGGTTTGGCAACACTGATCTCGTCTGACCTCGCTGCCGACCTTGGGGTCAATGAGCGATTCCTTACCGTCACTGCACAGACCACCACCAGCGGCATCCTCGCCACGCCGTCCATCGTCGGTCGCGCCTCGACCGGTGCGGACACCAACTCGCTGAACTTCCTGCGCTACGACGTCACCAACGGCTTCCTACTCCACAATGCCACCACGACGGCTAGCTTGGCTGCCTCCGCTGCGACTTCGCTGGCTGACATCACGGGTGGCGCACAAGCGGTGGCCAACATCACCGTCGACGTGCTGGCCCTGCGCACGGACAGCAACATCACCCCGACCGATGGCACTTCACTCTTGCGCCTCGCCAACGGTGGTCTGATCATGAATGGCACCACCGCCGCCACGATCAGCAGCAACTTGCGTTTCGGCACGGGTGCCACCGCTCAGGAAGCCCTCGTCTTCGTCAGCGGCGGTCAGACCGGTGCTTCCACGATCTCCGGTAACTTTGAAGCCTCCGACTTCACCAAGGGCGGCGCAGGCACCCTCCTCCTCTCCGGCACGGCCAATGTTATGGCTCCGATCACCACCGGCCTGTGCAATCTGACCATCCAGGAAGGCACCGTGCGCTTCGCTGGCCAGAGCAGCGTTCCTTCCGGTGGTCTCATCAACCTCGTCATCAACAGCAGCGCCAATGGTTTTGACCTCAATGGCCAGGCCATCACCGTCGGTGGCCTCTCCGGCTACGGTCGCGTGATGAACAGCGGTGCCTCCAACACCCTCAACGTGAACACCGGCATCGGCCAGAGCACCACCTTCACCGGCACCCTCAACGGCACCCTCGCTCTCGCCAAGTCCGGCGACGGCACCCTGACCCTCAACCCGCCCCGGAATGCAGACGGAGCCTCCCTTGCCAACACCTACAGCGGTGGCACCGTCATCAACGCGGGCCGTATCACCAGCGCCAACGCCGTCGCCCCGGTCAGCACCGGCACCCTCGCCGTCCGTAACACCCTCGCCCTCGGCACCGGACCCATCACCCTCAAGGGCGGTATCCTCGATCTTTCTGCCCTCGCCACCAACGGCTACGCCGCTGGTGAAGTCACTGACAACATCTCCACCATTCAGTTCGGTGGCGGCAGCGGCTACAATGTTACGATTGATCAATACAACAGCTTCGGCAACGGCGCCACCTATGCCAACACCACCTCTGCCCTTGCCAGCACGGGCGGCACGGCATCGGTGGCTTGGAACTTGATCAACAACGTCACTCTGAACGCCAACGCGCTCACCTGGGTTGGCAATACGACCAACGTCCAGATCAACGGCACCCTCGCGGTCAATGCGGCAGGCGAGACCACCTTGAACACTGGGAGCAACGGGGTGATCAGTGGCAAGATTGACGCCCTGGGCAAGACCCTCGTCAAAATCGGCGGCCAGACCCTCTTCCTCACCAACGGCGACACCGGCGCTGGTGCCAACGACGTCGGCGCTTGGAGACTCATGGCCGGCACCACGGAAGTCCGCCTCTCCAATGGCGCTTCCAATCCTCTCGGTGCAACCGCCCCGATTACTCTCAACGGTGCGACCCTCACGATCAGCCATGAGGGAGACAACACCGCGAACATGCAGGTGCTGAGCACCTTTGTGAACAACAACCTGACCATCGGTTCGACCGCCGGTATCGGCAGCGGCAGCTACATCGGCAGCGGTGGCGCAGCTTTGAACCTGACGCGCGCAGGCAGCGGTTCCAACAAGACCGTGCAGTTCGGCACTCTGGCCTTCGGCGGTCCTCTGGGTTCTCCCCTGATCACCCTAGCCAATGCGGCGGACAACCTGCAGCTGTCGTCCAGCTTCACCGGCTTGACCCTGATCAAGGACGCGTTCCTGACGAACAACAGCCGCACGGGTGGCAACGGTAACGTGACGATCAATGGTAATATCAGCGGCAACGGCACCATCCTAAAGGGCGGCGCTGGCAGCCTGTTCATCAACAGTGACAACTCGGCCACCTTCCAAGGCGGCTATGTGAGCAACGGCGGCACCACCTTCTTCGGCACCTTCGAAGGCAACGTTACCACCCTGAGCGACACCCCCGGCAGCATCCCCGGCCTCGTGGCCGCTTCCAACTACGGCACCGGCAACGCCCTCATTCAGCCCGGCAGTGCCATCCAGTTCAACAGCACCGCCAACAAGGTCGGATCGGGCAGCGTCGATCTCCGCAGCAATGCCTTGGCCAACTACGGTATCCTCCGCCTGGCCGCCAATGCGCCGCTTTCTGATTTCAACCTCCTCATCGGCAATCTCGGTGGCCCGCAGGACACCTCCTACTTCGGTCTCGCCGGTGGCAATGGCTTCAACGGCGGCGGTAAGAACGCTGGCAGTGCCATCATCGCCCTGAACACCGTCTATACCCAGGCCATCGACCTCGCCAAAATCGGTGACGGCACCGCCTTCCTCGGCTCCACCACCAACGGCGTCGGCCTCAACGGCAGCTACAACGCCGCCACCCTCGGTGCGGGCGCTGGAAACATCTATCGCCTCGGCGCGGGCGGTAGCATCCTCTATGTCAACAGTGACATGGTGGATCGCAGTCAGTTGACCGGCACGGCGGCCCTGACCGTCGGCTCCATCTTCAGCGGCCTCAATGTGGACAACATCACCGCCGGTAACGGCCGTGGCACCGCGGTGCTCATGACCGCCAACAACTACACCGGGGCGACCCTCGTCAACCGCGCCAGCGTCCTCGAGTTCCGCGGCAGCCTCACCACCAGCAGCTTCGACACCTGGGGCACCCTCACCGCTGGCGGCCTCGGCGGCACTTTCACCAATGCAGCAGGCACCGCACCGCTCGCCCCGGTCACCCTGCGCAACACCTCCGAACTTCGTTTCGACAACTCCACCGGTCTCCTCGCCACCAACCGGCTCGAAGGCTACGGCGGCCAGGGCCGCTGGGATGATGACACCGCTGTCGTCCTCAATAACAGCACCATCCGCCTTATCGGCAACCGCGACATCGAAGTCACGGAAACCATCGGTGACGTGACCGTCGGCAAGTTCGGCCAACTCGTCGTCCAGCGCGATCTGCTCAACCGCACCGTCAACCTCGTGGTCGGCGGCGGAGCCGGAGCCGACATCACCCGCCAGACCCAGACTAACAACGGTCTCGCCATCACCGGCAACACCGCCTCCCTTCAGATCAACGCCGCCAACGGCAGCCAGCTCGGCAGTGACGAGCGCATCAAGCTCTTCAGCGGCCTCGGGGCCAATGGCCTCGTCGCCCTCGGCGGTGTCACCAATGGCATGGTGGCTCCTTGGATCATCAATGGCACGGATGCGCAGTTCCTCACCTACACCGCCGACAACGGCTTCGTGAACGCCGGCTTTGATGGGGTTCGCAGTGGTGCTCTCGGCACCACCAGCGTCCCGACGGAGCGCACCTTCATCAACGCTGCCGCCTCCATGATCGGCGCCGGTGGTCTGGCCCTCGACACTTACGCGTTGCGCATTGATGGCGACATTACCTTTGCCTCCGGCACCCCTGCCGCCACGGACCGCATCCAGATCCGCAGCGGCGGTTTGATCACCAATGGCAACCGCGTCGTCTCCACCGGGATTTCCTTTGGCACCGCATCGCAGGAAGCTAACATTTACAACATCAACAACCTAGTCATCGGCACGCTGGCTACCGCGGGCAACACCACCGGCCAAATCACCAACGCCACCAACATCGTCAAGCACGGTGGTGGTAGCCTGTTCATCGATGCCAAGCAGGACAGCTTCAGCGGCAATTACATCGTGAACCAGGGCTCCATCTTCTTCCGCTCCTCCACGGTGCAGACCAACCTCGGCGGCACCGCGACGCTCGCTCAGATGAATGCCGGCACCAACGGTCTGGTCGTCATCAACAACTTCGGTGGCAACCTCGGTCTCCGCTCGGATTTGGCCAGCACCGTTTACAACCTCGGTTTGGTCATCGGTGAGGGCAACCCCTACGCCGTTATCAACAACGACCGCGCTGCGGGCACCGCCAACGTGGTGAGCATCCTCACCGGCGGCATCCGCTTCGGCGGCTCCCCCGGCGAGCAGGGTCAGACCCTCTTCGTCAGCAACGCCGCCAACAACGTCGCCATCCAGGTCAACGGTCCGCTTGTCCTCAGCGCCGCCACCATGGAGGGCGCTCCCGCCTACAACCACATCCGCCAGGACCCCAACCTGACCGTTTATGGTCAGGTCACCGGAGGCGCGACACTGGTCCACTCCGGCGGCGCAACGCTCGAACTCGGCAACGGCTTCACTGGCTTCAACAACGGCATCAACACCTTCACCGGTGGTATCCAAAACGTCCAGGGCACCGTGAACGTCCGCGGCACGACCACGGGCACTCCGGCCAACTTCGCCACCCTCTTCAGCGGCATCAACAACGGCGGTATCGGCTCCGGCGATATCACGATGTATAGCGGCACCTTGAACCTCCTCATCGACGGTGCCAACACCACCACCCGCGAACGCTATGTGGTCGGTAACAATGCTGCGGGCAACAACCTGATCATCAACGGCTCCTCCACCGTGACGGTGAACCGCAACATCGCAACCACGGCCGCCAACAAGCACCTCGCCTTCAAGGATCTCACGATCGGCAGCTCGACCCTGACCACGGCGATTGGTAATACCTATGTCCTGGAAATCAACGGAGCCACCAACCTCACGGGCACACCGCTGCTCAACATTGGTGGTGCCACGTTGCTTAACGGTGTCATCAATGATGGCGCAGGGACGGTCGCAGGTACACAGGGCCAGGCCATCATTAAGGGCGGTGCCGCTGACCTCTGGCTCAACAGCCCCAACAGCACCTTCGGCGGTCTTTACGCCGGCTCCACCAGCGCCAACGGCCTCGGCATCGTGGTCAACGGCGGCCTGCTCCGTTTCGGTGACGTGAACAGCGAAAACGGCACGGCGATGAACCTGGACACCATGCTGCGCGGCAGCACGATCCGCATCAACCCGACCGGCGGCATCTTCCTCACCAACCCGGCCAACGTCAACTTCGGCACAGGTCAGGTGGAACTCCTCAGTTCCGGCTCGCAGATGTCCCTCTTCCGCGTGCAGAGCGCAGCCTTGAACCAGGCCTACCTCCAGAATGCCCTGAGCAGCAACTCCCAAGGCGTGATCGCCCTGAATGCCTCCATCGCCAATCCGCTGAATCTCGCCACCATCGGCAACGGTCGCTCCTTCTTTGGTGCGACTGCCAACTCCGACTACACCGCCGAAACATTGGGCGTCGGGGCAGACAACCTCTATCGCATCGGCGGTGGTGGTGCCCGTCTTAACTTCAACTCAACGGCCGCAGGCAACCTGGGTGTCTTTGTGGAAGGTGCCACCCCCGGCACGCGCGTCCTCTTCGGTAATCAGGCCAGCAACGGCAACAGTGGTGAAACGGACACCTCTGACCTTCACACCTACACCGGCGGCACCATCATCAGCCGTTCCTCCAGCCTCCTGACCCGCACCGCGACCTCGGGTGCCAATGGTCCTCTCGGCAATGGCGGCGCGGTGGACATCTTCGGTCAGGTCCGCCTCTACAGTGGAGCCACGTTGCTCAACTTTGCCGGCACGGCCAATCAATATGCCGTCAACCTTCACCCTGGTGGCGTGCTCTGGCTGGATAATGAAACCTCCACCCAGAACCGTTGGTTTGACACCACACCCATCAATCTGGACGGTGCGCAACTCTACCTGCGCTCGATTAACAACGCAGCCCAGACCTCGACGGAAGTCGTCGGAGACATCACCTTCGGCCGAGGTGCCTCCATCCGCGTTCAGAAGGGTGTTGCCCTCGGCGATATGCAGTTGACAACGTCCAACCTAATCCGCTCGGGTGTTGGCAGCACGCTGTCCCTTATCTCCACCGCCGGGAACCTCGGCGTGGCGGGTAACAATGACTCGGAGCGCGTGGTCGTCACCGGAACCAGCACCGGAGCCATCGTCGGCGGCATCAAGCCGGCCTACTACGTCAATGCCACCGACAACACCTTCGTGACCTATGGTGCTAATGGATTCGTCAACGCAGCCTACAGCAACATCTTCGCCGGCGGTGTCTTCAGCACCAACACGAATGCCAACAGTGTGGTGGACATCACCACCGGTGTCGTGACGCTGGCGCAGGATCAAACTGTCTATGCCCTGCGCACTGCCTTCGGCATCAATAGCGGCGTGGGCCAGTATAACACCCTCACCTTCGCTGACGGAGCCACCGATGCGGATCGCGGCGGTCTCATCACCACGGGCACGGTGGCCATCGCCACCAACCTCAGGTTCGGCACCACCGGCACCAAGGAAGGCATCATCTACAACACCGGCAACACGACACTGTCCGGTGACATCTACGCAGGTAGCCTGACGAAGTTCGGTGCAGGTGCGCTCATCATCGGCAAGGATCAAACCGCTGCCGCCAACGGCATCGGTTTCTCCGGCAACTGGACCGTTAACGGCGGCGCACTGACCCTGAACACCCTCGGTGCTTCCGGCAACGGCGGCACGATCACCCTGAACGCCAGCGGAACCACCACCGGTGCTGGAACCACGTTGAACCTGGTCGCTAACCCCGGCAGTTCGCTCAATGGTCAATACACCATGGGCCGCATCATCGGGGTCGATAACTCTGTGGTCGCCGTCAACGTCGGGATCGCCGATTCCGCCGTGGGCATCTCCGACTTGGAGTCGTTCTCCACCGACACCACCGGCTTGTCTCCTGCCAGACTCCGTGTCACCGTTGCCAACTCTCGCTCCGTGCTCAATGCTGGAACGCTCTTCCTCACTGGCACGGGCAGCTCGATCATCGATGTCGTCGGCAGCGCGGTGAACAACCAGATCACCTCGGGGACCACCGGGACCGGGCTGAACGTCTCCGGCCTGAACGGCAGCCGCGACCTCATCAAGTGGGGCAACGGTTACCTCTGGGTCGGCGGTAACAACACCAGCTTCACGGGTAACGTCAGCATTGAGCAAGGCGCGCTGGGGATCACCAACGCCAACGCCCTCGTCAACGCCGCCAGCATCACCGCCCGCCGTTACGGGATCCTCGACATTCTCACCTCCGGCTTCACCAAGACCGTCACCTACGAGGCAGGTTCCATCGAGCGCTGGAGCGTGGACAACGCCCGCAGCGGCACCATCAACCTCGGCGCGGGTTCCCTCCAAGTGAATGCCGACCAGAACACCACCACCGCCACCATCCAGATCAACGGCGGTGCCATCGAAGGCTTCCTCCGCACGGATGATGTGTCGAGCTCCAACAGCGGCCTCGTCTTCCGCACCCTCGGCTCCGGGGTCAGCGTCCAACTCCTCGGCAACTCCTTCATCGGCCAGAACGCCTTTACCGATGGCCCGAACGGCACCGACAACGGCAGAACTCAGGACCTCACCACCGGTGTCGGCCCCGATACCAACAACAACGGCGAGCTCCAGGCTGCCGCCCGCGGTGCCATCCTCGAAATCAAGGGCAACATCAGCGGCGTGGGTGGCCTCACCAAGCAGAGCTCCGATACGGTGATCCTTTCTGGCACGAACACCTACGCAGGCTCCACCAACGTCGCCAACGGCACCCTCCGCCTCGGTTCCGCCAATGCCCTGCCCACCGGCAACAACGTCACCACCTCCGCTCGTGGCGTCCTCGACCTCGGTGGCTTCAATGCTTCCATCGGTAATCTCACCTCCTCGCTGATCACCGGCACGGCATTCTCCAGCAACGGAGGCTTCATCACCAACAGCGCCACGGTCATGAAGACCCTCACCGTGACTCCGACGGCGGACAGCTCCTACAGCGGCGTCGTCCAGAACAACGTCAATGTGGTCAAGACCGGAGCGAAGAAGCTCGTTTTCACCAATGCCAACACCTACAACGGTGAAACGACGGTCAACGCGGGTACCCTTGAGGTTACTCATGTCACTGGCACGGCTGGTTCGGGTGTCATGGGCGGCATTTCAGGCACCTCCAAGCTCACCGTCGCTAACGGAGCCACCTTCAATGCGTTGACCGGTAGCATCGGCGGCACCCTGACCCTCGCAGGCACCAGCGGCACGGTCCTCGAACTCGCCGCGGGCAGCCGCCTCGGCGTCGAAGTCGGCCCCAACACCGGCACCAACACCGGCAGTGGCGCGGGTCAGAACACCGGTAGCAGCATCCGCCTCAATTCGGGTACCAAGGCCCTCGTAAACGGCAATGTCACTGTCGATGCCTACTTCCTCCCTGGCATCGTCACCCACGCTGGTAAGTCGGACATTTTGGTCGCTCAGGGCGGTGGTCTGGTGAGCACGAACGGCAGCTCCGGCACCTACAGCGTCGGCAACCTCTACAATGTCACCAACTTCACCGTTACGGGCATCACCGCTTCGGATACCTTGGTGCAATTCAACGTGGCTCCTGCTGCAGCCCTCACGAATGCCTTCTGGAAGGGCGGCTTCGCTGGCAACACGAATGTCTGGGCCGTTTCCAACGGCTCGAGCCTGAGCAACTGGGCCACCGACCTCGCTGGCACCGACACCGGTCTTGTCCCTGCCTCCACCACGAACGTCTTCGTCTCGGTCACTTCTCCGACCGATCAGAACAACATGGTCCTTGGTTCCAACATGAGCATCAACAGCCTGACGCTCAATGCCACCAGCGGCACTCCAGTGGTCCTCCAAAGCACGGGTGATAACACCCTCACGATTGGTGGGGCTGCTGCCATCACCTCGGACGTCACTTCGGGCGTGGCCACCTTCAATAACAAGATCGCGCTGACCAACGCCACCCCAACCATCGCGGTGAACAGCACGAACACCCTCACCCTCGCCGGACCCGTGAGTGGTGCCGCAACCTCGCTGACCAAGACCGGCACCGGAACCCTGGTCCTCAGCGGAGCCAACACCTACACGGGTGCGACCAATATCAGCGCCGGTATCCTCAGCGCCGCCAATGACCTCGCTCTCGGCACGACCGCCGGTAACACCACGGTGGCCAACAATGGCTCGCTCGAACTCCAGGGCAATGTCACCATCGCCTTCGAAACTCTCGCTCTGACTGGCGACGGTGCCACCGTGGGTGCAGACACCAGCGGCGGTGCTCTCCGCAACCTCAGCGGCAACAACATCGTGACCGGTGCCATCACCCTCGCCGCTGCGACGACCGTCCAATCGGACGCTGGAACCCT
>JAPLUL010000209.1:0-5602 GCA_026397635.1 Verrucomicrobiota bacterium | reverse complement strand
GGAGTTCACCAGCGCGGCGACCACATAAATCGTCACAGCGGCCAGGGCGAAGGTCCAGCCGAGCGTCGTGTATTTCGGAATGCCCTTCAATCCGCTCGCGGCGCCCACGCTTTCCATGTTCTGCACCACCACGCGAATGATCTCGCCAAAACCCAGCGTGACGATGGCGAGGTAGTCACCTTTCAGCCGCAGCGAGGGAATGCCAACGCCAAGACCAATCACAGCGGCCACACAGCCTCCCAGAACCAACGCCACCAAAAAGAGCAGCGGCTTGAGGCTGTCCGGCACCATCGGCGAGCAGACCAGCGTCAGCTTGGCCGCGGAATAGCCGCCCACGGCCATGAAACCCGCGTGACCGAGGCTAAACTGACCGGTGTGGCCGTTGATGAGGTTTAAACTGACCGCCAAGATGATGCTGATGCCGCAGTCAATGACGACGCCGAGGTAGTAGCGGTTGAACTGCGCCGAAAAGAGCGAAACCACCACCGCGAGCACGATGCCCGCCAGCAGCCAGCGCTTGGCCCCGTCGAAATAGCGCGCAGAAGCCTTCGCTTTCGATTCCTTTTTCGCATCAACTCTAACCACCTGAAAGTCTGGCGCAGGAAGATGAGAGCCTTGTGCGCCCAATGAAGTGGAAAGCCACTTATATGCCTCAATGATTTGCGAGGTTTTCACGTTGGCTTTGGCCTGAAGTTCACTGCCAGCAGGGAATCTGTCAGGATGCCATACCTTCAACGCCTCGACATACGCGGTCCTGAGTTGCTCCTCAGTATAAGGTGTGGGAACATCTAGGAGCTTTAGAGCTTCATTTAACTGTGGGTTCATACCTTTTCCACGGTGGCCTTGCCGAGTAGTCCGGCGGGTTTGAACAGCAGGATGAGAATAAGGATGGCAAAAGCGATGCCATCACGATAACTCGACAAGCCGGAGATGCCGCCCGCGAAGGTTTCGAGCAGTCCCAGCAATAGGCCACCAAGCGCAGCGCCTGGCAGATTGCCAATCCCTCCGAGCACCGCCGCGATGAAAGCGCGGATGCCCGGCTGCACACCCATGAGCGGCTCGATGCCGGGAGCCTTCAGCGCATAAAGAATGCCTGCGACCGCCGCCAGCGCCGAACCGAGGCCGAAGGTAAAGGCGATGATGCGGTTGATGTTCACGCCCATGAGCGCCGCCGCCTGCTGATTGAAGGACACCGCGCGCATGGCCATGCCGCTCTTGGTTTTATGCACGATGAACCACATTCCGGCCAGCAGAACGGCGGTGACGAGCACGACCACGAGATCGTTGCTACCGATCACGAGTCCAAACAGATGAAAATCCGTGGCGGGCAGCAATTCTGGAAACGGCTTCGTATCCGCGCCAAACACCGCCTTATGCTGGCAGGTGAACTCGATGAACAGCGACACGCCGATGGCCGTGATCAGCACCGTGAGCTTCGGCCTGGAACGCAAAGGCCGGTAGGCCAGAAACTCAATCAGCATGCCGATTCCCGCGCAGATCAGCGCGGACACCAGTGTTACCAACAACGCGCCGGCAATGGAAGGCAGTGGAATGAGCGGCTCGATGGCCGGAGCGATGAAAAACGCCGCGTAAGCCCCCAGCATGAGCACATCGCTATGCGCGAAGTTGATGAAGCGCAGCACGCCATAGACCATCGTGTAGCCTAGCGCGATCAGCGCATAGATGGACCCCAGCGCGAGACCGTTGATGAGTTGTTGGAAGAACCAGTCCACGGGGAGTTGATGGTCTAGAGGTTGATGGTTGACGGTCCAGAATCAGCGGCCTGGGGCCGCAGGTTGGCTTGATCGAAGTAAACCATCGTCATCGCGTTTCTCAGTGTGGGATTCAGTCTAGCAACCATTGACCCTGCCTTACGGAGCCACGGTTTCCACAAACTTGAACGCCCCGCCCTTGACCTGCAAAATCACCGCCGACTTCACCGCATCACGCTGGGCGTTCATGGTCATCTTGCCAGTCACGGCCTCAAACTCCTTGGTGGCGGCCAGGGCGTCGCGCAGCTTGGCGCCTTCGGTGCTGCCTGCACGCTTGATGGCATCAGCCAGGAACATGGCGGAGTCATAGCCGAGGGCGGCCATCGCATCCGGCACCTTGCCGTTGTAGCGCTTCTTATAGGCTTCGACAAAGGCCGTCACCTTCGGCGAGGCGGCATCGGAGGCATAGTGCGTGGAGAAGTAATGGCCCTCGACCGCTTCGCCGCCGATTTTCACCAGCGTGTCGCTCTCCCAGCCATCCCCGCCGATCAGCGGCACATTGAGGCCGAGCTGCTTCGCCTGGATGCAGATGAGCGCCACATCGGTGTAGTAGCCGGGCACGAACACGGCATCAGGAGCCGCCGATTTGATGGCTGTAAGCTGGCCTTTGAAATCCTTGTCTCCGCCGTTGAAATCCAGCTCGGTCACGATCTGTCCGCCCGCCTTGGTGAAGCCTTCCTTGAAGAACTTCGCCAATCCCTTGCTGTAGTCGCTCTTCACATCGGTGAAGACGGCCACCTTCTTCGCCTTCAGCGTGTTGGTGGCGAAGTTCGCCATCACCGTGCCTTGGAAGGGGTCGATAAAGCAGACGCGGAAGATGTAGTCGCCCGTTTCCGTGACTTTTGGGTTGGTGGAGGCCGGGGAGATCATCGGCACACCGTTTTCCTGGCAGATCGGCGCGGCTTCCAGCGAGCGGCTGGAGGCGACTTCACCGAGAATGGCGATGGCACCGTCCTTTGAGATCAACTTATTCACCACATTGGCCGGCTCGCCTGCCTTGGACTGGTCGTCCTCCGTTTTGAGTTCAAACTTCTTGCCCAGCACGCCACCAGCCGCATTCAGCTCCTCGATGGCAAGCTGCGTGCCTTCATGCGAGGAGATGCCAAAGGTAGCCTCCTTGCCAGTGAGCGAGGCAAATTCACCCACGAGGATCGTGTCCCCGCTACCGCCACCGCAGCCACTGAGTCCCAGCATGCCGACGCCGAGCAGCAACGAACGCAGCCAGCCGTGCCCCTTGTCTTTCGTCGCCGCCGTAGAGGATGTCATCCAGAGTCCGTTTTTCATAGGTTTCATGTGGCGGACCTTCTAGCAGGCACCCTGCCGAATGACGAACTGTTTTTTCAGCCTAAACCGACCGATTGGCAGCGCTGAGCCTGATTCACCGGCTTGAATTCCGCGCCAGCGGCGGCGATGCATCGCCCTTCCATGCTGACCTCCCTTTCCGAACTTCCCCAGCGCAAAACCAGCGGCCCCAAAGTGGCCGTTTTGACTGCCTACGACTATCCGACCGCCCGCATGCTCGATGACGCGGGCATAGACTTGATCCTGGTGGGCGATTCCCTCGGCATGGTGGTTCACGGCCTGCCGGACACCACCGGGGTAACGATGGAAATGATGCTCATCCACACCGCTTCCGTCTGCCGGGGTGTGAAACGTGCCCCAGTCATCGCCGATCTGCCCTACGCAAGCTACCGCACGGCGGAGGAGGCTCTTGCCAATGCCAAACGTCTCATGGACTGCGGCGCATCCGCCGTGAAACTCGAAGGCGGTGTTTCGATGATCCCGCAGGTGCGCGCCATCATTGCCGCAGGCATCCCTTTGATCGGTCACATAGGAATGCTGCCACAGAGCGTGAAGGAGGAAGGCGGCTACAAAAAGAAAGGCAAGACCAGCGAGCAAATCGAGCGACTCATCGCCGATGCGCAGGCGTTGGATGCCGCGGGAGCCGTGGCGATGGTTTTAGAGAGCATCGTTCCGGAGGTCGCCACTCAGATCACGTGCCTCGTTCAAGCCAGCACGATCGGCATCGGTGCCGGTTCAGGCACCGATGGGCAAGTTTTGGTCACTCCCGACCTGCTGGGCAGTTTTCCCTGGTTCAGACCGCCGTTTGCTAAGGCCCGTGCCGATGTCGCCAGTGAGACGCATCGAGCGGTTTGCGAATACATCTCCGAGGTGCAGGGGGCAATGCTTCGGTGAAGAATCGTCAAGTTCCACGTCTTCGTGACCGCCCTGCCATCTGGGAGTGCCTCCACACACCCGTGGCGTTGTCGCCGTGTTCCGGCTGACGAAAGGCTCTGCGCACAGCGTCATTTCACGAGGAAATGAGCGCGGAAGGCGTCGAGGGCGGGCTGGGTGGTGATGTCGGCACCGGTGGACTCGTCGATCCAGTGGGATTGGTCGTTGAGAAGGTAGTTGTGATAGGCCGCAGTTGCTGGATCGGCATCGCCACTCCACAAGCGGAGGCGTGAACCGACGCTGTGCGGCTGCGAGCCGGGAGTGAGCGGCAGGGCAAGGCCTGTGCCGATGAAGCGAGTGCCGGCGGAGTGCGGCAGGGCAAGTGGGCTGGTGCGCACTTCACCCAGGAAGGCGAGGGTGATAGCGGTGGAGCGGATTTGGACAAACAGACCTTCCTGCGGCGGGACGACGCGGCGGGTGGTGGATTCATCCGCAAACGGATGCGTCTGGAAGCCGTTGCTGGCGGAGTCGAAGGTCAAGGCGCGGTCGGATTCCTCAGGCGTGCTGCCAGAATGGAAGGCGGAGGCGGGCAGAAGTGAGTTGAGCGTCCAGTGCGGACGAATCGCGACACGGGCACCGGCCACCGCAGCGCCGGAGGCGAGCTTCAAATCGGAGCCAAGGTCGAATGTCTGGCCTGCCAGGGGGCCGTCGAGCACTTCGAGGTAATGCGCCGTCTCAGGGGATAGAGCGATGGTCACTGGTAGCGTGAGTTGGGTGCCATTGACGCTGGAGACGAGACCGATGAAGACGGCGGGCTTCAAAAGTGGCATGGAGAGAGTCTCGCGACCGACGTTGAAGGTGCGGCGGGACCAACCTTGGACCGGCGTGACGGCCGTGGCCTCGGCGGTGCCGTTGAGATCGGCATCGAGCTGAATTTTGAGGCGAACGAAGCCCTGTACTTGTGTGGTGGCGGCTTCGAGGTCGGCAAAGCGCAGCGTTTCGGTCTGATCTGCGCCGATGATGGTGGTGGGAGTGATGGAGAGAGCCTCCCAGGTTTGAAGATCAGCGCTGGATTCGAGGATGTAGCGCAGATCGCGATGCTCGCCGAGGGGACGGGTGATGAGAGCGTCGATGACGCCGGTGGCGTCGTGGGTGGCGAGGCGGAAGCGGGAAATCTGCGCACCGCTGGCAGGCGAGGTGCCGAGGGCGTATTCGAGGAGGTTGGTGTGGCCGTCGGCGTCAGGGTCGTCGGCAGGGTGATTGAGGCCCGCGAGGTGGTTCCGCGGCTGCCAGGAGGTGAAGGTCGTGGTTTCACTGCTTTCTTCCGCCGGGGCGGGAGAGAGAGCACGCGTGATGCGCTGGTCGAGCGGTGCGCCGAGCGGCGCAGCGAATCCGAAGTCGATGGTCATGATGCCGGAGGAGTCTGCTGCGTCGTCCATGAAGGCTTCGTGGCCGTTTTCACCCGTGGCAGCGGTGGGGCTGGAATTTACGGGCATGGCCCCGTAGGCGAGGTTGATAATGCCAGAGGAGACGCCGGTGAGCTGCGGAGCGGATGGAACCGTGCCGTATTCATCGTGGCGGTCGTCCGTGGCGGTCTAGGCGATCGTGCTGAGCGAGTGATTGCCAACTCCGCGGATGGAGGTGAGACCGCTGAG
>JAPLUL010000066.1:0-30211 GCA_026397635.1 Verrucomicrobiota bacterium | reverse complement strand
GGCACTGCTGCGCAGCTACGAAGCACGCACGCCCGAAGAACTCGATGCAGCCATCAGCAAAGCATTCTCAAAAATCACAGCCAAGGATGCGATGGGTTATTTTGCCTCTTGCGGTTATAGTATTATTTAAAATGCTCTAAGACCGACCGGGTTAAGGTGGAGGATGATTTTAAGCCGGAGTGGCCGACATAGCTGTCGAAAGCGGTGCTGAAGCACCGCACTCCGGCGACGCTATCGCGCCATTCGCAAAATCTCGACCAGTTCTTCATGTGTCAGCAGAACAGGATTCGCCTTCATGCTGCTGGCGGCGGCGGCTTTGCGGGCGATTTCGTCGAGATCTCTTTCTTGAATGCCCCAGGCGCTGAGTTTGGGGATTTGGAGACGTTCGGTGAGTGCATGAAGCCAGGAAACGGCATCGCCGCCGAGCAGTTCATCGACTTGATCGAACTTGGCGCGGTTTTGCACGCGTTTGGAGTTCGCTTCCCAAACGGGAGCGAGCAGGGCAGCACACACAGCACCATGCGGCGCGTGAAACATGCCGCCAATCGGCGCGGCGAAGCCGTGGACGGCACCGAGACCGGCGTTGGCGAGGGCGATGCCGCTGTTGAGAGCACAGAGGGCCATGTCTTCGCGGGCGTCGAGGTCGTGACCGTTGTGAAAGGCACATTCGAGGGATCGCACGGCGCGTTGGATGCCGTCGAGGCACAACGCATCGGTCATCGGCTGCGCACGCGAGCAAACGAAGGCTTCGAGGCATTGTGTAAGCGCGTCCATGCCGCTGGCGGCGGTGACATGCGGTGGAAGATCGACGGCGAGTTCGGGATCGATCAAGGCGATGCGTGGCAGCATCGAGAGATGCCGCAGACTGGCTTTGACGCGGTGCTGCTCGCTGGCGATGACGGCGTTGCGCGTGGCCTCGGCTCCGGTGCCGGCGGTGGTAGGAACGGCGATGAAGGGCAGCGGAGCGGCTTCCAGCGGCTTCCCTTCGCCGATGACTTCGATGTAGCTCATCAAATCGCCGGGTTGGGTGCTCATGGCGGCGATGGCCTTGCCTGCATCGACCACGCTGCCGCCGCCGATGGCGACGATGACGTCGGCGTTGTGCAGTTTGGCGAGTTCGACGCCGCTTTGGATGTCTTGAACCGTCGGTTCACCGCGAATCGATTTGAAACCAGCATAAGACAGTCGGGATTCCCATTGTTGCGGCCGGCTGCCGATGATGAGGAGCGTCCGCTGGCCGAATTCAGCCGCCAGGGCGGGCAGTTCGCGCATCACGCCGCGTCCAAAGATGATGCGTTGGGCGGTGGCGAATTCGAAGCGGTTCATGGCGGTGATTTGAGCGCGTAGAGGTCTTTGAGCGTGTGAACACGAACACCTGGCAGTTTGACGCTGGATTTGACGGAACGGACGAACTGGCGGCGGCTGATGGTGGCGTTGCGTTTGTTGGGGTAGAGCGGGACTTTGGCCTCCAGTTCATCAGCGAGTGGCTTGACGGAGGTGAGGTCCTTCCATTTGCACTCGCCGAGGTCGGTCCAGCCGTCCTGGCGCACACCGACGACGTCGATCTGCGTGTTTTTGTCCCAATACTCGCCGCATTCGAAGGCAGCGCGGACGCCTTCGGCCTGATAAATCATGGGCAGGCATTCGCGGCAGAGGCGCTCGAAGCAGCGGCCAAAGTAGGCGTCGAGTTCGGGCTTGATGATTTCGGTGAAGCCCTGCTTGGGGCCGAGCAGCCGCAGCGTGCTCTGATGCGGAAAGAGGAAGCGGAACCAGAAGCGCAGGAAGGGATCGTCGAGCGCGTAGCGCACGGTGCGGACGCCGGGTTTGTCCTCGGTGAGCGGGTAGCGGCGCTGGACGTAGCCAAGATCGACGAGGGTGCTGAGATGATAGTTCAAGCCGCGCACGTCGATGCCGGTGGTGCTGGAGAGCTGCGCAGGAGCGGTCTTTCCCTGCGCCAGTGCCATGAGGACGGCGTGGTAGGGCATGAGATCGCGTAATTCCTCGCGCAGGAGAAATTCCGGCTCGCGGAAGAGCACGGAGATCTCGTCGAGAACGCGGGCGCTGATGTTTTGCTCGATGGAGAGCTTCTCATCGAAGGCGATGAGGTACATCGGGATGCCGCCGCAGATGGCGTAGGCTTTGGCGTGATCGATGACGGACCAGCGTGGATGAAATTCGGCAGCTTCGAGGTGGTTGAAGGGTCGCAGCAGGATCTGCCCGGTGCGGCGGCCGAAGAGCGGACTTTTCTTTCCCAGTACCTCGCGCTCCATGAAGCCGAGATAAGAACCGCAGAGGATGAGCATGACGCGGCCAGATTTGGCCCAATGGCGATCCCACAGTTCCTGGATGACGGAGGGCAGCTCGGTCGCGCCCTCGGCCATCCACTGGAACTCGTCGAGGGCGAGGATGAGCTTCTGTTTGCCGGTGTGGCGCTTCACGACGAGGTCGAGCGCCTCGCGCCAGCCGCTCACGCGAGCCTGGGCGAGCAGCGGCTCATTCAGCGCACGCGCGGCGGTTTCGAGGAACTCGGTGATCTGCGTCTCGCCGGGGGCGAGTTTACCGACGAAGTAGATGCCGGGCTTCTTCTCCATGAAGTGGACGATCATCTCGCTCTTGCCGACGCGGCGGCGGCCATAGACTGGCAGGAACACGGAATCCGGCCCGCGCCACATGGCTTCGAGCGCGGCGATCTCACGATGGCGGCCCCGGAATTCGATCATGACCGAATATAGTTTATCAAAACGTGTTTTGTCAAAACGTGTTTTGATGACTTTAGCCGTGTCAGCCTCAACGGCTCAACGTCATGACGCATTCGAGATGCTTGGTCTGCGGGAAGAGGTCGAAGGGCTGCACGGTGCCGAGCTTGTAGCCAGCCTCGGTGAAGAGCACGAGGTCACGCATCTGCGTGGCGGGGTTGCAGGAGACATAGACGACGCCTTTCGGACCGAAGGCGAAGAGCTGCTGCAAGAACTCGGGACTGCAACCGGCACGTGGCGGATCAATGAGCACGACGGTGTCGGCTCCGGCATGCGGCACGTCTTTGAAGACATGCTGCGCATCGGCGGCGATGAAGCGGCAGTTCGTCAATGCATTGATCTCGGCGTTGTGCGCGGCTTTTTTCACCGCGCTCTCGGAGATCTCGACGCCGATGACTTGCTCGAAGTCGCGGGCGGCGCTGATCGCAAACAAGCCGCTGCCGCAGTAGGCATCGACGAGATGCTTCGCGCCCGTGGCTTTGGCCTCGTCGATGGCATGGCGGACGAACTTGGGCAGGATGAAGGGGTTGTTCTGGAAGAAATCGCCTGCCTGGAACTCGAAGCGGATGCCGTCCACGTCTTCGAGGGCGATTTCATCGCTGCGGGTGAGCACGCCGTTCGCAGCGGCACGCATGAGCAGCGTGGCGCCGTTTTTGAAGGTGTCGGAGTTCGCACGAGCACGTTCGCGCACGGCGGCGAGCTGCGCATTCAGCTCGGGCATGGCGATGGGGCAGTGCTCGACATCGACCATCGCATTGCGCGTGCGGGCACGCAGGAAGCCGATGGCGCCGATGCCGCCGCTCTTCGGGCGATGGAAGTGCGGCGTGATCTTGGAGCGGTAGCCGTATTCGACGGGCGAGGGGATGACCTCGCGTACGGGATGCTCGATCTTCGCCATGTGCTTGAGCAGTTCGGCGACCTGACGACGCTTCGACTCAAGCTGCTCGGCATACGCGAGGTGCTGATACTGGCAGCCACCACACTGTCCAAAGAGCGCACACTTGGGCGCGACACGATTGGGTGCTGGTTCCAGCACCTCAATGAGATCGGCTTCGCTGTAGTTCTTGTGGTTGCGAAAGACGCGGCACTTCACGAGCTCACCGGCGAGCGTGAACGGCACGAAAATGACCCAGCCATCGACACGGGCGACACCAGCACCCTCGTTGGTGAGGTTATCGATCCTGACGTCGAGTTCCTGATGGTAGGCGAAGGGATGCGGATTGAATTTGCGCGGTGGTTCCATGCGTCGAGCTATTTCTTCTCCGGGTTGTCCAGCGTCATGTAGGTGCGGCCTTTGATCTCGCCGTTGAAGGGATTGACGGTCTCGATCTTCAGCTCTTTGAGAACGGTGGCGTTGTCCACCTTCTGCACCTTGTTGACTTGGTAGCGCTTCACGACTTTGCTGTTGCGGTCGTAGGCCTCCATTTTTGCGGCACCGCCGCTGCCCTGGTGGACATAGATGTCCACGACGTAATACGGACCGTCCTTCCCGGGATTGGTGACGCGCACGATCCAGCACTTCTGTGCGCTGACGCGGCCCTCGCCCATGAGTTGGGGGCGCGGCCAGTAGAGGAAGCGTAGGGAGAGATCCTCGTAGTTGAAGGCCATGCCGCGCACGCTGGCCGCGAACTGATCGCCCTCGACCTGGGCGGAGCCGCCAGCGCGCACCTGATACAGCGTGGCGGGGGAGGTGTTCAGGTCGAGGTGGACGATTTCCTTTGGCGGGTTGGTGAACAGGAAACGCATGACTTGGTTTTCCATCGTGAGGGTCAGCGGCTCGGTGCGGCCGGTAGCGTCATCGCGGAGCTGGCCGTTCATCTTGTGGTTTTGCAGGGCGTAGCTGCGGCGCACGATGCTGAGGATTTCCTCGGCGGTTTTCGGCTGGGCGTCCTGCGCGCGCAGGGTCGCGGCGAGGAGCAGCGGGAGAAGCAGGAGGCGTTTCATGAGGTGGAAGGAAAGAAGACGGCGCTTTGACATGGCCGCCGCCGCCTCTATTCAATGCCGCAACCACCATGCAGCGCCAGCGCTTTCTCTTTGCCGCCCTGGGCCTGCTCACGCTCTGGCGCTGGGCGCTCCTGCCGACGCTGGAACTCGCGCCGGACGAGGCGCTGGCGGTTTTGCGTGTGAAGCACGGCGAGATCGGCGGCTTTCGTGAAATGGGGCCACTGGTGCCGCTGCTCGCAAAGCTGGGCCTGCTGATCGGTGGCGCTGGCGAGTTTGGCGCTCGGTTCTTCGCGCCGTTGCTCGCACTGGCGGCCTCGCTGGCTGTGTGGCGGCTGATGCGCGGCCTGTTTGACGCGCAGATGGCCGGCTGGGCGGTGGTGATCGTGAATGTGCTGCCTGCCTTCAATCTCGCCGCCGTCACGCTGACTCCGGCCACGGTGATGTTGGCACTCGTGCCGACGGCGGCGCTGTGTTTGCGCATCGCCCTGCTGCATGCGCATCCGCTGCACTGGGCTTGGTGGGCCGCGGCGGCGTGTGTGTTGGGAGCGGTGATGACCCAACCGCCCGCGTTTGGCGTGATGCTGGCGGTGACGATGGTTTTCGCTTTGCCGGAACGGCTGCGGCATCATTTGCATGCGAATGGCTTCCTCGTGATCGTGGGTTTTTGGAGTGCTGGGGTTGTTTGCTGGCTTTGGAGTGGTTCGCCTTGGGTTTGGCCAGAGTGGCGGTTATTGCCCAATCTGTTCCGCTGGCTCGTGCTTGCCTCGCCGCTGCTGCTGGTGTTGTTCGTGCTCGCGGGACGGATGGCGTGGGACCGCGCCTCCCTGCTGTCTCAGCGCAGCCTGCCATTCGCCATGCTGCTGCCGCTGGCCGCATTGGATTTTCTTTACGGGCCGAATCAGCGCTGGCCGGACATGGGTGGCGTGGTGTGGATGATTTTTGCAGCCATGATCCTGGCGCATCGCGGCACGGTGCTCGGCGGCATCGCCAGCGAGGAAAAAATCAGCCTGCGCACCCTCGCGCTCGCGCTCGTGCTCGCGGCACTGCAAAGCGCCTTCCTGCTGCAAACCGACCTCCCACGCACGCTCGGCCTGAAGTGGCCTTTTTCGCGGCAAACGACCGCCAGCTCTGATTACGCGCATTTCTTCACCGCTGATCCTTCCAAAGCCATGCGCGGCTGGCGTGAGAGCGCGAAGCTCGTCTCCGCAGCGTTAGAGCAGGTCAGTACCGACGGCTCCTGGTTCGTGATGGCCAGTGATTGGCGGCTCGCGGTCGAATTGGAGCACTACCTCGGCCAAAACGAGCCGGTGAAGTCCATGGGGGATGATTTGAGCGGCTTCCAAGGCCGCAGCGCGATTTTCGTCACCGATGATCCTGCCGCCATCGCGCCACCTGAGGCGCTCCAGGCGCATTTTGAGCGTTTTGAGGTGCTTTCTGTGGCTCGCGTCATGCACGCGGGCAACGAGGTGCGCTGGCTGAAAATCTTTGCTTGCCACGATTAGCCTCCGCCCGACTTTTGCGCCCTTTTCGTGCGCCCTATGCCTTCTTCGCCTGTATTTTCCGTCGTTGTGCCTCTTTATAACGAGGAGGACAATGTCGTGGAGATGCAGCAGCAGATCGACGCCGCGCTAGCGGGCCGCGATTACGAACTGGTGCTCGTCGATGACGGCTCGAAGGACCAAACCCTCGTCCGCATCCAGCCCGGGCCGCGTGTGCGCGTGATCGTGCTCGAAAAAAACAGCGGCCAGAGCGCCGCCATGCACGCGGGCATCCATGGCGCGAAGGGAGAGGTCATCATCACGCTCGACGGCGATTTGCAAAACGACCCCGCCGACATTCCCGTCATGATCGCGAAGCTTGACGAAGGCTTCGACCTCGTTTGCGGTTACCGTGCCAAGCGCAAGGATACCCCCTTCAAGCGCCTGCAAAGCCGCATCGCCAACTTCGTGCGTTCCCGCTTCGTCGGCGATCATGTGCGCGACACCGGCTGCACCTTGAAAGTGATGCGACGTGACTGCCGGGAGGCCCTGCTGCTCTTCAACGGCATGCACCGCTTCATTCCCGCGCTCATCCGCAACATGGGCTGGCGCGTCACCGAGGTGCCGGTGAATCACCGCCCGCGTATCCATGGCGTGAGCAAATACGGCTTCGGCAACCGCGCTCTGCGCGCTACGACCGACATGTTCGGCGTGCGCTGGCTCAACAGCCGCCGCACACGTTACAGCATTCGCGAAGAGCGAAAGGCGTAGGACAAAGAATCTCAGCGCCTCACAGGACGATTCCAAGCCAACTTTTCCCGTGCATCTCGCCCATTTGCGCCAACAATCCCACGCCCATGACCTTCGCCGAGCTTCACCGCATTTATCACCAGCCTTTCTTCAACCTCCTCAAGCAGGCCCGCGCCGTGCATGACGAACATTGGACGGACAACTCGGTCCAGCTTTGCACCCTGCTCAGCATCAAGACCGGTGGTTGCAGCGAAGACTGCGGCTACTGCGCCCAGAGCGCCCGCTACACCACCAGCGTGCAGGCAGAGAAGCTCATGCCGAAGGAACAGGTCATGGAGCGCGCTCTCGCTGCGCGTGCCAGCGGCTCTACACGCTTCTGCATGGGCGCGGCGTGGAAAGGCGTGCGCAAAGGCACCCAAAAATTCGACCAAGTGCTCGACATCGTGCGCGACGTTTCAAAGCTCGGCATGGAAGTCTGCGTCACCCTTGGCGAGCTCGGCGCGGACGAAGCCGCCGACCTCAAGGAAGCCGGTGTCACCGCCTACAACCACAACGTGGACACCTCTCCTGAGCATTATCCGAACATCGTCAGCACGCACACGTTTGAAGACCGCTTGCGCACCATCCGCCACGCACAGGATGCCGGCATGTCCGTCTGCTGCGGCGGCATCCTCGGCCTCGGCGAGACCATCGACGACCGCCTGAAGATGCTGGAGGTCATCTCCAACTTCAATCCGCAGCCCGAAAGCATCCCGATCAACGCCCTGATGCCCATCAAAGGCACGCCGATGGGTGACAACGAAGTCATCGATGCCTTCGCCTTCGTCCGCATGATCGCCGTCACGCGCATCGCCGTGCCCAAGGCCAAAGTGCGCCTCAGCGCCGGCCGCACCAACCTTTCGAAGGAAGCCCAGGCACTCGCCTACTTCGCCGGTGCCAACTCCATCTTCTACGGCGACAAACTCCTCACCACCGCCAATCCCCGCGCCAACGAGGACATGAAACTCCTCCGCGAACTCGGCCTCGCCCCTCTGGAGCCGAATCCCGCCCTCGAAGCCCCCGAATCCATGGACGGCGTGCCGCTCAGCCCCTGCTGCGACCATTCCTGCGAGAAGGAAAAGGCGAGCGCTTGTTGCTAGCTAACTTCACTTTGATGCAGCAATGAATCTCCGAGTGAAAGCCATCATCTCGGGGATCGTGATCGAGGGCATGCTTTTGGTGCTGATGTTCTCGGGGATTGAGTTTGGTGATTCATGCAAGCCTGGTGGATTCGGCTTGGTGCTTATCATGCTGCATTATCCGGCTCTCATTTTAGAGCCATATCTGCCGCCATTTGTCCCATTCCTTGTTGCTGTAGCCCTGTCCGTTGTTGTCTGGAGTTTCGTTGCCTATGTTTTAATTCAGCTCCTTCGGCTGCGCAGAAAGTGAAGCTCACACCACCGCCTTCAACAGCCTCGCGGTCTTGCCGACTTCGGCGTGATGCAGCGGCTGCGGCAGCAAACACCAAACCGCCGACACCGAATTGCTCAGCGGTCACTCCCAGCTTTATTCGAGTGGAGAGAGAGCTAACGTCCCTGCATGTCTTCCTCTTCCCAACCTCTCCTCGCCAGCCCGAACGGCGGCCTGCCTTCCTCCGTGCTGTGGGCGCAATTGATGCTGAAGGACCGGCTAAGGCCGGGGGATGTGGTGGTGGATGCGACGATGGGGAACGGGCATGACACGCTGTTTTTGACGCATTGCGTGAGTCCTGGCGGGCATGTATTTGCGTTTGATGTGCAGGCGGCAGCTTTGGTGGAAACGGCAAAGCGTGTTCCGACGGAGATGACGACGTTGATTCATTCCGGGCATGAGACGATGCGCGAACATGTGCCAACGGAGCTGCATGCCCGAATCAGCGCGGTGATGTTCAACCTCGGCTACCTGCCTGGCACGGACAAAACACTCATCACCCGCACCGAGACGACGATGATCGCGTTGCGGGAGGCGTTGGAGCTGCTCAAACCGGGTGGACTGCTCACGATCGCGGTTTATCCCGGACACGAAGGCGGGGCAGAGGAGGGGCGAAGCATCGCCGAATGGGCCGCCACGCTCGATTCGCGGCGGTTTGAGGTGCAGCACCTGCGGCCGATCAATCGTGCCGCCGCGCCACCGGAGCTGTGGGTGGTTTGGAAACGCGGCTGAGTATCGTGGCACTTGCACATCGCCCATTCACGACCTAGCGGGAGGGCGTTCCATGCTCGATTACCTCAGCATTCTCTCCGTGGCGGTGCCCGTCTATCTGACGATGGCGGCCGGGGCGCTGGCTCGCAAGACGGGACTGCTCAAGCCGGAGTCTGACACGAGCCTAATGAAGCTTTCGGTGATGATGCTGACGCCAGCGCTGATCATTGAGCGTGTGGTGGGCAATCCGGCGGTGATGAAACTCGGACCGGTGCTGATCGCTGCCGGTTTGGGTTACTCGCTCGTCGCGATCGGCATCGCATTCGCCTATTTCGTATCTCCGCTGCTCGGACTGAAGAAAGGCGAGGGGCGACGCACGTTCAGCGTGGCCTGCGGCCTACAAAACTATGGTTTCGTGGCCATTCCCATCGTCACGGCGCTGTTTCCTGACAAGGGCACGCTCGGTGTGCTGTTCACCTTCACGCTCGGGGTTGAGCTGGCTTGCTGGACGGCCGGCGTGGGCTTGCTCACTGGTTTGGACAAAGCGCCCTGGCGTCTGGCGCTCAATGCGCCAGTGATGACGATCCTGGCCTCTCTGCTACTGAACTTCACCGGCCTGCATGTGCATGTGCCGCAAATCGCGCACAACACCTTCGCCATGCTCGGAGCCTGTGCGGTGCCGCTGGCGGTGCTGCTGATCGGCGCGTCCATCGCGGATCTGTGGGGCCAGGGCGTGATGCAGTGGAAGGTGGCTGTTTTTAGCCCAGTACTGCGTCTGGGCATCATTCCGCTGGTCTTCCTTGCGACCGCTTATTTTCTGCCGATCACCACGGAATTGAAGCGTGTCATCGTCGTGCAGGCGGCGATGCCATCCGCCGTGTTCAATATCATGATCGCGCGGCTTTACGGCGGTCATGCGTCCACGGCGGTGCAGGTGGTCATGGCGACTACGGTGGTGAGCTGTGCCACAACGCCGCTGGTGATCGCGTGGGGTCTCAAGCTGGTGGGCGCTTGAATGGATAGAAATCGCCTGCACAGGCGTCGAATCACCGTCTGCTACCCCTCACACTTGACGTTATGAGCACTCCCCTGCGGTTTCTGATGGTTCTGTTGTCTGCGATTTCGATCACGCACGCGGAAGTGAACCAAAAAACAGAGCCTTCGAAAAAGGAGGCTGTGAAAGCCGAAACGCCGCCGCTCGTCGCCGTTTCCACCGTCAGCATCGACGACCTCAGTGGGTTTGAGAGTTATCCCAAGCAGGTGCAGAGCCTCGTGCAGAGCGCCCTGGCGCTGACGCGGCTGGAACTGAGCTGCCTGCATGGCTCGCATGAGCCGAACAAGGGTGGCATGGACTGCTCCGGCACGGTGTATCATGTGTTGCAGTTCCAAGGCTTAAAAGGTGTCCCGCGCCAGTCAGACGAGATGTGCCAGTGGGTGGAAAAGAAGACGCAGCTGCACCTGACACCCACCGCGATCGCCTTCGATCACGCGGAGTTCATGAATTTGAAGCCTGGCGATCTGTTGTTTTGGACGAACACGATGGAAACCAAGCGCAAGCTGCCGGTGACGCATGTCATGATCTATCTCGGCAAGCTCAAGAAAAGCGGCAAACGCGTCGTCTTCGGCGCAAGCGACGGGCGCAGCTTCGAGGGCCTGCGCCGCAGCGGTGTGAGTGTGTTTGATTTTCATCTGCCCAAGGCGGAGAGCACGTCGAAATTTCATGGCTACGGCACTGCGCCCGGCCTGCTGCCAGCCACATCGCCTGTTGTCGTGGTGGTGAGCAAGCCTGGTGAAGAGGTCCGCAAAGCCACCGTAGCTGAGACCAAGCCAAAAACGAGTAGCAGCCCGGTGAAGCAGCCTGCCTCCAAACCCGTGTCTGTGAAGAAAAGAACGCCTCCGCCACCACCGAAAAGTGCGGTGGAGAAGAGGCTGGACCGTGCGGTGGATTCCGTGCGGCGTTTCTTCAAGTGATCCGCGTTCAGCGCACCCAGATGTCACGCTCGCAGGCGTCCATTTCGGACTCCCAGGCTTTCAGGCGTGCTTTGAGGTCTGCGAGCACCTCGGGCTGCTGGTAGCCGAGATTCACACGCTCGCCGATGTCGGTTTCGAGGTCGAACAGGAGGTCCATCGTGTGGCCATCATGGATGTACTTCCATTTTCCGTGGCGGATGGCTTTCTGTTTGCGATTGGAGCGGTCGATGCGCCAGAAAAACGTGCGTTCGAGCGGTTTGGCGTCGCTGAGCAGCAACGGGACAAGGTTGATGCCGTCGAGCGGCTTTTCGGGGGGGGATTTGGCAGCGGCGGCGGCCAGAAAAGTCGCATGCAAGTCCATGGTGATGGCCATTTGCGAGGTGACCTTGCCTTTTGGTAGCTTAGCAGGCCAGCGCAGGACGCAGGGCACCCGGATGCCGCCCTCCCACACGGTGGCCTTGTGATGGAAGAGCGGGGCGTTACGGCTGTAGCGTTCGCCGCCGTTGTCGCTGGAGAAAACGACGAGCGTGTTGTCGGCGAGGCCGGTTTTCTCCAGTTCGGCCAGAATCATGCCGACACCGTGGTCGATGCGCTCGACCATGGCCTTGTAAATGGCGCGGCTGCCATGGTGCATCGACTCTTTGGTGACCCTCGGTGTTTCAGGTGCGTCTGGCGGCTGAAACGGGGCGTGGACGGCCAGATGTGGCACATACAGGAAAAAGGGCTGCTTTGAGTGCCCGCGGATGAACTTCACCGCGCGCTCGTTGACGAGGTCGGTGAAGTAGCCCTCGCGTTTCACGGGCTGGAGGCCTTCCCGCAGGGCGTAAGTGCCGTCGTAGTAGGCGTGCTGGTAATAATCGGCATGGCCGAGCAGCTCGCCGAAGTATTCGTCGAAGCCGCGATTCACCGGATTGTACTCGTCCTTGAAGCCGAGATGTCATTTGCCGAAGGCACCGGTGGCGTAGCCGGCCGCTTTGAGCTTTTGCGCGAGGGTGACCTCCCCCAAGGGCAGGCCGAGAGCGTGAATGTCCTGTTCTGGCACCCAGGCACCGTTCACGCGGCGGAACTGCTCCACTTGGTAGCCGAACGCATACTCCAGCCCGCAGCGCTGCTGCCAGCGGCCAGTGATGAAGCCGGTGCGCGTGGGGGTGCAAACAGGGGCGTTGGCGTAGAAGTCGGTGAATTTGATGCCTTCTGCCGCGAGACGGTCGATGTTCGGTGTGGCGATGTCTTTGCAGCCCATGCAGCCGAGGTCGCCGTAGCCGAAGTCATCCGCGAGGATGAAGACTATGTTTGGCTGTGAGGCAGGGAGAGCCGAGCAGAGGGCGAGCAGGAAAAGAAGCACGAGGCGCATGGCTGTTGGAAACGCGTTTCGATCTCGTCACTTGCACCCACCTGGCCCTGCGGCACGAAAGAGAGCAGGAAAGTGCTTTCGTGCGGCAGTCTCACCTGCTTTTGTAGGTCTTCCTTCTTCACAGTCCTTGTGAAAACTTCATCAGAACTCCCCTTTTAACGAATCATGAGAATTTGCTGTATCGGTGCCGGTTACGTCGGCGGCCCTACGATGGCGATGATCGCCGACAAATGCCCGCACATCCGCGTCGATGTGGTGGACCTCAACGCTGACCGCATTGCGGCCTGGAACTCGGATGAGCTGCCGGTTTATGAGCCGGGTCTCGATGAACTCGTTCGTGAGGCACGTGATCGGAACCTGTTTTTCTCTACGGCGGTGAAGGAAGCCATCCATGCGGCGGACATCATTTTTGTGAGCGTGAACACACCCACAAAATCGTTTGGCGTAGGGGCGAACAAGGCGGCTGACCTGCGCTTTGTCGAATCCGTGGCGCGCACCATCGCGGAGGTGGCGGAAAGCCCGAAGATCATCGTGGAAAAGAGC
Organism: Verrucomicrobiota bacterium; assembly: GCA_026397635.1. Taxonomy (GTDB): domain Bacteria; phylum Verrucomicrobiota; class Verrucomicrobiia; order Verrucomicrobiales; family Verrucomicrobiaceae; genus Prosthecobacter. The sequence continues at coordinate 17,255 of JAPLUL010000066.1, read as the reverse complement.
ACGATCCCGGTTCGCACGGCGGAGGCGATCCACTCGATCCTCGCGGCTGATTCGAAAGGCCTGCGGCATCAGGTGCTCTCCAATCCTGAATTCCTCGCCGAAGGCACGGCAGTGAAGGATCTGAACAATCCTGATCGCATTTTAATCGGCGGAGAGCAGACCGAGGCCGGCCTTGCTGCCGTGGAGACACTGGTCAGTGTGTATGCCAACTGGGTGCCGCGTGACCGCATTCTCACCACGAACCTCTGGTCCTCCGAGCTGTCGAAGCTCGTCGCCAACGCGTTTCTGGCCCAGCGCATCTCCTCCATCAACAGCATCTCGGCCCTCTGCGAGAAGACCGGAGCGGATGTGGACGAGGTGGCGCGCGCCATCGGCTCTGATTCGCGCATCGGCCCGAAGTTCCTGAAGGCTTCTGTGGGCTTCGGCGGCTCTTGTTTCCAGAAGGATGTGCTCAATCTGGTCTATCTGTGCGGGCATTTCGGCCTACCGGAAGTCGCCGCTTACTGGGACCAGGTCATCCAGATGAATGACTGGCAGAAGCGCCGCTTCGCTGAGCGTATCCTGCGTGCGTTGTTCAACACAGTGACCGGCAAGCGCATCGCCGTTCTGGGCTTTGCGTTCAAGAAGGACACGAACGACACGCGCGAGTCCGCCGCGATCTATGTCTGCCAGGATCTTCTGCAAGAGAGGGCCAACCTCTCCATTTACGATCCCAAGGTGGGTGCGCCGCAGATTTGCAAGGATCTCGCCATCCAGGCGGACAATCCCAATGTCGAGTTTGCTGCCAGCGCTCAGCAGGCCGCTGCAGGGGCTTATGCTTTGCTCATCCTCACCGAGTGGGATGAGTTCCGCGACTTGGATTTTGAGGCCATTTACAAATCCATGCTGAAACCCGCGTGGATCTTTGATGGGCGCAATGTGCTCGACCACGCAAGACTGCGGGAGATCGGCTTCAAAGTTTACAGCATCGGCAAACAAGCAGCCCACGAGGTCGTCATCTGATCCGCGACCCGCTTGCTGGAGCACTCCCACTCGATGACCTGGCTGCGGCGGCCGTCGAATTTGATGCGGCTGATGTGGTGAGGTTGCCCCTCGCCTTCTTAGGCGATGCGGATGCGGAGGTCTGTGTGGCCGTCTTGGTTGTGGCGGTCTGGAAGATCTTCCCGGCTATGCCTGGGCCGCGATTGAACGTGCAGCCTCGGAGGTAGGCTTCCCATGCAAGCCCTGTGCGACCAGGAGGCCACGCAGTCGGTGTAGCTACAGCGTATTCGACGGCCATCGCCTCGGCATCCGCATGCTGTCCGAGCTTGATCAACGTGCGCAGATGCGCTGCCACGAAGGGATGATCGCGGTCGTTGACGCCCGCTACCTCGAATGTGCCGCCGCCGTCGCCCTTGGGCTGGTAGGCGGATCGTGCTGTGAGCGCGGGCGTGCCAGCGCTACGGGGTCAATCACGCGGCGGAGACGCCATGGGCGGCGAGGACGCGGCCGATGCGGGCGGACTCGTCAGCGCTGAGAGCGGTGCCACGGCTGATCTTGCTGCTGAGGGTCTGGACGCTGATGCTCGCGGCCTTGGCGATGGCGGAGAGATTGAGCAGCGCCTGGAGTGCCTGGACGCGGGCCAGTGTGGCATCGACGGCGGGGAGGGTTTTGCCGTCCTCTTTCATGACGCGGATGATTTCGGCGGCGGCGGCCTTGACGGCTTTGACGGCTTTCTCTGGCGTCTCGCCGTGCGCGACGCAGTAGCGCAGCGCAGGCACATGGGCGACGTAGGCTTCATCGTCATCGCTCCAGGCGACGGTGATCTGGTAGGGCATGTCTTTGGCTTTCATATTGTCTTTGGGTTCGGGTTCGGAATGCGGACTTGCCCTCACTTGGGCAGGTCGTTGATGGCTTGGCGGATCATGCGGATGTAAGCTGGCTTCATCTGCGTGCCGTGACAGACGAGAGTGAAGACATCTTTCAGTGCCGGATGCTTGAAGTTGATGTGGGAGCCACGTCCTTCTTCGCGCACAAAGCCGTATTGAGCCAGAACCAGCTCCGCATCCGTCAGCGTCCAGTTTTTGTCGCTCGCGAAGTTGTCGAGTTTGACGCGGAGTTTGTTCTTTTTGCTCACGCGTAAGATGATACGCACGTTGGAACGTTGCGAAACGTCCTTTGCATGAATTTTTACGCAATTCGTTTTTTTGCTACCGCCTTCGTGATCGTCTCCAGCATCATCTCCGCCATCGCCACGCGCCTTGTTCACTTCCTACTCAGTGGGATACGACCGCTGCAGGCGCTTGCCATCGACCACACCGAGGTCGAGCTGCCACGTCACCAGGCCGGACGGTGCTTGCGCGGACGGACTTTCACCGCGTTAGCAGGTCCTGACGTCTGCGTCACGTTATTCATGTCCGGTTGCGTTTATTTACGTCCACTTATGCCCTCAACCTTACCTCCGCCACCCGCTTGCTGTGGTGCCTGAGACAGGACTCGAACCTGCACTGATTGCTCAACCAGATCCTAAGTCTGGCGCGTCTACCAATTCCGCCACTCAGGCGAGGGGCTGCTGCGCTGCATGTTCCGTGTCATGAGGCGCGGTGCAAATGAATTATCGAGTCCGCAGCAGGTGGGAGGCGATCCAGCCGGTCAGCAGCACGGTCAGGAGCGGGGCGAGGCCGATTTTCAGATTGTGGCCAATCCAGGGCAGCCAGCTGCTGTGATAGTGGGTGATACCGCTGAAGTATTTCAAACCGAACACCCAGCCGCCATGCAGGCCGATGCCAGCCCACAGCGCCCCGGTTTGCATGCGCACGTGTGCCAGCACCCAGCCGACGGCGAACAACGTGGCGAATTCAGCCAAAAGGAACTGCGTGTCGCCAAAGCTGGCGGCGATTTGCCCAAGCACCAGGAAACCGCTGCTCCAGGTGACGGCGGCATCTTCGATCTGCCAGCCTTCAGGTGGTTTGAGAAAGTGAACGAGGGCAAAAACAAAGGTTCCAGCGAGCAGTGCCGAACGCCCAGACATCGTCCGCAGCAGCAGGCCGAGCAGCAGGCCGCGAAAAAAGAACTCCTCCACGATGCCTGCGCCGAGTGCGGCGGTGACGGCCTCTCCCAACTGCCACCAGCGGGTGTCTGGGCGCAGTTGATAGGCGCCTAGCTGGAAAAAAATGACGCCGAGCATGAGCAGCAGGCCGCTGGCGAGCACAAAACCCAGCGCCCATTGCCTCAGGCCGGTGCCAAACGGTCTCCAGACTGGCAGCAGTGAGCGATCCAACCGCACCCAGCGCAGAAACGGCCAGATGAGCATGATGGCACAGACGAGCACGGCGCGGTTGAAGTAGCGGGTGAAGCGAGCTCTCTCAATTTCACCCAGCAGCCAGACGACGAGGCCGCTTTCACGCAAAGACGATGCCGATAGCCAGGCGTGGCCTGCTTTGCCCAGATGAAACAGTGGCACGGCCAGCAACGCCCCGCCGAGCATGACGGCAAGTAGATAAAGGAGGAGTTTCGGCAGGGCAGGAGCACGGTTGTGGCTGGCGGCTTGCATGAGGGCGATACTAGCGCATCCTGCCCGCACTCAATGACCAAAAACCAAATCCACGAATGGCACGAACGAATTGAGGATGGCCGCAAGCAGTACATCCGCGCGTATTGGAACTCGCGCGAGTGGCAGTTTCAGGTGGCGCATCCTGACGGCGAAAAGTGGCTGCTGCTGGAGCAGCCCGGACCAGAACGGTGGCTGGAGCTGCGCGATCTGCTCTTCCGCAAGTACCAGCGCAAGAAGCTGCCGTGGAAGTATGTGGAGGAACTCGACAAGATGCTGGAAATCAGAGGCATCCGGGAAAATGAGCCTGCCAAGGACGAGGAATGATGTCAGTGAGCAGGGGTCCTCTCGGCACTGACTCCACCGCCGTAGGGCGCGCCTAGGCGCATGTCCACATGCACCTCAGGGAACTCGAAGCGGCACTTGCTGCTGGCGGAACGTCTGCGTGAGGCCAGACCAAACAGGGCAAGCACGACGCCTCCGCCCGCTAGCACGGGAATGACCGCCCGTGCGAGCAGCTTCTCATCATTCTGAAGGGGCAGGGTGTGGCGGAGCCGTGCGCTTTCCATCCGGCGCAGACGGTCGATCCAGGAGCGCGTGGCCAGCGCTAGGCGCTCGTCGAGAGTGAGCGCGGTGTTGCCGAGGGTGCGGCGGCATTCCTGCATGATCTCGAAGAGTTCCGTCGAGGAGTGACGCGCCCATAGCTCGGGTGCAAATGACATGGCCCCGCTGTTCGTGGCGCGGTCATAGGCCATGAGCACCGCTGGGCGCGTGCCGCTCCATTCGCGCCGGGTGATCTGTGCCTGCTTGCGCAGGGTGATTTCCGCCGGGATGAAACTCACGGCGGTCACCCAGGCGTCACAACGCAGGTCTGCGCGAAATTGCCTCAGCTCAGCGGCCAGTTGCCGGTGCGTCTCCGTGCTCAACGCCCGGGTTTCATCAAGAATACCGTCCGCAGGAGGCGCGGAGCCGTGGGAAAGGCCGCTCAGCAGCAGAATCACCCCCCCAACGACTGTGGCAGCCGTAGGACGCAGTTTGGAGTGGCTGGTCTGACTCATCAAGGAAGTTGAGTCTGTCCCAGACTGAGTCTTGGGGCAACCTCCGCCGTCAGTTTGTGTCCTGCGCTTGCGCCGCAGTGGCGTAAGTCAGGAGGGGAGCTTCGTGGCGCATCCGATCCAGGATCAAACCCGGTTTCGCGGGCTGGACGTCCCAAGCGGCCATGCTGACGATGAAGCAACCGAAAAAAACCATGCTCCAAGCATGACGAACAGCGCTTCCCATGCACTGTTCAGGAGAACTCATGGAACTCACGCGCAAACTCGAAATCCTGGCCGATGCGGCGAAGTATGACGCATCCTGCGCCAGCTCCGGTGCGGCGCGGAAGGACTCGCGGGATGGGAAAGGCATCGGCTCTACCGGCGGCATGGGCATCTGCCACAGCTACACGCCGGACGGGCGCTGTGTGTCGTTGCTGAAGGTGCTCCTCACCAACGCCTGCCTCTACGACTGCCATTACTGCATCAACCGCCGCTCCAGCAACGTGCAGCGGGCACGCTTCACACCGGAGGAGGTCGTGCAGCTCACGCTCGACTTCTACAAGCGCAACTACATCGAGGGACTCTTCCTTAGCAGCGGCATCGTGCGCAGCGCGGATTACACGATGGAGCAGGTCATCGAGGTCGCGCGGCAACTCCGCGAGGTGCATCACTTCCGCGGCTACATCCATCTCAAAACCATCCCCGAGGCCTCACAGGCACTCATCGACAAAGCCGGACGCTTCGCCGACCGCATCAGCATCAACATCGAGCTGCCCTCGCAGCAGAGCCTGGACCGCCTCGCGCCGGAAAAGAACCTCACCAACACGAAGCAGGCCATGCACGGCATCCGCCAGCGCATCGACGAAAACCTCGCGGCGAAAAAAGAAGCGCGACAAATCGTCAACCGCCCGCGAGTCAAAGCGCCCGTCTTTGCCACCGGCCAAAGCACGCAGATGATCGTCGGCGCGGATGACAGCAGCGACGCGCTCGTGCTGCATCGCGCCGATGAGCTGTATCGCGAGGTGCGCCTGCGCCGCGTTTACTACAGCGGCTTCAGCCCCATCCCGGAGCCCAGCGTGCTGCTGCCCATCAAGCCGCCGCCGCTCGTGCGCGAGCATCGTTTGTATCAGGCCGACTGGCTGCTGCGCTTCTACGGCTTCGACGTCGGTGAGTTGCTGCCCAAAGAAGACCCCAATCTCGATCTCGACCTCGATCCAAAGCTCGCCTGGGCCTTGCGCAATCGCGCCGTCTTTCCCGTGGACATCAACCGTGCCTCACAAGAGCTGCTCTGGCGCATCCCCGGCCTCGGCACGGTGAATGTCGCGCGGATCCTCGCTGCGCGTCGCTGGTCACGTCTCACGCTCGTCGATCTGCAACGCATGCGGGTGAACCTCAAAAAGGTGATGCCTTTCATCGTCGCTGCCGATCACCGCCCACGCATCGCCCTGCTCGAAAGCACGAACCTCCGCCAGCACTTCCTCCCCGGCCCCCGCCAGCTCGAACTCAATTTCACCGCCCCGCCTCCGACGACGCCCGCCGATGCCGCGATGGCACTCAGTGGACAGATTTGAACCGCTAATGAGACGCTAACATGACGCTGATAAAGGCCTCATCTATTAGCGTCCAATCAGCGTCATATTAGCGGTTTAAAAAGCAACGATGACCCACACCGCCCAAATCCAGCCCACCTTCGAAGCCTGGCGCTCCAAGGCTCGAGAGCTGCTGCGGCATAGCGTGGCACCGGAAAACGTCGATTGGGTGGACGCCTCGCAAACCGCCAGTTTGCTCGCCGAAGAGCCCATGGGCTATCCAACGGCTCCAAATACCTCCGTGAAGGTCCCCGCCGACTTTTTGCGACTCGCGGCCAACGTGTGCGCCCACACCGACGAACGCCGTTTTGCCATTCTGTATCGTCTTTTGCATCGTCTGACGCTTGGCGGCGAAAAACACCTTCTCGGCATGCCTTCCGACCGCGACATGCATCAATGCAACGCCTGGGCAAAGGCCGTCAGCCGCGATATCCACAAGATGCACGCCTTCGTGCGCTTCCGCCTCGTCGGCGTAAACGAACACAATGGCCGCGAGCAGTTCGTCGCCTGGTTTGAGCCCGAGTATCTGATCACCCAGCTCGCCGCGCCGTTTTTTGAAAAACGCTTCGCCAGCATGGACTGGTCGATTTTGACCCCGGACGAGTGCGTGAGCTGGGACGGCGAAAAACTCACCTTCATGCCTGGCATGAGTCGGCACGACGCCCCCGCCGCCGATGCCCACGACGACCTCTGGCGCACCTACTACCGCAGCATTTTCAATCCCGCGCGGCTCAAAATACAGGCCATGCAATCCGAGATGCCGAAGAAATACTGGAAGAACCTCCCCGAGGCCGAAATCATCCACGACCTCATCGCCAGCAGCGAAAACCGCGTCCGCACCATGATCGCCACCCCCGAGCGCCCCGTGAAGCCCGTGCCAAACAACGCGTATCTGAAGTCGTTACGGCAGCGATCATCGGCATCCGACCAGCAGTAAATCCGTCTTAGCCAAACCAGTCCGCCCCGTTTTCAAACGATCCAGGCAGTGCGCTTCGGCAGGCATTCAACCTTCTCAAATCGCCAGCGCGTTCTCCGCGTCACCGAAGTGGCTGGTTTTCACGCCCATGCGGTCCATGAGGGCGAGGTGGAGGCGGCCGAGTTTGCGGTTGGGGTCTTTGCTGAGGTCGTGGAAGCGGCCACCTTGGATGGTGCCGCCGCCACCGCCGGCGAGGACGACGGGGAGCTGCCGCGAATCATGCGCGTTGCCGTCCATGAGGCTGCTGGTGAGCAGGATCATGCTGTTTTCGAGCAGGGAGCGCTCCCCTTCGTTCGTGGCCTGCATTTTGGCGAGGAACTCGGCCCAGAGTTTGACCTGATGCTCGTTCACCCGCTGATACAGGCTGAGGCGGTGCTCGTCATTGGCATGATGCGATAGCTCGTGGATGCCGCCGCTGATGCCGTCGAGGCTGGGGAAGCGCATGTTCGAGAGGTCGTTGTTCATCATGAAAGTGGCCACGCGAGTGCGGTCCATCTGGAAAGCGAGGAGCATGATGTCGAACATGAGGCGCAGGTGGTCCTCACTGCTCGCTGGGATGCCGGCGGCGGGGCGACCGAGCGTGACCGTTTTGACACTGGGCTGCCAACCTTGGCCGTTGGTCTCAGCCTGGCTGATTTTTTCGGCGAGTTCGACGCGTTGCTCGATCTCGCGCACGGAGGTGAGGTATTCGTCGAGCTTTTGTTTATCGCGGCTGCTGAGTTTTGGTTTGAGGCTGTTCGCGTCGTCGAGCACGAGGTCGAGGATGCTTTTGTCTCGCTTGCGCTTGCTGCCGTCGTCGAAAAGTTGGTCAAAGGCCTGCTGGGGGAAGATTTCCTTCGGCGCAGGCGTGGTAGGCGTGCTCCAGGAAATGTAGGCAGAGTAAATCGACGTGAAGCCGCTGTCGGTGCTGTAGCTAGGCCGCTCAGTGCCGAGCACGACACTCGGAACGGGGGTGAATCTGCCAGTTTGTGCCGCGATGAGCTGATCCATCGTGGTGCCGACTTCGACATCGGTGGTGGTCTTTTTCACCTTGAGGCCGCAAAGCACGTTCATCTTCGGGTAGTGGCCGCCTTCGCCCTCGACGGTGGTGGGATTCCACAGACCCTGAAACACGTTCACGTGTTTTTTGAGCCCTTCGAGCGGCGTCAGCGATTTCATCAATTCCATGCCGCCAGCGCCCATTTTGGCACCCCAGTGGTGGGGATTGACGCCGTTGCCAGTGAAGCACACGGCGAGACGGCGTGGCGCGGTGTTGTGTTTGACGGATTCAGCTCCAAAAGCGCAGATGGACTCCAGCCACGGCAGGCCAAGCGCTGCACCGGTGCCACGGAGGAAAAGACGACGGGAAGATTTCATGTTTTTGGGGGGGGAGGACACGCAGCGGGAGCGTGGTTTTTTACAGGCATCTCAAGCGAAGCATGCTGGAGGCCAAGATCGGATCTGTTCAACTTCGCCTATGGGAAGGATGCGCGCGTGGTGGTCGCCGAGGGCGTTGATCGTGTCATCGAGCGGATGGCACTCGGGGGTGGGCTTTTTCCGCGCGATGAGCACAGCGTTGAAGGCACGAAAAAGCGCGCAAGGGCCGCACACGGCCCACCGTCCAGTAGTCTCTGGCACCGATGAGGCGGGTGAGCCGGAGAACACCCGAAGCGTTCCGGCGATGAGACTGCGAATCATGCGCAGATCATGTGTGATGAAGATGAGGTTGTCACGCGTCTTGCTGGCTCGTAAAGCACGGCATGACTAATTCCTCGCCCACACCGCCGGAGTCACCCGATTGGATGGAAGCTCTGGCGGATTTTTTGCTGGATGAGCCTTCCATTGAAGCCATCCGGCTGAACCCGGAGTCCAAGCGGGTCGAAATGGCGACGCTGGGCAAGGTGGATGGCGAACTGCTGCAAGCCAAGCTCACGGAGGTGCTGCGGGCGGTGGATGCGCGTTGGCTGCAGAAGACGGAGGCGGTTCCAGCGCACTCGGGCATGCTGGACGTGCAGCAAAAAGACGGTGCGCTCGTCTTGGAAAAGCCTTCCTGCCCCACGGCGCCGACGTTTTGGAAGTGGCGTGATTTTGCCAGGCCTGAGCCGGACGAGATGGAGCAGGAGAGCGATGATGAATGGCGCACGCTGGCCTGGCAGGCGGCGATTTGTGGGGTTTCGCTGGTGGCTGGCTATGTGTTTGACCAACCAGCCTTGTTTGCGATCTCGCTCATCGCAGGCGGCTGGGACGCGGCGAAGGACGCGTGGGAGAATCTGCTCGAAAAACGGCTGGATGTGCATTTTCTGATGCTGGCGGTCGCGGCAGGCGCGGTGGCGATCGGCGCTTGGGAGGAAGGGGCGCTGCTGCTGTTCCTCTTCTCCACCTCGGGAGCACTGGAGCACTTTGTGATGTATCGCACGCACAAGGAGATCAATGCGCTGACGAAATCGGCCCCCAAGCTGGCGCATGTGCTCCAGCCGGATGGCACGACGGAAGATCGCAGCGTCAGCAGCCTGCGTGTAGGCGATGTGATCGTGGTGAAGCCGGATGAGCTGTTCGCGGTGGATGGTACGGTGATTTCAGGCTCGACGGCAGCGGACGAATCCACGCTGACGGGCGAGGCGGTGCCGATCACGAAGGAAACGGGTGCTCCGATTTACGGCGGCACCCTGAACCAGTGGGGTCTGGTGCAGGTGCGGGTGGACCGGCCTGCAACACAGAGCGCACTGGCCAAAATCATCACGCTGATCCAAACGGCGCAGCATCTGCGGGCACCCAGCCAGCGCTTCACGGACCGTTTTGGCACGCGCTACACGATTTTGACGCTCAGTGTCGTGGCGCTGATGTTTTTCGTGTGGTGGCTGGGGTTTGGCATCCCACCGTTTGAAAACACGGCGGTGTCGAAGTCGTCGTTTTATCGCGCGATGACGTTGCTGGTTGTGATGAGTCCGTGTGCGCTCGTTTTATCGATTCCGTCGGCGATTTTGGCCGCGATCGCCTGGGGAGCGCGGCGCGGTGTGCTGTTCCGAGGAGGCGCGGCCATCGAGAAGCTGGCGGAGGTCGATGTCATCGCCATGGACAAGACGGGAACACTCACAGAGGGCGAATTGAAGGTGACGAAGATCGAAAGTTTCCCTGCCGGTCGTGAAACGGATGTTTTGCGCATTGCGGTGAGTTTAGAGGCGAACTCGAACCATCCCATCGCACGGGCGATCACCCGTCACGGCCAGGCGCAGGGCATCGTGGCGGAAAAGCTGGCCGAGTTTCAATCCATCGCCGGTCAGGGACTGCGCGGGCGCACGGCGGGCGGTTTGAGCTATGTGGGGCGGCGGGAACTCGTCAAAGACAGCGCTTTGGGCGAGGTGCTGGCAGGTGTGCCGGACGCGCCGATGGGATTCAGCGAGGTGTGGGTGCTGCATGAGCAGATCGTGGGGCGCGTGCTGCTGAAGGACGAGATTCGCGCTGGAAGCCGCGGTGTGTTGGAAAAACTCGCGTCTGAGGGCGTGCGCACGATCATGCTGACGGGCGACCGCCGAGCGGCGGCCATCGAAGTGGGCGAAAAACTCGGCATCGCCGAGGTGCGGGCCGGTTTGCACCCAGAGGACAAGGTGGCGGTGATCCGTGAACTGACCCAGGCAGGGCACAAAGTCGCCATGATCGGGGATGGGGTGAACGACGCGCCCAGCTTGGCCGCAGCTTACGTTTCCGTGGCGATGGGAGCACGGGGTAGCGATGCGGCGTTGGAGCAGAGTGATGTGGTGCTGATGCAGGACAAGATCGAAAAATTGCTCTCCGCCCGGCGCATCAGCCAGCAAGCCCGGCGCATCATCCAGCAGAACCTGATCATCTCCCTCGGCAGTGTGGTCGTGATGGCGGTGGCGGCGCTGTTTGGCCTCGTGCCGCTGACTTTGGGGGTGCTGACGCACGAGGGCAGCACGGTGGTGGTGTGCCTGAACAGCCTGCGGCTGCTGTTTGAAAAGGAGTGAAGGTTTTTCCGCTCGCGTAACTCCGTGCTGGACGATTCCCACCTTTTCTTCATAGAGTGACTATATTCCCACATGCGTCTCCTCTCCAAAGTCCTCTGGACCCTGGCTTTCATCACCGCCACCTTCATCTGGATGGTGCTCTTTGAGCACGGATTCAGCCTGAAGGCACTGACTGAAGGCACGGGCGAGGAGTTACGCGCGATCGCCGCCTGGTTCGGCGGCGGCAAAAAGTGACCGCAAAACGCATCCACCCAAACCAGCCCAAGACCCACAAGGATTATGATCGTCAAGGAAGCCGAACTCGACCCCAGGTACCAGGCCCTCTGGAAAAAAGTACTGATCTCCGCCGAGCGGAAAAATTGGGAGTACGTGATCGACCAGCTGATGCCCATCGTGACGGCCAATGTGGGCTTCATCGATGGTCGCAAGCTGCTGCGCAGCGCGGAGAGCGAGGCCAGCGGCGGCAGTGGCGGCAAGAAGTTCAGCTTTGGCCTGGGAGGCTTCAAGCCCAGCTCTAAAAAGGAGCCAGCGGAACAGATCGCCGACATGGAAGAGAACGTCTTCCGCAAGGATCCCTTCAATCTCAACGCGAACGAGCAGCTCTATGAGATCGCGATGAAGATGCACTTCCCCGAGTTGGCGGCCTTCGCGCTGGAGACCATCCGCGCTGGCCACCCGGAGAACACGAAGCACATGCACAAGCTGGCGCAGCATTACATGGCGCATGAGCAGCCAGAGCTCGCCAGCGAGGTTTACCGCCTGATCGTCAAAGTGAACCCGCGTGACATGGAGGCGATGAAAGGTGAAAAAGACTCCGCAGCGCGCACCTCCATCCTCCGCCAAGGCTGGGGCAGCGACAATTTCCGCAACGCGATGAAGGACGGCGGCGAGGCCGCGAAGCTGGAAATGCTCAACCGCCAAGGCATGACCCAGGAGCAGATGGAGCAGTTCCTGGCCGAGACCATCGAGCAGTACAATGCCGATCAGGCGAACATCATGATCGTCAAGCGCATGTCCGATCTGTATGAAAAGCTCGGCCAGATCGAAAACGCGCTGATGTTTTATGACTACGCCCTCACGCTGAACCCAGGGGACGTGGCCTTGCAGCGCAAGGTGGAAATCATTCGTGACAAGGTGCAGGACCAGCAGATCGAGGACTTCGAGCGCGACATTGAGTCCAACCCCGACGCGCCAGACATCGAGGAAAAACGCGCCCAGGTGGCCGAAATCCGCCGCCAACGCTCCAGCGTGGTCATCAACGAGGCCAAAAGCCGCGTGGACCGCAACCCGACGGACAAGACGCTGCGCTACGAACTGGGCCAGGCTTACTTCAATGCTGGCATGTTCACCGAGGCGATCCCAGAGCTGCAGCAGGCGAAATCCAACCCGAACATGCGCATCAAGGCCATCCTGCTCCTGGGACGCTGCTTCGAGCGCAAGAACATGAACGACTTGGCCAAGACCTCCCTTCTGGAGGCCTCCAAGGAGCTGCTGATCATGGACGCGATCAAAAAAGAGGTGCTCTACGAACTGGCGAACGTGCTGGAGAAAATGGCCGACAAGCCGGGGAGCCTCGACGCGCTCAAAGAAATCTACAATGCGGACTACGGCTACAAGGACGTGGCGAAGCGTGTGGAGTCGTCGTACGCGTAATTTTTCAACCTGCCAATGGTGCCGATCACCCCGCTCCAACCGATGGGGCGGGGTGATCTTGTTTCTGCTCCAAATGGTACTGGAAAGCATGGCGCTCTCCTCCATCATTCGCGCCCATGCCTGCCGAACTTCTCGCCACCTCCCTGCCCGAACTCTGGGCTGCTTTTGTTCATGCCCTGCCCGTCATCATGGGCCTGATTCTGATTGAGGGATTGCTCTCGGTGGACAACGCCCTCGCCATCGCCGCCATGGCCTCGCACCTGGATGAGAAGCAGCGCGCGAAGGCCATGAACATCGGCTACATCGGCGCGTACGGCTTCCGCGTGGTGGCGCTGCTGTTCGCTTCCTGGATCATCAACAACCACTGGGTGATGCTGATTGGGGCGCTCTACCTTGTCTGGCTGATGTGCGCCCACTTTGCTGGGCAAAAGGACGTGGCCGAGAATGAGGGTGAAGTGGTGAACGTGCACCATCGCACCTTTGCCAGCACCATCGCCATGATCTCGCTCATGGACCTCAGCCTGAGTGTGGACAATGTGGTGGCCGCCATCGCCCTGAGCCCGAAGGATTTGTGGCCGGTTTATGTGGGCGTGACCATCGGCATCATCGCGCTGCGACTGGTGGCAGGCGTGGCCATCAAGATGATCGCCAAATATCCGGTGCTGGAGCACACCGCCTTCATCCTGATCGGCTACGTCGGGCTGCTGCTACTCTCCGAGTTGCACTTCCATGATTTCTTCGAGGCCATGGGGCCGCTGAAAGTGAAAATCCTGAAGTTTGCGGGCATCATCATCATCGTCGCTATCACCATCGCTTGGTCGCGTGTTGCACTGGTGCAGAAGATCCTGAATCCGTTCCTCACGGTGCTTTTGATCCCGATGAATCTGGTCGCTGCTCTGATTGGCTCGGTTATTTTTGCTGTCACTTGGCCCTTCCGCTGGGTTTGGCTGACGCTGCGGAAATAAAGATCAGCAGCATCCGTGAAGCTTTGTGCTTTTGCCCCGTCGAGGCCGCGCATGCAGGCGTAAACCTCGTCCATGCCGCGTGTTTCCCGTCTTATTCTTGTTCTTGGTGATCAGCTCGACCTGAAGTCGGCGGCTTTTGACGGATTTGATCCGAAATCGGACGCGATCTGGATGGCTGAGGTCGCTGGGGAGTCCACGAAGGTGTGGAGCACGAAGCCGCGCATCGCGATGTTTCTCACCGCGATGCGGCATTTCCGTGAAACGCTGTGCCAGCGCGGCTGGAACGTGATTTATCACGACATGGGAGCGCATGCGGATTTTCCCAGCGCCTTGCAGGCAAGCGTTACGAAGCTGAAGCCGCAGACACTGGTGATGGTTCACGCAGGCGAGTGGAGCGTGCAGCAAGAGATCGAAAAGGTGGCGGAGGAGCTCAAAGTGCCGCTCGAACTGCGTGAGGATCGCCATTTTTTCTGCACGACAGCGGAGTTCGCCAAGCATGCGGAAGGGCGCAAGCAACTACGCATGGAGTTCTTTTACCGCGAGATGCGGCAGAAGACCGGCTTCCTCATGGAGAAGGGCAAGCCTGTGGGCGGCCAGTGGAACTACGATCACGACAATCGCGGGTCCTTTGGCAAAACCGGGCCCGGCTTGAGATTGCCGCCACGTCGCTTCAAGCCAGATGCGATCACGCAGGAGGTGATCGCGATGGTGAACGACCGTTTTGCGAAGCATCCCGGCGAGCTGGATGAATTCGACTGGCCAGTGACGGCGGCAGAGGCGCAATCGGCGCTCATCGACTTCATCGAGCACCGTCTGGCGGACTTTGGGCAGTATCAGGACGCGATGTGGACGAACGAGCCGTGGCTGTATCACTCGCGGCTGAGTGCAGCGATGAATTTGAAGCTGCTTGATCCGCGTGAGGTCCTTTCCGCCGCAGAGCAGGCTTGGCGTGATGGCAAAGCGCCGCTGGCTGCGGTGGAGGGCTTCATCCGGCAGATCCTCGGCTGGCGCGAGTACGTGCGCTGCATCTACTGGCGCTTCATGCCGGATTATCTGGAGCGGAATGCGATGCAGGCGCACGAACCGCTGCCGGAGTTTTACTGGACGGGCGAGACAGACATGAACTGCCTGCGGGATTCGATCACGCAAACGCTCCGCTACGGCTACGCGCATCACATCCAGCGGCTCATGGTCACCGGCTTGTTCGCGCTGCTTTTCGGGGTCGATCCGAAGCGGGTGCATGAATGGTATCTCGCGGTGTATGTGGATGCCGTGGAGTGGGTGGAACTGCCAAACACGCTCGGCATGTCGCAATACGGCGATGGCGGCGTGATGGCGAGCAAGCCGTATGTGGCGAGCGGCAAATACATCCAGCGCATGAGCAACTACTGCACTGGCTGCCGCTTTGACCCCGCAGAGAGCACGGAGCCGAAGGCTTGCCCGTTCACCACCTTGTATTGGGACTACCTGCTGCAGCACGAGCCGAAGTTGCGGCAGAACCAGCGCATGAGCATGCAGGTGCGCAATCTGGCGCGGCTGGATGAAAAGCAGCGCACGGCCATTCAAAAGCAGGCAAACGAGCTGCGGGCAGCGTATTCGAAGACAGCATGAGCGCATCCTCCTCCAAACTAAGCCACGGCCTCGCGCTCCTCGGATTCATCCTCCTTACGTTTTGTGCGCCGGCTTTGAGCGCTTTCATTGGCATGCCGGGAGAGTGGTATGCCGCGCTGAATAAACCCTCCTGGAATCCGCCCGCCTGGCTGTTTGGCCCAGCGTGGACGCTGCTCTACACGCTGATGGCAGTGGCGGCGTGGTTGGTTTGGAAGCGTGCAGGTGTGTCGTCACGTCCACTGGCACTCTACTTCGTGCAATTGGCGCTGAACGCGGCGTGGACACCGATTTTCTTCGGTTCTCATCAGCTTGGCTGGGCCTTGGTGGAAATCGTGGGGCTGTGGATCGCGATTTTGCTGACCTTGCTGAGTTTCCGCCGTGTGAACTCGACAGCCGGATGGTTGTTGGTGCCGTATCTGGCCTGGGTCACGTTTGCGGCGACCCTCAACTTCACACTTTGGAGACTGAATCCCTCATGAATCAAAAAAACTGGCTGATCACAGGTTGTTCCAGCGGCTTTGGCCGCGCCATCACTGAAGCCGCGCTGGCCGCCGGGCAGCGCGTGATCGCGACAGCGCGAGATGTGCGCAGCATCGCGGATTTAGAGCGCACGGGGACCTGCGAGGTGATGCCGCTGGATGTCACGGACGCGGCAAATGTGCGTGAGGTGATCGCAGCGGCGGGGCCGTTGGATGTGATCGTGAACAACGCGGGCTATGGACTCATCGGCGCTGTAGAAGAATGCAGCGATGAGCAAATCCGTCGGAATGTGGAGACGAATTTCTTCGGGCCGCTGAACGTGATCCGAGCAGCGCTGCCGGGGCTTCGGGCGCAGAGGAGCGGGCACATTGTGAACATCAGTGCGGCGGCAGCGATCTCAAACTACGCGGGCTTCGGCATCTATGGCGGCGCGAAGGCAGCGCTGGAGCTGATGAGCGAGAGCTTGCGGCTCGAACTCGCCGGTTTGGGCATCAAAGTGACACTGGTGCAGCCAGGACCGTTTCGCACCGAGTTCATCGCGCGAGGTTTGGAGAAGGCGGCGGTATCTATCGACGATTACCAAGCGAGTGCGGGCAAATTTGGCCGATTTCTTGAATCAATGAACGGCAAGCAGCCTGGCGATCCAGAACGTGCTGCTGCAACGATGGTTAAGATGGTGCTCGATGGCGACGCTCCGCTGCATTTGCCCCTGGGCAAGTATGTGGTCAAAAAGCTGCGGGACAAAGCGGCGGCCCTGACGCGTGAGGCAGAGAAATGGGAGACCGTGGCCGCCGCGGCGGAGTTCGGCGCGTGAGGTCATGCATGGCGTGAAAAAACAGCACCTGCCGCAGAAGATTTGCACCGCCTGTGGCCGACCGTTCACTTGGCGGAAGAAGTGGGAACGCGATTGGGAGCAGGTTCGCTACTGCAGTGATGCCTGCCGCAGGAGGCAGACGAAATGAGCGAGACAGAGCATGGGTGCGCAGCGATAGGAATGATCCGTCGTCTATGGCCGATTTGGAAGCAGCGCACCAGAAGTGGAGCAGTCCATCGCTGCACCAATGACTTGCCCGGTCAAATCCGAGCCGAGGTTTTCAAACGCAGAATTTCACACCGCGAGAGGTGAGAAGACCGCAGAGAAATCCATTTCAGTGCTCATCTCTGCGGTCTTCTAACCTCTGCGGTGTCTCCTGCTTGGACGGGTGCGAGAATGGACCACAGCCCAGCAATCCAGCGACCGAATTTTGCACCGCGAGAGATCAGAAGACCGCAGAGAATACCATTTTCAAATTTCATCTCTGTGGTCTTCTAAGGGGGTGTAAACTCTGTTCTGTAAAAGGCTTTAGCCTTGCGCTGCACGCCCCTTTGGGGGCTGCGGAGTGAGGCGAGCGTAGCGATGCCGAGCGCAGCGGCCCCCAAAGGGGCGTGCAGCGTGCGGTGGCGAGGGGTGGGC